>JBBSJU010000014.1:0-6212 GCA_038256975.1 Minisyncoccia bacterium | reverse complement strand
GTTAGTTCTGGTGACCGTATAGCCGTTCGAGTTGGTGAAGACGGCGAGGTTGAAGAGATGGAGTTTGAAATACCTTCAATCTCCCTGGCTATTGTTCCGCAGAAACTCGATGACACACTCAAAATCGATCTACTTTCGTGGTTGAAAGAATTTTGTATGAGAGTGAAGTAACAACCGCCAAGCAGGAGACTGCTTCGGCGGTTTCTTGTTTTTATACAATCCCAGCTTTCAGTATTTCCACTCGAACTTCGTTCCACATTCGGAGCCAGCAAAAGTACCCACCTAAATATGGGTACTTTTTGTTTTCGAAAAAATCTGCACATTCATAGAATTGAGTGGTAGTATTTATATATGAATACAGAAAATAATCCACTAGATTTTTCTAGATATGTTTTTGTTTTTGCCCATCCAGATGATGAAATATATACCTGTGCATATATAGCGGAACTTACTCAGTTAGGGAAAAGTGTAGATATTTTTTATGTAACAAGTGGAGACTATACAGGACCGGAAATGGGTCCAATTCGAGAAAAAGAAGCACTTGAGTCAATGAGTGTTTTGGGAGTTCGTAAAGAAAGTATAATCTTTCTAAGATATCCAGAAAGGGAATTAATGCAAAGAGTACCTGAGGTCGCCAAAGAAATTTTTGAAAAAATAACTCAGTTACATCCTGATTGTATTATTACTCATGATTACGAGGGTGGACACAATGGACACGATGCTGTTAGTTTTTGTACGCATCGTGCCGCGCAGAAGTTAGAAGTTCCTCTTTTCATGTTTCCGGCGTACCATGATTGGCCAGAGAGAAGACTTTGGAACCAGTTTGCTCCGGGGCGAGAAATAGCATTTACTCTAGCGCTTTCAGATGAGCAAAAAGCACTACAGGAAAAAGTAATTGCAGCGCACAAAACGCAAGAAAGTTTCTTTAACTTGGTTAAGGCAAGTACCAGTGCTGAGTTTTTATTTAAGAGAGAGATTTTAAGACATATTTCAATCCCAATAGATTTTACGTTGCCTCCAACAACTCCAGTTGGATATGAGTATCCTGGTAGTAAAATACGATTCGAAGATTTTAAGAATGTTATTTTAACTGTGCCTGAGTTGTAGATATTCTTCCTTGTTCTCTTTCAATATCTCCTCTCGAACTTAGTTCCACATTTGGAGCAGACAGGTTTTCATTAGAAGATAAGTGGATTAGCTTTTAGATATAGAGAATTGCTACAATGCCTTACATGACAAAGCAGGAGAAACTAAGTGCGTTTATAGAACTCAAAAAGGCAGATAGTAATGTCCTCGCTGTAATTGTGTTTGGTTCCTACGCACGCGGCAATAGTCGTCCTGATAGCGACATTGACTTGGTTGTCATTCTTAAGGATGGCTACAAACGTGCGGCCGAGGATTTTGAAGGACAAGCGTTTGAAATCATATACACGACTGAGAAAAGTGCTGTTGAGTATTGGAACGCTAACAAGCACGACGCCGTTGGTTTATGGAGCGTTGCCCAGGTTACATTTGATCGCGATGGCACAGGAGAACGAGTAAAAAAGTATGGTGAGGAACTTTGCAAGGAAAAGCCAGACAAATTTGATGAATCTAAACTCGAACATTTGCGATTTGATGCAACAGATTCAATTAAAGGAGCAGAAGTCATTTATGAAACCGATACAGCGACTGCGACACTCTTGATTCATAAGAAAGCGGTTGACCTCATTGATTTGTATTTTGATAGAAACCAAAAATGGCGTCCCGCACCTAAACAACAACTCTCTCTTATCACTGATGCTGACCAGGCATTAGGTGGATTATTTAGAGATTTTTACAATGCTTCTGATTTTCAGGAGAAGGTTAAAATTATTAAAAAAGTCGCTACAACCATACTAAGTTAAGTAAATTACTATACAGGCACAAAGACCCCGCCTTCTTTCAATATCTCCACTCGTACTTCATCCCACATTTGGAGCAAATATTGACAGTTATCATATGGTGTAGTACGAATGTATTATCCAGTCATCAAAGACAGGATTGAAATTTGCAACCCACCAAACCATAGAGGGAGAGGATTGTGATTACCATTAAAAATGCGAGTCTGCACCCTGTCTTTGCTTCATTGGAGTCTGATGAAGAAGAGCAGTCGGTTTTCGTAGAAGTGTTACCACAGCAATCGGCTCAGGTCGGAGATGAAGACGTACAGGGAACTGTCGTCTGTACCGAAGGAGAATCTTTTTTTGATTTCACCTTCGAGGCGTCGCTTGAACCGACAAAGAAGAAGTGCGTTCTTTGGATTCTGAGAAGGGGTGAGGGTGGTGGAGAGGGTGGTGTTTTCATTTATCCGCCTTCTTTGGTTGAAGAGGGTGAACAGGAGGATAATCACTTCTTGCCTGAGGAAGCAGGTATTCCTGAAGGTACACCGAGTTATTGTCTCGATGTGCGCGTTGGTTACGATGAGACCTACCGAGAGGAGTTGATAGAATTCCTCATGTGCTTGGAAGAAGATTTTGCTGTGACTGCCTATGAACGAGGGATGTGGAATGGGGTTAAAATCCTCCGCATTCTGACCGCAGAAGCAAGACGGCTCCAAGAGCAGATTGTGGCATCAATTCGCACTGGTGATGATAATGAGTACGAGATTTTCTACAATCTGGTCGACGCACGTCGTTGCATGACGTTCTTGACGGATTTGGATACTCGTCACCCTACTGGAATTATCAGTATCGAACAAGTGACTAATGTTGGGTGAATCCGTCGAAGCAGAAGCTGCTCCGGCGGCTTTTGTTTTTATACAATGCCAACTTTCAGTATTTCCCCTCGAACTTCAGCCCACATTTGGAGCATTGTAGACAGAAGTAGATATATGTAGTATAGTTTATGTAACTTGTTTTCGAACAAGGAGAACCTTATTTGCGCCTCAAGGTTGTATTTATCGAACTAATCGAGGAGGAAAACGTCATGGGTCGTTATATTCATCCAGCTACGAAAGTCGTGGAAAATGGCCGGAAGATTCCGCTCCCTTCATCTTGGCAGGAAGCTCAAGAGCAGTTGAGTGGTGACCAATACCTTGCGGCAGTGGCAGACCGTTCACATGGCATGGTCGCTTTGCTCATCGCTCACGAGGCTGATCTCAACCATGTTCGACAGGCCGGCGGTGACATCTACATCATCAGTGCTGACCTTGCTTCCCTAGCATCTTAATTGCCCCTATGGCGCGTAAAGGGAACGCGTGTGTATGAGGGCATATACTGGAGAGGGGAGAGTGAATGCACTCTCCCCAACGATATTCCGAACACAAGTTGTGTCTCGGGATTTTTTTATTTCCCACCTTTCAATATCTCCTCTCGAACCTGATATACTTCTTTGTATGAAGGTCGTCTTTGAATATAGCCGCGAAAAAGATATCTGGTGTTTGCTTAATTACGGGAAAACATCCTCTAATTCTCCTACGCCAACAAAGATATATGAACAGCTTGTAACTACATATGGAGATACCCCGTCAGTTGAAAATGCTTCTCAGTTCATCAATGATTATTTAAGTTCAAATGGTGTATTAATAGATGAATACAAAGATAAATATCAGTTAGATTGGGACAGTGTTGCAGATAAATATCAAAAAATTGCTGAGGATATATTTAAGGTAGAGATTAAAGACACGATAAATGCGTATATTACCGTAAACAGCAGACATCCATATTCAATAGAAGGTAACTTATTTTTTGTAAAAGTCCCGAGTGAATCAGTTCGAAAAACAGTGATGCATGAACTGTGGCATTTTTATACATGGTATAAGTTTGGTATTACCTGGCAGGAGAAAATAGGGGCGGAAAAATATAATGAAATAAAAGAGGCGCTTACTGTGTTACTTAATGTTGAGTGTAAGGGCTTACTTCCAGATGGCGTTTTGGATATGGGATATTCGCAGCATCAAGAATTACGTTCAAGAATACTGGAATTGTGGTCTGAAGAAAGGGATATTGAAAAACTTTGGCAAAAGTTAGTACATTAAAAAATGTCAGCAAAAATTATTTTTATTATAGGAGCAAACGGTGTCGGTAAAACTACAGTTATGAATGAGGTTCAGAAACTTCTTCCAGGAAGTTATTTTGAAGTGCATGATTTTGACGAAAGAGGTGTGCCCAATAATGCTGACAAAACTTGGCGCATAAGTGAAACTAATTATTGGGTCTCAGCAGGAAAAGAAAATCAAAAGAAAGGTGTCTCTACACTCATATTTGGTTTTTCAAAACCAGAGGAAATTGGTTCGGAGGCGGAAATTATTCTACTAGATGTAAATGAGAAAACTATACAAGAAAGAATCAAGAATCGTTACCAAACCGAAGAATCGCTAGTCGAGCTTACTCGAACGACAGGAAAGACTCTTGAAAAATTCATTACTGATAACATATATGTTTCTTCTTTACTAAGAAAGAGTTGTGATGTTCTTGGTTGTAAGATTGTTTCTACTGATGCAAAGGCTCCAGAGAGTATTGCGGCTGAGATTTTAAGCATCGTTCAGTATTGCTAGTCGAACCTCATCCCACATTTGGAGCTCGTAAAAATCTTAAACCCCGAAAGGGGTTTTTGATTTTTTGAGCTCGGTGGAGAAGAACAATTGATTGTTCTTCATGTAGGGATCGAAAAGGTTCTCCTGTATTTTTGAAAAGCTTTGCTTTGAGAAAATGGGAAACCTGTACTGCGGTTGTAAGCCGAGATAGCCCTACCCACGGAGCCAGCAAAAGCATCCTTATTTAACAATGTGGTTTTAGCTTGAGTAGGTTTACCGAAGTTTGCCACATTGGCAAGTGATCAGTATATAGTATATACTGTATACATCACCACGAAAGAGACCCTTACGAAGTTCCGTCTTCGTCGGGGGCTTTTTTATTTTTATACCTCCAATATTTTCTTTTGCTCGTTTATGTAAAATATCTTAGCCCCAGTTCTTTTGAGGAGTACAGAACATTTCTTTTCATTTGCAGGAGAAAGTATGCCAAGTAACCTCTTTTCTAACATAGTGAAGCTTATAAGTGATGAATAGTCACCGTCACTAGAAATAAGAAGCATTTTTTCATAAGATTGAGTATAGAAATCCTGCGTTGCTTTAAGTACTAAGTCGGCGTCACAATTACCTTTAGGTTTACCGTTATTGTCGTATACGACTTCTTTGAAGATAAGAATGTACCCACATTCTTGGAGGTGTGCATACAGCTTTCCATACTTTGGAATATTTCCTATAAAAAGGTACGCTGTTGTAATATTAAACTTCTCTGTAAGCCACACTCGTAACTTCTTGTAGTCGAGTGCCCACCCAAGGGTGCCCATTCCTTGATGGAGATTTGCTCCGTCGATGTATGCAAAATTATTTTCTTTAGGAGATTTCATAATTAAAAGTATAACACCGAGAACTCTTTTTAGAGCCTGTTTTCTTTCAATATCTCCACCCGAACCTCATCCCACATTTGGAGCAGACTTGACACATATAAATAAGTATAGTACGAATTATCTATTCGCTCTTTGGAAAAAGGTCATCTTCACACCTTTAAGTGAAGTTATCCTGGTAGGAGTAGGTCAATGGCAAAGCAGATTGTAAGTGCAAATTACCTCGATCGCGAATCGTCAAAGAAGTGGCTGATTCGTAGTGAGGAGCAGGGCATTGAGGGCGCCCAGGCTTTCGAATCGGTAGAGGCGACAGGGGTCGTATTTACTGCGTCGAGTGCTGACGAAGAAGGCTTCGGCTGCAGCATGGTTGCCGTTTGCGATACAGCCGTCGGTAGCAGTCAGCCGTCCAAGAGGGAGCCAAAATATGGCAAACGTCTCCGCTTCGATGGGTTTGATTTCGTTGACAAGAAGGGGGACGTAGTCGAACGTTGCAACTGTCTCGTTCTCAACGCTGATGGCTCAATGCTCACCTACGACTAACCTCGGCCGTCTAACTGGTAATGGGGAAAGAACATCTTTCCCCAGTGGCGTATGGATGGCAGCAACCGTATTTCTTAAACGATATTCCGAACACAAGTTGTGTATCGGATTTTTTTATTTCCCACCTCTCAATATCTCCCTTCGAACTTCATCCCACATTTGGAGCTAGTAAAATCATCCTTGTTTTTCAAGGGTGTTTTTAGTTGGGATGTGGGGAAGTTTGAACCTAGATTCCGTTTTCTATATTTTTGTGCTAGGAATAGAGGTAGTTGTACAATCAAGCCAAGGAGAATGCAATGAGT
>JBBSJU010000013.1:0-9018 GCA_038256975.1 Minisyncoccia bacterium | reverse complement strand
GTTAGTTCTGGTGACCGTATAGCCGTTCGAGTTGGTGAAGACGGCGAGGTTGAAGAGATGGAGTTTGAAATACCTTCAATCTCCCTGGCTATTGTTCCGCAGAAACTCGATGACACACTCAAAATCGATCTACTTTCGTGGCTGAAAGAATTTTGTACGAGAGTGAAGTAACAACCGCCAAGCAGGAGACTGCTTCGGCGGTTTCTTGTTTTTATATCGCGTTCTCTTTAATAATTATTAGTTGAACCTCACTCCACATTTGGAGCCAGCAAAAACACCAGTAAATTGACTCAAGATGTTTCTTGTAGTACGAATTATATTATCTAAACGCATCGTGCGTTTGGGATGTTCCTTGGAGTAATATCATCATGTTGCCAATCGATCTAATTGTGATTCGCCACGGCGAATCTGAAGGAAACGTCGCTAATAAGGCGGGAAGGAAAGGTGACAACAGCCTCTTCACTCCTGAATTTCGTAATCGTCATAGCCGTGATTTCAGACTCACCGACCGTGGCATTCAGCAAGCGCGAACCAGTGGTAATTGGCTGAAGCAGAACGTTGGCTTTCCAATTGACCGCTTTCTGGTGTCCGACTACATTCGTGCCAAGGAGACCGCTTGCGAACTCGGTATCGAGGGAGCAACCTGGAGTGTTGAATACCAGCTTCGTGAGCGCGACATGGCGCTCATGGACAATTTGCCACCAGACGAAAGAGATCGTCTCTACGCTGTCGAGCAGAAGCAGTACGAACTTGATCCATTTCTATCAATTCCAGCTGGTGGAGGTGAATCAGTCGCCGCTCTTTGCCTTCGTCTCAAGGCAGACGTGATTGCGCACATTGCTCGCGACTACTCGGACATGCGTGTCGCTATGGTTTGTCACGGGCATGTCATGCGAGCTTTACAACTCGAACTGCTCCAGATGGGGCACGATGATTTCCTTCGTCTCGATGGAGCAGATAACCCGAAGGACAAGATTCAGAATTGTCAGGTCATGTGGTATACCCGTCGAGATCCAAGTGATGGGCGTGTCCAAGGTCATCGGCTCTATGCGTGGCGCTCACTGTCACCTTGGAACCCAGAACAGACTGACACGGGATGGGTCAAAATCGTGCGGAATCGAATGACGAATGACCAGCTTCGTAAAGACGTCGCTCGTTATCCACGACATGTTGGCTGACAATCATCAAGCCGTCCAACCAGAAAAAGTCACCTGGAGGACGGCTTTTTCTATTTTCCACCTTTCAATATCTCCCCTCGAACTTCATTCCACATTTGGAGCAGATATTGACAAAGTGTACATACTATACTACAGTTGTAGCAAGACGAACGCTTTGAGTTCGTTGTGTACATTCCGAAATCTTCAATAGCAATAGGAGTGCTGCCATGGATTTTTTTTGGGTTTTTCTGTGTTTCGTTCTTCTTATTTTTATCTACTCCCTACTTGTTTCGTGGGGTGGCTGGTGTAAAAAATGCAAATCAAGCAACAACTGGAAAGAGGTGCGTATCTTGCATAATGATCACCACCCCAACCTGGTGCTTGAGACTCACAGGACAGAATGTCGAAACTGTGGACATATCGTCCACACTGGACAGGAAACCAGAACGAAGCAAAAGCAACACCATTGATCGACTGCATCGGGAGTGTCCGTTGCTATCCACACAAAGGTGGACTTTCCATTAAAGGTACTTGGGAGGGGGGGGGTGAATCAACTCTCCCCAACGATATTCCGAACACAAGTTGTGTTTCGGGATTTTTTATTTCCCACCCTTCAGTATCTCTCTCCGAACCTCATCCCACATTTGGGAGACTATATTGACAATATCTATGTTGTTATGTATAACATGGATGTTGTCCTTTATGGGTATACTCTCACCCTAGACGAGAGCCGAAAGGAGAAATCCAATGGGCGCACCTGTGCATCGTATTGAAGTTGGTGATTTACCAGAGGGAGAAGGTTCAGCTTACCTTCTCGAACAGTCTTGCGAAGAACCAAAGCAAGACGAAGTCTTTGCAAAAGCTATTTTTGAAGGTGATCAGCACCGAGGGATTGGTTTTGCGAAGATCTTTCACGAACCTTGTGGTCATAACTTCGACGCAATTCTGTTGTCTGCAAACAAGCGCGTTCTTGTGTGCGGACGCTGTATGCTTCGATTGACTATCCCTGTTACGGTTACCACCGTGACGGATTTCAAGGAATTTATCTCACGAACCTGATGCGCTTTATCTGACGATGAAGCGCATTTTTCATTTTATATACTCACCACATTTTCAAACTTGTTCCAATCAAAAGTTCTGAACTTGTGTATTGTTTGGAGTATGTAGCATTGCATACGATTTCTTGGGATAATGTAAATATGACTAAAACATTTACATGCAGAGAATTAGGTGGTGTTTGTGACGAGAAGTTTTCAGGAGATACCTTTATGGATATTGTCCATAAGGGTATGCCTCACATGATGGGTGATCAAGTACACAAAACAAGTATCATCGATATGGAGAAGCGTACTGGTGAAAACCAAGAGCGGTGGATGGAGCGAATGCAGAAGGAGTTTGACGCTAAGACCGAAGATTAAAATGGTTGCAGGCACGTACAAACTCAACTCAAAAGTACTGGCGTATCCTGGTATGGGCGGATGGCGGTTCTTGGCGCTTCCACAAAGGCAAGGCAAGGAAATAAAAGCGAAGTTTAGTTCACGTGCCAAAGGATGGGGCTCTCTGCCTGTTTCTGTGACGATTGGGAAAACCGTTTGGGATACTTCCATATTTCCCGACAAAAAATCAGGGTCGTACCTTCTGCCTCTCAAATTAAAGATTAGAAAAGTAGAAGGTATATCTGATGATTCAAACGTTACGTTTTCTGTGAGGTTACGCTAGGTGGTTGTTTCGGGCTGGGCAAAAATCTAAGGTCCAGAGCTACGCTGTAATTCTGGACCTTTTTCGTATTAGTGCAAAGTCAAACCTTGCGAGGTTTTTGTTTCCATTCGGGCGAACCCAAATGAGGATAAATCCATATCCGGTGGACCAGTCCACTTCTGTCCGAGATCGTCCGTGGCTATTGTGGAGACCTTCCCTCTGGTGAAGGTTGGTGTCTGACCTTTTTCAGCCTTGAATTGCAATCCAGTGAGTCTGACAAGTACCGACCTGATTTGTTCTATCGCCTTTGGATCGACAGGTCGGAACCCTAAACGTCGCAGTGTATCCGCGTGGATACTTTCAGTTTTCTGTGACATACACACCTCTCGTTTGAACAACCACTAGAAGTATATGTTAACGTTTTTTGGATGTAAACCTCTTTGTTAGTTATTGAGGATTATTGCCAGAACTCTATTTGCATTTATTTCGAGCGGTGAATACAGCCCGCCCAGCAACAAGGTCTGCGTTTTCCGGCCATAAACTTATCAAGCATTATTTTGATTCTCCGATCTCTCGTTTCTGTTTTTTTGGCAGATTCAATCCAACATATCCACTCATTACGAGCAAGTGGGGTAATGTCTTCCCATATTGCATGCGCCATTGGAGTAGTTGTAAGAATCTTTCGCAAATCTGCGGGCACTCTATGTATTGAGCCACTCGATATGACTTCTTTGGACATAAGATTATTTTATCAAAGTCATTTAATTAGAGCTTTTCGAATTTCACTTCATCTGAATCCAGCACAGAATAGATTGCTTCTGTGCATAAAAATAACCCCACACATAGTGGAGTTATTTTTATTACATCCGTAGATTGTTTATGTATCGTACGAAACCAGTTCGGCAATTAGTTTGTGGTTTGGAAAGTACTAGGAACAGACACACTTACATCGCCAGCTGTGTTGGTAGTGTAAATCATGTAATGGTACGTTGAGTTTGCTTGAAGATTTTGTAACGAGACACTGTGCGAAGGACGAAAATTTATATCCATCATTGCAACAGCTCCACTTACATCAACAGAATTTTCACGTTCGTATGTTGTTAGTGCTGTTGGACTGTAATACACAACACCTTTTACGTTTTGATTTGTATTCCAGCTAACAACCGCACTATTTCTAGTCGCGCCTACATTTACATTACTAATTGTTGGTGCGATTCCACTCATATTGTTTCCGATAGTGCCACCAGTCATTTGAGGATTAAGTGCCGAAAGGGTTATTGGCCCAACTCGACCGACTGCTGAAATACTGTTACGGATTTGGAAGTTTATAACTGCGGCTTTTGTGAGTGGTCCAAAATAGCCAGTTACGAGCCCTTGTGGGTAAAGAGAGGGGTCACTTGCAAGAAATGTTTGGAGTGCCGAGACATCAGATCCTGACATACCGAGTTCTAATTGACGATTAAGAATATCGGCGTGAGTTAAGGAAGGGATGCTTATGATTGCAAAGGCAAACGCAAGTAGACCACCCTGAAGAGAAATAATTTTATTAGTCATAGTTTTGTTTATTAAGTTAGTAAGAGGGATTAACCAAGAAAACTTATATTTTGGAGCCATTGTTTGCTAAGCAAGTGCTTTTAAAGTTATATGGTTCCGCATCTTTTTCTCTGCAGGTAGTTTTGATTAAGAAGAGAGTTAGAGGGCTAAATGATTTCTGCAGATCGACCGAAAAGTGATTTGATACTAAATTTGTATCTTGGTTACTAGTACATTATACACTATTTTTTAACAAAACGACACCCTAGAAGTATGAGTTTGTGGAAGAAGTCTTTGTTTATATAGATAATTTAAGAAATTCGCACGAGGCGACGATGTCTCTAAAGTTAAGGAATGCTTGCCGTGTCTATTCTAGTCTAGGACTATAATTTTTTAATGAACTCTTTTGTACAGACTCATTTCTTCTTTAATGTAATCTTTCAGTTCAAGTGAGGTGAGGGTAATAAGGGCTCTACTTGCCTCGAGTTTGCTTTCACGAATGAGTACGTCTTTTGATTTTGGTTCACGGAGAAGTTCTAAGATGAGTATTTCATCTGGTGAAAGATCCTCAAGTGGAAGTGTTTTTTGTACTGATTCTTCTTGGTATTGAATATTAAGCGCATCTAGAATATCTTCTGTTCGAGTAATTGGAGTTGCACCCTGACGAATGAGCCAGTTTGTTCCTTTGGATGCGGGTGAGTCGATGTTTCCAGGAACAGCAAGAACTGTTTTGTTGTATTCAAGTGCAAGACGCGCAGTAATGAGTGTGCCGGATTTCTCCTCTGCTTCAACCACAAGTACTGCGTCGCAAATCCCTGCCATAATGCGATTTCGTTTTGGAAATGTCCACGGCGCTGCTTTTAACTCTGGTTCGAATTCTGATACGAGGGCACCACTATTTTTGATAATTTCTTTCGCAAGATTTTTGTGAAGGGCTGGGTACAGATTTTTGTACGCAATCCCTGAGCCGGGAACAGAAATAGTCGTGAGTCCTATATCGAGTGCTTTTTGATGAGCGATTCCATCTATGCCAAGAGCAAGCCCAGAAACAATAATAATGGGATATCCACGTAGTCCATCGAGAAGTTTTTGAGTCATATCTTTACCGTAGCGTGTATGTTTACGTGATCCGACAACAGCGAGCACTTTTACCACGCTTTCTTTTTCAGGCAACACTCCTTCATAGTAGATTTTCTCTGGCGGCTCTGGAATTTCAAGCAAAGGTAAAAGAAAGGGAGGAAAATGGTCTTTTGCAATGCTATGGATTTCCTGCATTAGTATCAAGTGTATCATTTTGGTAGAATACTCTGTATATACATGTATGTTAGACATCAAATTTATTCGAGAAAACAAGGATATTGTTCAAGACGCAGCGCGTAAAAAATGCCTTCCATTTGATGTTGAGCAACTTCTCGCGGTCGATAAAATACGTCTAGAGCTTTTAACTACCGTTGAGCAGTTACGAAGTGAGCAGAATAAATTATCTGATAAGGTGTCTGCTGCTACTGATCCTGGAGTCCGGGCAACATTTATCGAGCAAGTGCGTGTGCTGAAAGAAACGCTTAAAAGTAAAGAGGATGAGTTGAAGGAGAAGATGCACGAGTGGCAGAAGCTCATGCTTTCAGTGCCGAATGTTCCAGACATGTCTGTACCAGAGGGAGAGAGTGATGCTGATAATGTTGAGGTGAAGAAATGGGGAGATATTAAACATTTTGAATTTGAACCAAAGGATCATGTTGAGCTCATGACGACTCTTAAGATGGTTGATTTTGAACGGGGTACAAAAGTACACGGCTTCAGGGGGTATTTTCTTATGGGTAAGGGTGTACAGCTTTCTTTTGCTATTTGGAATTACGCGCTTTCATTTTGGACAAACAAAGGGTTTATTCCGGTGATTCCGCCAATTATTGCGCGGAAGAATATTTTTATGGGCACAGGGTATCTTCCGGCAGGCGAAGATGATTTGTATAAAACACAAGATGGAGAATATTTAGCAGGAACAGCAGAGGTGCCAGTGATGGGTTTGCACGCAGATGAAGTACTCGATATAAAAGATTTTCCAGTGAAGTACCTAGGCTTCTCGCCATGCTATCGTCGTGAAGCAGGAAGTCATAGCAAAGATGTAAAAGGACTTATCCGTGTACATGAATTTTACAAATGGGAACAAGTCGTACTCTGTGAGGCAAATCATACAACAAGTGTTGCGCTTCATGAAGAAATAAACAGAAATACGGAAGAGTTTATTGAGTCGCTTGGTATTCCGTATCACACGGTGGTGAATTGTGGAGGGGATTTAGGCCAAGGCTAGGTGAAAAAATACGATATTGAACTCTGGGTACCAAAAGAAGAGCGTTACCGAGAAATTTCTTCCGCCTCATATTTCCATGATTTTCAAACCCGACGCGGCAACATTCGTTACAAAGATGTTGAAGGGGCACTTCGTTTTGCACACTCACTCAATTGTACGGCTATCCCAACACCACGTATTCTTGTGTCCTTGATTGAAAACTATCAAGAAGCCGATGGTTCGATTAGAATCCCAGAAGTACTTCGTCCGTATATGGGTGGGGAGACTCATATTCACAACTAAAATATGGATCGGGGATACGACACCCGCTCTCCCATACAGAAAAAAAGCTCTCTTCCGAGAACGTTTTCTTTGTTTCGTGTGTATATTTTGGTAACGTTTTTGCTTTTTGTTGCAAGTTTGTCTTTAGTGATTGCATACACCCCCCTTTTTCAGATTCGAAGTGTTGTGGTGAGTGGTGCAATGATTACTCCAAATGAAAATATACAAACGTATATTACAAAAGTTCTCGAAGGGAATTGGAGGGTAATATTTCCACTTAACAGCATTATAAGTATTCCAACAAAAACTATACAAAGAAGCATTGCGGATACTTTTCCTTCGGTCGCATCGCTTCGTGTTGATCGTGTAGGATTCTCACAAGTAGATATTTTTGTTACTGAGCGCACGCCGATGCAAACCTACTGTAAGGAGGAAAAGTGTGTGCTGATTGATAAAGATGGAATCGTCTTTGCAACCGGTGGGAGCCTTATGGGTATTGAAAAGATACAAGGAAGTCCATCTGAATTTTTACGTCGATCAGTAACGACTTCTCCCGACATACTTGCTTTTGGTAGACCGCTATTGCCACTTGCTAGCCGCATTTCTTTGGATAAAGTGCGAACATTTCTTGCCGCTCAAGGTTTCCAAGTAGAGAACATTTCCCTCGCACCTCTTGGCTTTTTTGATGTAATAGCTGTACGTAGTGATTCTCAAAGTAAAGTTGAGTTTCGTTTTCGAGATACGAAAAAGATTGATGAACAAATTGGAGAGCTGTATCTCGCTTTTGAAAAAGGTTTACGCCAAAAAATTATCGATGACAACATAGAATATGTGATTTCCTATGTGCCACAAAAAGTGATATATAAGAATACTGAGAAGTGAGTTATTACATGAAAAAAGAGCAATCCTTTTGGCATAACCTCCCTAAACCATTTTTTGTCTTGGCCCCTATGGCCGATGTTACCGACTGTGCCTTTCGAGAGATGATTGCAAAGTACAGTCGACACGGTGAAGCGCTCGGTGGTCCGCATGTTTTCTGGACAGAATTTGTTTCCGCTGATGGCTTGTGTAGTCCAGGTCGGGAAGTCCTTCTTCGCGACTTAGAGTTTAGCGAACAAGAACGCCCGATAGTTGCTCAACTTTTCGGATCGAATCCAGAAAATATGTTTAAGGCAGCGAAACTTTGTGCCGAGAAAGGATTTGATGGGATTGATATCAACATGGGCTGCCCTGATAAAAGTATAGAAAAGCAGGGGGCAGGAGCGGCAATGATAAAAGATCCTAAAAAGGCACAGGCAATTATTCGTGCAGCACAAGAAGGAAGTGGGCTTCCGGTATCTGTAAAAACACGCATTGGTTACAATAAGGTGGAGTGGAAAGAATGGCTTCCATATATTTTAGAAATGAAACCAGCCGCACTCACGGTGCATTTACGTACCCGTAAAGAGATGTCGCTCGTTCCTGCACACTGGGAAATTATGCCAGAGATTGTCGAATTTGTACGAGAAAAAAATAAAGAATACGGTAATGAGGGAATGCCTATTTTGGGAAACGGAGATGTTCTTTCTGTGGCGCATGCTCGCGAATTGGCAGAGGAAAGTGGTTGTGATGGGCTCATGCTCGGACGTGCTATTTTTGGCAATCCATGGCTTTTTGATGAAAAGAAAAATAAAGAAGAAATTGAATTAAGTGAAAAGTTTCGAGTGATGGTAGAGCACACAAAACTCTTTGAAAAAAAACTTGGAGATATTAAGAGTTTTGCGATCATGAAAAAGCATTACAAAGCATACGTGAATGGTTTCGACGGTGCTAAGGAACTTCGTGTGAAGCTTATGGAAAAAGAAAATGCCGCAGAAATAGAAGAAGAAATAAAGGTATTTTTGAATACAAAAAACAGTGTACAATAAGCATATTATGCATCAAGCGCTCTATCGCACGTATCGGCCAAAGACATTTAAAGACGTCATTGGGCAAGATCATATTGTTCCGCTTCTTGAAAAAGCAATCAAAGATAATAAGGTTTCTCACGCGTACCTCTTTTGTGGTGGTCGAGGTACAGGT
>JBBSJU010000012.1:0-11821 GCA_038256975.1 Minisyncoccia bacterium | reverse complement strand
TTTTTCTTGAGGTAGGGGTAGGTTTGGGAAAGAAAAAGGATAATTGTATTCTACGCACAAGAAGATTTCTCCATAGTAATAAAAGCGTCCACTCGGGACGCTTTTATTATTTGTACCTTGAATCTTTTGGAAAATTACCAAGCAAAGTGTGCAAACGCCTTGTTGGCTTCTGCCATTTTGTGTGTATCTTCTCGCTTCTTCACTGCAGTACCTTCGTTCTTACTTGCAGCAATAAGCTCTTTTGCAAGCTTTTTGTGCATTGCCTCGCCTTTTTTAGATAGAGCTGCCTCCTTAATCCATCGCATAGAAAGCATCAAGCGACGTTCTGGACGCACTTCTCGTGGAACTTGATAGTTTGCACCACCAACACGTCGAGAACGCACTTCCATAAGAGGTGAGGTGTTTTTGATCGCCTCAGTGAAAACATCCATCGGTTCTTTGCCTTCCATCTCTTTGATAAGATCCATGGCATCATACACGATTTTTCGAGCAGCGTTTTTCTTACCTCGCTCCATGATGTAGTTGATGAGTTTTGCAATTTCGTATGAGTTGTATGTTGACTCAGGAGTTACTACATTTCGATTTGTTACTTTTCTTCGCATAATAATTATTTCTTAGCTGCTCCACCTTTCTTTGGCTTCTTGGCACCATATAATGAGCGACCTTGTTTTCGATTTTCTACTGGAGTCGCATCAAGACGTCCACGAACGATGTGGTATCGCACGCCGGCCAAGTCTTTTACACGTCCACCACGAAGCATCACTACTGAGTGCTCTTGGAGTTTGTGTCCGATACCTGGAATGTATGCGGTTACTTCCATTCCGTTTTTAAGTCGTACACGGGCAATTTTTCGAACAGCAGAGTTTGGTTTCTTTGGAGTAGTGGTTGACACCTTGGTACACACACCGCTTTTAAATGGCGATGGGTAGTATACCGGCTTATTCTTCAGGTGGTTGAACCCCTTACTCAATGCGACCGAACGCGATCTGCGCGCGGTTTTGTTTCTTGGTCGCTTTGTGAGCTGGTTAATTGTTGGCATAAATATTTTTCGACAGTTTGCCTAGAATACTATAGAACAAGGCTTTTGGCAACATTTCTTACGGTGCCCCTTATGGTTTATTATTCACGCTTTTTTCCACATATTTTAAAGCCGTTTCTTTAGTATCAACCGATATAACCTTTGACTTGTGTCCAAAATATTCGAGTATCAAGTTTCTTGTATCTACCGACATTTCATCGAAAGTGTTAGTGGCCATCGAATCATCAGTGGCAAGAACTTTATGATCTCCATCTTCTCTGTTTAACATCCCAAAGATATCGATCTCCACTTTATCCCCTGTTTTATACGATTTTGTGGAAAAAATAAGGACATCAACTTCATCTTTTTCTATTTCATTTGTTGTGTTGTCTATGTATCCGTAATGAACCGGCATGATGCCGTCATTCACAGGAATCTGCTCTTTTATCGGACCAAGATCAATAAATCCTTCTTCTTTGTTATAAGAGAGATGTATGCGTCGACTTTCTCCCTTTGGCATTTCTATTGTCGCGGTATATTTCATATCAGTAAATACACAAAAGAAATCCCTAATACCCTATCCCATCACGAATATATGCACTTTGACGCTTCAGAAGGTCCTCACGTAAACGATGCTGGGCATCTAAAATCGCTTGCTTAGCATCTTCTGGATGGTAGGCGTGCTTAAGGAAAAACTCTCTACTTTCCCCTGCTGTTTGTACACGAATAGTGCCGAAGCCAAACATGGTATCAATAAATCCAGTTACCTCAACACTTATATCTTGAATCTTTTCTAGCTCAAGTGTTGCCATGTGCCTATTGAAAAGAGCTACTTGATCAGCATTAATTATTTTTCTACTGGTAAGAACCCACACATCCAAGTAATATTCTGTCCACTGTAAAAATCCCCATACCCACAAGACAATAAGCCACATGAAATAGAGCGCCCAGCCTGCATTTTGAAATCGTTCTAGTCTTTGTGGAAGAAAAAAATCAAGAAGCGTTGGAAACAAGACAGGAAGTATCGCAAGAAGAATGGTTGGAAAAATGTGCACAACAAATAAAAGCCAATGTTTGCGAATATATAAAATAATTGTTTCGTTGTCGTCTAACATCATAGAAGAAGTGTGAGGGTAATGAAGACAAGTATAAATAGTCCAAGAAAATACACTATCTGGGCAAAAGAAATTTTAGGATCTTTCATGCCATAGCGTATCCAGTGATACCACAAAAGGAGAGATACGAGGGCAACACCGACGCACACAAGAGCAAACACCCACATAAGAACTGTGCTTGAAAGATTTGTGGTGGCGTAGGAGTTCATACGTTAGGTTAAAATTTCAGGCCCTTTTTCAGTGATCACAATAGTATGCTCAAAGTGTGCACTATTACTTCCATCTTTAGTGTACACACTATAGCCATCTTTTCCATCCGTATACACATCATCAGTTCCTCCCGCAATAAGCATTGGTTCCACCGTGATCACCATTCCTGGCACGAGCTTAGCTCCACCTTTTCCCATATCGTAATTTGGAACATATGGATCTTCATGAACTTTATATCCCACACCATGTCCTCCTAAAATAGTTGGGGTGCCATAGCCATGTTCATTTAAAACTTTTTCAACAGCTTTTCCAATATCGTGTGTTGTCTTCCCAACGACCGCAGTATCAATACCCGCATACATTGCACGTTTTGTAACGTCTAAGAGTTTTTTATCCTGCTTAGAAATTTTTCCTACCGCAACGGTGCGTGCAGAATCAGTAATCATTCCTTGATACTCAAAACATGTGTCGAGTCCCACAATATCTCCCTCCCGCAAAACATATTTTTTTGGAACCCCATGTACTACAACACTGTTTACTGACGTACAAAGTGCTGCAGGAAACGGAATATCAGACCCTTGTGGCTGATACCCCTTGAGCACAGGTTTTCCCCCATGAGCAAGCATCATTTTTTCACATGCCTCGTCCAACTCTTTTGTGGTCACTCCCGGCATTACCATTTTTTCAAGTGCATCAAGTATCAAAGAAAGTTTCTTACCTCCCTCTTTTAAAATCTCTATTTCTTTAGCTGATTTAAGTTTTACCATGCTGATATTTAGAATATTCCTAACTTTGAAACTATCTCTGTGTGAACCTGCTCTATAGTTTGCTCACCATTTATATGGAGCAAAGTGTAATTATCATTTTGCCAGTAGTATCGTACTGCGGCAACCACATGCTCTTCATACCAACGCATGCGTTCTTCTATAGACTGTAAGCCTTTATCATCCGCTCGTCCACGATCTTTAAAACGTGCAATTGAAAATTCTTTTGAAACATCCAAGAAAATAACGAATGGTTTTTCACGTTTATAAAATTGCATCGCTGAATCAAGTACTTGAGCTTCATCAAGTTTACGCGGCGTACCGTCAAGTACGAGATGCTCATCACCTCGCATCTTTTCCACAAGTATTGACGCCCAATTCCAGACGGCTAAGAATTCTGGCTGAAGACCGCCTGTTTCCATAACTTGTTTTGAGAGATTGGATGAGTAAGTATTAGATTGTATGTAATCTCGAAAACGTTCTCCCGTCTCAAGATAAAAAATAGAGGTTTCTGGAGTTTTTTCTCGGAGTTTTTCTTGCAAGAGTGCAGCCTGTGTGCCTTTTCCACAGCCAGAACGTCCTATAAAAATAAAGGTTTTTGGATTCACTTCTAAACTATACCATACAATAAAACCCCATTTGAGTGGGGTTTTATTGTTGTACCAAACTAAGAATTACAGATACTCTCGAAGGGAAAGTTGTGCGTCAACCTTTTTGATGAGGTCGATAACAACTGATACAACGATGAGAAGTGCCGTACCGCCGAGAGCAAGCGATTGATTGCCGGTAACTGCAGTAAGAATAACAGGAAGGACTGCAATGATGGCAAAGAATAACGCACCCACGAACGTCACACGACTTACAACATCTCCAATATATTCTGTCGTTGGTTTTCCTGGACGAATACCTGGAATGAAGCCTCCTCCTTTTTGTAAGTTCTCTGATACTTTTTCTGGTTCAAATACAATCGCTGTGTAAAAGAATGTGAAGAAGAATACAAGAAAGAAGTACGCGCCTCCGTAAAGCCACTGATTTTGAAAGAATGTTGTAACTCCGCTTGCAATACTGGCAAGTATTGCATTTGTAGACGTAGCTAACAAACTAGCAAATAACTGCGGAAGGGTAAATAAAGTGAGCGCAAAAATAATTGGCATCACTCCAGCTAGGGTCACACGGATGGGAAGATATGTCTGTGTACTCCCATATGTTGCTCCACCGCGAGCCTGGCGAGCGTATTGCACTGCAATAGGCCGCTCTGCTTCAGTGAAATACACAACACCAAGAATAGTGATGACTCCAACAGCTACGAATGCAAGTAATGTTGGAACTTGTGACGCGTCAAAAGCAAAGAAGTACTGAGCTATTTGCTGAGGCAAAGCCGCAACGATACCAGCAAAGATAATGAGCGATACTCCGTTGCCAATTCCTTTTTCACTTACCATTTCTCCAATCCACATAAGAAGATACGTCCCCGCAGAAACCGTAAGAAGCGCGAGCACCAAACCAAATCCTGAAAGTGGATCAATGACTCCTTGTTGTGAAAGAATAAGGAGAAGCGAGAAGCCTTGGATGAGTGCAAGGGGAAATGTGACAATACGGCCCCACTGGGTGATCTTTCTTCGTCCTTCCTCACCGCCTTCTTGCTGAAGCTCTTTGAGTTTTGGCACAAGAACGGTTGCGAGCTGGAAAATAATTGATGCAGTAATGTACGGACCAACACCAAGCATCACCAAAGAAAGCGTCGAAAGCCCACTTCCTGAAAGGATGTTGAGTAATCCAAAGAACTGATTGTTTTCCAAAAACTGTTGTAATTGGAAAGCATCAATTCCCGGCATTGGGATAGCTGCAAGAACTCGAAATACAACAAATGCTCCGATCACGAAAAGGAGCCGTGCTCGTATTCCAGGATCTGTGAATAAGAATTGTAATTTTGCGAACATAATTATTGTACGGTACCACCCGCTTTCTCAATTGCATCTTTTGCAGATTTCGACATTGGGATACCTTTTACTGTTACCTTTTTTGAGATTGCTCCTGTATTAAGAATTTTAACACTTGGAACTTTCCCTTTTACTTTTGAAATGATTCCCATTTCAAAAAGCGAGTTTCGTGTCAACTCTGCTCCATTTGATACAACCGCATCAATCTGAGTCAGTGTCACCACAACTGGTTTTATCTGAATAGACTTAAATGTATTCATTCCACGTCCTCGCAACTTTGGCAATTTCTTGATTGCATCACGAAGTGCTGGACGGCGCTTGTTACCGGCACGAGCCGTTTGACCCTTACCACCACGACCTGAAGTTTTTCCACGCTTACCACCACGACCAACTTGAGTGTGAGCCTTGTTTGGGTGTGCGCGTTTTAATGTATTTTTTTCCATACTATTTTTATTGCTCTCCCTCTGTCTTTAATTCTACCTTACGCACTGGTGCTTCACCATGTTTGTACGCAATCTGTGAAAGAGCGGCAATTGCAGCTTTTGCGTTGTTAATTTTGTTCTTGGTACCAGAATGATACTTTGCAGTCACATCTTTTACACCAGCAAACGCAAGGACAACACGAGCCGAACTTCCTGCAATGAGACCTCGACCTTTGTTTGGCATCATTGTAACTGAAGCACTGCCGAATTTTGCAGAAAGATCATGACGAATAGATTTTGTCTTTGTGAGACGAAGCGTCAACATATTCTTGCGAGCCTGTTTGAATGCTTTTTCAATAGCGAGTGATGTGTCGGTCGCTTTCCCCATACCAAATCCAACGCGACCATTGCGATCACCAGCAACAAGAGATACCGAGAAGCTGAATCGACGACCACCGGCAACTACACGAGTTACACGACGAATATCGATCATTTTTTGTTCGAACTCTGAAGGACGACGTTCTTGAAAACGACCTCCACCACTTCTCCCTCCTCCTTGACCTGGACGACCACCGGCACCACCAGATCGAAAACCGCCGCGTGCGCCACCTTGACCTTGTGGGCCACCCGCACCTACTGGACCGCCTGGACGACGAGGTCCGCCTGAGAAACCACCACGTCGGAAAGGTGGACGTGTTCCACCTGCACCACCTGGACGAGGAGCCCCTCGAAAACCACCCCCCATTGGAGGACGTGCACCCATAGGAGCACGAGGCGCTGCTGTTTGTGCCGCAGGAGCTACTGGAGCCCCTCCTTCTGTTGTTTGTGTTGTTTGTTCAGTCATATTTTTTAGAATTCCAAACCTCCCTCTCGGGCACCGTCTGCGAGTGCCTGCACACGACCTTTGTACAAGAATCCTCCTCGATCAAATACTACTTTAGTAATTTTTGCCTTTTTTGCAGCTTCTGCAACGAGCTTTCCTACCGCCTTTGCTTTCTCTACTTTTGTTCCTTTATCAAGACCTGCATCTGATGCCGCAGCGAGTGTTACCCCTTTTGCATCATCAATAACTTGTGCGTAGATAAATTTATTTGAACGAAAAACAGAAAGTCGTGGACGCGCATCAGTACCTACGATTTCTGTTCGAATTCGTGCGTGACGTCGTGCTCGTTTGAGAACTTTTTTCTTTGTTTCTTTCATATACTATGCTGTTTTCTTACCTTGCTTACGTAAGATTGTTTCCGTGCTGTATCGAATACCTTTTCCTTTGTATGGTTCAGGTTTCTTATGCCCACGAACTTTATTTGCAAAGAGTCCAACCGCCTCTTTATCTGCGCCCGCAATTGTCAGTGACTGCTTGTCTGCAGTAACAGTAACACCTTCAGGAATATTCATCACCACCGGGTGTGAAAATCCAAGTGCCATGTGAAGTTCTTTTCCTTTTACTTCCCACTTAAATCCAACTCCTTCAATGAGAAGTTTTTTCTCAAACGGAGTAACGACACCTTGGAGCATCGCCTTCACTTCTGATGCATATGTTCCCCACAGTGACTTGGTGAATTTGTCATTTCGACGTGGTGTAAATGTAACCGTATTTCCTTCTTGTTTAATCTCAATAGCTTCAATAACAGGACGTGTGAGTTCTGCCTTTGGTCCTTTCACAACAACATTACTTGCAGTGATAGTCACCGTTACGCCATTTGGGATTTCAAGAATTTGTTTTCCTACTCTACTCATATATATTGTATTACCAAATTCTAAATAATACTTCGCCGCCGACCATTTCTTTCTTGGCTTCAGTATCGCTCATAACCCCCTTTGGAGTAGTAAGAACAGTCATACCTTTACCATATTTGTACGGACGAAGTTTTTTAACTGGAGTGTACACACGCTGTGAGAGTCGTGATACTCGTTCGATATCGTTGATTCGAGCATCTTTACCGGTGTAAAGAATGTTTACTCGAATATACGGATGGCCTTTAACCTCCGCTTTTTCCACACCTGCCACATACCCTTCTTTCTCTAGTGTCTTTGCAATCGCAAGTTTCACTTTTGAAAACGGTACAAGAATGAACTCTTTATGAGCTCGCCCTGCAAGTTTAAGTTGATTTAAGAAATTACTAATTTGATCCATACGCTTTTACCATGATGACTTTTTGATACCTGGGATCATTCCTTCGTTCGCGAGATCGCGGAAGCAATGTCGGCAGATGCCAAACGCACGCATATACCCTCGTTTCCGACCGCACTTAAAGCAGCGATTAACTGCCCGTACAGCAAACTTAGGTTTCTTGTTGGCACGCGCAATAACTGACGTTTTTGCCATAGAAACTATGTGTATTTATTTTTTTATAAACAGATTCTATATCACGCCCTATGTATGTCTGCCCCTAAAAGATAGGAAAAGGCATAAATGGACGGATAGTAACCTGTGAAAGTACGATACCACACTGGACACAAAAAGGCAAAAGAAAATCTCTGTCAGGAAAGCCTCCTCGTATCTATATTTCTGTAGATACAATAGGATCTTCTTGAAGACTTTCAGATGGCAGGGTTACAACACCTTCTTCTTGATTTTCAGACACTATATTTTCCAAAACCTCTTTTTCGTCGCCAGTATTAGAGGTTATATCTACTATTTCAACAGTTTCTCCTTCATCAGAAATAGGGGTTGGAGTTGGGGTTGGAGTTTCTGCTTGTGGAGTTTCAGAAGGGATAGGAGCTGGCACACTTGTTACCTGTGTTGCTTGTAATATCCTTGACACCTCATCTTTGGTTAGACACACTGTTTTTTCTCCATCAAAACAAAGACGCTCAATGGTTGCTTCTTTTGCAAACAGATTTTCAAAATACGCAATTCCTTTTTCAATCCTTACTCCCATCCATGTAAGCCCACCAAGAATTCGTTTAAAAATAATTGAGCTTGCAGATACTTCAGGTGTGGCAGTTTCACTTGCCAGGTCACCTAGTGCTGTATTTAATTCTTGCACTGCACCTATAGTCAGTGGGATCAGTGCGGTATATGCAAGCGTCTTTATCTGTGTGTTTGGATTTGTATACACAATAGATGGAAACAAAGTCTCTACATCTTGCGCAATAAGACCGTATTGTGGAACCTCTGTATCTAGTTGCGAGTTCCAATGATATGTAACTGGTTTGAGTTGTGTATAGGTCGAAAGAATTGCATGGAGCGGAGTTATGTCTTTCTTAAGTGTTCTGTCTGATGTACAAACGAGTGAAGCGCTCGTTGGGTTTATTTCACAGTACCCATTCGTATTATCAAAGCGAGCAACGGCAGTTGCTGAAGTTGTTGCAACGTGCAGAGTTGCAAGTGGTGATGTCGTACCAACAGCAAGTTTACTGGAAACAGTAACTCCTGTTGAGGCTGAGATAGTAAGTATGGTTGAGGCGCCTGGAGAAGCGTGCGTGAGTGTTATGCCTGAACTAGGGTTAACTGAGTAATCTGCTTGATTTGTAGCATCATATCCTCGTAGAGTCAAGGCGCCAGTTGCATATAAATTGATCTCAGAACGAGTACCAGAGGGTGGGTTTGAGCCGATAGCATAAAATCCTCCATCATTACGAGTTTGAGCATACGAACGAAGAAGGGTTGCGCTTGATGAAGCATACTTATCATAATACATGGCAGGACCATAATTACTGTTGTAAATACGGTGCACATCTGCTGTGGTATCTGAAAGGGGAATATAATTATAGGCATCAAAGAAAGGTGTCCCCACTTCCCCTTCACCTACATTTAATCCTGCCCTAAAGGTACTTGTTCCTAGCGCTAATTGCCCAAAGCCAATATTTGTTGCTGTCGTATAATTACGTCTCGCAAATGAACCTGAATGATTGATACTGTAATTTAGAATAGACGGCGAAAGTGGCACTGATATTACACCATTATAAAGCGATAGTGTTGTATTTGAATTAAGTACTGAGGAGCGAATTGTCTCAAAATTGAAAGACTGTTGATTTATAGAAGTACTCTGAGTAAAGGAACCTCCAAAACTAATCAAACTACTTGTACTTGTAGTGCTCAGCGTTAAACCATTTATGACATCTATACTGTTTGTTGGTGAAGATGTGGCTAACCATTCTGGAGTTCCACTGGCATTTATAGTTAAGATTTGCCCAATAGAACCACCTACTGGGAGAGAGGATGTAACAGCTAACCATTCTGGAGTTCCACTGGCATTTATAGTTAAGATTTGCCCAATAGAACCACCTACTGGGAGACCTGATACTTGTTGAATAACAGTTTGTGTAGTGGCTGGAGTTGAAATTCCAGAGCCATTCCAAAACGGCAAAGGGGTTTGGAAAGTTTGTACGTGCGTGTGTGTTCCGATTGTTTGATCTTGAGGTATATAAGAAACGCCCGGATCCCCTTTTTCACCCTTATCGCCTTTTTCGCCTTTTACATACACATATTTAATAACCGTTTCTGGTTGAGTCGCGATTGCGCCCACAATCTTATTGGAACTCATTTGATCTTGTGTCTTTGCTTCTAAAGCGGATACTTGTGTTCCCAATAGACGCAGTATTGCTGAATTATCTGCAACAGCCACTTCATTTGTTTTGTTTTTTTGAAGGCACTTCTCAGGAGTAGAGCCAAAAACATAACTAATCCCGCAATAAAAACGAAATGGGACGTTTTCTTTTGTGGAAATCGTGCCGAATGTAAGATTAAAGGACCCTAAAAAAAGTGCTGCCGCTACAAAGGTTTTTCCGTATTTTACTGTTGAGTTATCCCCCATACACTCCCTATAATATCACTCAACCTTATTAACTCCTACTTACAAACAAAAAACCAGATTTTTATCCTGGTTTTAGTTGTTTTTGAAAAAAAGTTACTTCTTCTGTTCTGCAATAGTCGCGGCAATGTTTGAAGGCACTACGTCGTACTGGGCAAATTCCATAGTGAAGTTTCCTCGTCCTTCTGTCATTGATCGGAGTGATGTCGCATAGCCAAACATTTCTGAGAGTGGGACCAAAGCCTTAATCGCTTTGTTGAGTCCTCGATCTTCCATACCTTCGATCTGTCCTCGTTTTGAAGAAAGGTTTCCAGTAATGTCACCGTAGAACTTATCAGGGATTACTACTTCTACTCGCATCATTGGTTCAAGAATTACTGGCTTCGCACGGCGAGCAGCTTCTTTAAACGCTTCAATAGCAGCAAGTTTGAAGGCAATTTCTGATGAGTCGACTTCGTGGAATGATCCGTCGTAGAGCTCGATTGAAACGTCTGTCATTTTGTATCCAGCAGAAACACCGCGGTCCATAGCTTCTTTAAATCCTTTTTCTACAGCTGGAATGAATTCTTGAGGAATAGCACCACCTTTAATACTGTTAATGAATTCAAATCCTTCAGATCGTTTTACGTTCTTTGGAAGATCTTCAACCTTCACCGTTCGATCAAGCGGCTTCATGCGAATACGTACGTGACCATACTGTCCACGTCCTCCTGACTGCTTCACATGCTTTCCTTCTGCTTCAGATGATCCTTGAATTGTTTCTTTGTATGCAACCTGTGGCTTACCAGTGTTTGCTTCTACATTAAATTCTCGCTTCATTCGGTCGATAATAATATCAAGGTGAAGTTCACCCATACCAGCAATGATTGTTTCAAGTGTTTCTGGATCAGTAGACACACGAAGTGTCGGATCTTCACTTACCAAACGAGAGAGTGCCATACCCATTTTTTCTTGGTCAGCCTTTGTCTTTGGCTCAATTCGCATCGAAATTACAGATTCTGGAATGACGATTTTTTCAAGAATAATAGGATTACTTTCATCACAAAGCGTATCTGAAGTGATCGTATCTTTAAGGCCAACTACAGCGCCAATTTCACCGGCATGCAATTGCTTTACTTCTTCACGCTTGTCCGCCTGCATAAGCATGATTCGTCCAATACGCTCTTTTTTGTCTTTCGTTGAGTTATAAATATAACTTCCCGATTCAAGAATTCCTGAGTACACACGCACGAACGTAAGCTGTCCTACGAATGGATCTGACTGGAGCTTGAACGCAAGAGCTGAAAGTGGTGCAGTATCTGATACTTCACGCTCAATCGGATCACCTGTTACTGGATCAATACCTTTTGGTTTTGGAATATCGAGTGGTGAAGGAAGGTAGTCTACTACCGCGTCGAGCACAAGCTGTACACCCTTATTTTTAAGTGACGATCCACAAAGTACTGGGAAAAGCTCGTTTGCAATAACTGCTTTTCGCGCTGCGGCTTTTAGTTCTTCAACAGTAAATTGCTTGCCATCGAGGTAGGCAGTCATCATGTTTTCGTCGATTTCTACAATACGTTCAATCATTTCTCCACGAAGCTTTGTTGCTTGTT
>JBBSJU010000011.1:0-19049 GCA_038256975.1 Minisyncoccia bacterium | reverse complement strand
TCTATTACTGATGATTCGATGCGTGAGTTTCGTTTGTATCTCAATCGCCTCGAACGGGCTACCCCACCTGGTCAGCCGAAGGAAACAATAAAAAAGAAAACACAAAATTATCACTTAATTGCTATTCGTAGTTTTTTGAAATATATTCGCAAACGCGGCTTTGAAGTATATCCTCCTGAGCGTATTGAACTCGCTAAGGTTCCTGAGCGGAGTCTTGATCTTATTTCCCACGATGAACTTGTGCGTCTCCTCGCGGCACCTCTTGAAGAAAAAAATGAATTACGAAGACTGCGTGACACTGCCCTTTTTCATCTTTTCTTTTCGACAGGTCTTCGTGTTTCTGAACTTTGCAGTTTGAATAGAAATATTGATTTACGGCAGGATGAAATCTCAGTGCGAGGAAAAGGTGAGAAAATCCGCGTGGTGTTTTTAACTAACGAGGCTAAGCAGGCAGTCAAAGATTATCTTGCGAAACGAGTTGATGTTGACCTTGGGCTTTTTATACAACTTGGTCCTGGAGCAAAACAAGCACAAAGCTTGCGGCTGACTTCCCGAAGCGTTGAACGTATAGTGAAAGACTATGCTGTGAAAGCGGGCATTTTAAAGAAGGTAACACCACACGTTTTGAGGCACACCTTTGCCACAGACCTTCTTTTCAACGGTGCTGACCTACGTGCGGTGCAGATGATGCTTGGTCACGCCAATATCTCTACGACTCAAATTTATACTCACATTACCGACAAACAACTTCGTGACGTGCATAAGAAATTCCACAGTGGGAATAAGTAGCTTGAATATAATCTGGTTTAGGTGTACGAATTGAGAATGGTTCGCAATGGACGAACTGAAGCTCATTTAACGAGGGCCTAGCTATGGTGACACTGATTGCAAGTTTTGGGTTGAAGTTGGCGCTTTTGTGGATGGCATTTTGCGCCACCAGACTGTTGCTTCTTTACTGTCTTGCGTGGATGCCGGCGGATCTGGTAGTTTCTAAATGGGTTGAGGAAGAGAGGCTTAAGCAAATAGTCGATGAACTGCAGGCATACCGGGGAGATCTTATGTACTGGTTCGCCGGTGAACCAGACTTCATCAAAATTGCTTGGGCGCAAAAACTGAAGGATCTTGAGGAGAGATATCCACAGGAGTTAGTTTACCAAGCGGCGTCTAGACTTAACGCCACGAATGGTGAAAACCTCCTACTTTTTCACTTTGAAGGAGTTTCCTATGTTTGAAATCCTGGAAGGACTCACCATAATTCAAGGGGTGATACTGCTTGTTGTTGTCTGTTTGTTGGCCTGGGGAGGCGGAACACTATTGGCACGTGTCTTCCCCGACCACGATGACGACGATGAATCTCGTGAAGGCGAATGTGATGATTGGTACGACCCAAACGCACGGAAGGTCCAAGAGTGTGAAAAAAATCTTCTGTCGAGATACGGCGAGATCGTTGCTCGGTATCAACCGGGTACGGACGGATTCAGAGTTGCTTTTTCTGAACTTAAGTACGCGTTCAATGCGTACTACGGGTTCGAGACAGTCACATCTGTCTGCACAAAGAAGGGGCTCTGATGTTGAATAGATCGCACGGTTGCGCATGTGCGCGCCGTGTGGTTTTTTGTTTTTTGGTACAATACTTTCATGAACATCATCTCCTGGAACGTAAATGGCATTCGTGCAATTGAAAAGAAAGGCGCATTTCAAGAGCTTTTTAATTTGAATCCAGATATTGTGTGTCTTCAAGAAACAAAAGCGCACAAAGAACAATTAAATGAAAACCTGATCTCTCCTTCTGGCTATAAAAGTTTTTTTCATTCAGCCACGAGTCGTAAGGGCTACAGTGGCGTGGCGATTTATTTAAAGAATAATATCGAGTGCCAAGAAGTAAAACCGCACGATACTTTTTTGAATGGCGATCTCGAAGGACGGCTCATTATTCTTGAGCTCAAGGATTTTTATCTTATCAACTGCTACTTTCCAAATGGCGGCGGCGAAGATCATCGGCTTTCATACAAACTAAAATTTTTTGATGCGTTTACTGCACTGATTACGGATTTGCAAAGAAAGAAGTCGGTTATTTTTTGTGGCGATGTAAATGTTGCCCACACTGAAATAGACATCGCTCGACCAAAAGAAAATGAAAAGCATGTTGGATTTTTACCTGAAGAGCGGGCGAAAGTAGATGTTTTTGTTACGAGCAATTTTGTTGATGTACACCGTGCACTCAACCCTCTCTTGAAAGATGTATACACGTGGTGGGACGTGAAAACTCGCTCGCGTGAAAGAAATATTGGTTGGAGAATTGATTACTTTTTTGTCTCAAAAGAACTCATGAAGAAAGTTGCGAGTTTTAAAACGCACGGAGAATTTCTTGGCTCGGATCATTGCCCTGTCGAACTTATTCTAAAATAAAAAATCCTTCATAAAACTTATCTCAAATATGCACACGTTCTTGCTTTGCCAAGCGAGCCGCTCCGCTCGACAATTTTTTGCTAAAAATTTGTCTGCGCGAGGCATATTTGAGATAAGTTTTATTCTGTACAAAATCTTTGACATAGAGACTTTGTAATGTTACGAATGGATTGAAACGTACAAGATTTGTGCGTAGGGAGACAGTACGATGTTGAAATTGTGTATTCCATTGAGACGTTCCCTGGTGAAGAGTTGGCGAGGTATCCGAAAGCATTTCCCAAACAGGTCTTTTGACAAGAGACTTTGTAGAATTGCCTCGACAGCCTCCAAAGTTCGTTGGCCCAAAGAACACCTGAACGCATTCGATATGGTCGTCCCGGTAGAATTCTGTAGGATACTTCGGAACGTTTATGGTTGCCCACTCGACGACGCGCTCGTAATCGGTCAATGGTTTGGATATACCGATTATTGGATTGAGAAAGGGTACGAAATTCTTCAGGATGAAGATGATTACCATAAATAAAATACAAAAACACCCGCGACATGTCGCGGGTGAATTCGTTTTGTAAAAAATAAAATTAGTTAGAGAATGAAAAACTACTTTTTCTGGGACGCGCTCTTTTTTACTGCATCAATACCAGGCAATGTGCCATTGGTAAGATAATCAAGCATCGCACCTCCCCCTGTTGAAATAAAATCAATCTTTTTGTCGAGCTTTAGTTGTCGAGCGAGAGCAACCGTATCTCCTCCACCTATAATTGTTTCACCTTTCAATACCGCAAGGTGTTTGAGTACTGCTTTTGTGCCCCCTACGTTGCCCTCTTCGTAGAGTCCAAGTGGGCCGTTCATAATAACTGTTTTGGCATTCTTAATTTTTTCTGCAATAAGGGCAACAGTTGCTGGGCCGATGTCTACAATTTTGTCGCGCATACCCACATGACGAATGTCAACGACTTCTCCTGCTTCTGTGAGCGCATCAATCGGAACAATAATATTGGCTGCCTTGGTAATTGTTGTCGGTACAGGAACACTGGTATCAACAAGCGACATTCCCACATCGACTCCGCGTGCTTTGAGAACATTGTGCGCGAGTGCGCCACCTAAAATAATAGTGTCGGTAGTCTTGAGGTATTTTTTTAGTAACGGAAGTTTGGTACTAAATTTTGCACCACCTAAGATAAGCACGCTTGGTTCTTTTGGGGTGAGGGCACTTTGCAATCCCCTAATTTCTTCTTGAAATTCAGGACCAAGCACACTCGGAAGAAATGTTGGAAGCCCAACAACGGATGCGTGTCTGCGGTGTGAAACAGAAAATCCATCTTGCACAAAAATATCACCAAATCGAGCAAGTGCTCGCGCAAAACTCGGCGCACTTTCCTCTTCTCCGCCCTGTGAGCGTAGATTTTCAAGGACAAGAATTTCTCCTGCTTTGATTGAGTCGACCGCATGTAATGCTCTATCACCTATTACGTATGGCACAAATGAAATATTTTTGAGTTTCTTTGCAAGAATTTTTACTACTCCCCCAACACTTTCGTGAGCATCACCTAAGTGTGTCAGAACAATCGTTTTTACTTTTTTCTTTTGTAAAATTTCAAGTGTGCGAATGGCTTGTTCTATGCGAAAGGTGTCAGTTATTTTTCCGTTTCGTATCGGAACATTGAGATCAAGACGTATGAGAACACGGACTCCCGGCTTTAGTGTCTGTGATTTTAAAAAAGGTAATGTTTCCATGGGTTTTATTTGTATGTATTATACCTGACCGATTTCAGTAATGATATTCACGAAGTTTTTTGGTCTGAGACTTTCATGCCCTACCAAGACCCCCTCCACACCACCTAGACGCACAAAAAGTGCCGCGTTTTCTTTGGAAACAGATCCGCCATACAAAATAGGAATGAGGAGACCTTTTTTTGATCCAAATGTGTCACTAAGAAATCGCCGGATAGCAATAGCTACTTCGAAACATTCCTTCGGTGTTGCCGACGCGAGCACATCCTTACTAATAGCCCAGATTGGTTCGTAGGCAATTGTCATTAAAGAAAGATGTCGTGGAGAAACATTTTTGAGTGCGAAAGAAAGTTGATCGGTGATTGTTCGGAGATAAGCCCCTTCTTTGTCGCGTGTGCTTTCGCCAACACAGAGAATAAATGGAAGTTTGAGAGTGCACGCTGTTTGTATTTGTTTTGCAACCATTTCGTCTGTTAGACCTCGCACCCGTTCTTCAGAATGGCCAATAAGGGTGAATGTTGCGCCAATACTCATTCCTTGAGGCCCGGAAGACAGCCCTGTGTAAGCCCCTTCTTGCTCAGGTGCGATGCTTTGCATACCAACTTTTATTTTCACTGCTTTATGGATATCTCTTAAAAATGGCGCCGGTACAGCAAGGAGTACGGTGGGAGATTTTTTTGGTAGATTGCGGGCAATCTTTTTTGCGCAGTCAATTGCTTCGGCAACAGTGCGCGGGTTCATTTTCCAATTGCCGACAACAATTCTCTGTTTGACGTTTTTCATGCTTTGTATTGTACCATATTCGTGGTATGCTTAGCATGTTAAGTTATGGATCGAGCAATTTTAGCAAACCGTGAACTTTTTTTCATGCTTCAAAAAAGCCTGTTCTTTTTTGATAAGATGGCCGACCAGGTTCTCCGCAAAGAAACAGAGCTTACTTTGGCGCAATTCCATGTGCTCATGATGATTTTCATGCACGGCACTACTTCTCAGCAGCTTATCGCAGAAATGCTTCAAAACACTCAAGCCTCAGTAAGCCGCCAAGTTGCCCTCCTCCTTCGTAAGAAGTGCCTTACTCGTACTCAAAACCCTCTCAATAAAAGAGAATATCGGCTTACCAATACTGTTCTCGGGACAACGCTTGTTAAAAAGTCGATGAAAGCACTCGATCAAAAACTAAAAGAAGCATTTGGTGTCATTGCTGATAAAGACAAAGAAAAAATGGTGCATGCTTTGAACAAAATTATCCATGTTATGGGTGTTAAGCACGCACATTTACACTGTGACCTTGCTGAAATGGAAAATATGGAGTCGTGTGTGCGGGAAAATTTGAAGAGACTATAGGTTTGATACGAAATTTGTTGTAGTTTTTGACCAAGAGCTTCGTTCTGGGATCTTTTTGCCTAAAAATGCTTAACATGCTAACATTGGAGCTATTCAAATACACTACGTATGAAACAAAAAGCGCAACAATTTTGGAAGAAATATAAACGATGGATTATTGGAGTTGCGGTTGTTCTCGGACTCTTTTTTGCCTTTAGTGGCGGAGGCGACAGTAGCGATGCAACAGCCCAAACCGTAACCGCAAAGAAAGGAACTATTGAAGAGGTGGTTAATATTACAGGACGGGTAAAACCTGCACAGGAAGTAGATCTTTCATTTGAACGAGGGGGTGTAGTGCGAAGCGTAAACGCTGAGGTAAATAAAGTTGTTGTCCGCGGCGCAGTACTTGCATCTGTTTCAAACGGAGACGTGTATGGGCGATTGCAAGAAGTGCAAGCAGGACTTGATTCTGCGCGCGCAACTTTAGAGGAACTTAAGCGCGGTGCTCGACCAGAAGAAATTCAAATTAAAGAAACCGCGCTTGCATCTGCAGAACAAGATCTCGCAAACAGTCATATAAACGCACGAGATACGTTGCGGAGTGCATTCACTAATGCAAGTGATGGTATTCAGGTAAAACTTGCAGCTCTTTTTGAAGGAAGATTTGGAGTTGGATATGAACTTACTTTTGCAACATGTGACTCTCAAGCAGAGACGAGTGTTACTGACGCTCGATTTAATGTTGATGCCGCACTTAAGAATATTCAAACATCTATTGACACCGTAGATACCATAAATGGCGATGCTGTTGATGCTGCACTCAAAAATGCGTACGACGATTTACAGAAGATTGATCAATTTGTGCGACAGGTAAATGACCTCCTCACCACTTCATGCGCACTTTCTGATCGAAATCTTGATGCATATCGGGCTTCAGTGACACTCGCAAAAATAACAATTAACACTGCCCTTTCTGAAATTTCTGCAAAACGAAATACAATTTCATCACAGAAACTTCTTGTGAAGCGAGCTGAAAATGATCTTGAGATTACCCTTTCGGGAACTGATGAACAAAAAATTCGAGCTCAAGAAGCAACAGTGAAACAAGCACAAGCTCGTGTGACACAAGCGCAAGCTGATGTGAGCCAAACCATTATTATTGCTCCATTTACTGGGCGAGTAACTAAGGTTGATGCAAAACAAGGACAGTATGCATCTCCAAGTACGCCCGTGATTGTTATGATTTCAGACAGTGCCTTCGAGATTGAAGCGAAGATTCCAGAAGTTGATGTTGCTCGCGTTGCACTTTCAAACAAAGCATCGGTATGGATTGAAGCATTTGGAAAAGAAACTACATTTGATGCAGTGGTAACAAAAATAGATCCAGCAGAAACTATTTCGGACGGAGTATCAACATATAAAGCAACATTACAATTTGTAAAAAAAGACGATCGTATCAAGTCAGGAATGACAGCAAATATTGACATCATTACGAGTCAAAAAGAAAATGTTGTTTCGGTACCAGCTCGTGCTGTGCAAACGGGTGACAATGGGCGATTTGTAACGGTGAAGACTGGAGACACAACGAAAGAAGTAATCGTAAAACAAGGAATCTTGGGTAGTGACGGCGAACGAGAAATTCTAGAGGGTCTCGTAGGAGGCGAAGAGATTGTTATCCCTGCAAGTAAATAGTATATGCTGAAGGATATTCAGGTAGGCTGGTTTTTAGCCTATCGCCAAGTGAAGCGGTCCAGTATTTGGACAACGAGTCTCATTGTCTTTATCATGACGCTCACCTTTTTGAACTTAGTGATGACCTCGGGAATTTTAGTGGGGCTTATTATTGGAATTAACCAAGAATTCAAAACACGATTAAATGGCGATCTTACCGTCTCCCCTCTTGATGAGAAAAAGCAAATAGAAAAGACGACGGAGATTCTATCCCTTATTCGTTCGAATCCTGATGTAACTGTGTACAGTACTCGGTATATTGAAGGCGCAACACTTGAAGCTGGATACAAAACACGCAAAGACGCTGATGAACCCAACAAAGTGGGCGCACCGCTTGTAGGAATCAATCCCGTGCAAGAAGATGCATTCGGCGGACTCTCAGGAAAAATGATTGAAGGACGATTTCTAGAAGCTGGAGATTCGAATGTGGTGGTGCTTGGAAAAAATTTAGTAGAAAAGTATCAAGCTGATGACAGCATACCTGCTCTTAAAAATGTTGCCACAGGTGATAAAATTCGCATAAAGATTGGCGATAACACAAAAGAGTACACGATCATTGGAATCATTCAAGCAAAAGCTGATGTTATTAGTGGCCGTGCGTATATGGCAGAGGGTGAATTTTTGAAATTTACCGGCGCTGTAAATTATGATGCGGATGAAATCGGTATCAAAACCACAAACGATGCCGCGGCGCTCGCACTACAGAGAACACTAAAAGAAAATGGCTACGGACAATTTGCCAAGATTCAAACCTTTGAAGAAGGCACGCCAAGTTTTGTAAAGGATATCGCCACACTTTTTGGCACTCTCGGAAACTTCTTTGGATCAATTGGAATCGTGGTTGCCTCGATCACCCTTTTTATTGTGGTTTTTATAAACGCGGTGACGCGAAGAAAATATATTGGAATATTGAAAGGCATCGGTGTCTCTGAACGGTCTATTGAGTATGCCTACGTTATGCAGTCTTTCTTTTACAGTGTTATTGGTTCTGGAATTGGTATTGCGATTACCTACGGTCTCCTTGTGCCGTTTTTTTTGGCAAACCCAATCGACTTTCCTTTTAGTGACGGTATCTTAGTTGCACCAATCGATGGCACACTCATTCGTATGGGCATTCTTGTTTTCACAGCAATTGTTGCTGGATATATTCCTGCCAAAATGATTGTTCGACAAAACACCCTTAATGCAATTCTAGGAAGATAATATTTTATGATTACTGTACGCAACTTAACAAAAACATTTCAGGAAGGTGAACTCATCACTAAAGTTCTTAAAGGTATTGACCTTGATATTAATACTGGAGAGTTTGTTGCAATCATGGGTCGTTCAGGTGCAGGAAAGTCGACTGTTCTCTATCAGGTTTCACTTCTCGACCATCCGACTGGCGGAAGTATTATGATTGATGATGTTGAAGTTACTGCACTTTCCACAACAGAGCGCACACAGTATCGGCTTAACAATCTCGGCTACGTATTTCAAGACTACGCACTCATCCCTGAGCTCACTGCAAAAGAAAATGTTGCCCTGCCACTTCTCATGCAAGGAATGTCGAAAGACAAAGCTTACAAAAAAGCAATAGAAGTTCTCGCTTCAATAGGATTACAAGATCGCGCCGATCATCTCCCTGCCAAACTTTCAGGCGGACAACAGCAACGTGTCTCTATTGCACGCGCGGTTGCTCATGAGCCGAAGATTTTATTTGCCGATGAGCCAACAGCAAACCTCGACTCTGAATCTGGACAAATGGTCATGAATCTTTTTCAGGACTTACACAAAAAAGGTCAAACAATTGTGATGGTGACCCACGAAGAAGAATATGGAAAACTTGCCGACCGTATCGTGCGACTTTCTGACGGACAAGTGGTGCAATAAATCCTGTTTTTTACTTCCGATTCTTAACATGCTAACATTGGCGGATGAAGCCTCTTATTGAGCTTGAGCGAGTGTCTAAGATTTATATGGGTGACGGCTTTGAAACCAAAGCGCTTGTTGATGCAACTCTTACTGTAAACAAAGGTGAGTTTGTGGCAATCATGGGTCCATCAGGGTCGGGAAAGTCTACCCTCCTTCACGTGCTTGGACTTCTTGATCGACACACGCTTGGAAAGTATCTTCTTTCTGGAAAAAATGTTGAATACCTCTCTGACGATGAATTGGCAAACTTGCGAAACGAAAAACTCGGATTTGTGTTCCAGTCGTTTAACCTTTTAGCTAAAGAGTCGGTGTATGAAAATGTGAAGCTCCCTCTTTTCTACTCAGAAGTGCCTAAAAAAGATTGGGAGGCTCGGGTGAATGACGCTATTGCCTCTGTACGACTTGAACACCGCAAGGATTATCTCGTGCAAAAACTTTCTGGTGGTGAGAAACAACGTGTGGCAATAGCCCGGGCGCTTGTGTGTAACCCTGAAGTTATTTTTGCCGACGAACCGACAGGAAACCTCGACTCTGTTTCAGGGCAGGCGGTGATGGATACATTGCGCGACTTGCACGACAAGGGTGCAACCATTCTTCTTATCACGCACGAGCCAAACACGGCTCGGAACGCTGAGCGAATTATTCGTATTAAAGATGGTTTGGTTGTCGGTGACGAAAAAGTAATTGACCGCGCTAAGAAAGGTGAAGCTGTAAAATAATATGAAACTTTTTACACATCCTTCGCTCGCAATCATTTTTTCTTTTCCAAACCTACCCCTACCTCAAGAAAAAATGTTGCTCGCTTCGGAAAAATAGAATAATAATCATTTATGACACTCACTGACAGTATTAAATCTGCATACAACGGACTTTCGACAAGCAAGGGTCGCTCGCTGCTTACTATTTTAGGTATTGTGATTGGAATCATGTCTATCATGATTGTGATGTCACTTGGTGCGGGTGCACAGAGACTCATCTTAGATCAGGTTGATAGCTTGGGCTCTAAGATTATTTTCATAAGCGACAGTCGGCAGAAAAATGGCCCCCCACAAGCATCGGAATCATTGAGTGATCGTGATTTGGTTGAGCTTCGCAAAAAAACAAATGTTCCAAACGCAACTCTCGTGCTCCCTTCGGCATTTACTGGTGAGCGGATGACCTATGGAAGTGAAGTTTTTGACGGAACAGTCCAGGGCATAACATCTGAGTGGGAAGAAACTTTCTCCCTCACTCCTACTCTTGGAGATTTCATCTCTCCCGACGATGAGCGAAGTTCTGCAAAAGTGGTGGTTCTCGGATACACTGTTCGCAAAGAACTTTTTCCAGGCGAAGATCCTATTGGGCAGTATGTAAAAATAAAAAATGTATCATTTCGAGTTATAGGGGTGTTACCAGAAAAAGGCATGCTCGCTCTTTTCGGATATGACCAATCAGTTTTCCTTCCTATCTCGACATTTCAAAATACTATTTTGAACGCAAAGAATTACGGAAACTTTTTAATTGAAGTTGATGACGAAGAAAATATTGACGCAGCTGTCGAAGACATAAAACGTACGCTAAGGTTTACAAACAATATACAAATTGGTGAAGATGATGACTTTGAAGTAACTCCCCAGGCAGATTTGGCAGACCGTCTTGGCGCCATTACAACGGGTTTCAGCCTTTTTCTTATTTCTGTTGCGGCAATTTCTCTTGTGGTTGGTGGAGTAGGAATTATGAACATCATGCTTGTTTCGGTATCGGAACGAACGCGAGAAATTGGTTTGCGTAAGGCTGTTGGGGCAACGAATAAAAATATTCTTACGCAGTTTTTAATCGAAGCAATTATGCTTACTGGAGTCGGTGGAATTATCGGAATTATTTTAGGTGGTGGCGTTTCCTATCTTGCGGCTTACGGAATACGAACATTCGCGAAGCTCGACTGGAGTTTTGAGTTTCCGATTCAAGGAATGGTGATTGGTCTTATTGTGGCGGTCTCCATTGGTCTTGTTTTTGGCATTTACCCTGCTCGTAAGGCTGCTCAGAAGTCTCCAACAGAAGCATTGCGGTACGAGTAGAGCACTTGACATCAATGTTCATACGTGCTATCATATAGACACGGTTGAGGATTGATTCCAATTCTCCCGCTCTGGAAGGGGAATTCCATGAAAAAGAGGTTCTTCCTTGTTGTGGGTGGTGTGGTCGCGGCGTGCTCTGCCACTCAGGCAATCACGCCGTCAAGTGCAGACAAGCATACTCTCTCAGCGAGTGTGTCACGCCTTTCCGTCCGATTGCCGGACGTAAGGGGGGGTGTGCCGCTGCACCCGAACCGGCACATCAAGCGCCGGTAGTCAAATTAGGCCAAGCAGATGATGAATTCAAATTATCTGCTTGGCCGACGATCCTTCAGAGGTCGTTTTTTTGTATAAAAATAATTTTCATGTTATTCTCTTTATTAGATACAGATACGACTGAGCCACCCGCTCGGTCGTTTTGTTTCAAATAGACAGAGGGTTCTTTGTTTTTATTTTTAAGGGGTTGGGTGGGAATGGCCTAAAAAATAAAAAGAAAGAACCTTGTTTATAAAAAATTATATATTTGAATATGTTAGACATTAAACAAATGAAGGCTGCGCTTGAAATTCTTGAAACCGAGAAGCGTATTCCTAAAGAAAAGATTATTGACGCTATCGAGCAATCGCTCGCAGCGGCATACAAGAAAGATTACGGCGAAAAAGGTCAGATTGTTCGCTGTCATTTAGACATGGACACTGGCGCCATGAATTTTGAACAGGTAAAAATCGTTGCTGACGAAACTACGGTTCGTATGCCAAAGTTTGATGATGAGGGAAATGAAATAAAAGAAGAAATCGAACTTGATGCAGAAGGAAAGCCTATTGATGCGCGAACTCGATATAATGAAGAACACCATATTCTCCTTTCGGAAGCTCGCCTTATTAAAAAAGATGCCGTGGTTGGAGATGAGGTAGTCTTCCCACTTGAGCTTCGTGACGACTTCGGGCGTATTGCTGCGCAAACTGCAAAGCAGGTGGTAATGCAGCGTTTGCGTGAAGCAGAGCGAGAAAGTGTTGTGCAAGAATTTGGTGGCAAAGAAGGATCAATTGTTTCAGGAACAATTCAACGAATTGAACGCGGTATCGTATATGTTGATCTTGGACGTGCAACCGCTGTGCTTCCTATGGATGAGCAAATTAAAAATGAACGTTATTTCCCAGGCATGCGACTGCGAGCATACTTATACTCACTCGATGAAGGTTCTCGAAGTGGATTTTCTATGCGTCTTTCTCGGACACATCCTAAATTTTTAGTTGAGCTTTTTAAACAAGAATCTCCTGAAGTGGCAAATGGTGTCGTTGAAATAAAGGCAATTGCTCGTGAGCCAGGTGCACGGTCAAAAGTTGCTGTGTACACCGAAGACGAGTCTATTGACCCAATTGGATCATGCGTTGGTCAGCGCGGAAGTCGTGTAAACACAATCTCTACTGAATTAAATGGTGAAAAGATTGATCTCATTGAATGGTCACCTACACCAGAACAATTTGTGGCAGATGCCCTCTCCCCTGCAGAAATCGAATCAATCGAATTAAACGAGGAAGAGAAAAAAGCGACTGTGTATGTTTCTGAATCAGAACAATCACTTGCGATTGGAAAAGGTGGACAGAATGTTCGTCTCGCCGCTAAACTTACGGGCTGGAAAATAGATATTGTTTCTATTGATGGCGAAGAGCCAACACAAGGTCCAACTGAAGAAGCCGACGATGTAATTGCTGGCGAAGAAGAAGCCATTAAAGATGAGGTAGTTGAAGGGGTAGATGAATCAGGATCTAAAGAAGTAGAATAAGCTATATGAATTTACTTCACGATATTAGTGTCGGAGAAAAGTCACCTGAAATTATTCACGTGATTGTTGAGATTAACAAAGGATCAAAAAATAAATACGAGATTGATAAAGAAACAGGGATGATCAAGCTTGATCGTGTGATGCACACTGCGCAAGATTATCCATTTGATTATGGATTCGTACCGCAGACACATTGGCATGATAATGACCCGCTTGATGTAGTGCTTCTCACCACGTATCCCCTCTTCCCTGGAATTTTAGTTGAGGCTCGACCAGTTGCAGTGGTACACATGGTGGATGGCGGTGAACGAGACGAGAAAATTATTGCTGTACCAAAAGGCGACCCCCGCTTTGCTGAAGTGAAAGATTTGAAAGATATCAATCCACACACACTGAAGGAAATTGAACACTTTTTCTTGACCTACAAGAAGCTCCAGAACAAAAGTGTTGAAATTAATGGGATAGAGGGAGCAGATGTAGCCAAAGCGTGTGTTGTGGAATCTCAAGAGCTTTACAAGGCTAAAATGTAGTACACTACCCTCATAACCAAATTGTGTATGAACAACGATCAAATGTACCCAAAACAGAAAATGTCTAAAGTTATGGTAGTTTTGTGGGCACTTGCAGTGATTGCAATCGCTGTAGTGATAGGGCTATTCCTTTGGGGAAAGACTATTCACGACGGACTTTCTGTATAAGCTATACTGAATAAAACCATAAAAACAAAAGCCCTTCCATTGTGAAGGGTTTTTGTGTACACTGCTCCGATATGAAAGTTGATATAAAACATCTTGAAAAGTCGGAAGTTGAAATTTCTGTTGAAGTCTCAAATGAGGTTCTTATGGCAAAATGGCCGGCTGCAGTTCAGGAAATCAAAAAACTGGCTGAAGTGGACGGTTTCCGCAAGGGGCATGTACCTGAAAACATCGTTATTTCTAAGTTTGGCGACATGGCGGTACTTGAAGAAGCTGCGCAAATGGTGATTCAAGATGTTTACCCAAAAATTCTTTTAGAACATAAGCTCGATGCTATTGGCTACCCACAGGTGCGTATTACGAAGCTTGCCAAAGATAATCCTCTTGCCTTTACGCTCACCGCTGCCATCTTGCCAGAAATTACCCTTCCTGATTATAAGAAAATCGCACAAAAAACAGCAACCGAGAAAAAGGAGGTTATTGTAACTGACGAAGAAATACTCGAGACTCTTAAGGAAGTTCAGCAATCACATGCTCACGACGCACACCATGCCGCGAATCCAGATGACCATGGTCATGATCATGGCGCTCTTGAACTCCCTGCACTTGATGACGCATTTGCACAGTCTCTCGGAGATTTTAAAACCCTTGAAGAGCTCAAGGCTCGTGTTGGCGAGAACTTAAAGAAAGAAAAAGAAAATCGAGAAACAGATAAACGTCGTCTGGAAATGTTTAACGCAATTGCAGATGCGACGAAAGTAGAAATTCCAAATGTGCTTACTGAGAGTGAACTTGATCGCATGATTGCGCAGTTGAAACATGACGTTGCACAGTTTGGAGGTAAGTATGAAGACTATCTTGTTCATATGAAAAAGACTGAGGAAGATTTACGTCTCGAATGGAAAGGTGAAGCAGAACGTCGTGCGAAAGTACAAATGATTTTGAACGAAATTGCGGCGAAAGAAAAACTTGCACCAAGCGAGGAAGAAGTGATGGCTCAGGTAGAGCGTGCCCGAAGCCAATACAAAGATATAGATGATGAGCGCCTCGGGGCATATTTCTCACAGGTACTTCAAAACCAAAACATTATTACGTTTTTGGAAAAGTAGCCTTTAAGTATAAGCATATAATAAAAAATACCTTCGATATTCGAGGGTATTTTTTATCCTTTTATGGGCAAAAAGAAAAGCCCGGTCAAACTCGATGAATTGAGTTTTAGGCCAGGACTTTTTTTCGAGCCGAAGCTCGGGTTCGTAGACTATCTCCCTGAGACGGTCTATGAGAATTGGTCTGCCTTACTAGTAAGCAGGGATAAAGACTCAAAATGTTTTAAGTACTTATCTCTGCTTACTCTAAGAACAGACGAGAATAGGTGAGTTGCGTGCGTTTATTATTTTTTGAAAAAGAGCTTCGAAAGAACAAAGTAGGAAATTACCAAAGAACAATTTTTTTCTATACCAACGAAAGAGCAACATCATTTCCTTACTGAGATACATTATCGTTTATTTTTGTCTTTTGTGCAAGTGTCTTTTATGTGTATGTGTGTGGATAAGTGTAATCAAAAGTGTGATTAAATAGAAAGTGTGAATACATCACCTGAAAATAACCCACCTCTTCTTGAGAGTGATGCAAAAACAACAGAAAAAATTATGGAGGTAATTATTACATATGTTGATGAACAGGGACTTACTGCTCAAGAAATACAAGAGGCTTTTTCCATGCTTATGACAGATGATTCTTCTGAAGAGGGAGTAAGATTAGAGATTCTTAAATTAAGAGATCTAATGATGGGCGTTAAAACCAACCAGTCTCTTAGTGATAGCGTTAGAAGTTACATACTAGCAGCGTACTCCACTGAAGGTTTAGGTACGACCTTTAATTAATCCTTAAAAATCAAAGCAAAAACTGATACACTCCCACGATTGCTGCTGTTTCTGCTCGGAGTACAGATTCTCCTATTGAGACACTTTTTACAGAATGCTTCTTGAAGATTTCTTTATCTTGCTCTCCCCACCCACCTTCTGGGCCGATACATACTGCAACTGATTCCTCGGTCTCCTTCTCGTACACCTGTCCATTCATATCAAGCATATACATAGACACTTTTTCGGTGTTTAATTTTTCGAGCGCCTTTTCTAGTGACATAATCTCATGTAATGTGGGCACTCTACCCCATCCACTCTGCTCTGTTGCTTCTAGAATAATTTTTTGTAAGCGTTTTTCGTCTAGTCCCCTCTTCTCACTTCGCTCTGAAATCACAGGAATGATGTCGGTGATCCCGAGTTCTGTTACCTTTTGAGCTATCCATTCAAAATTATCTTTTTTGATGAGAGATTGAACAAGGAAAACTTTTTTCTTTTGGATAAGGCTCACAATCTTTTCTTTTACTACTGTAAGGAGCTCTTTTTTTGTAACAGAAACGATTTCAAACTCCCATTCCTCACTATTGTTGAAAAAACGAACACAATCCCCTGGCTGGGCGCGCAGAACGAGCCCAACTTGCTTTACAATTTCAGGGTTAGCGCAGATAAAACTATCCCCAGGTGTGAGGGTTTCAAAATTCTCGTTTTGTAGGTAGAATCGGTGTAGTCGCATAGTCTTTCTGTAAGTATATCCGGAAACTCTTATTTTGCCGTCATTCAGACCCCTGTTCCAGAGCGCGACCTTAAAAATAGCAAACAAAACTTATGTCATATTTAGTTCCGACAGTTCTCGAAAAGACCCAGTATGGTGAGCGTGCTTACGATATTTATTCTCGCCTCCTTAAAGAGCGAATCATTTTTGTGGGAGGTCCCATTGATGATACTGTAGCAAATCTTATTATTGCGCAACTTATTTTCCTTGAAAACGAAGATGCAAAGAAAGATATTACCATGTATGTAAATAGTCCTGGAGGGTCAGTAACTGCGGGGATGGCGATTATTGACACGATGCACTTTGTTCGTCCAGACGTATCAACTGTGTGTGTAGGCATGGCGGCTTCAATGGGGGCTATGATTCTTTCACAAGGTGCAAAAGGAAAAAGATTTGCTCTTCCTAACTCTGAAGTGATGATCCATCAACCAATGGGCGGCACAGAGGGTCAGGCGTCAGATATTGCCATTACTGCAAAACGTATTCTTCAAACTCGAGATCAGCTGTATAAGATGCTGGCAAAAGTAACCGGTAAGTCTCTTGCACAAATAGAGAAAGACGCAGACCGTGATTACTTTATGACTTCTGAAGAGGCGAAAAAATACGGTATCGTCGACGAAATTATCAAGGCTCGAAAATAAAATATGGACTCACTCCTTTTGTATGCAGGAGTGCTATTGGTGGGAGGAACACTTGGATACAGCACAAAAATCCTGATAAACAGGCTCCGAAAAAATGCACTTGAGCTTGAGCTCGACCGTGCGCGTTTTCAGGCTGAGAAAACCGCGGAAAATATTATTCAAAATGCTGAAAAGAAGGCTCGAGAAACCGAGGATGAGCTTGTAAAGCTTTTGATAAAAACCCGCGAAGAACATGCTGCAAATGCTTTACGATTGAAATCAGCCGAAGATCGGCTTTCACAAAAAGAACAAACACTTGATGAAGAAAAGAAGCGACTGTTAGAAAAAGAAGAAACTCTTTCGGTGCTTGAGAAAAAAGTCTCTCTACTTGAAAGCGATATTGCAAAACGATACGAAACGATTGCGGGTATTACTGAAAACGATGCACGAGCATATATTCTTGCAAAAGCGCAAAATGACAATGAGCAAGATATTATTTCGCGCCTTAATAAGTTTGCACGTGATGGAGCTCAAGTGCTTGAGCAAAAAGCTCGTGATATTTTGGTGAGTTCCATTCATCGTCTTGGCAATCTTTCGCAGAACGATGTTGTAACGACCAATGTTGAAATTCCATCAGATGATGTGAAGGGGAAAATTATTGGCAAGGAAGGAAGAAATATCCGCGTGTTTGAACGTCTTGCAGGAGTGGAGCTTCTTATTGATGAGTCGCCAAACATGATTGTGATTTCATCTTTTGACCCACTTCGCAGACACATTGCAAAAACAGCTCTTGAATATCTTATTGCAGACGGACGCATTCAGCCAGCAAAAATAGAAGAGTGTATTCTAAAAGCTCAAAATGAAATAGAGGAAATCGTACGAAAAAAGGGTGAAGCTGCGGTGCAAGAAGTTGGGCTTTACACACTCGACCCTCGGCTTATGGTCTTGCTTGGGCGACTACACTTTCGTACAAGCTACGGACAAAACGTTTTGCAGCACTCAATTGAAATGGCACATATTGCCGGCATGCTTGCACACGAACTCAAAGCCGATGTTGATGTAGCTAAAGCAGGCGCACTGCTCCACGATATTGGTAAAGCGGTTGACCATGAGGTGGAAGGCACGCATGTTGAAATTGGGCGCAGAATTTTATCTAAATTTGGTATTGATGAACGTATCACTCAGGCAATGCAGGCACATCATGAAGAATATCCGTACGAGACAATCGAGTCAGTAATCGTACAGGTTGCGGATGCGATTTCAGGTGGCCGTCCTGGTGCACGCAGAGATACGGTTGAAAATTATCTCAAACGACTTTCGCAGCTTGAGGCGATTGCGAACTCATTTGTGGGCATAGAGAAGTCGTTTGCGCTTCAAGCAGGTCGTGAACTGCGCATTTTTGTCACTCCAGAGGAGGTTACTGAGCTTATGGCACGAAACATCGCTCGCGACATTGCGCTTCGTATAGAGCGAGAACTACGCTTCCCAGGCGAGATTAAAGTTCACGTGATTCGAGAAACAAGAGTAATTGAGGTGGCAAGGTAAAAACAGGCAAAATTAAAACGATTGAAGCCGCAAATCATCCTTGATTCGCGGCTCATTGTTGTCTACGTTCCAGTCCTTGGATGAAACCAACCAGAAAGAAATCCCCTATTTTTATTAAGATTTCCTTAGCTCGTGCAAAATCTCCGCAACGAGCTGATACTTGGGCTTGTCGGAAGTCTTGTGCGTTCGTTTTCGGAGTACGAACCGAGAAAGTTTCCTCAATCAGATGTTCCCCGAGCCCAATTTTTCCAAGAAGTTTGCCAAACCTGTAATCATCCATACTTCCTTAACTCCTTAGTTTTTAGTTGCTCGCCTTTGTGCCTCTCGATAGAGCGCTACAGCGGTTAGTCCAATAGCGTCTTTGTTGTTTGAGGCACTTTCACAAATCTTCGCCCCGAGCTCAAGGTCCTTTGAACTAGCAGAGCGAAAGTTTTGGAGCAGTTTCTCGAGGGTTCTTTGCTCGGCTAAGGACATCTGAAGCAAGGTCTCTGGATCAGAGAGGTCTTCCTCAAGATAGAACCTGACCATATCCGACTGCATACCCATCACCACCTCTTTCAAAAGGTGATGGATAAAATCGTTCTCCATCTCCCTTCTCCTGTTTGTG
>JBBSJU010000010.1:0-21094 GCA_038256975.1 Minisyncoccia bacterium | reverse complement strand
CCGTCGTCCCTCCTGTTGTCCCAGGATTGCCCGTGACTCCTCCAGTGCCACCAGGATTTCCTGCTGTCCCTTGAGCAAACGTAATTACCGTGAAAGCAGAGAGAAGGAAGAATGTGGCGAGAGTTTTTTTCATGTTAGTTTAATTGATTCTTACTGATATAGTTATTTAACTCAGCTTCTATTCGTTCTACTCCATCATCTGTATCAAGAGCACCAGATGCTATTTGGTTTAATGTGCTGTTGAAAAGTGCATAGGTGAAGTCAAATGATGGCATGTAATAGCCAACAACTTGTATTGCCTGGCGAGCAAATAATGCGGAAAGGTCGTTTTTAGGAGTATTTGCGGGAGTTGTCCGGTACGGGTATTGCAATCCTCCATCCTCAAGGGTTACCTTTTGAGTCTCATTACGAGTGAGTTCTTGAGCAATAAAACTTGCCGCAGCTTTGTTTGACGATGATTTTAAAATTCCAACTCCGTATATTTTCCCATAAGTAAGACGAGTCTTTGAGTTTCTAATTTGAGGAATGGAGGTTACTTTATAATTGAGATTTTGGTTTTTTGCTTTGATACGTGCTTCGTCTGTGGGATAACCAAACCAAAAAGTAGTGAGTTCTGATGTGAACGCATTGAGATCGTCAGGAAGTGACTTGTTCCATGAGTAGAGTTTCTTTTGAGGATTTGAGAAGGCGTTAAAAAATTCGAGAACCTGATTTGATGTATTTGATGCGAGGTACGATTGATAGCTTGTGCGGGCATTATCCTCATTGTCGTACGTTGTTTTACCTTCGACAATTTTATTTCCTGTTTGAAGAATAAGCGCACTTACGATATCAAGGGGGTATTGTAAGTTTTCAAATGTTCCAAGGGCTATTGCAGATTGACGGATGTCTCGGTCATCATTTTTTACAGTAAGAGTATCGACATACATCTCCATTTCATCCCAATATTGTGGCGGTTTTGAAAAACCAGCAGAAGTTAAAAGTCGATCATTGTAGTACATCACAAGTGGATTGACTCCAAACGGTAGCGCAACGAGTCCTTCTTCGGTAAGGAAAAGCTCGGCGCCATTGATGTAGGCATTTTTGTATGCAAGTGTCGTGTCAGCATCAAGTTTTTGCAATACCAATTTCGATTTGTTTCTTAAAATTTGTTCCTGAGAAATGAGAATGAGATCGGGACCTCTACCAGACGCAATAGCTTCGCTTAACACTGACTCAAAATTTGCTTGCGGTTTCTGTACGTATTTGAATGAAATATTTTTATTTTGTGACCGAAGGAAGTTTTCTGTAAACTGGAATCCTTTCTGGTCGATTGTCCCCCACATAGTGATGCTTCCTGAGAGATTTTCATTGGCCGACTGAGGAAGTTTTATAACGCCCGACAAGACCCCAACTGCTCCGAGTGCTGCAAGTGCAAATAAACCAATGATACCAAGTTGAAAGGGTGAGATTTTCATATATTAATATTATTTGTTGCGACAAATCGATAATGGTACGATGCGTCGTCGCTTATGTGTGAGATAGTAAATCCATGTTTGATAAAGATACTTTTTGCAGCTTCTTCTTCGAAAACATGATCTTTGTGTGGACCAATTCCTCCATGAGAATCACTCCACTCAACAACGAGTACTTTTCCTTTTGGTTTAAGAAGACGGCGTATTTCTCTTAATAATCCCTCTTTATCTGCAACCATGAAAAGTGCATTGCAGAGTAAAATTGCATCTGCGGTATGTGAAGTGAGTTGTACTCCATTTTCTTGTTCGATGTCACCCCAAATAGTATCAATATTAGAAAGCTGTTCGTCTGTAGCATCTTGCTTAAGTCTGGTAAGAAGATCTCGATTGAGATCAACTGCGTACACAGTACCTCGCGCTGTCACTGCCTTGGCTGCAACTTTTGCGTAAGCACCACTTCCTGCCCCAAGATCTACAACGACATCGCCTGGATTAAGACCAAGGGCATCAATGTGAGTTGTAGGATTTGTGAAGTTCATGTTTGTTTAAAGAAGCGTGAGGGATGCAATAGAGTCACCTTCTCGTGGTTTCATAATTTTAACACCTTGTGTACTTCTTCCAAGTGACGGGATCGCTTTTGTATCCACTTTAATCACCTGACTTCGTTTTGAGATAGCAATAAGTTCTGTGTGGTCGTCGGTGATAACGCGTCCAATGACAAGGCGTCCTGTTTTTGCAGTTACGTTTACTGTTTTGATACCGCTACCACCTCTTTTTTGTGTTTTGTATTCATCAAGTGGAGTTTTCTTTCCGTTACCGGTTGCGGTCATCACTAAGAATTCAGGATTCTTCATGTCTTTTCTAATAACATCTGCATTTACAAGATAATCGCCTTTATCAATCGCCATACCCCGAACACCTCCTGCGGCACGACCCATTTCTCGAATGTCACTTTCTTTGAAACGAATAGATTGACCGTCAGAAGTTGCTAAAATTACTTCGTCACCCTTTTCTACAAAGAGCGCTGAAAGAAGTTCGTCTCCTGGATCAAGACGAATGGCAATGATACCGCTGCGACGTACATCCTTAAAGCTATCCGCTGAAGATTTTTTAGCTGTACCATTTTTAGTGACCATCATGAGTGCGAGAGATTTTTGCTTAGCACTTTTTGGCATAACGAGAATAGAGGTTACTTTTTCATTTGCTTGAATCTGTAAAAAGTTCATGATGGACTTACCACGGGTCGCACGCTTCCCTTCTGGAATATCGTACATTTTAAGCTGATATGCCTTCCCTCGATCAGTAAAGAAAAGAAGGTCGCTATGAGCTGAAGCTGTAAGAATATGGGTAATAAAGTCTTCTTCTTTTGCATCAAGATCAACAACACCAACTCCACCACGATTTTGCATGCGAAATTCTGCAGGGTCAGTTCTTTTTACGTAACCACCTGAAGTATATACAAGTACGTACTCATCATCTGCAATGAAGTCTTCTTGCGAAAGATTTGCAACTGCGCCTTTAACAATTTTTGTTCGTCGCTCATCGCCATATTTTTCTTTAATATCACGAAGCTCATCGATGATAATTTTTACCATCTTTTTAATATTTGAAAGAATACTTTTAAGTTCAGCAATCAAATCTTGAACTTCAGCAAGTTCGTCTTCGATTTTTTTACGTTCAAGACCGGCAAGTTTTTGGAGTTTCATTTCAAGAATCGCCGTCGCTTGAATAGCGCTAAACTTAAACTTTTCTATTAAGTTTTTGTGCGCAGTAGGAGTGTCTTTAGAGGCCTTAATAAGCTTAATTATTTCATCAATATGATCAAGTGCCTTTTTAAGTCCAAGTAGAATATGCTCTCGCTCCTCAGCCTTTCGGAGGTCATACTGTGTACGTCTACGAACAACTTCTTTGCGGTGCTTTGTAAACTCTGAAAGAAAACCTTTAAGTGAAAGGGTCTGAGGAATACCTTCAACAAGCGCGACGCAGTTAAAGTGAAACGTTGTTTCAAGCTCGGTGTGTCGATAGAGATAATTTAAAATACTCTGCGGGTTGGTGCCGTTTTTGAGCTCAACAACAATACGAATATCTTTTGTAGATTCGTCACGAAGTGCGCGGATACCCTCAACCTTCTTGTCACGTACTAAATCAGCGATACTCTCAATGAGGTTCGTTTTTACAACACGATATGGAAGCGAGGTGATGATAATCTGATACTGCTCACCCTTCTGCTCCACTACTTCTGCTTCACCACGGCATACCACACCACCACGTCCCGTAGCATACGCGTGTGCGATATCATTTTGTCCAAAAGCAACCCCTCCGGTTGGAAAATCTGGCCCTTTTACAAATTGCAATAAATCTTCTGTGGTTGCGTCTTCATTTTCAAGAAGATACATAGACGCATCAACAACTTCTCCTAGGTTGTGAGGAGGAATGTTGGTTGCCATTCCAACCGCGATACCTAGAGTACCATTTAAAAGGAGGTTCGGAACTGCGGTTGGAAGGACGGTTGGTTCTTTTTTGCGACCATCGTAGTTTGAGATAAAATCAACTGTTTCTTTATTAATATCTCGTAAAATTTCTGTTGATATCCGAGACATCTTTGCTTCGGTATAACGATACGCAGCAGCGTTGTCACCGTCGATTGATCCGAAGTTACCTTGTCCTAAAACAAGTGGGTACCGGAAAGAAAAGTCTTGTGCCATTTTTACCATCGCGTCATACACAGAAGCGTCACCGTGTGGGTGGTAACTACCGAGCACATCTCCAACCACGGTTGCTGATTTTCGAAATTTCGCACTTGGAGTGAGTCCGTTTTCGTACATTGAAAAAAGAATCCGACGATGTACTGGTTTCAAACCATCACGAGCGTCAGGAAGCGCGCGGGCGGTGATAACGCTCATCGCGTAATCAAGATAGGCGGTACGCATTTCTCCCGCAATGTCTGCAGGGATGATCTCGTTTCCAAGACGGACAACTCCACTTTCGCTTTCTGGTTCGTTCTTTCGTGCCATAAATATATACTAGTATATCAGTTTTGATCTTTTTTTGGAACAAAGAAATCTTTAAAATAACTGTTTTTATAGCTTTCAGATACAGCCCCGACACCTTCTTTTATGTTTGAAAATGTGGGTGACATTGTCGCTTTAGCATCATTCAGAAATGAAGAAAATGTGCTTGTAGACTGCACGTCTTTCAGTGCTTCTTTTTGTGAGTAAAAGAACGATGATTTTGTAAAAAAAACACCAAGAGCAAGAATTCCCAGCGTAAGAACAAGAGTCGTTATAAGAATAAAGTAACTCTTTTTTTGATTGTCTAGTCGCCGCAACACTGTAAGAAGGCGCATAGAAAGGTTTTCTATTCTTCGCTTAGAATAACAATTTCACCACTCTTACCATCTAAATCTTTTCGTTTAAGAGTAAGTTTTTCAACAGCTTCAAGTTGCTTTACGCCAGCTTCTTTCAGGAAGAGAGGGAGTGTTTTTTCATTGTAACCCATTGGTATTATGAGTTTTGGTTCGAGTGCGACAACTGCAGCGTGTGCATCATGGTAATTCATTTGTCCGTCTGTTTCTTCACCTACGGGAACGAAAAGGATGTCTACTTGGTCTGCGAGCTCTTTTACATCTCCTGTTAATTTACCAGAGGAAAATCCAAGAAATGCAATTTTAATATTATCAATGGTTGTTACATATGCGGTATTCACCTTTTTTTCCTTACCAACAGTCGTTTCGCCATAAATACCTTTGATGAAGTTCCCACCCACTTCGTATTCTCCTGGACCTGTGATAACAAAAGGGTCTTTTCCGGCGTAGGCAACCTGCTCTGCGCCATTGCACTCAACTAGATCTGTTGTGATAAGGGCTACAGATGCACCAAAGCGAGTACTTTTTCCACTTGGTAATTTGTAGTCTTTAGAGATTGGGTTAAAGGCAAAAATAGTGTCCCCAAATTGGACCTTAAAGAATTGCTTCCCGTGATATGTGATTACCATGCCACTTAGTATAGCAATTTATATGGATCTTAAAAAGAAACGAAAAACACCCCGAAGCTCTTGCTTTGATGGGGCGTTTTGTATTGCTTTCCGATTGTCAGTCATCAAGACCGAACAATCTCTCTGCCTCGAGAGACAAAAGTTTCACTGCCTCCTCCTGTGCATCTTGCAGAGATGCGGGACACAGAGGACGGGGCGGTGAAGTTACTGGCTGCTTTTCTAACATGATGAGCCTCCTAGACTCAAACCTGAATAGAACTATAGTAACACATATGTGCTTATTTTACAAGTTTCCTGTTGAGAGATGGGTTTATTCTAGTCACTATTTCGTAATTGATTGTTTCAGACCAATTCGCCCAATCCTCAGCGGTTACCTTTTCTTTACCTTGAGCACCAATTACCACTACTTCGTCCCCCACTTTCACATCTAAGTTGGTTACATCGAGTACACACATATTCATCATTACTTTGCCTCTTAGAGGCACACGGTTCCCTTTTACGAACATCCAACCTTTGTTAGACGCACCTCGTGGAATACCGTCGTAATAGCCCACAGGTACTACCGCCACTTTTGTTTCTTTCTCTGTAATAAATGACGCATCATATCCAATACCGTGATTTTTCGGCAATATATTTACATCAATAACTTTTGTTTTCCAGGAAAGGACTGGTTTGAGAGTGAGTTTTTTAGCTGTGAGTTTTGTTTCTTCGCTTGGCCATAATCCATAGAGTCCAAGACCTACACGGCACATATCAAGTTTAAAGATATCTCCGAGTAAACTTCCGGCTGTACCAGATGCGTGTGTAAGTGGTTTTATACCAAAATTATGAAACGCAGATTCCCACTCAATGAGCCGGCTTACTTGCAATCGAGTCAATTGATCAAATATTCTACTCTCTGCACCTGAAAAGTGCGTGTACAGACCTTCAATGATGAGGTTCTTTTTGTTGTGAATAATGGCAAGTGTTCGGGAAAGCTCTTGAAAAGGAATACCGTCACGTCCAAGGCCTGTCTCAATACAAAGATGTATCTTGAGAGACTGCGAGAGTTTTTTCTGTGTCAGTTTTGCCAGAGTATCATTTGATGTAATTGCTAATGAAAGATCATGTTTGAGCGCTAATGGTATGAACTCTGGTGTAGTTGGGCATAAAACTAAAATAGATGTTTTAATATCTGTTGCGCGGATAGTGAGGGCGTCTCGTATATCAAATACTGCGTAAAAATCAGGACGCACTTTTTTGAAGACGGCGAGGGTAGTTTTTAAATCGTGACCGTAGGCATTTCCCTTAACCACACAAAGCACTTTTGTTTTTGGAGAAAGTGTTTTTTTGAATTGTGTAAAATTGTGAATAAGAGCCGATTTGGAAATCTCTAGCCATGAGGTTGTGGGGATTTTCATGCTTTCAGTATACAAAATAGAGTCAATATAAAAAATGATGACCCCAGAACACGTCTGTGCTCGGGGGCCGTCTGAATAGATTTGTCCACAAAAACTTCCTTGTCATTTTTCGAAGATTGCGGTTGCTCGACTCGGGGCAGGACCTTCGTTAACAGGTTTTCGATAACCTGTTAACATTGTAACCTTCGGACCAGCCTCCTTGACCTCACTTGCTTGGCAGCTATTTTGAGCAAATGTACTTACTGCTGCCATACGAGCTTCTGAACAGAGTCCCCCGCACTCTAGTGGTCCCGGTCCTTGGGAACGAGTAACATTTCCATTGTTGCGAAGCACAAAGACCCAGCTCTGGGTTACACCGTCCTTTTCGTACAGTACCACAACAGACCATGTACCATCGTCATTTTGGCGAGGTGACATTGTTCGCATGATAAACTCCCGTAGTGGATAGAATGAACCTTCTTTATTTAACAACAAAACAATATGCTTTGTCAATCATCCAATCCCCATATTCCTGAAACCGGTTGATTTTGGGCTAGAAAGTCACGAAGTGCCTGACGACTTGTTTTCCGTATATTAAGAGGAATTTCTTTAAACGAGAACCATTGTGCCTCGTCAAGTTCCCACTGTATAGTAAATGTTTTCGTGGGTGCCTGAACTACAAAAATCTCAACGTACTTGTTTGTTCCTTGGTAGACATATTTTCCAAGCTTGTACAAAATATTTACATCAATTCCGAGTTCTTCTTTCACTTCACGAAGAACAGCCTTTTCAGAACTTTCATTAATATCAATACCTCCACCTGGGAGATGGAATTCTTTCGCAGTAATATTTTTTACTAAGAGTATCTCATTTTTCTCTTCGTTCACAATAATTGCTCGTGTGCGAGATGACTTACTTCTAGTAATGTTCCAATACAGCGTAACAAGAAGCACACCGCCCCACCGTGCGACTATGCGCTGTATTTTTTCTGTAAACGTCCAGGTTCTCACAAATCTATATTCGAGCTAATGTTTCTGTTTTACCTAAAACAAAAGCAAGTGTAAATGGATCAGGAGATTTCTCTTTGCCAGAAAGTGAGTATCGAAGAGGCCACAACACATTTCCTCGTCCTACAGCTTCTGCGTATCCCCAGACAGCTTCTTTGATGGTTTCCGGTGTCCAACTAGTTTCTGATACTTGCTCTAATTTTTCTTTAACAATTTGTAGGTGTTTTTGCGCGTTTTCAAGGGAATCTTGTTTCCAGACGATTTTATTCACATCAAAAACAGGTTTTTCCGTGATGTACACGTACTCGCCTTCTTTATATTCGCGATACATATCAGAATACGTATTCATACGGTCGTAAGCTGTTGGAAGGAGTCGTTCAAAACGAGCACGTACCTCTGAGTCTATATCTTCTGAGTCAAAGTAAGCGAGCATTTTCCGGTAACTTTCTTCAAGTGGTAGAAGTTTGATGTGTTCTTTGTTCATCCAGTCAAGCTTTTCTGGATTAAAACGCGCACCTGCTTTTTGAATTCTTTCCAAAGAAAAAGCTGCCAGAAGCTCGTCTCTTTGGTAAATCTCTTTTTCTCCACCTGGATTCCATCCGACAAAAGCCAGAAAATTTACCATTGCATCAGGAACATAGCCTTCTTTTTGGTAATCCAAAACATCCTTAGCGCCATCACGCTTACTTAACTTTTTTGTGCCACTTTCACCAAGAATCGGAGGTAGGGTTACAAATACAGGGGGCGTTGCGTCGAATGCTTCGTATAGTGAAAGAAACTTAGGCGTGGAAGCAATGAACTCTTCTCCACGCATGACGTGTGTCACACCCATTTCAATATCATCAACAATATGCGCAAAGTTGTATGTTGGATAACCGTCACTTTTTATAATAATAAAATCATCGAGCGCCTCAATACCAGCAGAGAGAGTACCGCGAACTTCATCATGCCATTCGTAACGTTTTAGTTCGGGCACTTTAAACCGAAGAGGTCTGCTACCGTCCCACACGTCAAATGTCTCTGGGCGATGATTTCTAAACAAAAAAGGTTGCTTATTTTCTTCCGCTTTTTTTCTGAAAGTTTCAACTTCGTCCTTAGTAAATGGGTCTGGATAGGCTAAGCCTTTCTCAATGAGTTTTTGGGCGTAGCTTTTGTAGATACTTAAACGTTCTGATTGGATATTACTTCCCCACGGACCTTCTTTATCTGGACCAAAATCCCACGTGATTCCAAGCCATGAAAGAGCTTCCACGATATGCTCTTTTGAGCCAACTACCTCGCGTTCTTTATCAGTATCTTCAATGCGGAGAATGAAGGTGCCGTTATTTTTTCGCGCCCACATCCAAGCATATAAACCAGTACGTATACCACCGACATGCATGAATCCCGTAGGGCTAGGTGCAAAACGTGTAACAATCTTTTTTGAAGTTTCTGACATAGATATTCTAAGTAATACTATCTTTCGTGCTCCTGTGCAATTCGGACAATTTCTTCCGCGATAGTTTTAGCAGCGTTCTCTTTAAAAAAGATTTTTGCTTTCTCGCTCATTTTTGCACGTGTTTCCGGAAGAGACTGTAATCGCTCTACTTCACTTAAAAATACATGTGGAGTCAAGTTTGATTCTTCTATCACCACACACGCCCCACTGCGGGCATAATTAAAGGCGTTTTTGCGCTGGTGGTCGCCATTACTGTCAGTAATTGGGATAATTATTGACGGGAGCTGCCATGAGGCAATTTCAAAAATAGTACTTCCTGCTCGAGAAATAACAATCGAAGCAACGCCTGCTGACATACGTGTAGCGAGGTCATCTAAAAAGGCATATGGTTTGTATCGAAAAACATTTTCATCTTGTTTCAGGAGTAGTGCAGCTCGACGTTTTACTTCCTCGATATTTTTTACCCCAGTTTGATGAATAACTTGAAAGTTTTTTAGAAGTTCTGGTAGTACCGAAAGAACGACATCATTAATATTTTCCGATCCTTGAGAGCCTCCTAAAATTAAAATAGTTGGAACTTCTTTTTTAAGGTCAAGATACTCATACGCACCTTCATGGAGTGGATGAAGAATCTCAGAACGAACAGGTTGTCCGGTGTAAGCAACTTTTTCTTTTTTGAAATATGTTCCCGCTTCTTCAAATGAGACCGCTATGCGGTAGGCGAACTTGCCTGCCCACATATTTGCTCGTCCAGGCACTGAGTCTGATTCATGAATAAAGACTGGAATACCAAGAATTCGCGCGGCTAGAAGTGTAGGAAAAGCATCCCCACCACCCTTACTGAAGACAAGGTCAGGAAAAATAGAATACAGTTTGAAGAGAGCCTTGAAGAAACCGAACCCTGAACGGATTATGTCAATTATGTTTTGAATTGAAGAGTAGCGGCGCATTTTACCTGAGCCAATACGGATGTATTTAATATGGTTATCGTATAAAAGATTTTCTTTGAAAGGGTCATTGGAAAAATAGTAAAGAGCTGGTTCCAAAAGTTTTCGTTCTTCTGAAACCTCAAAGATCTTTTGTGCAACTGCAATAATTGGGAAAAAATGTCCGCCGGTGATTCCTCCTGTAAAGACTACTTTCATATAGTGCGTATGTTTTTTGAAATATTAAGAATAATTCCTATTTGAATGAGTGTCAGAAAAAGAGCGGTACCGCCATGACTAACAAGTGGGAGTGGGAGCCCTGAAAGTGGCACGATACCTATCATTGATCCAATATTCAAAAAAGCTTGTACAAGTATTAGTATACCAATTCCAAGAGCCAAGAGTCCACCAAACGTGTTTTCTGCTCGGCGTGCAATGTATACGATTCGTAAAAAAAAGAGCAGGTACAGGAGAAGGAGAATGGTCGATCCAATGAGGCCTGTCTCCTCAGCAATAACCGCAAAAATAGAGTCTCCTGCTGGCTCAGGAAGAAAGCCAAATTTTTGTACACTCTGCCCTATTCCTTGCCCAACTATTCCACCAGATCCAACTGTTAAAAGTGATTGGTATGCTTGATATCCAGCTCCACGAACATCAACACTTGTACCATCTACAAATGTAAGTAATCGTGACAAAATATAGGGTCGTGACAAAAGAAGTCCTACAATAAGGATGAGTCCTAAACCGCCAAGTACGAATAGGTTTCTCCACGGTGCACCAGCTGCAAAATAAATAGCAACGCAAGCTACTGCTAGAACCAAAAACGTGTCAGTGTCTGGTTGTAGAAGAAGCGCTATTCCCGAAAGTCCAATAATACAACAAAGTGGAATGAGTCCGTATCGAGGATTTTTAATTTTGTGTTTAAAAATAGAAAACCATCCAGCACAGTAGATAACGGCCGCGATTTTAAGAAACTCGCCGGTTTGAAATGTTGTAAACCCTAGATTTATCCAACGTGTTGCCCCTCCGTGAGAAAACCCAAGCCCAGGAACAAAGACAAGAAAACAGAGTAAAAGTCCAAGCGCAAAGATGGGAAGTGCATACCTCCGTAAGACTTCATAAGGAAATAATTTTGCCGTCATAAACAAACCTGCAACACCTAAAAGGAGAAATGTACTCTGATTTACAAGGATACCGTAAAATTTCGCACTATTGACTGCAAATATTCCAAGCGATGCAGAAACGAAGAATGAAAACCCAACTACAGCAAGGATAAGTGTAAGAGTAAGAAGTATCTTATCAAATGTGTGTACAGGAACATTCTTCATACAGCCTTTTTAACCTAGAATATGAATCACAACTCCTAGTGTGGCAGAAAAAACTCCGACAATCCAAAAGCGCATGACTACTTTGTATGGTGGCCAACCAAGTGCTTCAAAATGATGATGAATTGGTGCGACCAAAAAAAGTTTCTTTTTGAAAACTTTCTTCCAAATAAGTTGGAGAGTACTTGATCCTGCAGCAAGCACGAGCGGAAATGCAATAATAGGAAGAACAAGGAGTGAGTTTGTAAGTACGGCCACAACACATAAAGTTGTGGTGAGTGCCATCATGCCAGTTTCTGACATGTAAAAACGTGCGGGCGGAATATTAAACCACAGAAAAGCAAGGATTCCACCAACAATGGCCATACAGAGTGCTGCAATATCAAATTGAGCTTGATAACCGGCGATTGCAGCAAACCCAAGAAAGGCTGAGGCAAGCACTCCTCCCGAGAGTCCGTCTATGCCATCAATAACCCCTCCTGAGAAAATACCGACCATAAAGACTATGATAATTGGGATAATAAGAACACCCACATTTATCATGCCAACAAAAGGTAGATAAAGTCCGGTAAGATCGAGTTTTGAGTACAGCCAGTAGCCTACAAGTGCACCGATAAGTGCAATAGCTCCCAGACGAATCTTTAAAGAAAGTCCGCCACCTGTTGCATTTCCAAACATTTTTACGACCGAAAGATCGTCAGTAAGACCTATCAGGGCAGCAACAAGCATCACTGAAAGAGGGATCCATGTCTGTTCACGGCTAAAAAACTGTAGCCCCTCTGTTGTTTCATTTGGAAACAAGACGTACAAAAGCGCTAGGAGTCCTGTGGTTAAAAAAACACTTCCCCAAACAACAACACCTCCCATGCGCGGAGTCTTTTTACTTTCATCGTTGTGAAGTTTGTTGGTAAGTTCTGCAACTTGGCCATCAGTGGTCAACTTCACACTACTTTTTTTCCAAAGTTTATATTTATAAAGATAATGGGTCACTATTGGTGTAATGAGAATCCCAATGGTAAACGTGAGGATATTTGGAATGAATAGTTTTAAAAGTTCTCCTGTCATAATTATTTAATCTTTTTTTGAAACCTGAAGGACTGCTTCAAGTTTGGTTCTAATTTCTTCATAACTTTCAATTGACTGCGGAGTACTTACTCCGAGTGACATTAAAAAGTCAGTTGTCACAGCGTATTGAGAACGTGCATTCCCATCCTTTTTTTCAATAAGCCCACGTGCTACCAGGTTACGAACACTTACTGTTGAATTCACGCCTCGAATATAATCTATATACCCTTTTGAAATTGGTCCGGCATACAAAACAATAGAGAGCACTTCTTGGGCCGCTTTAGAAAGCTCTCCCTCAAGTTCTTCTTTTTGAATTGAAGTAATTAAAGCTGAAATTTGAGGATGAGTCGCAAGTGTTGCTTTTTCATTTTGAATAATTAGGATGACTCCACGTTCTTTTAAACTTTCCTCAAGGCTTATGAGAGCTTCTTTTACTTCAGACTCACTTTTTTTTGTGTATGTGGCAAGATTTGCAATAGAAACAGTGTCTCCAAAATAGAAAAGCAGTCCTTCAAGCGTTTGTGTAAGTGTCAACATCATATACTTTGTGATTCTAACATTATCTCACCAAACTCTTCAGTTTGCCCAACAGAAATTGTGCCATATTTCATAAGTTCAAGGAGTGCAAGGAAGTGAATTACTATAAGAGACTTTCGTTCCGAGACTTCTTTATCTGAAATAAGGCTTGAAAAAGGAACTTTCATTTGCCCACGTACACGTGCCACCAGACTTTCAATAACGTCTTTTATGTCGAGCGTTCTTTTAACTTTAGCCTCCGGTAATGCATCTTGTTTTGGTAATTCATGAAGTATGGTGTTGATACATTCTTGTAAAAGCACCTGAGTAATGGAAGCATCCGGCGTAAAAACTGGAACGGTACGAGGTGAATGTTTTGTATGGAAAAGGGGAAATTTTAAAAATAAACTGTCAATTTTCTTCGAGGCTTCTTTTATTTCAGCGTAGGCACGCAAGCGTTGTTCAAGCTCGTCGATACTTCCTTCTTCTTCTTCGGTGAGTGCAAGTTCAGGTAAAAGTGTCCGGGACTTAATAAGCATCAAAGTTGCCGCAACAGCAATAAATTGGGAGAGTGATTCCCTATCTCGAATGCCAATTGTTTCTAGGTAACGAATATACTCGTCTGAAATGGTAGCTAAGGAAACCTCATTCACAGAAAGTTTATGTTCCTCAATAAGTTCAAGTAAGAGCTCAAGTGGACCCTCAAAATCTCGTGCTTTAACTACAAAATCACTAGACATGTTTTTTGAGTTTAAGCTCAAGAGAAAGTTCCTTTAGTTGTTTATCTGAAATAGTACTTGGTGATTGCATCATGAGATCTTTTCCCTCACCTGTTTTTGGAAATGCCATGACTTCTCGAATATTAGGCTCGTTGTGAAGTAACATCATTAGACGATCAAAGCCCCAAGCAATACCTCCGTGTGGTGGCGTACCAAGCGAAAAAGCAGTAAGCATGTGTCCGAAGTTTGTTTTTATTTCCTCCTCTCTATAACCGAGAATTTCAAAAACAGTCATGAGTGCCCCTACTTCATGATTTCGAATACTTCCGCCGCCAATTTCATAGCCGTTTAAAGTTATGTCGTATTGCGAAGTGATAATATCCTCAATGTTTTTCTTTTCCATTAAATTACTCATGTGTTCTGGAATTGGTCGTGAAAATGGATTGTGTGTGAACGTCCAATCTCCAAAAGTATCAGGATTATCAGACTTGTCTGTTCGTTCAAAGAATGGGAAGTCTACTATCCAGCAAAATGCTAAAAGATTAGGGTCATTTTTATCTTCACGAATATCAGGTCGATCATTTCCATATTTCTCCATTGCATCTTTATAAGAAATATGCGGAAAAGGAATTTGTTGAATCCTCTTCTCGGGATAATGTTTTGAAACAAGCTCAATCAGAAGCTTTTCATTTAAAGCCATAACGTCTTCCTTCTCTACGAAGCTCATTTCCATGTCGAGTTGGGTAAATTCTGGTTGTCGGTCACCGCGTGAGTCTTCATCCCGAAGACATTTAGCAAATTGGAAATATCGCTCAATCCCTGCCGTCATTAAAAGCTGTTTGTATTGTTGTGGAGACTGTGGCAGCGCATAAAAACTTCCTGGATAGAGCCGCGCAGGAACTACGAAATCACGAGCACCCTCGGGAGTTGATTTCGTGAGAAGTGGCGTTTCGACTTCTGTGAACTTTTCTTCGGTAAGATAATTGCGAACAAATTGCAAAACCTCTCCACGTTTACGAATATTTCGCTGCATCCGTTCACTTCGCAAATCGAGATATCGATATGTAAGACGTACATCCTCACCGATTTCCCGTGTATCACTTGCGATTGGAAAAGGAAGTACTTCAGCTTTATTGAGGAGTGAGATTGACTCAACCACCATTTCTATATCACCATTTACCTTTCCTACTTGCACATTTTTTAGAGGACGCTTATTAATTATCCCTGTTATCTCCACCACACACTCGTCACGGAGTTCGTCCGCTTGTGCTTTTAGATTTTCGTTACCTGGAAGGACAACCCCTTGGACTTTCCCTGTCATATCTCGAAACTCAAAGAAAACCATTTTCCCTTGGTTTCTTTTGGTATGAACCCATGCCCCGATCGACACTGTAGTATCTGTATGCTGTGCAAGTTCGCCTATATATACGCGTTTCATCTCTGCATTCTACCCTTTTTAGGTAAAATTAAAAATAGGATATTTTAAGTTTTTCTTTGACTTCGGTAAGCGTCTTTTGTGCTTCCTTGCGCATTTTTTTTGTTCCTTCTTCTAAAATCTTCATCACTGCGTCTGGATTTTTTGCAAGTTCTTCGCGTCGCGCACGGATAGGTGCAATAATTTCATTCAAACGTGCAGAGAGACGGTTTTTAAGTTCCATATCTCCTAACCCCCCTTTTTTGTATTGTTTCTTTAGTTCCGCAACTTCATCTTTATTTGGATCAAAAATATCTAAATATGCAAAAACAACATTCCCTTCTACCTTTCCTGGATCTTCTTTGTGAATATGTGTTGGGTCAGTATACATTTTCCGTACCTGCAAAACGATTGTCTTTTCATCATCAGAAAGATTGATGGTATTTCCAAGTGATTTACTCATTTTTGCATCACCATCTACACCAATAAGTCGCTTAGCAGAAATTCCTTTGATATGAGAAAATGTTTGCCCATAAATTCTGTTGAATGAATCAACAATTTCATTTGCTTGCTCAAGTACAGGTAGCTGATCTTCTCCAACAGGAACTACATTTCCTTTTACTGAAAGAATATCCGCAGCTTGGCTTATGGGATACGTAAGGAATCCAGCAGGTACATCATCACCAAAACCTTTTTGCTTCATTTCGGCCTTTACGGTTGGATTCCGCTTCAAACGCGCAAGAGTAACGAGGTTCAAGAAAAGCACTGTAAGCTCCGCAATCTCTGGCACTTGCGACTGGATAAACATGGTTGTCTTTTTTGGATCGAGGCCACAGGCAAGATTGTCGAGCGCAACTTGGAGCACATTGTCACGTACTTTTTGAGGATTATCTGCGTTATCGGTAAGAGCCTGAATGTCAGCAATCATGTAATAGCACTTGGCGTACTCTTCCTGAAGCTTGAGACGGTTTTGTATTGAGCCGACAAAGTGACCCAAATGGAGTTTTCCTGTTGGACGATCGCCAGTGAGCACCACATCTTCTGTATTCATGTTTTTATAATACCACGGAGTCTTAGAGTCCTTCTTCTTTTAGTTTCTCCACTAGCTCGCGTGCTTTCTTAGAAAGCTTTTGAGGCATTTTTAAATCGAGCACAACTACAAAATCTCCTCGCTTACCTCGTTCATTGGGCACACCCTTACCAGAAATACGCACAATGGATCCATGTGCCGAACCTTCCGGTATATGGAGAGCATGTTCACCGTCAAGAGTTTTAATGGTTTGCTTTGCGCCAAGAATTGCATCACTCACGGAAATGGTGTGCTTATACACAATGTCATAGCCATCTCTCTTGAAGAGTTTGTGTGGTTCAACTTTTATCTGCACATACAAATTTCCCGGCATGCCACCTTTTACTGATTCGCCGCCACCTGACATTTGCAAAGTTTCTCCATTTTGAATGCCTTTTGGAATTTCGATTGTTATTTCTTCTCGTTTTCGAGTTACACCATCTCCGCCACAGGTCTTACATTTTTGTTCTGGAACTTTGCCATCACCATGACACGTATCGCAAATTCGCACCATTGATATTCCACCCAAAAAAGAGGCTCGCGTATCTTTAACCTTACCTTGACCTTTACAGGTATCACAGGTTTTCATTTTTGAGCCGGGAGCCGCGCCAGAGCCAGTACATGTCTCACAGGTGGCATTTTTAGTCATCTGAAGCGTTCTTTTCGCTCCAAATACAGACTCTTCAAATGAAATAAGGACCTGCACTGAAACATCTGCTCCTCGAGGTTTTCGAGATCGGCTACCACCACCAAATCCTCCAAAAAAGTCACCAAAGATGTCTCCAATATCATCCATGTTTACATTAAAGCCTCCACCATTTTGGAATCCAGAAAAATCAAATCCGCCAAATCCTCCACCTTGCTGCGGACCAGCACCATTGAACGTTTGTCCATAAGTATCATATTGTTGTCGTTTTTGATCGTCAGAGAGGGTTTGGTACGCCTCATTTACCTCTTTAAATTTTGCTTCATCTCCTTCTTTTTTGTCTGGGTGGTATTTATGGGCGAGTTTATAGAAAGCTTTCTTTATTTCGTCTTTAGAGGCACTTTTTGAGACCCCAAGAACATCGTAGTAGTTTTTCGCCGCCATAGGTATTCATATAGTACTTGATTTTTATAACTTTTCAATCAGAAGAAATTTTCAAGATTTTGTATCTTGCACAAAAGAAGACCTCGCATCGCGAGGTCTAAAGGAAGGAAGCAACAATGGAACTACGGTCCTGGATTCACCCATTCTTTGTACAGCACACAAAGTTCTTGAACCAATGGGTATTCATCCGTACTCATTCCGAGCCGCAAAGCATCTTGAAGGAGGGGTATCAGCCTCTCCATACAGAGACTTACTTCTGCCTTGGCATCATTTGCGTCAAAGACACACTCAGCCTCAGACGCCTCTTTTTCGAATTCTTGAATTTTGTTCCGGAGATCTGCAATCTGTTCCAGAAGCTTAGTTTCCTGTGTTTTTCCTACAGTATTCATCTAAATCCCTTGCCGACTAGGCTTTGGTTAAGAAAAGGACAACGATTTCAAACTACCATAACTCTTTCAAAAAACAAAACCCCACTTTTGCAGGATTTTGTTTTTAGATACTATTCAGATTTTTGTTCTTCTCCCTTTGCTTCCGTTTCAGCCTGTGGTGTATCAGCTTGGTGCTTACTCATTTCTTCACCAATTTTTTGCATTGCAGTGCTTAAGCTTTCAGTTGCTTTTTCAATAGCTTCTTTATCTTCACCTGACATTACTTTTTGTACATTTTCGATTTCTGTCTGTACATTTTTCTTCACGTCCTCACTTACTTTATCTCCAGCATCTTTGAGAGCTTTCTCAGCGGTGTATGCAAGTGACTGAGCCATGTTGCGAGCTTCGATCAATTCTTTCTTTTTCTTGTCTTCCTCAGCATGAATTTCAGCTTCTTGCTGCATCCGCTTGATGTCCTCTTCTTTAAGTCCAGACGATGCTTCAATACGAATACTTTGTTCTTTGCCTGAAGTCTTGTCTTTTGCTTTTACTTGCAAGATTCCATTGGCATCAACGTCAAAGGTCACTTCTACTTGCGGCACACCACGCGGGCTTGGTGGAATACCGTCGAGCACAAACCGTCCAAGGGATTTGTTGTCAGCGGCCATTGGTCGCTCACCTTGCACGATATGTATTTCCACTGAAGTTTGGTTGTCAGCAGCAGTTGAAAATGTTTGTGAACGCTGTGTTGGAATAGTGGTGTTACGTTCCACGAGCTTTGTGGCTACATTTCCCATAGTTTCAATTCCAAGAGAGAGCGGAATCACATCTAAAAGAAGTACATCCTTCACATCGCCTTGCAAAACTCCAGCTTGCACGGCTGCACCGAGCGCTACTACTTCATCTGGATTAATAGTTCTATTTGGTTCTTTACCAAAGAACGCCTTTACTGCTTCTACAATGGCAGGCATTCGAGTTTGCCCCCCCACAAGAATAACTTCGTCGATTTGGTCTTTTTTGAATGGAGAATTTTCAAGTGCGCGCTTAGTAATTTCAATAGATCGGTCGATAAATTCTTTTGCAATTCCTTCGAGCTGTACTCGAGACATACGCATAAGGAGATGCTTTGGTCCTGAGGCATCAGAAGTGATGAATGGAATGTTGATCTCTGACTCCATTGTTGTTGAAAGTTCGTGTTTTGCTTTCTCTGCCGCTTCTTTTAGTCGTTGAAGTGCGAGGGCGTCACTTGCAACATCAATACCACTTTCTTTTTTGTATTCATCAGCAATGAATTTTACAATTTTCTGGTCAATGTCTTCACCACCTAAGTGCGAGTCTCCATCTGTTGACTTTACCTCAATAACATCGCCACTTACTTCAAGAATAGATACGTCAAACGTTCCGCCTCCAAAGTCATACACTGCGATTTGTTGATCTTTTTTAAGATTAAATCCGTATGCAAGCGCAGCGGCGGTCGGTTCATTGATAATACGCTTTACATCAAGACCAGCGATTTTACCCGCATCTTTTGTTGCTTGTCGTTGAGAGTCGTTGAAGTATGCAGGAACAGTAATCACCGCTTCTGTAATTTTTTCTCCAAGTTTTGCTTCTACGTCTGCTTTGATTTTTTGCAAAATCATTGCTGAAACTTCCTCTGGCCGGTAGTCTTTGCCATCCATTTCCACAAGAACACCACCATTTTCAGCTTTTTTAAGCTTGTATGGAACACTGGTCTTATCTTTCTGTACCTCTGCATCGTCAAAACGGTGGCCCATGTAGCGCTTCACACCATAAATGGTGTTATGTGGGTTTGTTACCGCCTGACGCTTGGCAAGGAGGCCTACGAGCCGTTCGCCATTTTTTGCCTGGGCAATAATTGATGGCGTTGTACGATTCCCTTCAATATTTTCAATAATCTTTGGTTGCCCCGCTTCAATAATGGCAACCGCAGAGTTTGTTGTTCCTAAGTCGATTCCGATAATTTTTGCCATAGTCTAAAAATGTTCTAATTTCAAATAATATTATTCTTCTTTGTATATTCCGACATTCACCTTTGCTGGACGAATAACTTTCTCATGTAGCATATAGCCACTTTGCAAGACGGAAAGGACGGTACTGTCTTGCATTCTATCAGAAACTTGGATTGCTTCAATACTCTGGTGGAGGTTCGGATCAAACACATCTCCAACCTTTCCAAACTTTGTAAGACCCTCGCTTTCAAGAGCGTTTAAGAGCTGCTGAAAGATATATTCTATGCCTGTGCGCCAATTTGCATCAACTGCATTCCAAGCTTCAACATTACCTTTTGCTAAGTCGTAGGTATCAAGTGTGGGCAGAATCGCAGAAATAGTTTTTCGAGCGGCATTTTTAATCAAATCAGATCGTTCTTCAAGATGGGTTTTAGACTGGTTTACATAGTCGGCTTTAGCTCTTTGCCAGCCAACCAAATACTCATCACGTTCTTTACGTAATTTCTCTATTTCTTCACGGAGTTTCTTTATCTTCGCACCTTGAGTTTCTTCGGCGCCTTCAGCGTCAGTAGACTCAAAAGATACATCTTCTACTTGTGTTTCGTCTAATTCTTTCTCATCCATATATACAAAAAACTACCATATTCTTCCTTTTTCTCATAAAAAGTGGAGAGTGCCTTAGGAAGTAACGAAATTGTTCAAATTAGTCCAAGATCTTCTTGATTACGAAATCACAGCGTCGAGAGAAACCAATGCTTTCATAAAAAGTCTTTTGCTTCTCATCATCCCATTTAGTTGCAAGAGATATTCGTTTGCAACCTCTTTTTTTGGCATAGCGTTCGGCATAAGCCATTATGATTGTACCAGTCCCTTTCCTCTGATACTCGTCTCTAACATACAGTTCTCTCACAACACATTCAAGACCGTTCACATGAAGGGCTGGATGAATATTGAGTGCAACGTATCCGATAAACTGAGTATTATTTGCAGCAATAAAGAGCTTAGTATTTAGATCTTTCATAAGTAGCTCAAGAGTTTCCCAGGTTTCTTTTACAAACGTGTCCCGATCTTCAATTCCAACGTGCATTGGTTTCTTCAAAAAACCATGCGCAAGTCTCAAATAATTTTCTTCAAATCCAGGTTTAAGCAAATCAATTACAAAACACTCTTCTTGTCGCACACCTTCTTTAAAATGATCTCCGACAGATACAAATTCAGGATTGTAAAATTCAAGGATAGAAACGTACTGTGAGTCTTTAATCGTATAATCAACAATCCGATTCATACAGGTATCTTTCTTTGTATCAAATAAAAAAGATAGTCCGAAATTGAGTTTTGATGAAAATGGTTCAGAAACTTGT
>JBBSJU010000009.1:0-26641 GCA_038256975.1 Minisyncoccia bacterium | reverse complement strand
TCAGCTCCAGAATAAACAGCGGCAGCGAGCTTTGTGCCGTCAGAAGATGAGGTGATGGAATACCAATTCCGTGACCCAGCAGACGTTTGTTCTGTCCATGTTGCACCTGAGTCTTTGGATGTGTATATGAAGCCACCTTGTACTGTTGCAGCGAGCTTTGTGCCGTCAGAAGATGAGGTGATGTATTGCCAATTCCGTGACCCAGCAGACGTTTGTTCTGTCCATGTTGCAGCAAAAACATCCGAATATATACCCACAGAGAATGCACCTAAAATAAAAAGCGAAAAAAGTACGCTCTTTTTTAAGAAAAAATCTTTTGTCATATTAAATATAATCTATCATAAAAAGCTATCGGCGCACAATGTGTCTGGGTAGGTGTGGATATACAATAACCACAAACTCACCTTTTTGTTTTTTTATATCACCCTTAAGTACAGAAAATAATTCTTGAGGCGTTCCTTTTAAAAATTCTTCGTGCATTTTTGTAAGCTCACGTGCGATTGCAATTGTTCGCAGTGGTATATATTCCACAAGTTCTTCTAGAAGTTTTACAATCCGGTGTGATGATTCATAAAATACCGTTGCCTCTTTTCTTTGAGCCAATTCTTTGAGTGCAGTCTGTCTTCCTTTTTTCTGAGGGAAAAACCCTAGGAACATCCACTCATTTCCAAGCACTCCCGCAAGAGAAAGGGCTGCAATAACAGCGCTTGGCCCAGGAATTGTTTCTATATTGCAATCTAGGTTTTGGATACGAATAAAATCAACAAGAAATGTCCCTGGGTCAGAGATTCCTGGTGTTCCTGCGTCAGAGACCACACACAAATGTTTTCCCTCTTCAAGTAAAGTTTTTATTTTTTTAAGCTGACCTTTCGAAAGATGCGCATCCGCTTTGAATGTTGGCTTCTTAATTTCATACTTTGTAAGCAGTTTCTGTGTCACCCGTGTATCCTCACACAAAACAAAATCGCACTCTTTTAGCGTTCGAAGTGCCCGAAGGGTGATGTCTTCAAGGTTGCCGATTGGTGTGGCAACAAGAGAGAGTTTTCCTTTATTCATTATTCTCAACTTCGGTGATTACTTTTTCTTTTTGTGCACTAATCTCAACATATAAATATGCGTATGCAAGAGCAATTACCGGAACTGCAACTAGAAGCCCGACGACAAGAGCAATGAGTCCAAGTAGTGCGACCAATATAGCAATAAGCCCGAGCTTTATAATCGTCCAAATATTTCCTGAAGTAAGATTCCATGACTGCTTAATTGCCGCAACAACTCCAGTAGCTCCATCAAGCACGATATATTTTGCAAACATCAGACGAATACTAATGTATACGATGAAAATGACAGCTGCAATAAGAATAGCTACAAATGCAATAATATTACTATCTATATCCCCCACAAATGATGTGATTCCTAAAAGAAATCCTGCGCCAACAACAGGGAGAACAACTGCAAGCATGATAAGTCCGACAAGAAGACTCACTCCTATAAATCGAAATACTTGTGACGAAGAAATAGAAAGTGTCTGGATAGTAACAGGCGCCCCTCGAGCAATACGAATAAGAGCAGTAGTCACAGCGACTCCGACTACCAAACTAATAAGCGCGGTAACGAGGGTAAGAACACCTGACTCTAGAGGCATGTGATTTTTCTCAGCAACAGATGTAACCACATTAAAAACAGTGTTAATCACAAACAAAATGGCTGCCGCAGCAACAAACGTAAGCAGATTGGCTTTTACCGTTTCCCACGCTCTCTTAATAAGATCTGTTGTTGAAATATAGTTCATATTGTGAATATTGTACCATCTCCCTTAAAAAGGGTGTATAGTTAAGACATATGAATGCTATCCGACCAGAAGTATTGGATATGTCCCACAAAGATGCCAATCAAATTATCCTTGAAGGCTCTGAGATTCGTAGACGAATTGCTGAGATTAGGAGTCGACAAGATGCTGTTCGGCAAACTGTATCACAGGAAATGGATACCGAAAGAAAGACTGCTGAGTTGGAAATAATCTCATCCTTAGAAATTCTCAGCCAAACACAGAAGATTCTTGTTACACGAACTGATCTAGATGAAGAATCATTTGCTAAAGAATTAGATACGTTTGTGTCGAATTATAGCAAAGTTATTTCCTACTTGGCACACAAATATGGAATGCCTTTAGTTGATGAACTAATTAGAAAACAACAAGAGTCTGTCACCGCGGCAGAAGTATAATAAAATTTAGTGCGAGTGGTAGGAATCGGACCTACGACCTCTGTCTTATCAGGACAGCGTTCTACCACTGAACTACACTCGCGTTTGGGCACTATAGCAAAATAAGTAGATGATAGCAACAAAAACACCCTTATTACTAAGGGTTCTTTGTGTGTCGTTTACGAGCGGACACATCCGGAGGTGTAGAAAAGAGATGAAAAGCACGATGTGCTTTTGAGATTGTATATTTTATTTTTTGCCTCGATTTCCTCTGCGTGTCCGCATTACTTTGCAGACAGATCCTTAAAAAAGACACAGAGACTTTTGTTCAGTTTCCGACTGAACGGGGATAGTGTTAAAGAGGATCACTATCAAGTCCTTATAAATAATCGACTCCAAAAGTTTATCTATGCGATCGCGATAGACAAACTCGGTTCACATTGAATTAATCCACGACCAGCTTCCGCTAGCCGTGCCTTGTTACGACTTACTCCCTGTCACTGAATTTACCTTAGGCCGCCACATGGGCAGACGTCGGGTACTTCCAGCTTCCTTGAGTTGACGGGCAGTGAGTACAAGACCTGAGAACGTATTCACCGCGGTATAGCTGACCCGCGATTACTAGCAATTCCGGCTTCATGAGGTCGAGTTGCAGACCTCAATCCGAACTGGCGCACGATTTGAAGGATTGGCTCAGGGTTACCCCGTCGCGACCCGTTGTTCGTGCGATTGTATTATGTGTGTAGCCCAGGATGTCAAAGGGACATGCTGACCTGACGTCATCCTCTCCTTCCTCCCAGCACTCTACTTTCGAAATTGCTTTCAAAAGCACAGTGCTGGGCAGTCTCGTCTGACACTTGTAACAGACAATAAGGGTTGCGTTCGTTACCCCACTGAAGGGAACAGTTCAAACCACGAACTGACGACGGCCATGCATCACCTGTCCACGTGCCTTGCGGGGGCCGTATTTCTACGGATTTCACGTGAGTTTCAAATCCTGGTGAGGTGTTTCGTTTACTGTCGAATTAAACCACATAATCCACTGCTTGTGCAGGTCCCCGTCTATTCCTTTGAGTTTTAGCCTTGCGGCCGTACTTCCCAGGCGGATCTCTTATCGCGTTAGCTTAGGCTCTCAGAGGGTCGATACTCCGAAAACCGAGAGATCATCGTTTAGGGCGTAGACTACTGGGGTATCTAATCCCATTCGCTACCTACGCTTTCGTGATTGAGCGTCAGAAATGTGCCAGTGAATTGCCTTCGCATTTGGTGTTCCCCATAATATCAACGGATTTCACCCCTACACTATGAGTTCCATTCACCTCTCACATTCTCTAGTGCAACCGTTTCGTGTGCGAATCCAAAGTTAAGCTCTGGGATTTAACACACGACTAATTGCACCGCCTACTCACCCTTTACGCCCAATAATTCCGGATAATGCTCGGGGTACTCGTATTACCGCTGCTGCTGGCACGAGTTTAGCAACCCCTTATTCATGCGGTACCGTCAACGTTCTTCCCGCATAAAAGATGTTTACAAACCGAAGCTCTTCATCCATCACGCGACATCGCTCCGTCAGGCTTGCGCCCATTGCGGAAGATTCTCGACTGCAGCCACCCGTAGGTGTATGGGCCGTGTCTCAGTCCCATCGGTGGGGGTCAGGCTCTCACCTCCCCTAAGCGTCATAGCCTTGGTAGTCTTTTACACTACCAACTAGCTGATACTGCGCAGGCTCTTCCCATAGCGATAAATCTTTCCTCTTGCGAGATATCAAGTATTAGCGTACCTTTCGGTGCGTTATTCCTGACTATGGGGGAGATTCCTACGTGTTACTACCTCGTCTGCCACTAGAATGTCACTCTTCCACATATTGCTTGTCATTGTATTGCTACTTTAACTTGCTTTATGCTTCCGTGTGATTATTCCCGTTCGACTTGCATGCCTTATCCATGTCGCCAGCATTCATCCTGAGCTAGGATCAAACTCTTTTTGAAATAAATCGAGGCAAAAAATAAAATATACTTTTTGTTTTTGTAATACTACGTTCGGGTTTAAAGAACGTATATTACATTTCTTGTTTTTGATATGTATTTGTCAAACAACGCACTCGACTCAAAATAGCGCTTTTTTCTTTGTTTCCAAATGAAAAGCTCCACCTAAGGAGTAAAGGCAGTATACTCGAAGATAAAGATAAGTCAAGGCCCTTTCTTGTGGACAATGGTTTGGCCAGCACCCTTACATTATCTATATATTTTTGAAATAGACCACTCCCCCAGAACAGCCTATTTTCTAGACGTATCACACCATAAAAACAGACCTTGGCTACGTAGCATAAATCCTCCCTACTCCGTATACTAAGGACATGCCACAAGAAAAAACAATCATTATTTCTGTCGGAGGCTCTATGATCGTTCCGAACGATATCGATACCGTTTTTCTCACTCAGTTCAAAACCTTAATCCTCGACTACGTTAGTCGAGGATTTCGTTTTGTATTGATTGCAGGAGGAGGAAAGACCGCGCGCAAATATCAAAATGCTGCAAATGAAATTACACCACTTACCAAAGACGATATGGACTGGCTGGGAATCCACAGCACTCGTTTGAATGCTCATCTTTTACGATCTGTTTTTGTACACGAAGCACATCCACGAATCGTAACGAGTCCCCATGATGATATTGACTGGAAAGAGTCAGTGCTTATCGGCGCAGGCTGGCGACCAGGATGTAGTACCGACTATGACGCAGTGCTCATCGCAAAAAATCTTTCCATTTCAAAACTCATCAATCTTTCAAATATTGATTATGTCTACACCGATGACCCACGCAAAAATCCAGAAGCAAAAAAGATAGAGAAAATTGAGTGGAAAGAGTTCCGAAAACTGATTCCATCTGAATGGGATCCGGGACTCTCTTCCCCATTTGATCCCGTTGCCGCAAAAGAGTGCGAGAAAATTGGAATGGAAGTTGCTATCTTAAATGGGAACAATCTCGAAAATATTCGAGCGTACATTGATGGACAGTCATTCTTAGGGACCGTTATTTATCCAAATACACTTTAAAATAGACTTCTTGTATATGTCGAACGAATAAGAGTTTTTCTTTGGGTAGGGGAAGGTCTGGCAAAGAAAAACTGCTTATGAGTGAAGGATACGAAAGAAGTTTAATAAAAGCGCCTCAAGAGGTGCTTTTATTTTAGATTAAAGAATTTCTTCTTTCTTCTTTTTAGGCGCAATCCCGTTCCGAATTAAAACTTCATTAAACTCATCTTGTTCAAGTGTCTCTTTGTCTGTGAGTGTTTTTGTAATATCCTCAAGAAGTTTCTTGTGAGTAGTCATTGTCTCAAATGCTCTCTTTCTTGCCTCGTTCATAATCCGTCCAACCTCAGCATCTATCTCACTTCCTACTTTTTCAGAATACTCTCTGTCATTTATTCCCCGCCCGTAGGTTGCACGTCCTCCTGCCCCTTCGAGTGCCACTGGTCCAAATTTTTCTGACATTCCATATTTCGTAACCATGTCCCTAGCAAGAGCCGTTGAAACCTGAAGATCATTTGAAGGACCTGTTGAAATATCTCCGTAGATCATTTCTTCTGCCACATACCCACCAAGCGCAACAGCGATATCATCGAGAAACTCTTTCTTCGTTGGTAAGCGCTTTTCTTCAATAGGAAGCTTGAGTGTATATCCACCCGCAGAACCACGAGCAATAATGGAAACTTTATGCACCGGATCTGCATATTCTAAAACCGAGGCAAGGAGTGCATGCCCTGCTTCGTGATATGCGGTTTTCTTTTTTTCTTCAACCGAAAGCACATGACTCTTTCGCTCAGGACCAAGCATCACTTTCTCGATTGATCGTACAACATCAAATTGCCCGATTGTTTTTCGATCTTCTCGCGCAGCCAAAATAGCTGCCTCATTCATGAGTGATGCTAAATCAGCACCGGAGAATCCTGGAGTTCGTTCTGCAATTACATTTAAATTTACATCTTCTGCAAACGGTTTTTTGCGAGCGTGCACCTGAAGAATAGCGAGGCGGTCAGCACGATCAGGAAGATCGATGGTCACTCGCCTATCAAATCTACCAGGACGAAGAAGCGCGGGATCAAGTACATCAGGTCTGTTTGTAGCCGCAATCACAATAACTTTTTCCGATGGCTCAAATCCATCCATCTCAACTAAAATCTGATTGAGAGTTTGTTCACGTTCATCATTTCCACCACCCGTTCCACTTCCACGCACGCGCCCTACTGCATCTATTTCATCAATGAAAATGATCGCCGGCGACTTTTCTTTTGCTAAGGCAAACAAATCTCGCACTCGAGACGCACCAACACCTACAAACATTTCCACAAACTCAGATCCAGAAAGATGGAAGAATGGTACCCGAGCTTCCCCTGCTACAGCCCGTGCCATGAGTGTTTTTCCTGTTCCGGGCGCTCCTGTTAACATCACGCCTTTAGGAATTTTTGCGCCGATGTCCAAAAACTTTTTGGGATTTTTGAGAAAATCAACAACCTCTTGCAATTCTTGTTTGGCTTCTTTGTTACCCGCAATGTCAGCAAATATCACTCTTTGGTTTTCATCTGTCGGCTCAATAATACGTGCCTTTGTTTGTCCAAAAGTAAACGCCTGCATGCCAGCACCTTTCACTTGCCGTGACAAAAACCACATGATGATAATAAGCGGCAATATGGCAATAAGAAAAATATTGAATGCGCCACCCAAAAATCCCCACACACCGGATGGCTCTTTGATAGTAATGTTCACTTTTGCCAATGCTTCACTTGTAACACCGTAATTACGAAGCGTGTCGGTGAGCGATGCGTCCTTTTCTTTTTTTGCAGTTGTTGTGACCGTTGTCGTGCCTGAAACTTGTACGATGGTAAGGTCACTCTCCTCTACTGTTATTGATTGCACCATTCCTGCAATAGTTGAACTCGCCAGCTCAGAAAGCGTGATTTCCTGTGTAGGATTTTTTGTACGTCCACTTAAAAATGAGTAGAGCTGAATAATGACAAAAAAACCAAAGAGTATCCAGAGAATAGTACTGACAAAAGAAGTAGCACTTTTGCCTTTTGGTAATTTTGGCAGCTTTGAAAGTGGTGGCACCCGATTATCTTTTTGAGTATTTTTCATGAATAATAATGGTAGAATAGCAGAAAAGACGAGATTACGCACAGGAACCTTATGGCTCTTATTTCAAATAAAAAAGCACATATTCAATATTTTATTGAGGAAACCGTCGAGGCGGGCATCAAGCTTTTTGGTTATGAAGTAAAATCTATCAAAGGAGGACAAGGATCACTCGAAGCGGCAAAAGCAATTATTCGCGGTGGTGAAGTCTTTTTAGTTGGCGCATTCATTCCTCCCTATCAGCAAGCTAATACTCCGAGTGACTACGATCCGTATCGCACACGAAAACTTCTCTTAAAGAAATCAGAAATCGTCAGAATGGTGGGTAAAATATCCCAAACACAGTTGACACTCATCGCACTTTCGTTGTATAATTCAAAGAACCACGTAAAGGTGGAACTTGCTCTTTGCAGACAAAAACAAAAAGCCGACAAGCGTGAAGATCTCCGCACCAAAGACGACAAACTTCGTATGCGTCGGATTGTTCACCAAGGCTTTGAAGAATAAATGGGGATGACCTGGCATCGACATGGTTTATCTTGTGTGTATGCAGTGCCGAGAAGTATATTTCCTCGTACTCAGTATACAAAAAAGTAGTGCAGCTAAAAGCTACACAGCAATCGCGTCACCTTACGCAAGTGAGGCTCGTGCTTTTGCTCTTGCGTAAGACTCTGCTCTGCAGACTTCTGCCAAGCGTTTCTCTCTCCGCTCGTGTATCGTAGAGAGGTAACGATTATACATCGTACACTCGGTCTGAAAGCCTCACTGCACTTCCAGATTTAAATACGCAGTGACCGATGAGACGACTCTTGCGTCGTTCACCACGTCTCATTGTTAGCCTTCCTTCGAGAAGGCAAGAATGCCGCTACGCATTGTAGATATACACATCCTAGATTTCTATGCACGGGGGTTCGATTCCCCCCATCTCCACAAAAATACAAAAAGCTCTCATTATGAGAGCTTTTTGTATTTTTGTGGAGTGAGAAAATGCTGGGAGCATTTTCGTGGGGGAATCGAAAAACCTTTTCTTTATTTTTGAGGAGCTTTGATTTGAAAAAATAGAAAAGGTGTACAGCGCCAGTAGGGCGAGATTCCTTATTTTCTGAAAGAAATTTTACCTCTATATTTTTTCACTTTGAATTATGTGGCCACCCAAAACAGCATTATTTTCATACCATTCCATGGTCATTAGTTCAGGATTAAAGTGGAACGACCACACTCCTTTTATTTTATTTGGTTTAAGGAGTGGCATTATGGAGTTAGCTAATAAGACTCTGTCGTAACCATCCAAAGATTCATGCGAGTTAATAAAATCTTTTAAAGCAACTTCGGGTGATTCTGATTCATATTGACCTATACCAATTAAATGGTCAGAAAAATTTATAAGAATTGTATACATGTTTTTCATAATTTATTTTTTAACATTACCTAATAATTTTTGAAGGGTATTAGATATTGTTTGAAGACCCTTCTGTTCTATCTGATTTAATTGTTGTGAATTCTGGAGGTTACTTATGCGGTTAATTAATTGTTGACCTTTAATTAAATGATCCCTTCCACCAGTTAGTTCTCCAGTTTGAATTTGTCTTTTTACAGCCTCTACGGTGCCTCCCCCTATTTTATCAGAACCTTTTTTAAAGATCTGATTAATTGTCTCAATGACCTTAGAATTTGTACTGTTGTTAAGTATTGAGTTTCTAGCTCCGATTGCTTGGATTCCTTCAGTTGATATCATCTGTCCTGTAGCTAGATTATCTACCACAAGCCCTGCACCCGAAAGATAACTAATACCTAATGCTGTTGCTCCACTTGCAACACCCACTACTGCTCCTGCCGCAACAGGATGATCCATTGCTGTTTGCCAACCACCACCCATATACTGAGTTGCTTCACCCACTTCTCCTGCGAAACTAGACCAAGATTGCTGACCGCTAAGAACCTCTTTATACCATCGTCCATCCGGATCGATATTCTTAATTGGATTGTTTCTAGCGTATGCATATGAATTAAGAGACTGAGGATCCATAAGTACACTTTCTAGACTCATGCCTGTCATAGCTTGGGTGCGTCCTGCATCTCCAAAAGCTAAGAATGAAGGGTCTTGGGAAATGAATTGTCCTCTAGTCCCCTCATAGTAACGTGCATTCAAGTAATTGAGATTTGTGCTTTCATCGAACCTTTGGCCGATGAACTCTCTGTCGGACACACCATCCCCAGAACTGATTCTTTTCGTTCCAAAAGGATAGTAATCCAAAACCTGCGCTGCGTTGCCCGCTGCATCCGTCACCACATTCACAGAGCCAAGGTGGTCAGTGTGGTTGTAGAATATGCTATTGGTTGAAGTACTCGTTTCAATAGTGGCAACAAGCTGATCACTCACGAAAACACTTTTTGTCTTTTTATCAGACGCGTCAACACTGTAAAACTTATTTGGATAATATGTATCTTCTACGTCACTCATTACTCGCATCCGCTTTCCTTCATGATCGTATGTGTATGCGAAAGTATTTTTATCTTTCTCTACTTGCACAAGTTGCTGCTTGTAATTCCACGTATTTGTAAGCACCTCATCAGAAAGCATGTTGCCACTTTTGTCATACGTAAGAGTAGCTCCAGCAATTGAAGTTGCAGCGTGCGGGTTTGCCCAATTAGAAGCACTCGTGCCGTCGTAAACATAGGCTCCCGCAGGACTACTTGTAATATTTCCAAGGGCGTCATACGTGTAGTTGTACGTATACCCACTTTGTCCAGAAGCAACATTTGTAGCTGTAGCTGAAAGCATTCTATTAAGGTCGTCGTACGTATATGTAACCGTTTTCGCTCCCGCTGTATCTGAAGTATCTACCACCTGTGTGATGTTGCCATTATTGTCGTAGGTGTAGTTAAGATCTTGGAGATTTAAGAAGGTATTGTGAGGATGTATAACTACTATTCGAATAAGTGTGGCAGCCGACATTCCTTGTGAATCGACCACACTATATAAAAGCTGATACGTTCCTGGAATTGCTGTGTCGACAGTCCCTGTAACAGACACAGAGTTAGTAAGGTCTCCATCTTCTACATCAGTAGCACTATAGCCAGGTTCGATCCAAGATTCGCCTGCTACTTTTTCTATTAAAGATGACCCTGTGAGTGAAATAACAGGAGGAGTATTGGTTGCGGGAAGATATGCAACAGATGTAAATGTTCCACTCTCTGTAAAAGAATGGATGGTGTATTCTCCAGATGTTGTTTTTGTACCACCACTAGAAGACGCATCAAGACCATCACTTCCATCAGTTTTATAGGAAATAATAACAATACCTGAACTACCACTACCACCATGTGTGTTATACCAACCACTACCACCGCCGCCAGAACCATATCCAGTTGCAAAATATCCAGGTCCAGCAACTCTTCCACTACCGCCACCGCCTACTCCTCCAGATCCACTACTACCATACTGAGCTCCGCCGCCGCCGCCAGCAGCGTAGTATACAGAAGTGCCCGTTATATCGTTTGATGTTCCAGCACCTCCACCGCCGCCTGCACCAGTGGCGCCGTTCCCTCCAGTAGTAGCGCTACCTCCGCCACCCGCACCACCATAGGTAGTTCCAGTACCCCCAGAATTTCCTTCTCCAACTACACCAGAACCGCCAGACGTGCCACCGCCACCGCCAGAGCCACCCGCAGAACCAGCTCCATAATATCCACCACCTCCGCCACCACCAGTTGCCATGATTTCATTAAATGTACTATCTCCACCGTTTATGCCTTGTCCATTATATGTCCCTGATCCAGCAGCTCCGACCGTTACGGGATACAAACCAGTAGAGATTGGATTACTTGCGAAATATTTATACCCTCCAGCACCGCCACCACCGTAATGTCCAAAATCAGAACTTCCAGCACCACCTCCGCCACCACCAGCCACAACAAGTGCCTTTACATGCATGGCAAATGGAATGACAACACGAACTGTTCTCACATCTGCAGCGGGTGCCCCTTGTGAGTCGGTTACGTTGTAGATGAGTTGGTAAGTTCCTGGGATAGAAGTGTCAACTGATCCAGAAACCAAAACTGAGGAAGTAATAATGCCATCTTCTGTATCAGTAGCACTATAGCCAGGTTCGATCCAAGGACTTCCAACAGCAACACTCATCAAAGATAACCCAGTAAGAAGAATAGTAGGGTTTGTGTTGGTAACTGGCACGTAAGAACCCCCCACTTGTGAGATTTTTCTTGTAAGCCTATACAACTTACTGCTATCATGTGTGTTTATAATCTCAGTACCGTTATTATTTTTCTGGTACGAAACCTGCCCTACAGGTGAATAGTCTATGTTTTCAACTACGTTGCGAACCATTGACTTCATTCCTGCCTGACCATATTGTATTTTTTCAAGAAGCCCTGCGTTGTTGTAACTACGATAGAAAGTGTCTTGGTCTGGGACGATACTCTGCACAACATTACCCTGTCTGTCATACAAAAACGAAGTTGAGAAAAGAGACTTATGAATTTCCTTGTTTTCCTTACTCATTAATCCTGATGGGGTATATTCAAACACAACTTTTGATGTTGGCTGCGTCACAGTACACAGTTTTCCTACTCCATTAGGACACGTGTCGTAATCGTACGTTATTTCTATTCCTGTCCCACCTACAAAATTTTCTGTCTTCTGGCGATTAATATCATCGTATGTATAGTCTACAATTTCATTTTCAGGATTATGCGTTTGAGTAAGATTGCCAGCTAAATCGTAGGCGTACGTCCAAGTACCAAAAGATGTGTCTGCAGAATTATGCAAATCTTCAGCAGTAAGACGTTGTCCGAGTCCGTCGTATGTGAAGTTACGAACATTTCCAAGTGCATCAGTGATATTTGTGAGTTTATTATTTAGATTCCATGCGTAGTTCGTCGAATAAGTTGCACTGCCATTCATTTCATCAACTTTTACTAAATTATCGTAGGCATCTTTGGAATACTTTTTTACTTTGCCATTCGGATCTGTGACAGTGGTCTTCCAATCATCGTAAACATTACTCGTAACACCAACACTATTTGCAATAGCGGTAACTCGTTGCAATGGATCATACGTGTTTGTAGTATAGAGTGCGGTGTTTGCTGTTGGACTTGTCTTTCCAGAACCCACACTGACATATGGTAATGACTCACTTTGCACTAAGCCAAGATTGTTATACTTTATGTCGCTGACATTAAACGTCCCCACAGCTTCTGCTTCTCTTCTTTCTTGTACAAGTCGATTGAGTCCATCAAAATATTGATACGTTTCAACAATATTCTGATTATCAAGATACTCTGCTTTCTGTACTGCTACGGCATTTGGGATATCTGTATACGCATAAGTAGTTTTTGTAACACTCGTACCATACGCATCAGGAACTGTTTCGCTTAAAACTCTTCCCAGTCCATCATATGAAGTTTGGTATGAAAATCCATTTTGATCAATTACGCGCTTAACCTTACCAAAAGCATAGTCGTACTCGTATTGAGTTGTGTACCCGAGTGGATTTGTAACGATACTTGGATAAAGATTATACGCCTCATATACATGGTTGGTAATTTTTCCTCGTGGATCGGTTTCAGACGTAATTAATCCGAACGAGTTATAGGTTCGTTCACTACTCCTGTATATCGCTCCCGCACGCCAGTCTTCTTTTTTTGTCTGATTACCTCTGTCAATAGACCCAAACGCGAGATTGTCGTAATAAAACTTCGACTCTCGTACTTTGTTTCCGTTTTGATCAATCACCGTATTGCGAGACGGGAATCCAATTATTGAATTTCCTGAAGTGAAGGCGTAGGAAATATTCTCTATGGACTTATCACTTCCTATATCAATGAATGTTCCATCATTATTTGCAATCACTTCTCCATAATTTGTTTTAGAAATTACATTACCATTTGCATTATCGTACACATACTCAGAAGCAGTATCTCGATGAGTAGAATTGCCGTCAAATGCAAAGGTAGTTGAACGGATTAATTTTACAAAGTCTCTGTTTGTACCTAAATTATATGTATCCCATTTATTTACAGTTTTCTGATATACATTATTTGCATTATCCATTTTCTCAATTCGATATATTTTACCAATCTTGCCATACACATCGTCATATTCACCGCTTACTGCGTCAGTAGTATTACCTTGATGGAAGTACGAAATTTGCTTCGAATTATCCGGCGCTATTTCTGTTACTTTTCCGAAACCTGCAAATTTACGATCAAACGGATCGCTGTAGTAATAAAAGCCCCCGGAATATTCATAGGTATGAGTGCCAAAAATACTGTTTACAGAGTCAGTTGTTTTTATAGTGTTTACTGTCTGAATATTAATCGGAAGATTTGGATTTAAAAGATTTCCATCTGTATCACTATATGCTGCAGAACCTTTATATGTTAATTCCGTTTGCCCACCAGTCGGTAGAGTTATTTTAGAAAGCACATCAGGTATCTTAGACTGATTTATTAAACCTCTCACATGCATAGGTGGTCCTGGTTGAATAGAAACACAATCAACTAGGCCATCGCCATTTAAATCACTAAAAGAATGACTATTTGCATCATGTAGAGCAAAGGCGCACGTACCAAAACCGCTTCCAGTCTGAGGAAGGTCCCAGGAAGTATTCCTTGTCCAACCATTACCATTATTGATATATGCTCCCCACACACCAAGACTTATCATCTCTGCTACAGCCCTATCAGAAATAATATCTATCCTTCCATCGCCGTTTACATCCACTAGTTGTGTAGGGACAACCTCTCCCCAATTCACTACACCTATTGTAGCCACTACGGGTAAGTACCATGCTGGATCCAAAACCCATGTGAAGTCGCCTGTATTTATATATACATCCCGATCATGCACTATATCTACCAAACCATCGCTATTTATATCTGCTATTCTTATTTTAGTATTTTGACCAACCCAAGAAAAAAGTGAGGTTGGTGGAAAGCTCGATATAGTGCTCGTAGCTCCAAAACTATTCCCTGTATTAATTTGGTATTTTTTATCTCGAGCAGAAATCACATCAGGTAGTCCGTCTGCATTTGCATCAAAAAGAAGCGCTTCTCCGAATCCATCTGAAATCAAAGGATACACTGTGTCCCAATCGCTCGTAGCTGTCCAAGAAGAACCCCCGACATTTTTAAATCTTTCTTTAACTTCATACCCCCCAGGCCCGCCTGTTTGAAAATTATGAGTTTCCACATAATGCCGCAACATATCTGGGAAAAAGTCCCCATCTAAATCTACAATTTGTGTCCCCGCAGGACGTATTTGGTAACCTGCATATACAAAATTACAAGTTTCCATAAGAGAAGGAACGGTCGTAACAAAATTCCAATTTTTATTTTTCGGATCCTCATTATAAAGCCTTTTGAAATCGAAGTTTAGACAAGGAGTTCCGCCACTACTAAATAATATGTCTGGATATGAATCAGCATTAAAATCTTGAATGTGTACTGGGCCCCAGTTAGGATTATTCGAACCCAGGGTACCTAATGTTACGGAGTCCCAACCTGGATTTTCTAGTTGGTACTCAAAACTCACTGGAGGCAAAGTAGTCATCACTGATTCTTTGTAACCACTTTCAGTAATAGAAGAAAGGAGAGATCTTCCAGATGCACTGGAGTATATATATCCTAAATCATACTTTCTAGACAAGGCACTATTTGTATTTATTTGTATTGTCTTCACCCGATATGCAGTCTTTACAAGAAATGCTTTTATGTAACTTGAATACACATCATTTTTTGATTCTTTAATAAATTGAATAGTAAATATCCCACCGTAAGAAATGGTATCTGGATATATTTGCCCCTGATCTTTTGTGTACGTAAAATTGATTGTGTTGCCATTTGCATCTGTAATAGACGAAATCATCCACTTAGCTATACGTGTTGCATCATCTGGGTCATCTTGTCTTGACCCTGACGTCTCTCCAAATGTATATATAATTCCAGCTTTATCAATAAAAGAAAAAACATTATTTGAAAGCGTGTAAGTATGCACTGAACCATCATCCGCCCTTGCTCCATAAGAAGTAGGGGTAACAGCGGCCATCTCGCCATCAATACTCGACGAAAAGTCATTATAGACACCCGCATACAATTCATTCGTACCATGTCGTGCCACTCGTTCCACATATGGAATAGATAGTTCCCAACCATAACCAAACACTCCATCGTCTTTTGTATTTTGACTATTGTACGTAAGGTTTATATTCGGCTGCAAACTGTTTCTCCCTGATGGCACTGTGAGCAAATACTCATACACTAATGCCCCAGTAGAAAGATCTGGCTTTGGTATTATATTTTTTGTATTTGCATTCGATTGGTTAGAAATATTTGGTATTTCTTGGATTGCCGTAGTTACCGAAGGTGTTGTTTGCACTGCATTAGAATCGTCTTCGTTTGAATCTTTTACTGAATCTTGTGTATCTGTACTCAGAGATTCTCCAGTGTTACTTCCCCCTCCTGTTTCTGAATTACTCTCTGTAGTTGAGGGTACGTTTTCAGGAGAAGTACTTACATCAAGATTGGTTGCCTCTTGGGCTAAAAGAGGAGTGAGTGGAGAGAAAGTTAACGAAAAGATTACCACTAAAACCACTGCCTTCAACGGAAACATTGTCTGAATCGTTCTATACAATTGATGATATGACATGAATTAATGACTATGGATCTAATATTATTATCTTTATATAGTATCAAAGAAAACAAACGAATCTTAATAAAGAGCCCTTTTCCCTTCCCCTATTGACTAAAATAGCTAAATATAGCAATATGTATGTAACAGCCAGCCGGCTGTTGTTTATTTTCCAAGCCACAGGGAGAAGGGTTAGATGAGATTCACCGGAAGAGTCATGGTACTACCCAGCGAACAAGGAGTGTCGCTGGTAATCACGCCAAGTGGAGTCTGTTTCGACGGCAAACCAACAGCGATTGATGACAGTAGCAATATGTCCCGCAAGTTTGAAACAAGAGGAGGAAGGACTCTCTCCTTGCGATGGATTGGAACAGAGGAGGAGTCCAACCTGCCAATCTGGGAGTTCACTGCTATCTACGAAGAGCGAAATTTCGTGATCTGCAGTATGCAATTCGTGGGTTACGGCGAGTTCGTTTATGTGAAAGGAAAACTTACTCGAACAGAATCCGTAGCTCAAGTCGCCTGAAATCCCCTCAACTGCCCCGACGCAACACATCACGTTCGGGGCTTTTCATTTGTACATTATTTCTGAGCCGTTTCTAGACCAGGACTTTTTTGTTATAGTAGTGAGGTTCCTTATGCATACATGCATCTATAGCTCAACGGTTAGAGCACACGGCTTATATCCGTGCGGTTGCAGGTTCGAGTCCTGCTAGATGCACAAACGCGTTAAGAAATCTCCGACTGCTCGGAGATTTTAGTCTTTGTGAAGCGGACCCAGTAGGTCATTCCGCTGAATGAACGATGTTTTTGTTTGAGTGCAACGAAAGGCAAAAACCGCAAGCTGGGGTCGAACAAATTTTCGTCAGAAAATTATGGGTGTCTAAATACAAAACCCCTTTGAGGGGTTTTGTATTTAGACTAGACTAGACTAGACTAGACTAGAAAGAGAAAGTTTATTTTTGCAGAATAATTGTCCCCGCATTTTGCTGTTTGTCGCAATCGATTAGAAACGTAGCTGGCAAGGTGCCCGATGAAAGAGTCACGATTTTGAAACCGTATGCGGGAATAGTAAATGTAGAACCAACTTTCATTGCTTTTGGCTTATCAGATCGGTTGTCAATCATAATGGTCGTACCGTTTTTATAGGTAACATTATTTGGTGTAATCTGACACGTTGGTGTAACTTGAAGTCTTTTGTCGGCATACTTTTTTAAGGCGTCAGCGTAAGCAATGGCCTGCACGGGAGTGTGTCCTGGAGCGTCTGGTGAATATCCGATTGTTGTGTCGGTAGTTGTGGCAACCGGAGCATTATTTACTTCTTCAGAAACCATAGTATCTTTAGTGATGAAAAAATATGCAGTAAGCACCAATAGAACTACGACTACGACGGTACTAAAAACTTTTATGTTGTTGTTCATGGTTTTATTAATTTATATGTGACTAAGATAAGTATACCACTCTTACTAAGCACACCATTATACTTATCAAACTTTTTACTACTTAGAAGTCTCCCGGCAAAACAAAAACACCCTCCGAAGAGGGTGTTTTTGGGTGATTTAAGTCAACTAGACTCTATCTATAATTCCCTGAAGAACTATCTCAATCTTAAGTAATCAAAAGATTACTGTCGGATTGTGTAAGCACCTGTAGGGAAGTTGTAGATAAGTGTACCTGTAAGATTTGTTCCATTCGCAGGTGAGGCATCTGTTCCGTTGCCGGCGAACACTGCGTATGAAGTATCATCCCAGTTGAATCCTGCGGCATTAACCGAAGTTGAGATTGTCGCTGAACCTGTTCCTGCATTTCCAGCAGCTACAGTAGCGTACAAACTGAATGTCTTCGATGTGCCTGCTGCGATAGTGTAACCATCGTAGTCAGTGTTTGATTCAAGAGTTGCTACGTCAGTAGAAGAAGCAAGGGCGTCACCTGTTGTACCAAATTCACAGAAAATTGTCTGAGAAGATGATGAGGCTGTACCTTGTCCACAACTTGAACCTGCAATAGTTGTACTACCATCGGCAATACGAGCTAGTGTGAAGGTTGGAAGTGTTGTGAAGTTTGAACTACCAACTGCGAACTTAATGTCATTGATCTTAACATTTCCCTTCGCATCAGCAGCAATTGTTACTTCACCAATCTTGTTTTCAGCAGCTAAGTTCAAACCAGACACTGTCGCTGTGTTTACAGTGAGTGTTGGTTTTGAACCAACGAGTGTCATAGTAGGAGCCGAAACTGTAGGATTGAATGTTGTTGTTGTTCCACCTGAAGTGTATTTAACTTCGGTAAGAGCAACTGATGATGTTGTCGCAGAGACAATACCATTTGTACCAACTTCTGAGTAAGAGATGAATACATCCTGAGTAAGTCCTGATCCACTGTTTGAAACAGGGAGACTAAGACCTGTGAGGTATGCAACACCACCAACTACTGGAGCAGATACGTTTCCAACCTTGATTGATGAAACTGTACCAGTTGCAGTAGGACTGCTTGTTACAGTGAATTTAAGCTCACTGATTGTTGCAGCACCACCAGTTGATACGAAGTTGAATGTAGCTTTTGTTCCGTCAGCTGCACCACCGTTTCCAGCAGCAATGTACTGTGCCTGTGTTGCAGACGCAGTTACAAGAGTAGGAGGGTTAGTAACAGCACCTGAAGCAACCGTAATTGTCTGCCCACCAATAGAAGAAACTGTCTGAGTAACATTACTTGCTGAACCGATAGATGTAGTTGTAAGAGTCGCAATTACAGTACCACCAGAAATTGAACCTGTGTCAGCAAAAACATCGATTGTCTTTGTTGCACCTGGTGCAAGAGTAAAGTCTACAGAGAAAGTATTCGTTGTACTTGAAGCAGTGAGAGAACTTGGCTGTGTAGGTGTTGAACCTGATCCAGATGTCTCTGATGTTCGAAGCGCTGCGTAGTTTGTAGAAACCTGTAGGCCTGTAAATCCGAGATTAACCTGAAGTGAAGTTACACGAACTGATTCAGATGAACTTCTGTTCTGGAACACGAATGATCCAATTTTCACATTTGCTGTGTTTGGAGTCACACTTTGGTTTGCATAACCAGGGTTAATTGCAACACTAAGAAGACTAGTTTGGATGGCAAGAATATTACCTGTCTGCGCTGGAGTACTTATTGTGTTGAATGAACTCTGACCTTGTGCATTTGAAGAACCAACAACGAGATTAGCAGAGATGTTACCAGCTGTATAGTTTGTACTTGTTGATGTTCGAACATTTGCTCGAACTTCAAGGAAGCTATCTGTACCTGCTGGAGCAATCAATTGTGAACCTAACGTGAAAGTAAGGTTACCTGATGTCCAATCTTGCTGTGTACCAACTTGTGATCCATTGAAGTAAAGAGTTACATCTTCAAGACCACCTGTTGATGGAGTTGTTCCACTAAGAACAGGGAGAACTTGGAGAGACTGTACCTTTACATCTTCACCATAAGCATGAAGTTTGTATCGTGCAATCGCAACATTTGACGCGCCTCCAGTAATATTTGTTATTGCCTGGAAAGCAGGGTCATTGTTAACTGTGATTGAACCAGTGTTGATTGTAACAGTTGCGCCGTTGTTTGGAATAGTTCCAGTAACTGCGATGTTAACACCAACCTGAGGATCCATGATCATAAGATCTGAAGCGTTCTGGATAGAGAATTGAACTGTTCGGTTTGAACCTTTTTCAACATTACCTCGAAGCTCGATAATATGTGAACCTGTTGTAAGAGACTTAGGCACTGCCATGAAGTCAAATGATACATAGTTTGTACCATTTGATGACCATGTTGTGCTTGTCACCCCTGTATCAACGCCGTCAACATACATTCGCATATTTCCGATTGCGTCTGCAGGAGCAGAACCAATCATTCGGAAGTTTGCTGCTTTCAACCACACTGTTCGAGTATTAACTTGAAGTGGTGCTGAGAAGAAAGAGTACGCAGAAGTTCCAGCATTAACTGTTGGAGTTCCCGTTACTGTGTTAGCTCCGAAACTAGCTGTTGCAAGAGTTGATCCGCTCGCTACTGCAAATGTGTTTCCTGAAAGGTTTACATTTGAAACAGACGCGCCAGATGTGAGACTTGTAAGCCAGATTGCTACAGTCTGTCCTGATGGAGTCGTCGAAAGAACGTCAGCTCGTACAGAAATGGTCTTTGAGCCATTTACTGTAAGACCGAGGTTATTGATCGTGATATCACCAGTACTGTTGAATGAGTATCCGTCTGTAAGACGAGCTGCTCCGTCATAGAGATACACATTTGAAAGTGTATTCTGATCAGAAATTCCAGAACGCTTCAAAGTAAGAGAGTTAACAACTCCGTTACCTGAAAGTGTAAAGTGGAAAAGATCAGCAGTAGCCTGACCTGCAACGATTACTCCAGAAGCTGGATTTGTTGCAGCAATTGAAGCTACAACTGGACCAGTCTGAACAACCGAACCACCATTACATGCAAGACCTGTGATCGAACTAAATCCTACAGCTGAAGTACAGCCTGCAGGGAAAGTAGTAGAAACACCTGTGTTACATGCAACTCCAGTTACAGGACTGAATCCAGAAGTTGTTGTACAACCTACTGGGAGACTCACGCCTGTTCCTGAACACACCTGGTTAAGAACTGCCCGTGTGAGCGGTCCTGTGTAACCTGATGTTGGAGAAACCTGATTAATAGCTTGGAACTTCTTTACTGCGGCCAATGTTGCAGGACCGTAGTATGAAGTTTCATTTCCAGGTGACCCAGCTCCCGTTAGGGAAACCTGAGTTTCTGGGTACATGTTAAGAACCTTTTGGAGGTCCATAACTGATGCACCTCGTGCTCCAAGACCCATATTCGAAGAAAATGAGTAAGAGCACTGCATTGTAGGAAGATTTAGTGCTGCTTGAGTATTTGCTGTTGAAACAACAAGTGCAAAAGCTGCAACTAAGCCTGCCTTTAGAAAAGTACGCATAATTATGTTTACTTGGTAAATTAAGTAAGAATTCGAATTAAGGTGGGCCTTTCCCCCACCCTACTTTTTGCCGATACTATATATAGTACCTATCGACAGAAAGTAGGATGGAAGACGGGCGAATGTGCTATGTGATTCGACTCACAATTCACACTACTTATGTTCGGCTTCCTAACGAAGCACGAACGAAAAAATACGGAAGCTTTTTCTAGACTCTCTATTGAATTTTCAATGTTCGTATTCTTTCGCTCGTGATTCGTTTCTCGAACGATTAATCTCCTTTGTGTTTTATGTGCAGCTTAAAGAATTTTTAAAGTCTTTAATTACACAAAAAACGCACGCAAGGCGACTAGATAGTAGTATCTCATACCTATACAGAGGTGTAAAATACGAAATACCCACATATGTGGCCTTGCACTACTGTAACGGAGATAATCTCAAAATGTGACTCCGGTGATACTAGGCAAGCTTATATGTACTCCAGCGCCTATCTCCCACCCGTACAATTATCTTCTCTTCCACTAAATCATTTAATTCGCGCTGAATCGTTTTTTCGCTACAATCGGTAAAAAATTTTGAAACATCTTTTATTGTTTTTAACTCAGTCTTTGAGAGATGCTCTAGGACACGGAGTCGGCGAGCTTTCTTTTCGTCTTTTTTAGCCTGAGTATTGTCCGTTTTTGATGTGTCTGTTAGTTTGTTTTTTTGAAGGGTAAAAGTGTCTTTTTCATTATCTCTACTTCTCGACTCTTGAATTAAAGACACCATCCTGGTTTCCTCTTTCTGCAAAAATCCACTACCTTGAAAATCACCTGTCTCTTTGCTCTCAGCAAGGACCATGTCCTTTTCTTGAATGAAGATGTGTGAGAGGAGGGGCTCTGTGCTTGAAACATACTGGGTCTTAAGTGTCGCTAATTGATGCTCGAGAATAGAAGCGTTTTCATGATTAATCTCTTTTGTGAGAACAGCTACAGAGAGGAAGGCGGCGATACTTGATTTGAGATCATCTATCTTCAGCCCAAGAACCATTGATTTCAGTAAAAGTGCTGCGCTTGTCCGTATCTCATTGCGGATAGGATTATGAGTGTCTATATGCTCAGTGAGGAGATACAAGGCGGCAACTATTTTTTGAGCTCTGTCTTTTGTTTGAGCCGCAACTTTGTCTCCTTCAGGATATGCGTCTTTCATACGTCTTTAATATTTGAATAGTACAAATATATCGTAACTTAGTCAAGTTCTTTATAGTGTCTTTTGTGCATGGAAATATCCTCTAAGCAAGAGAAAGAAAGAGGTGTTAGAATATATAGCATCTATGGCGTCATCAAAGAAAAAAGAGAAGGCAGGCGATCTTCTTATACCCCCTATTCCCGAAAAAGAAACAGTGTTCAAGATTCTGTCGCTTTCATGTTTTGTACTTGCTATTATGCTTTCCTACTCACTTTTTGGTGAAGGTGGGAGAATAGGAAATGAGACATTTACTATTGCTCGAACGTACTCAGGGGTCGGTGCTATTTTAGTGCCATTTATTCTTTTTGGACTCTCATACTATTTTTGGAAATCAAAAAGACCAGAGATACCTCTGGGTACTTATTTCCTTGGAACAGTTTCTCTTGTGTCGCTCCTGACACTCTCTACGGCACTCCCTTTGAACCCGTCACAGACAGGCGGAACATTCGGAGTATGGCTGTTGGGAACAGCTCACGACTTTATGGGACAAGTCCCGGGCACTCTCATTATAGGAGCTGTCTTTTTAGTTACTACTCTTAGTTTATTCAAAGACACTGTGTTTGAATCTGGAATTCTTTATGTCTTCAATAAGCTAAAGCAGGCGTACCGATACATTACAGTCAAATTATCCTTACTACTGAGCAAAGAGGAGGTTTTAGAAATTGAAGAGGTAGAGTTGGGGCTAGAAACAGTAGCTGAAGAACCAATAAAAAAAGACAGTGTTTCTTTATCTCTCCGAGATTCACTTTTAGGAAAAGAGGCTCCAAAAGAAGTTCGTCCTTTACCCTTAGAGAACCGGGCCATCGAGAGAACTGCTCCCGAACCTAAAAAAGAAGAGCGTGTTCAGTTTGTCCCTTTAACAGAATTTACTCCTCCCCCACTTAGTCTTTTAGAAAAGGACAAAGGACGGGCTTCTACTGGCGACGTTAAGCAGAACGCTGCCATTATTAAACGGACACTGCAGAACTTTGGTATCACAGTAGAGATGGACGAGATTTCTATTGGGCCATCAGTGACTCGTTACGCTCTAAAACCAGCCCAAGGAGTAAAACTCTCACGAATTGTTGGACTCCAAAATGAGCTCGCGCTTGATCTTGCGGTTGAGAGTATTCGTGTTGAAGCTCCTATTCCTGGGAAGTCACTTGTGGGTATCGAAATTCCAAATGAAAGTAAGTCGACGGTTGGACTTGGTTCACTCCTTACCCATGATGACTTCCAGAAGAACCCGAACCCTCTCATGTTTGCCCTTGGAAAAGGAATCTCTGGTAAACCGCTTTTTGCAAACTTAGCAAAGATGCCTCACCTTCTTATTGCTGGTACCACCGGGTCTGGAAAATCAGTCACAATGCACGCGATTATTCAGTCGCTTCTTTTCCGAAACTCACCGTATGACATGAAGCTCATTATGGTTGACCCAAAGAAGGTTGAGCTTACTTTCTACAATAATATTCCCCACCTCTACACACCGGTAATCACAACGGCAAAGAAAACAATTCAGACACTTAACTGGGCAGTGCAAGAAATGGAACGACGATATGACTTGCTCGAAAAATTCCACGAGCAAGATATAAAAGCGTATCACCAAAAAATATATCTGCCTGGAATGGAAAAAATTGCTAAAGGTAAACTTCCTGAAAGCGAAGCTCCGAGTAAAATGCCGTATATTGTTATTGTTATTGACGAGCTTGCTGACATTATGATGACATATCCAAAAGAACTTGAGTCTGCGATTGTACGCCTTGCCCAAAAAAGTCGTGCTGTGGGCATTCACCTTATTCTCTCTACCCAACGACCAGAAGTGAAAGTAATCACCGGACTCATTAAAGCAAACGTTCCTTCTCGAATTGCACTTAAAGTTGCTTCACAAATCGACTCTCGCACGATTCTTGATGGCGCAGGTGCGGAAAAGCTCTTGGGTGCAGGTGACATGCTCTTTTCATCAGCAGAAAGCGCTAAAACAGAGCGTGTGCAGTCAGCATTTATTTCAACAGATGAAATCAAACGCGTTGTTACATACTTAAAACAAGCTCATCGAGAAATGATCCCCGATGAAATTATTATTTCTGATGGCGCGCCAATAAGCGTTACAGGAAACAGTACTGACATGTCTTCAAATGATACCAACGGAGATTCAGACGATGATCTCTACGAACAAGCCAAAGACATTGTGGTATCTTCAGGCAAAGCATCGACATCATATCTTCAACGAAGACTTAAAGTTGGTTACTCGCGCGCTGCCCGACTTATAGATATCCTTGAGGAGCGAGGGGTTGTTGGCCCGCAAGACGGATCGAAGCCTCGTACAGTGCTTGAACGAAATGGTTCGACGGGGGGTTTTGGATTAACTGAAGAAGATACCGAATCTAATCCTTAGGACGGACATCCATGAAAAGTAGCCGCTCAAAAGTAAAACAGTTTGTCTACATAATCGCAATTATTTTGGTTCTTACTTTCGGCATTTTTGCCTTCCGAGGCGTCATCTTTCCGCCTGTCGTAACCCTTCTTACCATACAAGATGGTATGCATGTGCCGTCTGGTGTTGTGCGTGTGGAAGGTACGACAAAGCGAGTTGAGGCTCTGTTTGTGCAAGGAAAACAGATTACCCGCTCACCTGAGGGCAATTTTGGAGTGGAAGTAGCGGTATTTACCCCATATACTATAATAGAGATAGAGGCCAGAGACAGATTTAATAAAACAATAGAAAAACACATACGACTTTCCGTAGAATAGGCATATGAAGAAAAAAGAACAAAAACCGAAAAAAGAAACGATGACCGGACTTGAAAGCACCCTTAAAGAAATTCAAACAAAATTTGGTGAAGGGGCTATCATGAAGCTTGGTAACACACCAAAAGTAAACATTGGTGTTATCCCTTCAGGGTCAGTAGGACTCGACTATGCCCTTGGTGTAGGAGGCTTCCCTCGTGGACGAATCATCGAAATTTTTGGCCCTGAGTCTTCAGGAAAGACGACTCTTACTCTTCATGTTATTGCAGAGGCCCAAAAGCTCGGTGGTATTTGCGCATTCATTGACGCAGAACATGCCATGGATCCAGAGTATGCTAAAAAACTCGGAGTAAACATCAACGAACTTCTCATCTCTCAGCCAGACAATGGTGAGCAAGCTCTTGAAATTACCGAGTCTCTCGTACGATCAGGAAAAATTGATGTACTCGTTATCGACTCTGTTGCCGCTCTTACCCCACGTGACGAAATTGAAGGCGATATGGGTGCACAGCATGTTGGTAAGCAAGCGCGACTTATGTCCCAAGCGCTTCGTAAGCTAACCGCAATTGCTGCACGATCAAAAACGGTTATCATATTCATCAACCAAATTCGTATGCAAATTGGTGTGATGTTTGGTAATCCAGAAACAACTCCAGGAGGAAAAGCTCTTAAGTTCTACACTTCAGTACGTATTGATATTCGACGAACAGCACAGATAAAGAAAGGTGATGAAGTCGTTGGTGCTCGTACGAAAGTGAAAGTGGTGAAGAACAAAGTTGCTGCTCCATTTCGGACAACTGAGTTTGATATTATGTACAACGAAGGTATCTCGCAAGAAGGTGAAATGATTGCCCTTGGTGAAAGATTTGGACTTGTATCAAAGAGCGGTGTTTCGTATTCATACGGAGACGTAAAGCTTGGACGCGGCTATGATGCAACTCGGGTTTTCTTACGAGAAAACAAGAAGGTTGGCGACCAGCTTCTTAAAGAGATTAAAAAGAAACTTCAAGAAGATCCTGCCCCTGTTTCCAGTGGTGGATCGTCAGACGAAGACGAAAGTCCGGAATAAAGATTTACAAGAAAAGCCCCACATTTGTGGGGCTTTTCTGAGGGGTTTCCTAAATAGCCTTTATTATATATACTATCTAACTATGGCATTACTTGAATACAGCGAAATTCGCCCACGAAAATACATTGTTTACAACGAGGAACCGTACGAAGTACTTGAATATCACGTTGCACGTACACAGCAACGTAAGCCCCAGAACCAAACAAAGCTCCGAAACTTGCTTACTGGACGCGTAATTCCTGTGTCGTTCCATGCGGCAGAAAAAGTAGAGGAGGCGGATATCACCAAAAAACTAGCCAAATTCATGTACAAAGATGCTCGCAAAGGAACATTGTGGTTCTGTGATCCAAAGAACCCGAGTGACCGTTATGAGATTTCGGCTGAAGTTATCGGTGATAGTGTAAAGTTTCTCAAAGAAAACACTGAAGTTGATGTGAAGGTATTTGAATACGATGAAGAGGAAACAATTATTGGTGTTGCGCTTCCAGTAAAAATGGACTTCAAAATTACCGACGCGCCACCAGCAATTAAAGGTAACACTGCATCAGGTGGCAACAAATTTGTAACCATCGAAACCGGTGCCCAGATTGCTGCTCCCCTTTTCATTGAAGCTGGTGAAACTATCCGTGTAAATACAGAGACAGGAGAATACGTAGAACGAGTATAGCTGTACGTCTCCTT
>JBBSJU010000008.1:0-32661 GCA_038256975.1 Minisyncoccia bacterium | reverse complement strand
TCCCCCCTCATACTACTACGCACAGGAAAAATATTCCTTTCACAGTAAAAAATCCGAGCATGCTCGGATTTTTTACTGTGAAAGGAATATTTTTCCTGTGCGTAGTAGTATGAGGGGGGAGAGATAGTATATGTACAACCTAGACCACGTATCTGACGAGGATATTATTCCACTCTTGTTGCAAGACAGGAATGTCTTTGGGGTACTCGTCAAAAGGTATGAAAATTCTCTCTCTCGATATATTCGCAGAATCGGAGTTGTATCTAAAGACGACAGAGAGGATGTATTGCAGAATATCTTTATAAAAACGTATAGAAATATTCAAAGTTTTGATACAACCCTCTCATTTTCTACGTGGATATATCGTATCGCGCATAATGAAGCTGTAAGCTTTTTTCGAGCAAAAAAAGTTCGCCCCGAGGGACATCTTGTGGAAGACGGAGAAGATGCTTTAGCGAAGCTTTTTGATGATACTGATTTTGTTGAACTTTTGTATAAAAAAATCCAAGCGGTACAAATTGCCTCACACGTAGAAAAACTCGACCAAATATATCAGGACGTTATTATTTTGCGATATTTTGAAGACAGAAGTTATACAGAAATATCTGATATTTTAAAAATCAGAGAAGGGACGGTTGCGACACTACTCCATCGTGCAAAGAAGAAGCTTAAGGTCTTGATTGAAGATGATCAAAAAAAATATGAATAGTGAATATAATAAAGACAATACAAACGTAGCCAATAAGGTACTTTCTTATATTGAGAAAGAAAATGTGCAACCGCATTCTAAATGGTATTTTATTTTTACCAATGAGTTTTTTTGGGCACTCGGACTTATTTCTGTCATCCTTGGCGCACTTTCTTTTGCAGTGGTTTTGTTTACTTATTTTAATGCAGAGCTCGAGTTATATCGTGTAAACTATGATTCTTTTTCAGATTTTCTTATCGCATGGGTACCTATTGTGTGGATATTAAGTCTTGGATTCTTTACGTATGTTGGGTACAAGAATATTCAATACACAAAGCGCGGATATACATACTCGTTTCCTCTTATTGTTCTCGGGAGCCTCATTATGAGTATTGTGTGTGGAACAATTTTATATACGCATGGTATTGCAGGGGTCCTCGATAGAGAATTTGAGCATCGTTTGCCACTATATCGTTCCGTCCAAGAGCTCAAAAGAGAAATGGCGCTCCGTCCCGATCGTGGAGGTATAGGAGGTGAAATCATACTCATGGCAGAGGACCAAAGTTCTTTCACTGTGAAGGATTTTCGAGGTGGTATATGGGTTGTTTCTACAGAAGATCTTAATGAACGTGATAGAAAAGTTATTTCTGAATTTCCTCTGGTCCGTGTTATTGGTATTCCATCGACAACGACACTTGGTGTTGTGGGAACAAGTACTATGCATGGCTGCGCAGTGCTTCCGTGGGAAATAAGACGAGGTGGAGATGAAACAAAACTTTCGAGAAGGGGTGTAGATACGATGAAAATAATACGTAATGAAAGAAAAGAAAATATGGAGCGTACTAATATATGTAAGGGTGTACAACCTTACATGATTATTCAGGAAATAAGAAATAAAATACATCAGTAACGCCTTCGTACATATAGAATATGAATCAAAAAACAATGAAAAAGTTTAGTCTCAGCGTTATGCCACTCCTTGTGCTCGTAGCACTCTCAGGGGCAACTGCTTTTGCTGCGGACGTTTCTACAACAGAGACCTCGCATCGTGCGCGAATACAGATTACTGAGGCTCAGAAAACCATTCTTGCCCAAATAAAAGCTCTTCATGAGCAAGGGAAAGATGACGAGGCTCGTGCGCTTGCGAAAAGTTCAGGAATACCAAAATTATTGAAACCACTTCGCGGAGAACACAAACCTCACCAATGGCCAAACCACGAAAATCGAAAGAAAATAAACACCGCACTTACAAACAATGATTTCGCAACATTTAAGCTTCTCATTGCAAGTACTCCATTTGCATCAAGTGTGACTGAGGCAACATTTGCCAAACTCGTGGAAGCACATGCCTTGCGGGAAAAAGGTGATCATGAGGGCGCTCGAAAGATTATGGAAGAATTGGGTTTCAGAGGACATCATTCTGGTCTCGGAAACAAACTAAAGTAAGGAATCGCAACCGTTGTTCTACAAAAAGCCGCTCATATATCGGCTTTTTGTTATTTTTATTACTTCTCAGAGAAAGATATACTATAGAGAATGATTTTCTTAAAAAATAAAAAATACGAAGCGATAGGTTTCTTAATCCTCCTCCTTGTTGTTTTCGGAGTAATTTTTCTTTCGAATACTTTTAAGCAAGATAAACCTGAAGAATTTGAAAAGACATATACAAACACTGCATATGGATTTTCTTTCTCATACCCAGTGACATATAGTCTCACGGAAAAACAATTTAATTCCACGACAGAAATTATATTAGTGGACAAAAAAGAGCTTGAAATAACAGATCGTTTAGAAGGTCCTACCTCATTGTCAATCTCAGTCTATAAAAATATCCCAAACACATCCTTAGACGACTGGTTACAGAAAGATGAATCAAATTTTAAACTTGCCTTCAGTTCCCAGTCTTCAACTACTATTGCTGGACAAGATGGGGTGAAGTATGAATGGGACGGTTTGTACAGGGGCAGAACAGCAGTCTTTTCGTATGGGGCTGTAATCATCGCGCTTACGGGGACGTATTTAGAAAAAACAGACCAAATATACAAGGATTTTGATTCTATGGCGCAATCATTTAAACTCGGCAAAAAAATGGTTACGGAAGCGTCCCTTTTGGAGTACTTGAAGAATAATATCTCAAAATTATCTCCAGAAAAGGAAGTGCTTGGTGGGAAGTTCTACCTTACTAATCTGAGTCTAATCGACAATGAACATGCAAGAGTATCTTACGAAGATGGGCACAACGCATACACTGCGGATGTCCTTTTTTATGCGAATGAAAATGGAGAAATTGTTATAAAAGAATTCATTGTAATCAAATAAAACAAAAACATAGAAGATAACGTATAATTGAAAGATGAAAGAGGATCTAAAGAAAGAGATTATTGTACTTGGGGGTGGCTGTTTTTGGTGTACGGAAGCAGTGTTTAAAATGATGCGAGGCGTAGAGTCGGTGCTTCCTGGATATGCAGGTGGAACAAAAGAAAACCCCACATATAGAGAGATATGTGAGGGAACAACTGGGCATGCTGAAGTTGTGCAAATAGAATATGATCCAAGTGCGGTGACGGTAAAAAATATCCTCACTGTTTTCTTTGGTAGTCACGACCCAACAACCTTAAATCGTCAAGGTGCTGATGTTGGTACGCAATATCGCTCTGTAATTTTCTACACTACTGATGCGCAAAAAGATGATGCGGTTGAAATGATTAGAGAAATAAATGAGTCCAATGTCCATGGCGCTCCAATAAAAACCGAAGTGCTGCCATTGCCGAAGTTTTATGTTGCTGAAAACTACCACCAAGACTACTTTGCTCAAAATAAAGAAGTGCCGTATTGTGAGTTGGTAATTAACCCAAAGTTAGAAAAGGTGCAGAAAGAGTTTGCCGCACTACTTAAAAACCAATAGTTATCATATATGGACACAAAACAAATGCTTGAAAACGAAGGAGAATGGAAAAAGATTTTACCAGAGGATGCATATCATGTGCTGCGAGAAAAGGGCACTGAGCGCCCCGGTACTGGAAAGTATTTGCATGAAAAAAAAGAAGGAACATATACCTGTGTTGCGTGCGGGAATCCACTTTTTGCATCTGATGCAAAGTTTGATTCGGGTACTGGTTGGCCAAGTTTTGACCAAGCCCTTCCGGGCGGGGTAAAGTATGTAGAAGACGTAACACATGGCATGAGTCGTGTGGAAGTTATTTGCGCAAAGTGCAGCTCCCATTTGGGACATGTATTTGATGATGGACCAGAAACAACAGGGAAGCGATTCTGTATGAATTCCGTGTGCTTAGATTTGCAAGAGAAAAAAACTCATGAGTAAAGATGGAGTATACGACGTGATTGTTATTGGTGGCGGGGCATCGGGTATGATGGTCGCAGGTACTGCGGCATTACGTGGTAAAAAGGTTTTGTTGTTAGAAAAAAATAAAAAACTTGGAGAAAAACTCTCTATTTCAGGTGGTGGGAGATGCAACATTACCAATGCTGAATACGATACCCGGGCACTTCTTAAGAATTACGGTGATGCGGAACCATTTTTGTATTCCTCGTTCGATCAATTTGGCATTAAGGAGGCATTTTCTTTTTTCGAAACAAAAGGACTGCCACTTGTAGTACAAGCTCGTAAACGAGCGTTTCCACATACAGAGAATGCTCTTGATGTAAAAAGGATTATGGAAGAGTACTGTACGCATCCAAATGTAACCATAAAAACAAATGCTCCTGTAGAAAAAATCGTAAAGAAAGGCGATGGTATTTCACATGTCATTACTAAGGGGATTTCGTATAGTGGCACAAGTATTGTTTTGGCGACAGGAGGCATGTCTCATCCAGAAACAGGATCAACAGGGGATGGTTTCGCCTGGCTGCGTGATCTTGGGCATATCGTAGAGAATCCCACGCCAAGTATAGTGCCTTTGGCGGTTAAAGATTCTTGGGTAAAATCGTTGGCAGGTGTTTCGTTGTCTTTCATGAAGATTAGTTTTTTAGTTGACGGCAAGCGCGCATTTTCAAAGACAGGTAAAGTTCTTTTTACCCACTTTGGACTTTCCGGACCACTTATTTTAAATAGTGCAAAAGCGGTTGGAGATTTGCTACATACTGGCGAAGTAACCGCAGCAATAGACATGTATCCCGATACTGAGTTTGATGTACTCGAAAGAAAGGTGCTTTCAACTTTTGATACAAACAAGAATAAACTTTTTAAAAACATCATCAAAGAAATTGTTCCTGAAGGAATGGCTGATGCTGTACTTTCACTCCTTCCAAAAACAATCGGAGAGACGAAGGTCCACAGTATTTCAAAAGAAGACCGAAAGAAACTCATTCATGTACTTAAAGCGATGCCGATAAGAATAACTGGACTAATGGGTTACGACAGAGCGGTTGTTGCTGATGGAGGCATTCCGCTTACTGAAATAGATACAAAAACAATGCGGTCAAAGAAAATCTCAAATCTTTTTGTGACCGGAGATTTGTTGCATATCAACAGACCGTCTGGTGGATTTTCTCTTCAACTTTGTTGGACAACAGGCTATGTAGCAGGGGAAAACGCCTAAAATAATCTTTGATTTTTGTTATACTAAAATATATGAATACGTTATACATGGGGACTGCTCTTCTTGTGATTATAGTAGGCCTGGCTTTTTACTACGCAAAGCCAATTACGCAAGAAATGAAGGATTCTCGTCCAGGCGGAGTGTTTATTTTAAAAACAGATATGGAGGATAAGAGCGATAAAATTATTGTTGATACGCCCATGACGGACACAACAATTTCCTCACCTGTAATAATTGAAGGCAAGGCTCGTGGCAGTTGGTTTTTTGAGGCAAGTTTCCCAATAGAACTCCGTGATACTGATGGTAACGTACTTAAAACCGTTGTTGCTCAGGCACAAGGTGATTGGATGACTACAGAATTTGTTCCCTTTACTGCAGAACTCATTTTTTCTAAACCAGCATCTCCAATGGCAGCTGTGCTTGTGTTTAAAAGAGACAATCCGTCAGGGTTGCCTGAACATGACGACTCAATTGAGATTCCAGTGACTATACAGTAGTTTCCCATGCGTATAGAGTCTACTATTTCGACAAAAGCACTTGGCACAGGTGTTCCTGTTATCTATGAAGATGTTGTAAGTATTACAGATCTTGGCGACAGAAAAATAAAAGGAGTTCATGCATATTGTTTTTACGGAGATAAACTTGTTATTGTCTGGGCAGAAAATAAACAGTATTGGACGCTACCTGGCGGCGGCGTAGAACTAGGAGAAAGTGTTGAAGAAGCAGTTGTCCGAGAGGTGAGGGAAGAGTCGAATATGAAAGTTTTGAAGCAGATACTCATTGGTGTGCAAGATATTTTTGAAGGTGAGAAAACTGTCTCTCAAACACGATCCATTTGTGTTGTGGAGCCATTCGGTCCTTTCGTATCAGATCCTGACGGTGACATTACTAAGATAAAACTCATTGATCCTTCCGAATTAAAACAATATGTTAATTGGGGTGAAATAGGCGATCATCTTTTGAAACGCGTTATACAGCTTACAAAATTCGCCGATAACTAGGGCGGGACTCGAACATTACATACTTGGTCACAAGTTACTAAGTCTACTCTTTCCTTTCAGTCAGTCGTGGACTAAGTACTTGCGACCCCGCCTCGTCTTAAGAAGACTGCGGCTCACAAAAATATGCTATCCGTAGCATATTTGTTGTGCCTAGGGCGGGACTCGAACCCGCACGCTTTTAACGGCAAAAGATTTTAAGTCTTTCGTGTCTACCATTCCACCACCCAGGCAATGAGGCCATTCTACCTTTTTTTCTTTTGATTCAAAAGGGTTTGTGGTAAAGTGGCTGTATTGACGTAGTGGCGAAGTTGGTCAACGCGACGGTCTGCAAAACCGTTATGCACCGGTTCGAGCCCGGTCTACGTCTCCATATCTGAGGTTTTCTATCCTTTAACCTCTTTCTTTTTCTCTCCAAATTCAATAGCGTCAATCACCTGGCGGTTCTTCTCTCCGTAATCAAGCTCTACTTTGAAAAAAGGAAGTACTTTTGTTCGTGTCTGCTTTTTTACGAATGTTCTCAAGTCTGCCATCTGTCGTCGGGCGAAATCAAGAGCAGCCTTTTCTTTTGAGTCTGGAAGCACGGAAATATACACAGTACAGTTTTTAAGATCAGGCGAGAGGTCGGTGCGAGTTACGGTAATAATGGAAAGTCCACTTGATTCGCGCTCGAAGAAAGTTGCTGCAAGCTCTTTTAATTGTAATCCAACTTGTTCTTTTCTTTGTCCGATTGCCATACTATTTTGTTACTTTAATAAAACATTCAAGTATATCTCCGATTGCAATTTCTGTTTTTGATTCTACTAAAAGTCCACACTCAGTGTCTGCAAGCACTTCATTTGTTTTTACTTTTGCAGATTGTAGCTCAGTGATTTTTCCTCTTCCGAGATCGTGTTCACGGCGGATGATTTTGACCGGATGGTTTATTTTTATAATGCCCGTGAGTACCTTGCCACCAACAACTTGCTTTTCTTTGTTTTGGCTGAAGATACGAAGCACTTTTAGTGTTCCAATCACTTCATCACTTTCTTCTCGAGGTCTTGCAATCTCTGCATATTCAGTGAGCCACTCGGTGAGTTTGTAGATGATATCAAATTGCTCAACTTTTACTTTCAAGCGCTCTACTTGGTCACGTGCTTTTGATTCGAGTTTTGTGTGAAAGCCGATAACAACAGAAAGTGGATCAGAAGAGGCGAGGAGAATGTCATTTTCTGTAATAGGTCCAACTCCTTGGCTGATAATTTTGAGGCTCAGATTTTCAGCTTTTATCTTACGTAACTCTTGCTTTACGGCATCAAGTGTTCCTACCACGTCTGCTTTAAGTACAAGAGGGATAACTTTCTGCGCATCCTTTGGTCCGATGAACTCAGGATCTTTTGAAATAGTGCCACGTGCTTCTTTTGCGTCTCGCTGTGCTTGTTCGGCGTCTTTCTTATCGTAATACACCTGAAAGAGCGTTCCTGATTGAGGAATCTCGTCCCATCCTGTCACTTTAATAGGGGAGCTACATGTTGCTTCTACAATTGCTTTACCTAAAAAATCTTCAACAATACGAAATGGTGCAAGAGCGGTGCCTGCAACTACAAACGCCCCTTTCTTAATGGTGCCATTTTTAATAATGAGCGTTGCTGATGTTCCACGTTTTGCTTCCATTGATGATTCAAGTACATAACCTTCAGCTGGTTCAGAGGGATTGCCTTTAAGTTCAGCGAGATCGGCAGTAAGTAAAATAGTTGAAAGGAGTTCAGGAATACCAGCGCCTGTTTTTGCAGAGATTGCCACAAACGAGATAGATCCGCCCATTCCTTCAAGGTAGACACCGTTTTCAACGAGTGACATCTTTGTTCGTTCGATGTTTGCATTTGGCTTATCAATTTTGTTGATAGCTACAATGTAGGGAAGTTTTTGATCTACGATTTGTTTGAGTGCTTCAAGTGTCTGTGCTTTCACCCCGTCTTCTGCTGAGACAACAAGAATGCCAATGTCGGCAATTTCTACCCCTCGTTCACGCATGATAGAAAATGCTGCGTGTCCCGGAGTGTCTAAGAATGTAATTTTGCGCTCAACACCATCTTCTTTATGAGCCACTTCGTATGCACTCACATGCTGTGTGATGCCACCTGCTTCTTTGTCCACCATATTAGTGCTCCGGATATAGTCCAAAAGCGTCGACTTTCCATGGTCGATGTGACCCATAACGGCAACAACCGGAGGGCGTTCAATGTGTTTAATAGAGGATTGTGGCATAAATGAAAAAAGCTCTAAAGCCCTGATTTGACAAGTATATATTAAAATTGCCCTAAGGGGTACTTGACAAATATTTTGTATCTGCTATACTGTCCCTAGTTTGGTCAAAGGCGGGTTTAAGGCATTAGCCAATTTATCCCCCCCGCCGCCAAGCTCGTCCCGGTGAAGTTTCCGAAAGGTATGCCGGAAGATGATCACGGTCCGCACAGTGCGGATCCGTCGACAAGTTTGGGTTTGGTGACGCCGATGTTACCGACCCCTCAGGTATGGGTTGCCCTGAGTTTTCACAATTCCCGTCCCGTGCCAACCCCACGGGACATCTAAGCAAGGAGTCTTGCCATGAAGAAAAACGCCGTTCAGCCGCCGGGCAAGTACCGGCACAGCCTGAGTGATGAAGATCTTTCTTTTTCGGTGAACGCCGTCGGCGCCGTCGCTGCTGTGCAGCATCCCGGTCGTAACTGACCGCGCTGGTCGGCAGCGCGAGCGACGATTGCATAGTCAACGCCGCCCGCGCTGCCGCTGTTGACCACTCAGAGAAAGGTGGTCGGGAGGGTCTCCTCCTTGCTTATTTCTCAACGAGCGACTCACAGTTTTTACTGCTCGCCTGGCAACGAAAAGCCAACGGTTTCGCGGAGAGAGTCCCGCGAAACCAAAACCATGGACCTAAGGAGGGTCCGTCACACAAAAGCCTTTTGGGCTTTTTTTATTTGCTATACTTTCCCCATGTTCTCATTCTTTTCTCAAAAACAATCTGAAGGCGATTATATTTATTTAGACCATGCCTCAGCAACTCCTGTTGACTCTGACATTTTGGAAACTTTTCATACAATTCAAAAAACACATTTTGCAAATCCGGGCAGTATTCACTTGCTCGGCATTGAGGCAAAAAAGCTTGTAGATAGTGCGCGAAAGAAAGTCGCAACTGCGTTACAGGCTCGCCCTGAAGAGATTATTTTCACTGCATCAGGTACGGAGTCAAACAATCTTGCAATCTTCGGCGTTATCAATCGCGCAAAAAAGAATGGCTTAGTAGTGCCGCATGTCATCACAACAAACATTGAGCACGCTTCAGTTTTGGAACCACTGAAACAGCTTGCTCAAAAAAAAGAAATAAAGCTCACGGTAGTTCCAGCCAACAGTGACGGACTTCTAGAAGTAAAATCTATTCGTGAAGCACTTACTTTTGAAACAATTTTAGTATCTGTCATTCATGCAAACAATGAAGTGGGCACCATACAGCCAGTGCGTGAGATTGGAAAAATGTTAGAGAAACATAGAGAAGCACAAAAAAGTGAGCACCCCTATTTTCATACTGATTCTTGCCAGGCAGTGAATTATCTCGATGTTCGCCCAGAAGCATTTCGCGTAGACTTGTGTACACTCAATAGTTCAAAAATATATGCACCACGTGGGGCTGGGATTTTGTACGTAGGCAAGAGAGTAAAAATTGATCCAATAATTATTGGTGGCGATCAGGAACATGGTATGCGAGCGGGGACAGAAAACACTGCGGCGATTGTTGCGTGCGCAGATGCAATAGAAAAAACAGTTTCCGTACGAGAAGTAGAAAGCTCTCGTCTGAAAGAATTGCAAGAATACGCATTTGCAAAAATACGTGAGGCAGTTCCTAATGTGAAAACTTGGGGAAGCGAAAAGGACGGCGAGCGACTTGTGAATAATATAAACGTTTCCGTGCCAGGAATCTTCTCTGAGGAATTTGTAGTAGGACTTGATATGAAAAAAATCGCCATCTCCTCTAAGAGTGCTTGCGGAATGAATGATGATGAGGGGTCGTATGTGATACGTGCGCTCGGCGGCACAGAAGAAGAATCAAAAGAAGCAATTCGTATAACTATGGGGCGAAGCACGACAAAGGCGCACATAGAGACGCTTGTTTTTGAAATGAAAAAAATTGTTGAGCGACACGATATGGGAACTGCTTTTCTGAAATAAACTTTTTTGGTTCTGGAAATTATAGTGTTTTGATGCACACGTTCTCGCTTTGCCAAGCGAGCCGCTCCGCTCGGTGATTTTTTTGAGAAAAATCTCCTGCGCGAGGCACCAAAACACTATAATTTTGAACGGAGGGCTCTCACAGACTATGATATTATTATCTATATGTACACAGCTAAAAAATACGAACACCTGCTTGGTTTGAACGGATTTTCCGACACGATGCTTGCCAACCACTTCACGCTGTATGAAGGGTATGTGACAAATACCAACAAATTGCTTGATCTTCTCAAAACAAAAGAAGGTGGAACTCCAGAATATAATGAGTTGAAGCGTCGCTATGGTTGGGAGTGGAACGGTATGCGTTTGCATGAACTCTATTTTGGTAATCTCACAAAAGAAGCAAAAACATTAAATGATGGAGAGTTCAAGAAATGGCTCGAGTATATCTGGGGATCGTATGAAAATTGGGAAAAGGATTTTAAGGCGACAGGAACAATGCGTGGTATTGGTTGGGTTATTTTATATCTCGACACAGAGGCCCACACGGTTTTTAATGCATGGGTAACAGAGCATGACATGGGGCATCTTGCACATTGCGTCCCGCTTCTGGTGATGGATGTATGGGAACATGCGTATATGACCGACTATGCTATAAAGCGTGCAGACTACATTACTACTTTTATGCAGGCGATTGATTGGGAAGTGGTAGAAAAAAGAGCAGGGGAGGCGATGAAATAACCTTCATGATATAATTGCTAGGTGAGCTTCCGTTTTTCTGAAATACCTTTATTTTCTGGTCTTAAAACTCCCATCTCACACTGAAAATAGAAATACATTATGCCACCATTTAATAATTTTACGACGAAAGCAAAAGATGCTATTCGGCGGAGTCATGAACTTGCCATAGAACGAGGACAGAATCATGTGGGTCCGACCCATGTTCTCGCAGCACTTCTTCTTCAGGAAGAGAGCCTAGTGTTAACCATGCTTGAAAAAATGGATGTTGACACTATTCTTTTGACGGAGAGTGCACTTGATCTTATCGAAGGAACAACAGAAGGACAAACGGTACAACAGCAAACATTTCAAATGTATCTGACCCCGGAGCTTGCACAGATGTTTGATGCATCGGTAAAAATAGCACAGTCTCTTCAAGAACAATTTATTTCGACCGAGCACATGCTGCTTGCGCTCTTTGATGTGCCAGGTGAGGTACAGGAGCTTCTTGCAAAATTTAAAATAAAAAGAGATGTTGCTTATGCGACGTACGAAGAAGTTCGTAATCAGCCGCAACAGGAAAATGAAAATTCTCCAAAAAAATTCAAAGCAATTTTGAAGTATACGCGCAATCTAACCAAAGATGCTCGCGAGGATAAGCTTGACCCTGTTATTGGGCGAGATTCGGAGATTATGCGTTTGATGCAGATTCTTTCTCGTCGGACCAAAAACAATCCTATTTTGCTTGGTGAACCAGGCACGGGAAAGACAGCTGTTGTTGAAGGGCTTGCTATTCGAATTGCAAAAGGGGATGTACCCGAGAGTCTGAAAGATAAAGAGCTCGTTTCGCTTGACCTTGGACTTCTGATTGCGGGTACAAAGTATCGTGGTGAGTTCGAGGAACGACTCAAGAATATTATGAAGGAGATTGAGCGATCAAATGGCAAGGTGATTGTCTTTATTGACGAAATTCATACTATTGTGGGAGCAGGAGCATCTGACGGCAATGGCGCTGACGCAGCAAATCTTTTGAAGCCCGCACTTTCGCGTGGAGAACTTCGTGCTATTGGAGCAACAACGCTTAAGGAGTACCAAAAGCATATTGAAAAAGATCCTGCGCTTGCACGGCGATTTCAGCCGGTGTTTGTTGAAGAACCATCACGAGATGACAGTATCGCTATTTTGCGCGGGCTCAAGGAAAAGTATGAACTCTATCACAATGTGCACATTACGGACGACGCCCTCATTTCAGCCGTTGATTTTTCGACTCGCTATATCACCAGCCGTTTTCTACCAGATAAAGCAATTGACTTGATTGACGAAGCGTCATCAGCACTTCGCATTTCTCTTGAAAATAAACCACCAGTACTCGAAGAAGCACATCGAAAGATAATGCGTTTTGAAATTGAAAAAGAAGCGTTGCTTAAAGATTTGCGTCAAGCTGAGACGAAAGGAAATAAAGACGTCAAAGAAACGAAAGCGCGCATTAAAGAAATAGAGGCTGAAATTGCTGATGTGCAAGAGAAAACTCGCGAGCTTGAAACAAAGTGGAAGGGTGAGAAAAATATTTTACTTGACGTTGCAAAAATTAAAAAAGAACTTGACTCACTTCGTGTTGAATCTGAGAATGCAGAAATGCGGCAAGACCTAGCGGCCGTTGCTGAGATTCGTTATGGCAAGATTCCGCAATTGAGAAAAGCGCTTGAAGATAAAATGGCAAAGCTCAAGAAGCTTCAAAAAACACGTCGCGTGCTCAAGGAGGAAATTACCCCTGAAGATATTGCGCATGTGGTTGCACGCTGGACAGGTATTCCGCTTCATCGCATGCTCGAAGAGGAGTCAGAAAAGCTTGCGCACATGGAGGATTATCTTGGAAAACGTGTTATTGGACAGCGTGAAGCTATTAAAAAGATTTCTGATGCAGTGCGTCGAAGTCGAGCTGGAATTAGCGATCCAAATCGCCCTATCGGTTCGTTTATGTTCCTTGGGCCTACTGGTGTGGGGAAGACGGAGCTTACTAAGGCACTTGCGGAGTTTATGTTTAATGACGAGAAAGCACTCATTAAAGTGGATATGAGTGAGTACATGGAAAAACATGCAGTCTCGAAACTTATCGGTTCACCACCAGGATATGTGGGTTATGAAGAGTCAGGACAGCTCTCAGAGGCTATTCGTCATCGACCGTACTCCGTTGTGCTTTTTGATGAAGTTGAAAAAGCTCATCCCGAAGTATTTAATACTCTTCTTCAGGTACTTGATGAAGGACGACTTACTGATTCAAAGGGTCGTGTGGTGAATTTCAAAAACACGATTATCGTTCTTACATCAAACATTGGCTCTGAATTTATTCAAAAAATGGAAACGATGGGCTTCTCGAACAATACAGGAATTGTGGAGTATGCAAACGCAAAAGAAAAAGTTCAAGACGCACTCAAAAATCATTTCCGCCCAGAGTTCTTGAATCGTCTCGATGATATTGTTGTCTTCGATGTCCTTACCACTGACGCAATAGCAGAGGTTGTGCTGCTTCAAGTGGAGCAAATTCGCAACCGACTCAAACCAAAAGGAATCGAGCTTGTCGTGAGTAAAGAGGCATTGGAAAAAATCGCTAAAGATGGTTTTGATCCACACTATGGTGCGCGACCTATCCGACGGCTCATTCAAACCAAAGTCCTTAATGAAGTGGCGTCACTTTTAGTCACAAAACAAACCGCAGAAGGTAGTGTTGTAGAGGTAGTGGTGCGTAACGGGGTCTTAGAGGTTGAAGTACAGAAAAAGAAAAAAATACTTGGGAAGCTAAGGAAAAGAGGTAAGCCTTTGACAAGGTCAATAAATTAGTTCATAGTGATTTTAGTCTAGCTATTTCGGCTAGTTTAGGAGATCAACATGACTCTGTTCGGAGTATTTCTTTTTCTTATTTCTGTGATTGCTTCCTTTTTTGTAGAGGGAAGAAACGCAAGAATTGTCGTATTTATCTGTATGGTTCTCGCACTTATCTGCGTCGCCGCAGATGTGGATGACCGTTATCTTGTAAAGGAGACTCAAAAAGTAGAACAATGATTCTCACAGTCAGAGGACAGAGATTGAATCTCTGTCCTCTGATAAAGGAAGTCGGCTTCAAAACACATCGAGGGATGTGTTTTTTGTTATGATACAAAAGTGAAAAAGCTCTCGAGTGTTCAAGTGAAGATGTTCCAGAAGAAAGTCTGGGATTTTTATCGTGCACAAGGGAGGCATAATTTGCCATGGCGACCGCCACAGCTCAAGGTAAAAAATGGAAAGACGAGTATGTATGCGATTATGGTTTCAGAAATAATGCTCCAGCAAACTCAGGTGTCACGAGTATTGCCAAAATTTCAGGGATGGATGAAGCAATTTCCAAATCTTAAAATTCTAGCAAGTGCATCGCGAAAAGATGTGCTTAGTTTGTGGCAAGGCTTAGGTTATACTCGTCGGGCGAAGTTTTTGCATGAAGCAGCACAAAAGATAATAAAAGATGGCCTACCAAAAACTATTATAGAGCTTGAAGACTTACCAGGTATTGGCCACTATACTGCGCGTGCAGTTGCGACATTTGCTTGGAATGAGTCGCATGCTTTTGTAGAGACAAATATCCGCACAGTGTACATCAATCATTTTTTTAAAAACAAAGAGACGGTGACTGATGCTGAAATTCTAGAAGTGGCAAGGCAAACGCTTGATACAGACCAGCCACGAGAATGGATGTACGCACTTATGGATTACGGTTCATATTTAAAATCGCAAGGCAAGGCCCATAATAGGGGAGCAAGGGGATTTACTCGGCAATCAAAATTCAAAGGCTCAGTGCGAGAAGTGCGCGGATCGATTATGAGGTTTTTTACACAAAAAGAAACACTTACCCTAAGAGATAGAAACGAGCTCAAAGAAAAGTTTGATGAAAAGCGTGTTACAGAAGCATTGGTAGGCCTTACAAAAGACGGACTTATCCAGCAACAAAAGAATGGATACAAAATCAAAGATTAGGTTTTGACAGATTTCTGTTTTTATAGTACGAATTAACTGAACCCGCACCCCGCGGGAAGAAGAGGAAAGGGAAATGAACATTGTTAAGAAGGCGCGTATTCAGATAACATGTCTGGGCCTATTTTTTGGAGTGTGTTGCTGGGTAATGGTAGCTTCGCTCTTTGCTGCAGCTACCGGACGGATGTCTGCTGCACAGATGGAGACGGACCTCGTACATTTGATTCTGCCTTTCATGGCGGCTGGAGGTATTTTGGGGCTGTATCTCTCGGGTCGATTCATTCGCTGGGCCCTCAGGAAGCATGTCGAGCGTTGGGCGTCTGCAATCCAAAACCATTCAGCGCTTGCTGAAGAGGAAAGGGTAAGACATGAGACGAGAATCAGAGAAGAGCTGACCCTTCTACCTGCAAGACAAGCAGATCGTCTGGCAGAATATCAGAAAGAGCTCGCCAGTGCCCAGGAACGACTGGCCAGTTTGAAATAATAACCGATCACAACAAAGTCGTTGGAGGTCGGCTTTGTTGTTTTTAGGACACTACATCAACCTGACACTTGTAAGTAGTTCAGAAACTTCTTCAGGAGAAAGGACTCGTGTTTGGTTCGGGTAGAGCTTTTTTAAAGTAAGGTTTTGAATACGGATACGGCGAAGGTGGTCGACAGTGAGATGTACGGCGGCACACATTTGGCGGACTTGATGCTTTTTGCCTTCGGTGAGCACCATGTGAAGAATATGTGGCTCAGCTTTCAAAGCACTTTTTGCTTTCACTAAAACTTTCTTTCCCTCATGGGCAACCTTTACTCCCGCAAGAAGTTGTTTTATTTGAGCAGGCACAATACTTTCACGAACAGAAACTTCATATTCCTTTTCGTGATTATATTTTGGGTTCAAAAGCCGTTCGCTTAAGCGTGTGTCGTTAGAAAGAAGAAGGAGTCCATCTGTTTCTTTGTCGAGGCGTCCAATGGCATGGGTTTTAATATTTTGTCCGCCAATTTCGAGTGTCCTTGCATCGGGTGTTGCGACATCGCGGGGTTTGTACCAAAGCACGTACACGTATTCTTTTTTGACTGCATTCTTCAGCTCAACATGGTCACCTTTTTGTACCATGGTGCCGAGTACTACTCGCTTGCCATTTATAAAAACTTTACCTTGAGAAACAAGCACATCTGCACCACGGCGGGTAGACATGCCCATATGTGCCATGTAGGTGTTGATGCGTATTGGAAACGTAATGTTATTTGGTGTCATGGAGTTTAAATATAGGAATAAGGCTAAGGGCTAGTATACCAGCAAGTGTCAAAAACACCGCCTGAAGCGAAATACTATACACTATCGCAGAACCGACAAGTGGTCCTGTAATGAGAGCAACATTTCTTGTGTTGGTAAAGATGCTAATTAGATCTGCTTGGCTATGATCTACTTGTTTGTAAAAGTAAGAACTCGCCATTTCTTCTACCATACTTGCACCAAGTCGAGCAATGAAGAGTGCGAAGATATAAAAGGCAAGCGGAGGAACGGAAAGGAGGGCGAACATGACTGTGCCTAGAATCATAAGGAACATTCCAGAAATAAGAATTTCTTTTTCGCCAAGTTTGCTATCGGCAAGACGTCCGAGTGGATACGGAAGAACGATGAATGGACTAAGAATGATAGGAATAACAACCCCTAAGTATGTTTGGAGGTTAAGGATATTATTTTGAATTAAGTAGATTGGCGTGTAGACAATCATGATAATCCAGAAAAGCTCCAGAATGTACTGCACGAATACAATTCTTCGCACATTCACAAACCCCTTTAGACGTTTAAAGCTTTGTATAAAATCTGGCGCAATGTACCGTGGTTCGTGGAGATGGTCGAGGTGCTTATAGAGAATGTATATCATTGGTACAAGACACAGCGCTGCGCTTGTAAAAAGAATCGCGAATCCTGAGCCGATTATTTGTGATGCAAAAAATGGTCCGGTGAGGATTCCGAGATTAAGAATAGTCAGGTATGCACCACGAACTTTCCCCGTATCTTCGTTCTTACTGACTGATTCCACAAGAATGTTTAGTGATACAAATAAAACACTCAGTAAGACTGTGTGGACAATAAAACTTAGAATACTAAGAACAGCCGATGTGGAATAGGCAAGGGTAATGAGAGAGATAAGTTCAAGAATCGCGACACTAATGAGTACACTACGGTTACTCCATTTGTTAAGAAGAATTCCTATTTTGATACTGAATGCAAAACTTATGAGTGCCGCAATACTGTAAATAACTCCAATGAAGCCGAGCGGAACAATTGACTCTAAGTATGAAGATTCGGAATAAAGAGGGAGTGCGTAATGAAACGCATAGAAAAGCGTAACAAGGTAAATGGCAGTGATTGGGCGCATACAGTTCTCTTATAGAGAAAGTATAACAGGAATAACCACAGGGCGCTTAGCAGTTTTTTGTAGAAGGAAACGAGTTACGGTGTCGGTTACCGTTTGTTTGAGGTAGTCAACATCAATACCATTCGGATGCTGTTTAGTGGTTACATCTTCGATCGTCTTTTTGATGATTGTGCGAGCATGACGGAGAAGTTCCTGAGACTCTTTCAGATACACAAATCCTCGAGAAATAATGTCAGGTGATTTTCGGAGTTGGCCTGTTGCACCATCTACTACCGCGACGATAACAAACATCCCATCTTCAGCAAGCATTTGACGATCTTTAATAACTACGTCTTGCACGTCGCTCACTGAAGTGCCATCTACCATAACTTTTGCGCTTGGTGCCTTTTCTTTTTGAATGACTATCTTAGTACCATTTTCCACAATATCAATAATCATACCGTTGTCAGGAATGATGACGTTGCTTCTTTCCACGCCAGCTCGAATAGCGACTTCACCGTTTGCAACGAGCATGTAGTGGTATCCGTGTTCTGGAATGAAAAACTTTGGCTTGATTTGAGAAATAATCCACTGCATTTCGTCACCGTTTGCGTGTCCAGAAGAGTGGACATCGGAAGTTTGGTAGTGAATAATCTTTGCTCCACGTTTAGAAAGTCCATCTTTGAGTTTTTGAACACTTTTTTCATTACCAGGAATGATTGACGATGAGAGCACGACGGTATCACCTTTAATAATCTTGAGATTTCTGTGTGTGGCATTTGCGGCTCGCATGAGTGAGGCGTATTGATCTCCTTGCGCACCCGTTGCGAGAATAAGAAGACGTTCAGGTGGATAGCGGTGCATTTCTTCCATGGTTGCCATCGATTCTCGTGGGATTTTCAGCATCCCTAGTTGGTGTACAATTTCGAAATTACTCTTCAAAGAGCGTCCATCAATAATAATCATTCTACCCGATGCAACCGCGACTTCAAGAATGGTCATGAGGCGTTCGAGTTGTGAGGCAAAGGCGCCAAGAATAATACGCCCCCTCGTGTTATGGATAATTGTGGTGATTGTTTTTATAACTAGACTTTCTGGCACTGAAAATCCAGGACGTTCAGTGTTGGTTGAGTCTGACATTAAACATAAGACGGAAAGGTTCTTAAATTTTTCGTATTCTTTTTTCTCGGTATCTACAACGATTCCATTTTCGTGCTCAAGCTTGTTGTCACCAGAGTGAACAATGGCTCCGTATGGTGTGTGGATAATAATTCCCATCGCATCAGGAACCGTGTGCGTTACTGCGAAAAAGCTTACCTGGAGACTTCCGATGGTGATCGTGTCTGTTTTTTCTACAACACGGATATCAAGAGCAGGGAGCTGTGGAAATTCCTCTTGGCGTTTCTTAATAAACACGGCAGTAAAAAGACGTGTGTAAATAGGGGGATTACCAAGCCCTTGCATGATGTAAGGAATGGCTCCAATATGATCAAGGTGGCCATGCGTTATGAGAAGTCCGCGGATCTTATGCTTGCGCTCTTCAAGGTATTTTGTATTTGGAAGTATGTAATCAACACCAGGAGCACTCTCGTCTTTGAAAGAGAATCCCGCGTCGATAATGAAGATGTCCTCTTTGGTTTCAATTGCGGTCATGTTTGAACCAATTCCTTCAACCCCACCAAGAGGGATAATACGCACACCGTCGCGAATTTCAGGAATGTTAAGAGTTACTTTTTCTTTGAATGGATTATAGATAGGGCTTGGTTTTGGATTTCCTTTGTATCCAGAAGAAACGGAATGGCTGTAGCTATTTCCACCACGCTGTCTTTTTGGGAATGGTTGTGATTGTTTTTGCATACATTTATAGCGTTAAGATAACAGGAATAACCACAGGACGTTTCTGTGTCTTTTGGAGAAGATATTTTGAAATACTTTCAACTACTTCCTGCTTGAGATCATCGACATCAAGCGCAGCACCCCCTTTAAGGGCGTGAGTTTCTATTGTTTTTTTAATAATCTCACGCGACTCTCGGAGAAGTTCCTGGGACTCTTTGAGGTATACAAAGCCTCGAGAAATAATGTCAGGTGATTTACGAAGCTGTCCACGAGCGGTGTCGAGTACGGAAACAATAACAAACATGCCGTCATTGGCGAGCGCTTGGCGGTCTTTGATGACCACTTCTTGGACGTCACTCACGGACATTCCGTCAACGAGTACTTTTGTATTCGGCGCTTTCTCACGTAACATACGAATAGATGATCCATCAGGTGTCATATCAATAACTGATCCGTTTTGTGGAATAACAATATGGCTTTCAGAAATTCCGAGCGTGCGAGCAAGTTCACCTAAAACAGTAAGCATGTAGTGACAGCCTGAAATAGGAATCATGTATTGCGGAGCGATTTTTCTAATCATGTATGCTACTTCATCACGGTGTGCATGACTCGACGCATTGATGTCTGACGTTGTGTAGTGAATAATACGAGCTCCTTCACGTGAAAGAATGTCTTTAAGTTTTTGAATATTTCGCTCGTACCCAGAAATTGTTGACGATGAAAGTACAACAGTGTCTCCTTCCTCGATTATAATATGTCGGTGCAGTCCATCTGCGGCACGTTCGAGTTCAGCATATTCATCACCTTCAGGGCCAGTTGCAAGGATGACAATTTCATTTGAAGGATACAGATGCATGTCTTCTGGTCGGATAAAATGAGAAGTGTCGTGTTTATGCATCGAAAGCTGCTCTACAATTTCAATATTACGCTTCATGCTTCGCCCCTCCGTAACAATTTTTTTATTTAACGAAACAGCTTTGTCAATAATATGAAGGAGACGTGTGATCTGAGCAGGGAATGCGCCAAAAATAATTCGCCCCTTTGTATTTTCTATGATTGCGTCGATATTCTGCATTACTTCTTTTTCTGTTGTTGCAAAACCAGGTTTCTCTGTGTTGGTTGAGTCTGCCAGGAGACAGAGTACTTTATTGTTTTCAAATGCTTTAAACTCCGCTTCTGTATCAGGTAAAATTGTCCCGTTCTCATGATGCAGACGTAAAATTCCTGTGTGTACGATGTCGCCTGATTCTGTCTCAATACGAACGCCCATACCATCAGGAAGGTGACTGTTGACTGCAAAAAAGTGAACGGTATGTGATCCGATAGTGACTGACTGATTTTTTTCAATCACACGGATATCAAGTCCTTGTAATTTTGGAAATGTTTCTTGTTGTTTCTTGATAAGAACGGCAGTGATGAGTCGGGCAAAAACAGGAACCTTCCCGAACATAGGCATAATGAAAGGAAGTGCTCCAATATGATCAGTATGGCTATGCATAGCAAAAACAGCACGAATATTTTGTGCTCGTTCCTCGAGATATTTTGTATTTGGCAAAATATAATCTACTCCTGGGGTCGTCTCGTCTTTTGAACTGAAGCCTGCATCAAACACGAAGATATCATCATTGTGTTCAAGAACAGTCATGTTGCGGCCTATTTCTTCAACGCCAGCAAGTGTGATAATCCGAATGTTGTTAAGAGCGGGAGGGACAGGAAGTTTTGACTGCCTGTCTTCTTGAGGGGGGCGTGGTTGTCTTCCGTGACCAAAGTGACCACGAGATCCTTCGCGCTTATGGTCGAAAGATTTTTTTGGATATGGAATAGCCATACATGTTTATAGCGAATAAATAAAAGATTCTATTTGGTTTAAGTAAGGAATTCGGAGTAGCGCAGGCCATACGGATTCTGTGTCTTTATACCACATATGTACTGTGTGAAATCTGTCTTCAGCATCCTGCACTTCTTGTATATCAACTCCGCGGAGACTTTTTTCGGTGATGTATACGAAATCTGGACTAAAAAGGAAAATTGCTGGAATGTCAGATTCGATTTGAGTGAGTACTGCTTCCACATCAATACTTGTGGCGGCACCATTTTTGATAGATTCTAAAATGGTATCAACACGTTTGTTTACATATTGAGACACGTTGAGTCCGGGAGAAGTTCGCCCGCTTGAGTGCCAATATGTGTATAGGTCTGCATCCTCGTCTACCACTATACCATACAAAAGAATATCAAACGAGCGGTCGGCAACGACTACGTCGCGGAGGTCCCCCAAGCTGTATGATTCGATAGTTACGTTTATACCGATGTCTTTCCAAGAGTTTTGGACAAACAAAGCAATGGTTTTAAGTTCGGGGATATCAATAGTTGCTATACGAAGAGAAAGTTCCTCATTATTTTTTGCAAGTACCCCATTGTCATTTTTTTTCCATCCTGCATTCTCAAGTATTTTTTGTACTATTTCTTTAGCATCTTGCGTAGGAAGTTTTTCGGTGCGATATGAAAGCGGTGCGGCTCGTGTAAGGGGTGTACCAAAACCGTAAAAGGTTTCGTAGGTTATAAGTGCGCGGTCAAGAGAAACATTGAGCGCTTTTCGCACTTCAATGTCTTGGAGTGCTTTTAGTTTATTTTGATTTAAAAAGAGTCCATAGGTGCGAGGAAGAGGTGCTCGCCGAGCTTCAAGATGACCGCCTTCAATAAAGAGATGTGCGTATGCTGCCGAGAGACTGCTCGCGTTTACAATTTCTTTATTAAGTAATGCATTTGCGACACTCTCCTCGCTGTCAAAAACCCGCACGGTAATGGTTTCAAGTTTGGGCGCACTGATTGCGAAATCTGAGTTACGTTTGAGTACGTACTCTACCGGCACACCCTTTTTTCTCTTAATTGTTTTAACCTTGAATGGTCCTGAACCTATTGGCTCGGTGTTGTACGAGATAACACTAAAAGCTTCGTTTGGGTTATTTTCGAATAAATGTTTCGGTAATATTCCAAGAGAGGTATTTTTGAGAAATTCGGGGAAACGCTTTTTGAGTACAAACTGAACTGTTTGTTCATCAATTGCTCGGACTTCAATACCTTCCCATTTAATCCGGTGAGGACTGCGTACGCTCGGGTCTTGAATTTTTTCTATTGTGTAAACAATATCGTATGCGGTAAGGGGTACATTGTCATGGAATACAAGATTATCTTTAAGAGTGAACGTGTAGGTGAGTCCATCGTTTGAGAGCGTGTGCTCTTTTGCTAGATCGTACTCCATAGCGCCGCCGTTTCCTTTGCGCATGAGTCCAGAGAAAATAAGAGCAGTGAGGTCTTTGTCTGTTTGGGATACTGCAAGAACGGGATTGATCGCGTAGGGAGAACCAATAACACCTTCGGTAATGTGTCCACCAGGAAGAGATTTTTCAACCAAGAATTTTGTGTTGAGGAGCATAATTCCTGCGATGATGGAAGCAAGTCCCACAAGTCCAAGCACGAGAAAAGTCGCTACTTGTTTTTTTGAGTAACTTTGAAGGGCGACAATATATCGGGCAAGAAGCCGTTCCATGATAGGTTTAGAAGAGGAGGTTCGCGAGACTTGAAGCAATGTATGCAAGGGCTACAAGAATAGTAATCTGGTAGACAGTCTTTTCAAGTCCTCGCTTTACATGAGTACTTGCTGCTTCACCGCCACTTAACGCACCTGAGTCTGTTACAGGTCGTTGGAGCAAAATAAGACCAATTAAAAGTACAGAAAGTACTAATTGAATGATCGAAAGGGTGTTTTCCATAATCCATATACTATAGCGCGTAGGTGGGTGAAAGGGCAATTGACAAACGAAACTTCTATGATTTACTTGGAAGAGAGGTTGCGACTTCCGCAGCTTTCGGACTGGAGAAATCTATGAAAATCTGGTTGCAAGTTCTTTTCGTACTGTTTTTGATGTACGGTATTCCTGTAGGACTTCTTTTTGCTTTCAGCGAACGCCCAGAGCTAACTGGACATACAGATCTCTCGCGTTTTGCCGCGACTGATGGACAGCATCCTGGTGACAACTACGCTGTCTTCAGAAAAGGGAGATTTATACGTATTACGGGAGATCTTCTTCCAGTGGAAATCAAGGAAGATAATGGCAGACTTGTGAGAGTTGTTACTTTGTTGTCTCAAGGCCGACTTCCTGTGAGGTTCCATACACCAGCAAGTCCTGCTGAGGAAGCGCTTTGGCGGCAATACTTCTAATTTTTGGTCTTGGAGAAATTAAAGCCGCGCACGCAGTTGCGCGGCTTTCTTTTTGTCTCAATTTCGAGGTACACTTTTTACTATATGAATCTCGTACAAGTTGGCAAAAAAGCTCCCGAATTTAGTTTGCCTGATCAAAATGGAAAAGTGCATAAACTTTCTGATTACAAAGGCAGCTACAAACTTGTATATTTTTATCCCAAAGACGATACTCCAGGATGTACAAAAGAAGCATGTATGTTGCGTGATAATTTTCCAGCATTCAAGAAGCTTGGCATCAGTGTTTTCGGTGTAAGTGCTGATTCTGAAAAAAGTCATAAGAAATTTGAAGAGAAATATGATCTTCCGTTTACGCTTCTTGCTGATATTGATCACAAAGTAGCAGATAGTTACGGAGCGTGGGGGCGAAAGAAATTTATGGGTCGGGAGTACGACGGTATGTTTCGAGTTTCATTTTTAATTAACGAAGAGGGCAAAATTGCAAAGGTTTATGAAAAGGTACGCCCGGAAATACATGCTGAAGAGGTTTTGGCTGACTTAAAACAATTAGTGAAATAATTTTTATAGATCCTAGAACGAATAATAGTTTTTCTTTGGGTGGGGCTAGGTTTGGCAAAGAAAAACTGCTTATGAGTGAAGGGTATGTAAGAGATGTAATAATCGCGCTATAATTACTTGTATATGAAAATACTTTTACGAATTCTTATTGGTGCCTTGGGATTACTTTTGATCGCGTATCTTTTGCCGCAGTCTATGCAAATTTCTGGCTGGTATGCAGCTACAGTTGCATCGCTGCTCATTGGTATTGCGAGCATTACCATTCGTCCGATACTGCTTCTTCTTTCGCTTCCACTGACACTCGTTACGTTTGGACTGTTTGCAATCGTGATTGACGCCCTCCTTCTTGTATTTGTCGACAAACTTATTATTGGTTTTACCATATATGGTTTTGGGTGGGCGCTTATGGTGGCGGTGCTCCTTGCGGTAATAAAATATATTGCTAATAAGTTTATCTAAATGTGGAAAAGGGGCTTACCGAGGAAATAGTTAAAAATATTTCAGAACAAAAAAAAGAGCCTCTATGGATGTTAGAAAAAAGGCTTCACGCGTTTTCGTTGTGGCAAAACGCGAAACTTCCTGAGTGGGGACCAAGTTTAGATGAGCTCGACTTGAATACAATTACATATTATCTCGACCCAACAGTTTCTGAGACAAAAGATTGGAAAGAGTTGCCAAAAGAAATAGTAGACACATTTGAGAAATTGGGAATTCCAAAAGCAGAACGAGAATTTTTGGGCGGTGTTGGTGCTCAATATGATTCAGGGGTGGTGTATCACCGCATTCAGGATTCTCTCAAGGCTCAAGGTGTTATTTTTGAAAACATGGATGTAGCTTTAGAAAAATATCCAGAGTTGGTACAGGAATATTTCATGAGTCTCTGTATAAAGCCAGAGGAGCATGCCTTTGTGAGTTTACATGGTGCGGTATGGAGCGGAGGAACATTTATTTATGTTCCAAAAGGAGTAAAGGTCACACTGCCCCTGCAAGCATATTTTAGAATGAATGCACCATCATCGGGGCAATTTGAGCACACACTCATTATTGCAGATGAAGGAAGTAGCATTGAGTACATCGAAGGATGTTCTGCACCGAAGTATGCGGCATCTTCGCTCCACGCGGGCTGTGTTGAACTTATTGTCAAAAAAGGCGCAACGCTTAAATATACAAGTATCGAAAACTGGTCCAAAAATACATTTAATTTAAATACCAAAAAGGCCATAGTGGATGAGCAAGGAGTTATTATTTGGTGTAATGGGAATATTGGCTCGCACACCACCATGCTCTACCCAACATCTGTCCTCATGGGTGAGGGTGCATATTCAGAAAGTCTAGGGGTAACGGTTGCAAGTGCTAATCAGGTGCAAGACACTGGAACGAAAGTTATTCATCTTGCAAAAAATACTCGCTCGCTTACCAAGTCAAAATCAATCGCTAAAGAAGGTGGCGTGTCGCGATACCGAGGATTTATACAGTTTGCAAAGGGTGCAGACAATTGTCACGCTTCGGTAATTTGTGACGGACTCTTACTTGATAGCGAGTCGTCTATTGAAGCAATACCGTGTGTAAAGAGGAGTAACGGGAGTTGCGAGCTAGCGCATGAGGCAAGTGTTGGTAGTGTGAGCGATGAAATGATGTGGTATTTTGCCATGCGAGGTTTCAAAGAAAACGATGCGCGGCGTGCTTTGGTCAAAGGCTTTATGCGACCACTTGTGCAAGCTCTCCAACTTGAATATGCTCTTGAACTTAATCGTTTGATTGAGCTTGAATTTGAAGAAAAACAAGTATGATGCATATTGATTATTTTTCAAACTATACAAAAGGGCAAGCACACACATACGGACTCAAGTGTGTGTCTCCGGAATTTATTGATGATATCCGCGAAATTGTTGTAGTGGAAGAACACGAAGAAAAAAAGATTCGCATTGTACATGATGTCAGTTCACGAAAGTTTTTACAGGTTCATGTTGGAGTAAACGCAAAAGTAGAAGTGGAAGTAGTTCTAATTGCAAAGGAAGATGAAGTGCTGGATTCGTTTATAGAAGTTCTTCATGAGGGGAACAACGGAAAGTCTACTCTCAATGTTCGTGGATACACAGAAGGGAATGGACGAATTATTTCACGCATTCGCACCCATGTACCTCACGAAGTTTTTAATGTACAAGCTACACAAAATGTCACACTGTATCAATTTGGTACAGATGGAGTTATTGATTGCATACCGATGCTTGAGATAGAAAACAAAACAACGCACTCAAGTCACGCTGTGCGTCTTGAGAAAATTTCTGATGTTGAATATTGGCAAGCAGAGAACGCAGGTGTCTCGCAGTCTGTATACCAAGATTTGAAGAAAAATATTTTAAAGAAGGGATAGTTTTTGACTTCTTTCCTTGCCTTTACTTCCTATTTTATATAGTCTGAAAGGATGTTTCCTCTATCTGATTTTCCAAGCGTAAAACCTGGCGTTTCGTATCTCGATTCCGCATCTACTTCGCTTACTCCAAATGTAGTAATTGAGGTAATGGATGAGTATTACAAAGATTATCGAGCCTCTACTCACAGGGGTATGTACGAGTCTGCAACACGTGCAACTAACGCATTTGAAGAGGTACGAAAAAAGGTTGCTAGTTTTGTCGATGCAAATGAGTCAGAGGTTATTTTTACTAGTGGCTCTACTGCTTCGGCGCAGCTCCTCATTTCTACTCTGGAACACAATCTGGATTTACAAGAAGGAGATGAAATTCTTGTCACTCTACTTGATCATCATGCAACGCTTGTGCCACTACAACAGCTCGCACAACGCAAAAAAATGATTTTGAAAGTTGTGCCTGTGGATGAAAAGTTTCAAATACAAGAATCCGTGTTCGAGTCGTTTCTCACTGAAAAAACAAAGATAGTTTCCCTTATTCATGCAAGTAATGTAGTGGGAACGATTCTTCCAGTAAAAAAGTTGGTAGAAATTGCTCGACACACAAATGCGTTTGTTATTGTCGATGCTGCACAAACTGTTGGACATATTCCAATCTCGTTCAAAGATCTTGATGCAGACGCACTCTTTTTTAGTGGACATAAAATGTGTGGACCGACAGGAGTTGGGGCGTTTCTTCTTAAAGAAAAATGGATACAATCTTTTGTCCCACCCTATGGTGGCGGAGGAACGGTCTCCAGTGTTTCAAAAGAAAAAACAATATTTTTAGAAAATGCAAAAAAGTTTGAAGCTGGTACGCCACCCATTGCTGAGGTAATAGGTCTTGGCGCAGCGATAGATTATCTCCAAAAAAATAATGTTGAAAAAATTAGAGATCATACAAAAGAAATTATCAACTATGCGCGAGAAGTTTTACGCAAACTTCCATACGTGTCCGTGTATGCTGGTGATGATAATGTTGGCGTTCTCTCTTTTGCAATTCCAAGTGTTCATCCGCACGATGTAGCACATATTCTTGGTGAAAACGGAGTCGCAGTTCGTGCGGGGTTCCAATGCGCTGAACTTATTGCCCGAAAAGTTTCTGAAAATGGAGTAGTGCGGGTAAGTGTGTATGGATACACGACAAAAGAGGATATTGATGTACTCACGGATGCTTTGCAAAAAGTAGCAACAACATTTTCACTATGAGCCACGACCTGTATTCAGAATTTTTACTTGAACACGCACGTGTTCCGCAAAACAATCGCGTTATGAGTGATGCTACTTGCCACGTACATGTTTTGAATGAGGGCTGTGCAGACAGTTTGGGTTTATATCTAAAAATGGAAAACGGGTACGTCACAGAGGTTTCTTTTAATGGCACACTATGTGCGCTTTCTACAGCATCGAGCTCTTTGTTCACAGAGTTTTTGAAAGGAAAAAGTATTGAGGAATTACGATTACTAACCCCTGGATCTGTGTATGCCTGCGTAGGTGTTACAATAGTTGAATCACGAACGAGGTGCGTACTTCTCATATATCAGGCACTCCAAAAAACACTACAAACATGCTTTCCATTACAGAACTAAGAGTTGAATCTAAAGAAGGTAAAGCCCTTGCTTCTACTCTAAATATTTCTTTCTCGTCGGGGACTATTTCACTTTTTGTAGGCAAGAATGGTTCAGGAAAGACGTCGCTTCTTCACGGACTCTTTCTACATCCGAGTGTTATCTGTAAGGAACGAGATATTTCATTAGACCAAACAGATATCTCAAAGAATTCACTTCTGGATATTTACAAAAAAGGCATACAGTATGTACCACAGCATCTTTTAGTACTTGCGGGGGTTTCTTTCATTTCTTTTTTACACATTGCGTACGAGACAAAGTTTTCTGAAAAGATCGCGCTGCCTTTATTTGTTGATAAGGTAAAAAAGATCTGCGAGGCATATAGCTTGCCAATATATTTGATAGAAAAAAATGTTCACGAAAATCTCTCCGGTGGTGAACGTAAAATGCAGGAGCTGATTCAGGTTGTTGTTTTGAAGCCAGCATACGTATTTTTGGATGAAATAGATGCAGGACTTGATAGAGATGCCAAGGTTGTAGTAGGACAAGTTTTGAATGTTTTGAAGAATGAAGGTTTGGGAATTGTATTGGTAAGCCATTCTTTTGAATTTGCAGAGTTACTTGCAGTCGATACTGTGTATCTCATGGACGGAGGAAAAATTATTCGGACAGGGGGTACAGAGATTCTTCGGGAAATAAAAAAGGATGGTTTTAATGAATAAAATATGTACACTGAAGAAAAGCTGCGTGCGGCACTAGATGAGGTGATTGATCCAGAACTTGGCATTGGTGTGAATTCACTCGGACTCATTTACAAGACCGTGATACACTTTACTGATAATGATGGGGAGAAATCGCCAGCGTGGACAGAAGTTATGATGACACTGACATCACCTTTTTGTCCCTATGCTGACGCGATTTTGGAACAAGTTGAGAGCGCAGTTACTTTGGGTGGTTTTGGAACGCCAAAAATAACACTCACATTTGATCCGCCGTGGGAAGCGCCCGAACATTTGCGAACAATGCTCGGGGTATAGATTTGATGTATGCAAGTAGAAAAAATAATTGAAAAATATATAGATGATAGTCACGCGATTCTTTTGTGTGATGAGTCTGGTGCTGTCGTACATGTTTCTTCGCGCGCAAAACAATTACTACACACCCTTTCTTTCTCTACACCACAGCAGATCCTTCCTGATGACCACGCCGCTTTTGCTCATAAAGTTACCGAAGACGCCTGTCGTTCTCGTAGTCCGCATCCACTTATTATTGATGAAGTAAAACGTGATGGAATTCGCATTGAGTATACCTATAGTACAAAATTAAATTACGTAGTTATTGAATGTGTGGATGTGACGGAAGCACGAAAAAAAGAAGAAGAGCTTTTACAACGCGCACTCTACGACCAAGTGACAGGCATTCCAAACAGAATGTTTTTCTTGGAAGAAATAGAAAAAGAAATAATGAAAGCGGAGCGAGATAATTCGTATGTGTTTGGGATGACATTTCTTGATCTTAACGATTTCAAGAAGATGAATGATATGTACGGGCACGGCTTTGGAGATGAATACTTGAGGATATTTGCACGGTTTTTGTCAGAAGCAGTTGGTGAAGAACACGCAGCGTTTCGCTATGCAGGAGATGAGTTTATTGTTATTACACGAAATACACGCTCGTATGAAAAAATGTCTTTAGTATTAAAGCGTATCGCCACCCTTGGTGCTGAGCCGTATACAATCGAAGATAAGATAATTTCTTTTGCCGCAAGTATTGGAAGTGTTTTGTATCGTAAAGGTATGAGTGCAAAAGATATGCTTGATGCTTCAGATAAAGCTATGTATGAGAGTAAGAAGCGAAAAAATGTAGAGGCTTTTCCATACACGTTTGCTGCTTGAGTTAGATGAATATTTTAGGCATACAAAAAACTCGAGGGAAGGCTCGAGTTTTCTGTTATGCATTCATTATACCAGAGAAGGTACCTCTTTGTGAAGAGTTATACACACTTAACTTTTCAGTGGTTGGTTTTTGAAAATGTAATCAATCATTTTCCAGAATGCATCATTGCCACCAATTTCAGCTGCGCACTCTGCGGCATATGCGTACGGTTTTGCGCTTGGATGAAAATCAAGTGGGAAGTGTCGGTGTACCCATTTAACTTTTCCGGCGTATTCTTTCATAATCGTCTCTTGTGTTGTATGGAAGCGAATACAGAAGGGACATTCAAGGTCTGAATATTCAATGATGGTAATAGGAGCATTTGATTCACCGAGCACGTGATCTTGTGCGCTAATGGGCGCAATTGTTACTTGAGCGTCGGTACTTGCTTTTCCAGCGAGTGCATTTTCAATGGTTGCTCGTACAGTTTCAACAGGTTGCGCGCCATTGATGCGATATTGTGTGCCGTTTGTTCCAATAACAAATGAAGAAGGTGTTCCACTTACACCAGCTATCTGTCCAGCTTGAATATCAGCAAGAACACGTGCTTCATATTTGTTGTCTGCGAGACATTGTTCGAACTTCTTTTTATTAAGATCAAGTGCTGCGATAGCTTTTGTCCATCCCGGCCCACTTGTTGTTGATGGAGAACCACTGTTTGTCATAAGTCCAAAGAAGAGTCCTAGAGCAATAATTATGCTTCCAAGCAATATTGCCATCTGAGTCGTTAAAATACCTTTTGGAGTGGGAATATTTTGAATTGGTTGAGATTCATTGGTGTTCATATGTGTTAAATAATATCACATCCGTAGCGGGTGCGCAGAATACGGTATATACTTTACACACATGTTTTCATATCTTAAAAATACTCCTATTGTTACAGTAACTATTGTCGGATCAGTTACCTTTTTGCTTCGATAAATCTCATATGGATTCTACAGAGCAAAAACTACAGACACTTCGCGCCGAACAAGAGACATTGTCGCGCAAACTTTCATTTTTATCATTTGAGACTATTTTCATCTTTGGTGTACCAGCGGTACTTGGATATTTTGCAGGTATGTATTTAGAAAATAGGGGAGTTGTAAAACTACTTGCATATATTGCACCCCTTCTCCTTACTTTTGTTTTTTCTTGGTTCATTCTTTTACGTAAGCTAAAAAGTATTACTCAAAAGGTGAAAGATGTGGAGGTAGAAATTAAGCGACTTGTACCACCAAAGATAGAGGAGAATGAGGAGGAACAAGAGGGAAAAGAGGATTTGAAATAGAAAAGGAAAAGTGGTAGTATCCTTTATATTCCATATGGCTTGAAAGAGTCTTATTGAATTAAACATTCCGTGGTAGCTCAGTGGCAAAATAAAGGCAGACAGTGACCGTACAGGGAACTGCAAAAACTGTGTTGTTTTGTCGAGAGAGAACTAATAGAATAGAAACATTCCGTGGTAGCTCAGCGGTAGAGCAGTTCCCTGTTAAGGAATTGGTCGTAGGTTCGATCCCTACCCACGGAGCTCGTAAAAATCTTAAACCCCGAAAGGGGTTTTTGATTTTTTGAGCTCCGTGGAGAAGAACAATTGATTGTTCTTCGTGTAGGGATCGAAAAGGTTCTCCCGTATTTTTGAAAAGCTTTGCTTTGAGAAAATGGGAAACCTGTACTGCGGCTGTAAGCCGAGATAGCCCTACCCACGGAGCATCGATCGTATGTTTCCATAAGGTTGTTAGATGGACGGTATATCGCTATTCAGTATTGCTTTTGTTAAGATACAACTTATAACATGAGTTTAAATTCCATCATCGTCTCTCACCTCTCCAAGAAGTTCACTTTTCCAGTGAAGAACCCATCTTCTGGTTGGACGAAAAACATGTTTTCCCCAGAAACCAAAGAGATAACGGCTGTAGATAATATTTCTTTCTCTGTTTCAAAAGGTGAGCGTGTGGCATTTATTGGACCAAACGGGGCAGGAAAGTCGACAACAATTAAGATGCTTACAGGCATTCTGTTCCCAAGTTCTGGAAAGGTGAATATCCTTGGGCTAGATCCTACCAAAGATAGAAAAAAGCTTGCATATCAGATTGGTACTGTATTTGGTCAACGTTCGCAATTGTTACCAAACCTTCCGCTTACCGATTCACTTGAGTTTTTCGGAGTAATGTATGACTTGAGCGATGCGCAGATAAAGAAGCGCATTATTGAGTTAACGAAACTTTTTGATCTTGGATCTTTTATTGATCAACCTGTTCGAAAGCTGTCTCTTGGTCAAAGAATGCGAGCAGAAGTAGCCGCTTCGCTTATTCATAAACCAAAAATTATATTGTTGGATGAACCAACGATAGGACTTGATGTTGTTGCAAAGAAAGCGTTGCGAGATTTATTAATTAAAATAAATGAGGAAGAAGAGACAACCATCTTTTTAACCTCTCACGATGTAGGGGATATTGAATCTCTTTGTAACAGAACAATTATCATAAATCACGGAACAATCATAAAAGATTTACCGACTGAAGATCTGTCGAGAGCCTTTGTTTTTGAGAAATATATTGATCTCATACCAGTGGCAACATTTAGTAATTTCCCAGAACTTCCTGATGGAATTAAGTATTTGTCTCAGGGT
>JBBSJU010000007.1:0-33525 GCA_038256975.1 Minisyncoccia bacterium | reverse complement strand
CTTCGAGTGTCACCTGGTTTACGATTCGATCAATATTAATATCCTTTTCATACCCTTTTACATAGTGAAGGAGGCATGCGCGGATTTTATCAACAGAAAATTTTTCTTTTTTACCGTTCTTCTTAGTTACATAGAGTGCGTTTTCGTCAATGAGCTCCTGCACCTCTTCTTGTCGCTCTTTAGTATGCTCGTATCGGTAAATAATATACGCCTTGGCAACGGTAAAATATCCCGCCTGCATAATTACCATCTCGACAATATCTTGGATATTTTCAACTGTAGGAACAGTATCTTGGAACTTAATATGCACATGTGTCACCGCAAGATCAGCAAGCTGCATGAGCTTGTCATCTGCAATTGAAATCGCTTGAGATGCAAACGCTTTTTTCATCGCGCTTGCAACCTTTGTTTTTTCAAATGGAACCGTGTTTCCGTTTCGTTTTTTTATTTGTGTGACCTCGCGCATACACTTTTTTAATTAGTAGTGGATGCATTATATCAGTGGATAACCTGTGCACAACGTTGACGGTATCTGATTCTATTTCGTTCTCCCTTTACGATGTGTGTCTTTTATTTTAAAAAGATTCTTATTCCTCAACTGAGTGTGATAGGACATAGCAAAACGATGAGATTCAGAATTTGTCAAGAGAATTTCCTTCTGATACATTTTCAGAAAATCCCCATTTCCGAGGAAGTGATCGGGCTTATGTGCTTTGTTTTTTACTACAGAAACAAGAGGGATGGTGAGCTTGTACGCATGGAGCACTTCTTGTGCAACATTCATCTGCCCTTGTCCGCCATCGATCACCATAAGATCAGGAAAACGCCATTCTGTATGCATAAATCGCCGTGTCAGCATTTCGCGTAGTGCCCCATAGTCATCATTTATTTTTTCAGGAAGTTTAAATTTTCGGTACTCAGCTTTTTGCGGTTCGCTGTTTTCAAGTACCACCATCACGCCAACTCTATTCGTACCTGAAATGTGCGCAACGTCGTAGCCTTCGATACGAATGGATTTTATTTCGCTCAGTAGTGTCTCTTGAGTATGCTTAATGAGCACGCTATCGCGAATGTGCGTAAGGGCGAAAATTGTCTTTTTAAGCTCTTGGGCTTTTTCGAAGTGAAGCGCTTTTGCCTCAGCGTTCATGTCCTTTGTAAGACGCTTCAAAATCTCTTCCCTGTTTCCTTTAAAAAACGAAATGAGGTTCTTTATTATTTTCTTGTAATCCTCCTTTGAGCAGGTCCCTGAACACACTCCTGGACATAATCCTATCTGCGCGTTAAAACATGGCTTCCCCACATTAGGTATACAGGTATCTCGAAAAGGAAATATCTTGCGAATAATCTTTATAGTATCTTTAAGAGCCTGACTTGAAGCAAATGGGCCAAACGTGTACGCAATGTCTTTTTTTATTTCTTCAAGGACGTTACGCGTACGTAAAACCAAAACTCGAGGAAACTCTTCTTTAGTGACAACCACACAGTTGTAGCTCTTGTCGTCCTTTTCTTTCGTATTAAAGACGGGCTTATATTTCTTGATTAAATTTGTCTCTAAAAGGATTGCTTCAAGGACAGAAGGTGTTGCTTGAAAAGAAATCGTGGAGGCGTTCACCACCATGCTTACAATTTTCAAACCCCGAGTCTTGTGTAAGTCTTTAGCAAAATAGCTACGCACGCGATCTTTCAGCGAGGTTGCTTTGCCAATATATAAAACATTGTTTGTTGCATCACGAAAAAAGTACACCCCAGGTGTTTCAGGTAAATTGGCTTTTTTGTAGTCGTCGAGCGTCACAGAAGTAGTATAGCAAAATGAAGTCTAGTTTATATAAAAGCGACCCTCGCTGCCGAAGCAAGCGAGGGTCAAAGTGTTCAAGGATGAAAGAATCAGGCGTGCGCCGAAACCAAAGTTTCTGAGGATGAAAGATCTGAGTTGTGATAAAACACCTGGTGGCCACAACCACCCCAAGTACAAGGACCCTGGGCGGAGTCCGAACGGACACGCCAGCGATGACGCCAGCACACACGGACCGTGCGAAGCACACCAGTACTATCTCGGATGTAGAAAATGTTGGCGTAGCCATTAGTGAGGAGCGCACCCTTGCCACCGTGCGCCTGCTTTTTCAACAAGTTACACATGTCTGTAAGGAGTGTTTCTGCTTTCTCTTCACCACCGATGTAAGCAATGATTGGTAAGTCACGTGAGTCTCTTTCGAGCTTTGCGTAACAAAGCTCACGCTCCGATTGCGCAGGCTCAACCTTGCCGCCGTCCGACAGGAAGTAGGTAAAAAAGTTATTGTCAGTGAAGACGTCCACCCCTGCATCTTTTACGGTATCGAACACAAACTTCTCGCATGCCACAAAAGTTTCCGTAGTCGCCGGAAGCGATACGGTGCCGACGAAGGTGAGGAGGGCGGAGGCGACTGCAACAGCAACGAGATTACGCTTCAATGCTTTTACAAGTACCTCACTAAGCTCAGTGCCATGCTGAATCCAGTATTGCTTTTCGTCTGTACTGAGTTCCTCAGACGGGGCATGCTCTATGAGTGCTCCAAGAAATTTTTGGTTTTGGTTTGCCATGACGTATTCTCCTTGTGAGTTTTTCGTCGTACTGCCAGACACCAGAAATTGGGTCTGCCACAGCTTCAAACGTTCAAATATAACAGACTCAAACATATCTTAAACATACATCGCGCAGACGAATTTTCAGTAGGAAATTCTGTCGAGCGTAGCAAATTTGTCTGCAGACAAATTATGTGTGTATGTGAAAGATAGTGTTTGAGGGAGTTTTCTTACTGTAAACACTTGAAGCTGTGGCAGATAAAAGTAAAAGAACTGTGCTTTTTACATTACAGCACAGTTCTTTTACTTTAGCAAGTGTAGGCCAGAATCTATTTCTTCACCTTCTTTTTTGTCACCACCTTCTTGATTACTTTTTTAGCAACCTTTTTTGCGACTGCTTTTTTAGCTGGAGCTTTCTTGATTTTAACTTCTTCAACCTTTTTATTGAGATATGTGTTCAAAACCTCTGAAAACTCCTTGATAGAAGTGTCCTCATACAAAGACAAGAGGTGTACTTCCTTTTTGCTCACTCGTTCAAGCTCTTGTTGTTTTTTCTTTAGAATCTTAGGGTCGGTTATGGTGTCTATTTTTGTCAAAATCACGATCTCTTCTTTTTTCAAGAGTTCTCCGTTCCACATCCCAAGCTCGGCACGAATAGTACGATATGCCTGCCCTACATCTTCGTTATCCGCCGCTACGAGATGTGCCAAGATGCGCGTGCGTTCAATATGGCGCAAGAAATTATGCCCTAAACCTTTGCCTTCACTTGCCCCTTCAATGAGTCCTGGAATATCTGCAATCACATTTCCGTAATAATCCCCCAAATGCGGCTCAAGTGTGGTGAATGCATAGCTTGCCACTTTTGAAGTTGCATTCGTCAGTGAATTCAAAAGAGACGACTTTCCTGCATTCGGAAAACCAATGAGCCCCACATCTGCAATGAGTTGGAGTTCTATTTCAAACGTTGCAAACTCACCTCGTTTTCCTGGTGTAAATATTTCTGGGGCACGACGAGTTGAGTTTTTGAAATTATTATTTCCCAAACCTCCTTTTCCACCATGGAGAATAAGAACTCGTTCGTTTTCATTCAAGAGTTCGTATGAAATATCTAAATCCGTATTGATGATTTTCGTCCCAAGTGGAAATGTAAGAATGAGATCATCTCCACGTTTGCCATGCATTAGCTTTCCTGCACCGGGCGCGCCATCTTGCGCTTGAAAACGGTGTACGTGTCGGTAATGATTCAAAGCATGCAAGTTACGCACGCCTTGGATATACACATCCCCTCCGTCACCACCGTCGCCTCCATACGGACCACCCATGGCAATACTTTTCTCACGACGCCATCGCACAACTCCATCTCCACCTTTTCCGGCTGCAATATCAAGTTTTACTGTATCTAAGAATGCCATAAATTAAAAATATCCTTTAAGCCGATGAATCTTCTCATGAGTTCGAATTTTCTCATGAACCTTGGCTTCGATCTGGCGAATACGCTCGCGGGTAACACTAAACTTTTGTCCCACTTCTTCTAGTGTGTGCTGTACGCCTTGATATTCACCCAAACCATTTCGCATTTCAATAATCTCTCGTTCTTTTTCAGAAAGATCGCCTAAGATTTCATTTATTTGGTCAGCTAAAATACGTCGAGATGATTCTTGATCAGGTCCTAAAATTTTGTCATCAGCAATAAATTCACCAAGTGTTGATTTGTCATCATCATCTCCGATTGGTTTTTCAAGCGACACCGTGTCTTGATTGATGTTTTCAATCATGTGAATCTTATCAACCTCAAGTCCCATTTCTGCAGCGATTTCTTCCGCCAATGGATCACGTCCAAGATCTTGTGATAGTCGACGAACCACTTGTTTATATTTCGCGATTGTTTCCACCATGTGCACCGGAATACGAATAGTGCGAGACTGGTCGGCTAAAGCACGAGTGATAGCTTGGCGAATCCACCATGTTGCATAGGTTGAAAACTTAAATCCTTTACTCCAGTCAAACTTTTCTACGGCTTTATAGAGACCAAGATTTCCTTCTTGAATAAGATCAAGGAGTGTGAGGTCTTGGCTTCGTCCTACATACTTTTTGGCAATTGAGACTACCAGACGCAAGTTTGAACGTGCGAGAATATCACGTCCTTCTTTTTCTCCGGCTTCAATACGCTTGGCTAAATCTCGTTCTTGAGCAGCATTAATGAGCGGGTAACGTCCGATTTCACGTAAATACATCTGAATAGAATCAAAGCTCCCATCTTCTTTTCCAAGTTTTGAAAAGTCTTCGTCAAGATCAAGGAGATTCCCACCTTCAAGCACGTCAATGTTCGCTTCAGCAAAGCGAGCATGGAGGTCTTCAAGAAAATCAAGATCATCTTCAATCGTTGGGAAGTGCTTGAGAATTTCATCAAAACTCACAAAGCCACGCTCTTTACCCTTAGCAATAAGTTCTTGGGCATGCTTTTCTCGAAGTTCTGCTTTTTTATCAAGAGGTTTTGCTTTTACTTGTTTCGCCGCAACCACTTTTTTTGCAGGCGCAGTCTTTTTAGCAACTTTTTTAGGAGCGGCTTTTTTGACCACTTTAGCGACTTTCTTTTTCACTGGTTTAGCAACCTTTTTTTGTTTTGCCACTTTTTTGACCACTTTTTTGGCAACTGGTTTTGTGGTTTTCTTTTTTGCAACGACTTTTTTCTCTTTTTTCTTAGTTTTTTTCATACTTGATATTATACTCCGATTGCCCGTAACTTTATTGATAATGCTTGTACCTGCCGTAACTCCTCTTCACCGCCCCCCGTTTTCTTAATTTCCTCCATAATTCGCTCAATACTCGTCCGAATACACTCTTTTTCGTACTCCTTCAAAAGTTCCAGAATACTCGTATGCTGCTTCTTTTCATCTTCGCTTCCATGCCCTACTTCAAATGACAGAGCGAATCGCGACAAGATATCTTTTGGAATATTATTATCGAACACAATGCCACATTCAGTATGAATTCGATCCATCGAAGTTTGGATATGTTCACTATCTTGAGCGGATGCTGTTCGTGCTCCAAGCAGTAATTCTTGAATTGATTGCAGTCTATCTTTTGAAGGAGCTTGTTTATCTATCTTTTCTACTACCTGCTCTTTTCGTTCAGGCGCACTTTTGACTGCTGCCCAAATCGCCGCTTCGCCAATTCGTAACTTCTCAGCCACATTCCGCACCGCAACCGCTTGTTCTATGGTGTTTGCAATCCCGCGAATCAAAGGAACTATTTCTTTGGTTATCCGTTTCGAATATTCTTCCGTGAGTCCATCTTGAGTATGAAGCTCTACCAAAAACTCAATGAGCGGGAGAGATTTCTTTGTCGCCTGAATCCACTCGCCCGGAGAGCTTAATATCAAGTCTGCTGGATCTTTACTATGTGATAACGGAATAACACGCACATCCATCTGCATTGCAAATGCTAGTTCAGCACTCCGTTTCAATGCTTGAATCCCCGCCTTATCGGAATCAAGGCAGAACACAAGAGTATTAGTAAATCGCTGGATAAGACGGAGATGTTCAAAAGTGAGTGCTGTGCCTGAAACAGCAACAACATTTTTGGTACCTGCTTGATGTGCCATACAAAGATCCATTTGGCCTTCAACAATAATACAGCTTCCCTCTTCTGCAATCGCCCGTTTTGCTTTATCGTAGCCAAACAGAACTTTAGACTTTTTGTACAATTCTGTTTCTGGACTATTCACATACTTCGCTGTTTCTTTCCCATCGGCAACACTCGGTAATATTCGCCCTGAAAAACCAATCACGTGCCCAGTACTATTTGTAATTGGAAACATGATTCTTCCACGAAAACGATCGTAGAATCCACCTCCTTCATTTTTCCGAACAATCATTCCTGACTTTTCGGCATGATCTACTGATATACCTTTTGATCCTAAATACGTCTCAAGCTGATGCCATGCATCAGGTGCATATCCAATACGGAATTCTCGAATTGTGTCTTGTGTTATACCTCGTGACAAAAGATACTGGAGCGCCTCAGGTGAAGTTTGCAATTTGCCTGCAAAAAAATCTGTTGCGTACTCCATCGCTTCAAAAAGCGACTTATCTTCTGTGCCCGCACCGTCTTTTCTAAATTGACCAAGATCAACATGTGCCCTGTCGGCAAGAAGTTTAAGCGCATCAACAAAAGCGACTCCCTCTATCTTTTCGACAAAAGAAAATATGTCACCAGATGTGTTACACCCAAAACAATGGAACGAATTGCGCTCCGGAGAAACATAAAATGATGCTGTTTTTTCGGAATGGAATGGACATCGAGCCTTGAGCTGTCGTCCAGACTTTTCAAGTTGCACATACGAAGAAACTACGTCAACGATATTCAGCCGTTCTTTGATTGTTTCGACAGCTGTTGACATATGTTTCTTGTATTTGTTATTTCTTCTTATTCTTTACCTCCTCACTATCTGCAAAGTTTGTTCCTGCTGGAATAAGTCGTCCAATAATTACATTTTCCTTGAGACCTCGGAGCACGTCTACCGTTCCGCGTACTGCGGCGTTAATAAGCACACGAGTTGTGTTTTGGAATGACGCCGATGAAAGCCATGACTGTGTTGAAAGCGACGCCTCTGTAATACCAAGCACCACCGCTTCTGCTTTCGCTTCTTCTTTACCTTCTTCCTTCATACGAAGATTTTCTACTGAGAAGATGTAATTTTCTACCACATCACCTTGTGTAAAGCCGGTATCACCTGGAGTCTTGATGCTCTTTCGACTAAACATCTGTCGGATGATAACTTCGAGGTGTTTACGATTTACCGCAGCACCTTGGAGTTCATACACTTTGTTTACTTCGTTTACAATATATTCCTGAGTAATATCACGCCCCGCATACTTGAAGAGTTCGTAGAGATCTGCTGATCCATCAGTAAGAAGTTCTCCCTTCGCAACTTTATCACCAGCTTTTACAAGCGGCATACGTCGGAATGGCACTGTGTATTCCATTTCCTTTCCTTTGTTCTTACCACGACTCTCGTGCTCAGCGAGCAAGACTGTAATAATTTTTTCACGGCCATTCTCTTTCACACTACTTACTTCACCGTCGTACTGAGAAATAACTGCTGGACTTTTTGGTGTTCGAGCTTCGAAGATTTCTTCAACACGTGGAAGACCTTGGGTAATGTCGACTCCCGCCACACCACCAGCGTGGAAAGTACGCATAGTAAGCTGTGTTCCTGGTTCACCAATCGCTTGCGCTGCTACAATACCAATCGTCTCACCAAGCTCAATCATCTTGTTTCGTCCAAGATCTTGTCCGTAACACTTCTTACATACACCATGCAGTGTTTTACATGTAAGTGGTGACCGTACAAATACTTCTTCTACCTGTGCAGCATCTATTTTCTGACCATCAATCTTATTTAAGAGATGCCCCCGCTTGAAGAGTACTGTTCCGTCTTTGGTAATAATATCCTGTGCAAGCACTCGCCCAAAAACATTTTTCGTAAGCGGGATTTCGATTCCTGAAGCTGTTTTGCGACGGATAAGGAGGCCTTCTTTTGTTCCACAATCTTCTTCAGATACAAGAATATCTTGTGCAACGTCAACGAGACGTCGAGTAAGGTATCCGGCTTTCGCGGTGTTAAGCGCAGTGTCAGACATACCTTTTCGCGCTCCGTGAGTTGTTACGAAGTAGTCGATTGGTGAGAGACCTTCTTTATATGAAGGGATTACTGGGTAGTCAATAACACGTCCTGTGTTGTTGATAATGAGACCCTTCATGCCGGCCATTTGGGCTACCTGACCAATAGATCCACGAGCTTCAGATTCCACCATGTCATACACAGGCGAATGTTTTACCAAACTCAGCGGTACTGCTTTTTTAATTTTGGCAATAACATCACTCCACACTTCAACTGTTTTTTCATAACGCTCCTCATCAGACAGAAGACCGTCATTATACTGTGCGTAAATTTCTTCTACCTTAGTAAAGGCAACATCAACGATTTCCTTTTTACCTGGAGCAACCTTCACCTCATCAATACTCCATGTAATACCCGCTTTGGTTACATACTTGAAGCCGAAGTTCTTGATTTTGTCCATGATGGCACTCACCTGTTCAATGCCGTACAAATCAACCAATTCATCAACGATAGGTCCCATTGATTTCTTTTTGATTTCATTATTAATGAACGGGTAATCGCTTGGAAGTGCACTGTTGAAAAGAAGTCGTCCGACAGTTGTTTCAAATACCTTTCCTTCAAACTTGGCATATTTCGGACTATCTGTTGGAAGCACCTTCACTAATGACTGGTATCCTACCTCTCCAAAATCTCGTGCCGTAACTGCCGCATTTGGTGATGGAAATATTTTCCCTTCACCTTTACCTCCTTCAACAACTTTGGTCATAATATATGCACCTAAAACGATGTCGAGAAGTTTTTCTGAAACAGTCGCGTCTCCACTACCTGGCTTCAAAATATTTTTATTTGCCGCCATGAGCTCTCGTGCCTCACGTTGTGCCTCTTCTGAAAGTGGAAGGTGTACGGCCATCTGGTCTCCATCGAAGTCAGCATTGAATGCCGAACATACGAGTGGGTGGAGTTGAATCGCGTTTCCTTCAATAAGAATTGGCATGAACGCTTGAATACCAAGACGGTGCAATGTTGGCGCACGGTTGAGTAGTACGTACTTTCCTTGAATCACTTCTTCCAATATCGCCCACACTTCTGGAGTTTTTTCTTCGATCAATTTGTTTGCTCCACGAATATTGAATGCAAGTTCTCGAGCAAGAATTTTTGAGATAACAAACGGCTTGAAGAGTTCGAGGGCCATGTGTTTTGGCAAACCACATTGCTCAAGTCGTAGTTGTGGTCCAACCACAATTACCGAACGTGCAGAATAGTCAACACGTTTTCCAAGAAGGTTCTGACGGAAGAGTCCTTGCTTCCCTTTTAAGTTATCTGAGAGAGATTTGAGCTGTCGCTTCTGAGTGAGAGACATCGCCGCACCTTGATCGTTTCGAGCTGAGTTGTCGAACAATGAATCAACTGCCTCTTGTAAGATACGCTTTTCGTTTCGCAAAATTACTTCTGGCGCGCCAATTTCGATGAGCTTCTTCAAACGATTATTTCGGTTGATTACTCGACGGTAGAGATCGTTTACATCTGAAGTTGCATGTCGTCCACCTTCAAGTGCAACCATAGGACGAAGTCCTGGTGGGATAACTGGGATCACAGTCATAAACATCCACTCTGGACGGATACCTGAAACAATCATAGCTCGCAAGAGGGACAATCGCTTCTGCATCTTTTCTTTTTCTACCGTTGGGCATTTTTCAAGACGCTCTTCAACCTTTTTCACCAATTGTTCAAGATTAAGATTTCTGAAAATATTATGTATTGCCTCAGCACCAATTTCAGCCTTGAAACACGCACCATACTTCAATGAGTATCGGTGGTATGTCGCTTCGTCAAGCACATTCCATGGAGCAAGCTCGTCAATTTCTTTCTTCGAGTTTGTAAGAAGTTCTTTGAGTTTCTCAAGTGTTTTGTCATCAGTTGTTGCGTGCACCTTCTGCTTGTACTCATTATCAAGATTCTTGAGTGTCTGATCTTTTTCTTTCTGATCGATTTCAGTGATGATGTAGCCTGCAAAGTACACTACTTTTTCCACGTTCTGTGTCTGGAGACCAAGAATAAGAGCGATTCGAGATGGAATATTTTTTAAGAACCAAATATGCGCTACAGGAGAAGCAAGTTCAATATGACCCATGCGTTCACGACGAACGATTGCTTTTGTTACTTCTACTCCACACTTATCACAAATAATTCCCTGATATCGAATACGTCGATACTTTCCACAGGCACATTCGTAATCCTTCTCAGGACCAAAAATACGCTCATCAAAAAGACCGTTTCGTTCACTTTTCCCAGTACGGTAATTGATTGTCTCGGGCTTAGTAACTTCTCCAAATGACCACTCGCGAATAACTTCTGGTGAAGCAACCTTCAAACTAATTGCATCGAAATCTGTTGCGTTTAATGTTTTCATAGTTTTATTTCGTAGTTAGTTTTGATTATTCACCATCTGTTGTTTCTTCCGCTTCTCTTCCCGCGAGACGCTTTAGGTCAACATCAAGACCAAGACCCCGCAATGTATTTAACATAACGTTAAATGATGCTGGTGCATTTGGCGCCTTGATACTTTCGCCTTTAATAATAGAGTCGAATGCTTGTGAACGTCCTTGGATATCGTCAGATTTTACCGTGAGCACTTCTCGAAGTATGTGCGACGCACCGTAACCTTCAAGAGCCCACACTTCCATTTCTCCAAATCGCTGTCCTCCTTGCTGCGCTTTTCCACCGAGTGGCTGCTGTGTAATAAGAGAGTAGGGACCAATTGAACGCATGTGAATCTTATCTTCAACCATGTGGTGGAGTTTAAGTACGTACATGTATCCAACAGCAATCGCCTGGTCAAAAGCTTCGCCGGTTTGTCCATCAAAGAGTTCTACTTTTCCATTTTCTGGGTAACCCGCTTTCACAAGTTCTTCTTTAATTTCTGTTTCTGTCGCGCCCTGGAATGCAGGAACCACAGCTTGGTAACCAAGTGTATTTGCCGCAAGACCTAAGTGCATTTCAAGAATCTGACCGAGGTTCATACGAGAAGGTACACCGAGTGGAGTCAAAATAACGTCAATCGGTGTTCCGTCTGCCATGTATGGCATTTCTTCAACAGGAAGAATTTTTGAGATAACACCTTTGTTTCCGTGTCGTCCAGCAAGTTTGTCACCTACTGAAATATTTCGAAGTTGTGCAACTTCAATATGAATACGTTTAATGATTCCACTTTCGAGCTGATCACCACGATCTCGTGAGAACACACGCACTGAAACGATTCGTCCACGCTTTCCATTTTCGAGTCGAAGCGATGAGTCTTTTACATCACGTGCCTTTTCACCGAAAATAGATCGCAATAGTCGTTCTTCTGGAGTAAGTTCTGTTTCACCTTTTGGAGTAATTTTTCCAACAAGAATATCGCCTGGCGCAACTTCAGCACCAACACGAATCACACCTTCGGCATCGAGATCTTTTAATTTTCCTTCACCAACATTTGGAATATCACATGTTGTTACTTCGGGACCGAGCTTCGTGTCACGAACATTACATACAAATTCTTCCACGTGAATAGATGTGAATTTACTATTCTTCACCAATCGTTCAGAAAGAATGATGGCATCTTCGTAGTTTGCACCATTCCATGTCATGAAAGCCACGAGTACATTTTGTCCAAGCGCGATCTGTCCATTTACTGAAGTTGTCGTGTCGGCAAGAACATCACCTTTCTTAATCTTTGCACCCTTTGAAATTGCTGGACGCTGGTGGAACATGTTGAAACTATTTGTTCGTGAGTAGTTTACGAGATTGAATGTATGAGTTTCTTTCTTGCCCTTAAGTACAATCTTTCGTGCGTCTACTTCTGTAATCTCACCATCTTCAGGAGCAATCACAAGACGTCCGGTATATTTTGCTGCCTCTTCTTCCATACCAGTTGATACAAGCGGAGCCTCTGGTGCTACACACGGACACGCCTGCTTTTGCATGTTTGAACCCATGAGTGCTCGGTTAGCATCGTTGTGTTCAAGGAAAGGAATTGTTGAAGTCGCAATAGAGAATGCTTGGTTTGCAGCAACGTCGATGAAATCAACTTCAAGACGAGTTACAAGTCCCGGAGATGTTCGCACACGAGCTTGTACTTTTTCATCAAGAATCTTTCCTTTGTCATCCACCTTCGCGTTTGCGTGTGCAATAACATATTTCTCTTCTTCAAGTGCATTTAGGTACACGATGTCACCTGTGAGTTTTCCATCTTTTACTTTTGCATACGGGGTTTCAATAATTCCAAAATCATTAATGCGTGCAAACGTTGAGAGACGAAGAATAAGACCAATATTTGGACCTTCAGGAGTATGAATAGGACACACGCGACCATAGTGCGATGAGTGCACGTCACGAACTTCAAAACCTGCTCGTTCACGAGTAAGTCCGCCGGGACCGAGGGCAGAAAGTGTTCGCAAGTGTTCAATTTCACCAAGAATATTGTCCTGGTTCATGAACTGCGAAAGCTGGTTGGTTGTAAAGAATTCCTTAATACGAGCCTGGAGCGGTCGCTGGTTTACGATAGTAATAGGAAGTGTCGTCTCAGCCTCAATAACCGACATTCGGTCTTGAATGTTTCGCTTCATCTGGGTTACACCAGTACGAATTTTCTGCTGAAGCATTTCTCCCACATAGCGCACGCGTCGAGAACCAAGGTGGTCGATATCATCTTCCTCCGCATTTGGTGAATGGTTAAGCTCAATAATATGGTTGATGATTCGCGCCACATCTTGCGCACTAATTGTTCGGCGTTCGATTTCTTTTCCTTCAAGCGGAAGTTCAAAGCGTTTATTGAATCGGTATCGTCCTACAGAAGAAAAGTCGTATCGTTCAGGAGAAAAGAGCGCGTCAACAAATTCTTTTGCATTTTCTGCAGTTGCAAGGTCACCATCACGGAGACGCTTATAGATTTCGATGTATGACTCGTGAGGAGTTTTAGGATCTTTTTCAAGACACGCCTTAATCACCTTCTGTGCATGTTCAGAAGGAAAAAGTTCTAGAATTTTTTGGTCACTTGCCATACCCATTGCGCGCAAGAGTGCTGTGACGCCGAATTTTCGTTTCTTATCGATTCGGACAAAGAGGCTCCCGTCAGTATCAGACTGGAGTTCTACCCACACACCACGACTTGGAATTATTTTTGCACCAAAGTATCGCTTGCCTTTGAGTTCTGCGACATCGAAGAAAACACCGAATGATCGCGCGAGTTGCGGAACGATAACACGCTCAACACCGTTGATGATGAATGTTCCATGGTTGGTCATGAGTGGAAAATCCGCCATGAACACCTCTTGTTCTTTAGATGAACCGAGTGTTTTATTGAGCAACTTGAAACGAGCACGAAGTGGTGCTTCGTACGTTAGCTTGTTGTCTTTTGCAAAATATTCATCGTATTTTGGTTCAGAAAGTTCAAACGATGTAATATCGAGTTGAAACTTTTTCCCAGAATAGTCAGAAATAGGAGAAAACTCCTTGAATACTTCTTTGATTCCCTCTTTAATAAGCCATTTGTACGAGTCAACCTGGTTTGAAACAAGATCTGGTGTTTCTACCAATGGCTTCTTGTACTTTGAAAAGTGTTTCTTTGGTCGTGGCGTGGTGTCTACGTCACGAAGTGGAAGCCGGGATGCTTTAGTGGGCATACAATGCAGAAAGTAATATTAAATTATGTAATAAACGTTAAAATCAACGCGCAAAAGGCAGGTATTCTAGATTCTGCCTTATTGTTTACGTTGTTTGAGCGTATATGTCGTTGTAAATAATGCGCGCAGTAACTCACTAGCCGTGACTCATTCGTAATTCATATAATACAGCGCAGTGAGGGAAAGTCAAGGGTATACGTACCCTAAGTTATGTCCTGATAAAAAATGAACTCAAATATTGTTTCCAAAAACTTCCTCTAATTTTACTCTGGTCTTTGGACCAACCAGCCCAAAACCAAGATCAGATTCTGAACTGACAACATTATAGGTCAGTTGAAATTTCTGCACGGCTTTTTCTGTGGATTGTCCGAAATACCCTGTAACTAATCCTTCGGGATAAATTTCTGGTTTGGTAGTAAGTAATCTCTGTAATCGTTCGACATCTTCGGAACGTATTCCCTTGTGAAGTAAAGTTGTGAAAATAATGGAAGGTAAGCTTTGTATCTCTTGGATTGGTACCACTTGAGTTGCTCGGCTTACCAATGAATTAATAAACTGACGTGTTATTGGTCCCACATACCCTTTTTCATTTATCAACCCTGTAACTTTATCTCTGTTTGCCTCTTGGAATTTAATAAGTGCTGATTTTGTAGCATAGCCAAATATCATTGTTTCATTATCTACTGACCCCGGACCTGATAGTGCGACAATATGGCCATTAGCATTTAATAATTGCTGAAGTATTTTAACTTGCTTGTCTTTTGAACCCAATCTTAAATCTTTAGTAAATATTGAAACTGGTTTTGAAAATTTGGAAGTGGTTACGAGATCTATTTTTTGCGAAAGAATATCAGAGGCTATGCCATATTGAGTATAGAATTTTACATAAACAATATACTGCCCATCAGGACAAGTTGGATTTTTTACCAATCCCCCTGTTTTTGAACACAGATCGATTTGTTTGACTGGTGAATAATTTTCTTGACTAATGTCTCTAAAATCACTAGTTAAGGAAACAGCCATTTTTTTAACATCTGAACCAGCATTGAGATTGAGAGTAATCACTCTGTTTGCGGTCGTAGTGATACCATAATTAGTAATGATTTTAAATCCCTCCTTTGGTGGTATTGGTGGATTACTCCAGCCATCCAACATTGTAATGCCTCCACCAATAGCAGAAGAAACTACGGCTGTTGGCGGTGTCCCAAAGAGACTAAAGACTGAGAAATTGGAAGTCTCACAGATAACAGTATTTGCGGTTGTGTTAACAACACAACCAGTGAGAGCGCTCCAAGTACTACCATCATATCGATAGATGATAAGTGACGACTCGTTGATACCCAAGACATCACTGTCTTGATATGTCAGGGTGATAGTAATCGGAGTAGAAAATGAAGTCACCATCGTTCCAATGCCTGTGAGCGCTTTAAGATCAAAGGCGTAACTTCCAACTTTTGTTACAGCACTTGGAGTGCCCGATGTAGCGAACACTGCAGTTTGGTCTAGGGATTTAATTTGATAGATGGCATCTACTCCAGTTGCCCCTGCTGGGATATCTAAAGTAATACCGGTTGCACTAGAGGTGAGTGTTGAAGTACCGCCACTTGCAGAAGTAATGTTTGCATTAGTCTCTGCATTGACTGTAGCAGAACCAGTACAACCTGTAGTTGTGAATGTATTATCTGAGCCTACTGCAAGATTGGATGCTGAATCATTTGATTTGACCCGATAGTGATAGGTAGTACACGCCACGAAGCCTGTAAGAGAAACTGTATGGTTGGTCACTCGTGGTGAGGTGTCGGTTTCTACTGTTGATGCCCCATAGCTCGTGGTGAGGCCATAGTCAATTATACTGGAAGCTAATTCATTCGTTGTCCAAGTAATAGTAGTTGTGGTAGCTGAAGGGGTGGAGAGAATCGAGGATAAAATAGGGGCCGTACCATCAGTAGTTGTGGCAGTTCCAGAAACTGAATTACCAGCACCCCCACTATTTATTGCGCTTACCCTAAAATCATAGGCTGTACTCCCTGACAAGCCAGTGACCGTCGTAGATGTTGTTGTTAAAACGCCGTCATTAAAAGTTGCCCATGTGCTAGCGGAACTTGTTTTATATTCAATTAAATAATCAGTGATTGATGATCCTCCGTTCGATATCGGCGCTGTCCAAGAGAGTAATACCTGCGAACTACTTGAAGTAGCGATTAGGTTTGTTGGTATTCCAGGGAAATTCAACCCTAATGTATTTTTAGTAACAGTTACCATACTACTGCCAACAGTTTTTAATCCTGAATACGTCCAGTGATATAGACCATCAGTTGCTGCACCAGTGGTATCGACTGAGAAAACATTTGCTTCTTCTGCAGCAAGTTCCCTGATGACACTATTGTATACTGAGCCAGAAGCCATAGACTGAAACTCTGTCATAATAATAATAGCCCCTGGTAAATCAGCCTTAATTTTATTTATATGGGCTACCATTGCAGTCTTCCATGTTGATGTTGCAGTGGTAGGCGCTAAAGAGTCATTAATACCTAAGCTCAACCACACTACCCATTGTCTATTTACTGGTAATTGGGTTTTTGCTGCTGCTGTACGTTGTAAAAATTTTGTCCAATAACCCGTAGCGTTTCCAGGAGTCCATTGATCTACCCTGGAACCACCTTGTCCAGTTTTTATGAGATACACTTGAGGGTTATCCGGGAAAGCATTTTCCTCCGTAGAATTTGCTAGCTGTAATTCAAAACCATGAGCTGTTGAATACTCAAGAGACAAACCATCATGATCACGGAGATTATTTGTACCGATATCTAAATTTTCAAACAAAAATAATCCAGAAGTGAGATTTTCAATCTGTACAGAGGAACGAGGAGCAAGTTCGCCTACAGTTGCACTTGAGTTAAGTCCGACACCTCCGGAGTTACTTTCTCCAGTAAACACAAATGCGAGGGTGGAAATAGCATTTGGAGTAGCTGACACAGTAATTGACGCCGTACCAGCACCCCCACCATTTATTGCACTTACCCTAAAATCATAGGCTGTATCATTTAATAAACCGGTGACGATTATTTTTGTTGTGGTTGAAACACTGTGGTTAAATGTACTCCACGTACTCGTAGCACTTGTTTTATATTCCACCAGATAATCCGTGATTACATCGCCACCTGCACCAGGTGTGTCCCAATCAAGTAATACTTGTTTATTGACACCTGTTACTGATAAACCCGTTACCTGATCGGGAGCCGCTGGAAGCGTAGGTGTTACTTGGTTTGAAACCGAGGAAGCAGTAGATGCCCCGAGAGCATTAGTAGCAGTAACTGTGAAAGTATAGGCAGTTCCATTTGCTAGACCAGACACTACGATAGGAGAAGACGAACTTGTACCAGTAAAACCACCAGGCGATGAAAGTGCTGTATAACCAGTAATAGCTAACCCACCGTTAGAAGCTGGAGGAGTAAAGGGTACTGTAGCTTGAGCGTTGCCGCCCGTGACAGTACCGATAGTTGGAGCATCTGGTACGGTTTGGGCGGGTCCTGTTACTAAAAGATCGTCAAAAGTACTCGCAGCAGCATCGGACTGCAAGAAAACCATTTTTTCTGTAAAACTGACGGAAGAATTAACAGTACATGCTAAAACATTGTTTTTATATATCTGAAAACCACCAGTAATCATTGCCATTTTATATGTAGCTCCACTAGTCACAACGCCACAATTATCAATAGAAAACAGTGAACCATTATTCCAGACTAGTCCCAAAAGATTACTTGCTTGCATATAAATTATATACGCTTTGGTTCCAACACTTTGAATATTAAAATCTCCGTATCCAAGCATCTGATTAGAAACAGGGGTCATAACCGCAGAAATTTCCAAAGATGTAGAAGCAAAAACACCTACCGAATACAAAGCCGTTGTACCATAAACGGGAATTGAGCTACTCGCAACAGAGAGAGACCCATTTTGCTGCACGTGTCCCACAGTCCCACCGATTCCAGCAGGGTCAATTTCAATCCATTTTGAGGTATTAATCGTTGTACCAGTAAAATCATCTTGAAGGAGCGTCGCCGAAAAAACAGTAGTCGCGCTGGTGAAAAAAACAAATAGAAGCGAAATAGAGACAGTGCAATCAAAAAAGTACCCTGAAATTTCAGTGCCCAGTTTACCTTTTCGATTTGCGCTCATAATTTTTGTTCATAATTGTTATACCACTCCTGAAACATCAGTAAACGCAGTAACTCACTGGTCGTGACTCATTTGTATTTAATGTTCTCGTTTAGAAATTAGCCACCGTTGCACATGCTGTTGTGGTCAAAGTAAATGTCGTTGCTCCAGCGGCAACATACGCATAGATAGCCGTACCGTCCGTACGATATAATTTCAGACAACTTCCTTTGTTTTGTCCTGCACTACCTAGTTCCATTGTGGTTGTAGCATTACTACCATTCGCAACTTGGAAGTTTGCTACTGGTGTTGTTGTCCCAATTCCCACAGTTACGGCAAGTAGACCTGTACCACCAAGGACAAGACTACTAGATGTTCCTACAATTGCTCCATACCCTACAGCCGTTGCGTTAGTAAGATTGTTCGCACCTGATCCAGATCCAAAACCAAGAAATGTGTTGTTTGAACCAGTGGTATTTGGCACACCTCCATAGCCAGCTTGGAAACCAACACCAACATTATTAGATCCTGTGGTGTTGCCGTAGAGGGCAGATTGACCAAGAGCGGTGTTTGTACTTCCTGTTGTATTAGTAACAAACGCATTTGATCCCAGCGCTACATTATGAAGACCTGTAGTGTTTGCTCTAAGTGCGTGAAAACCAACTGCTGTATTTCCCTCTCCTGTCGTTGTAAACTCCATCGCCCCTTCGCCGATAGCGGTGTTTGCGTGAGCGGTTGTGTTTGCATTCAATGCAAGAAATCCGACAGCGACGTTGTTGTCACCACCTGTGGTGTTTGCTTGAAGTGCGCCAAGACCTACTGCAACATTGTACAAACCCGTGCCACTTGTACCAAGCGCATTGAAACCAACCGCTGTGTTGTAGTTTAAAATTGAGTCAGAGGTTGCTCCTGCACCGACTCCAACATAGACTGATTGTTGATTCGGAACGCTCAACACGGTATTTCCTGCAATACGGAGCTTGTTTGTTGTGCTTCCCAAATTAACATCCCCCGCCACATTAAGACCATAGGTTGTGGTGGTGGTTCCAATACCTACGTTACCTAAGAGAGTGCTGGTGCCGGTAACTGAGAGAGTGCCGTCTGTTTGAATACTTGTACTGATTACCGTTGCAGAGCCTACAACGGTAACTACAAAGAAGACTGCGATAAGAGTAACACTTACTGTGGGGAGGCTTTTCCATTTGTGTACAAGAGAATTCATAGTGAGTTTATTATAGCGCGACTGTCCCTACCCTCAAATGTTTGAGTAGTTATTATACACAGAGAGAGGGCGATACCAACACCAAAATCGATGAGTTTTTATGGGGGCATTTAGTAGGAGTCGCCTCTCCTTTCAGTCGAGATGCTCTATTTTTATAGTCATTCTATTCCTTAAAAATAGGCACCTACGGTTCGACTCCGTACGAAAAACATACAAATAAAAACACTCCTTTGAGTTAGGGGTGTTTTTATTTGTATGTGCCCCCAGTAGGAGTCGAACCTACGACCGTTTGCTTAAGAGGCAACTGCTCTACCAGCTGAGCTATGAGGGCGATACAGCACACTATAGCGTAAAATACTCTAAATACAAAAACTATTCAGTGACTTTTTCTCCAAAGGCTTCGTCTTCTACATCAGCTTCTGCGTCGGCTTTTGTTTTATGAATTCTGCCATCAATATGATTTGCAGGAGCATACACAGTATACAGTTTAAGTGGTACTGCCCCGTTGTTTATAAAATTATGCAAAGTGCCCGGCGGAACAACAGCAATGTCTCCGGCATATACTTCTCGCTTTACTCCATCGAGCACCGAAAGTGCCTCGCCTTCTACAAGTACGATTGTCTGTTCTACATGATGATGTACTTCTTCACCAATATCACCACCTACAGGAATATTCATTAAGACGAGTTGCGACTTTGCTCCGGTGTACAACACTGTTCGAAAGTTTTCGTTTTCTTTTGCTAATTTTAGAATTGGCGCGATGTAACTCATAAGTATGATAAATTATTTTTTATTAAGCCGACAGACACTTGAAAGACATTCAACCTCCCCGTCTTTTTTTAAAGCATGGTGTCCACACTTTTCGCAAGCTACATAGGTAACGGGAGCATTTGGCTTTGCGGCAATCATTGGTAGACACACATCATCTAAAAATGGAGCGTTTGTTGTCAGATACATTTTAGAAGATCGAGAGGCAAAATGTACAAGCAAAAGTGTTCCTGAGAAAATAACAACGGCCCACGTACCAAGATAATAGAACGTATCACTATAATTGAGAAAAAGTGTCTGTAACCATTCCATATACAGATAATACTACAGATAGAATCCCAAAACTATACTTTTTTCTTTATGCTTGCTGATATAAATGCCTTAAATAAGGGATGCGGCGTAAATGGCCGGCTTTTAAATTCTGGATGAAATTGCACCGCAAGGAAAAATGGGTGTGTGCTTGTAGGAAGCTCACAAATTTCCATCAAGGTTCCATCGGGCGAAGTCCCGCTAAATTGCAGATTTTTCCGTTGTAACTTTGCCACATACTCAGGATTAACTTCGTATCTATGGCGATGTCGTTCATCTATATTTAAAGATTGATATGCTTTATGAGCAAGTGTTTTTTCCTTAAGCAAAGCTTTGTATGTTCCCAAACGCATACTGTTACCGTATTCTTTCTTAAGCAGTTTTTCTTTTTGTTCAGGAAGTATATCGATCACAGGAAATGGAGTCGTGGAATTTACTTCTGTAGTATGCGCACCTTCCATGCCAAAAACATTGCGTGCATACTCAATGACCGCAAGCTGCATGCCATAGCAAATACCGAAGAAAGGAATTTTGTTTTCTCGTGCGTACCGAATGACATTAATTTTTCCTTCAACTCCTTGAGAGCCGAACCCTCCAGGCACAAGGATGCCATCATATTTTTTTAACTGGACTAGCTTTTTTGTATCTTTTGTTTCAAAATCTTTAGAGTTAAGCCAGTGAAGCACTGGTTTTGCCTTACGTGCATACGCGGCGTACTTGAGGGACTCAATAATCGAAATATATGAGTCCGAAAGGACAAAGTCACCTGTATCAAAATACTTTCCCACAACCGCAATATTAACCTCTTTGGTATATTTTTTTGCCTTATTAAAAAATGTTCCCCATTCCCCAAGAATGCTCTTATGTTTGTCTTGTAGCTGTAACACCTCGCATAAAATATTTCCCAAATTATCTCGTTCAAAGTTTGTTGGAATATCATAGACACTATCAACGTCAGGAGCAGAAATGATTCGCTCAGGGCGAACATTGCAGAAAAGAGCGAGTTTTTCTTTTCGCTTCTCATCAAGGAAGGTGTTGCTCCGTGCCAAGATAACATCAGGCTGAATACCTGTGGCATTGAGATTGCGTACCGCATGCTGCGTTGGTTTCGTTTTCATTTCACCAACCTTTGATGGTACAGGCAAGTATGAAACCATCACAAAGGCAACGTCATCATGATTTTCAATTTTCAACATTCTTGCTGCCTCAAGAAAAAGAATATTCTCGTACTCACCAACTGTTCCCCCTATTTCTATAATCACCACATCTGCATTTGCTTCTTTCTGCGCTTTCTTAATACGGCTAATTACTTCAAGAGGAATATGTGGCACTACCTGTACACATTTTCCTTTATACTCAAGGTTTCGTTCTTTTTGTATAACTGTCTGGTATACCCGACCCGTAGTCATATAGTTTGTTTTGGAAAGCGTCGTGTCAAGAAACCGTTCATAGTTCCCCATATCTTGATCACACTCATCACCGTCTGCAAGCACAAACACCTCTCCGTGTTCAGTAGGATTCATCGTACCTGCATCAACGTTCACATATGGATCTATTTTTATTGCAGTTACGATATGTCCTCGAGCTTTGAGGAGTGTTCCTATTGACGACGCCGCAATTCCTTTTCCAACCCCTGAGATAACACCGCCGACAACGAAGATGAATTTGGGGTGTTCTGTTGGGAGCTTTCGTTTCATCTTCGTTGTCGGTTTATTTTTCATATATGATTACTACCTGTTGAGATATTTTCTGACCGACAAATAGCTCGAAATCATCCCGAGAAATAATCCGACTGCTAAGAGAATAAGTCCGAGAAAGAATCCTCGAACCATATAAAATTCAAGTGTATCAAACTGTACAAGCGCGCTTGAAACATAGTCTCGAATATAGATGGAAATAGGAAGGTATAAAAGCGTTGCAAAGAAAGCGGCGACCGCTCCATATAAAATACCTTCCACAACAAATGGTCCTCGAACGTATGCTTTATTGGCACCCACGAGACGCATCACGCCAATCTCGTCTCTAAATGTATAGATAGCGAGACGAATCGTATTGTACGTAATCATAATTGAAATGAGAATAAATATAAGAGCAATCACCAACCCTGCACGCTGTGCTGTTGCAATTAGACTATTTAATCTATCAATTATTTCTTTATTGTCAGTATAGTCAACTTTATCAATAAGAGCATCGTCTTGTTGTGTGAACTCTTTGGACTTCAAGAAAGTTGCGATGGCTTCATATTGCCCCGAGCTTTGTGCAAGAATCTCAAGAGAAGCTCGAAATGGATTTTGCCCTATTTCTTTAATCGCTTGCAGTGCGAGTGCGTCATTAGCATTTTTTTCTTCGTAATTAGCAAGCGCTTGATCGCGTGAAGTATAGGTTACTGTTTTTACTTCTGGTAGTTTTTCGAGTGCGTCTTTTACTTTCAAAATATTTGTTTCTTCGGCATTAATAACAAAGTACACACTCACATCAACTTTGTTTTGAACATGAAAAAGAACATGCTTGAGCATTGCCCGCGAGTACACAAGTCCACCAACAATCATAAGGGTGATCGTCATGACCACAATTGCAGACACGGAAATTGTTCGATTTCTATAAAATCCCGTAAAACCATTTCTTAATATTCGTCCAAAAGTTGTAAACATAAATTTATATAACGTATTTACCAGCCGCATCATCACGAATAATTTTTCCCTTCTCCATAGTAATCACCCGTTTGTTGAGCGAATCAATGACACCTTTATTATGAGTTGTAAGAATTACAGTTGTACCCAAATCATTAATCTTTTTTAAAATCTGAATAATTTCGTATGTATTTACTGGATCAAGATTTCCTGTTGGTTCATCAGCAATCACAATATCAGGACGATTGATGATCGCACGCGCAATAGCAACTCGCTGAGCCTCTCCGCCTGAAAGTTCCCGCGGGAAGCGAAGCATTTTACTTTCAAGATCAACTAGATCCAGCACGTGAGGCACATCCGCCTCTATTTCTTCATCGGTTTTTCCCGCTGCTTCCATAGCAAAAGCAATATTTTCATAGGCTGTCTTGTCGGGCAATAACCGAAAGTCTTGAAACACAACCCCAACCTTTCGGCGGTATTCAGTAAGATCTTTGTCTCGTAATGTATGGATATTGAATGATTCAAAATAGACATTTCCAGAGGTTGGCGCCTCTTCAGCAAGCAGAAGCTTCAAAAGCGTTGTCTTGCCTGCACCAGAGTGCCCAACAATAGAAACGAATTCTCCTTGAGTGATGGTGAGGTTGATGTTTTCAAGTACCAGAAAATCCTTCCCATATACCTTAGAAACATTATCCACGTAAATCATTGAGACAGTATACTATCCATTGCGGACCACTTCAATCATTTCATCTAAATCCCCTTCTTCAAGAATTTTGTCAACATTTGATGTTTCGTAATCTACACGATGATCCTTAACCATTTTGTATGGATGTAATACATACGAACGAATCTGGCTTCCCCATTCAATCTCAGTTGTTTTCGAAATCTGTCGCCCTTCCTCTTCTGCTTTTCGTTTCTCCATTTCTAATTTATGAAGTTTTGAAGCTAAAAGCTCCATAGCTTTCTGTCTATTTTGTGCTTGTTGGCGTTCACTCGTAATATGTACCGAGATACCTGTTGGTTTGTGCACGATGCGCACGGCGGTTTCTCGTTTGTTTACATTTTGCCCTCCCGCGCCACCAGACTTAGCAAAATCCACTTCTATATCGTCAGGCCGAATAACAACGTCCGCATGAGTAATCTTAGGTAACACCTCAACCATAGAAAATGATGTGTGCCGAAGTGATTTTGCATTAAAGGGTGAAATTCGTACCAGACGATGCACTCCAGACTCATGTTTCAAAGTCCCATAGACATTTTTACCCGTCACTTCAAGTGTTAGGTTGCGATACCCACCATGATCATTTTGGTTTTGATGTAAAATAAAATAGTCCCAGCCTTTTTTTGTAAAATACTTTTGATACATTCCAAACAACATACGAGAAAAATCTTCTGAATCATCCCCACCTGCGCCAGAGAGAATAGTCACAATCGCATCACCTTTGTCTTCAGCAGTTAGTCCCTCACGTTTATCCTTGAGTTCTTTTAGTTTTTTTATCTGTGCTTGAGCAAGTTCCTTGTCATTCCAAAAATCAGCCTGCGCCATTTCTGCTTCTATTGCGATTATTTCTTGTTCTATTTCTTGATGGGTCATTTTATTTATCTTCCTTAAGTAATCGTAGAACCACTTCTCTTAAACCTTCAGTACGCGTTACGGCTTCTGGTTTAATTTTACCCAACCTAACTTCCTCAATTATCTCCTTTAACTCATCAGAAGCATAGTGATGCTTGGTACCCTGTAAACCTTGTTTCTTTTCTAGAATCTCAAATAAAGAGTTCCAGTCAGACGCATCTTCAAAACCTAAAGTAATCTCAGAAGACGTAGGTATCTCAATAGATCGACTTTTACAATACTCTTGTATAACTGGAATACGGCTTAGATAATTTTGAAACATATCAACGTAACTACCGGAACGTCTTTGCAAGTTACCGTACTTACCCACCACCCCTTGGTATTCATAGGCAGGAGTGGTTAAATCTTCTCCATCAACCCAATACTTCCTTAAACCGACTGACTGCATTTCACTGGTATCTTCAATTCCTGCTATCCAAACTCTATTTAATTTGTCCCGACAAAATATAAACTTAAACTTTCCATCTTGCGAAGGCACAACTTCGATATTAATTTCTCCATACAAACTAGAGTCCTGCTTCCAGGTGGCAATAACGCGGGAAGGATCTAATATAGGGGACTTTTCTTGACTGATTTTAATTTTCTGTGGCGGAAACTTCTGATGATTTTCGATCGAAAAAGATTCTATTTTAATTGGAATTGAACCAACCTCATCCATATACGTAGAATGTTCGTGAGCCTGTCGGGCGGTTCCAGCAAAAACTAATTCTGGTCTATCCACATTCAGAATCTTCAAGGTAGACTCACTTATTTCTGCTAACGCTTGCTGAATGGCAATAGGTAATGTAATACTTGCCTCGCCATGACCCTTACCATACCAATCTATACGCCCATCTGTGATAGTGTAGTTAGGTAAATAACGCCATAATCCAAGAGAGTTACTCCTATAAAATGACCGTGTCACCATTTTATTTTTTTTATCTCTTACATATCCAACAACAGCAATACGTCCCGATCCTAGGTTATAACAAGAAGAACAGTATACGTGTACGCCATCAATTTCTATTTTGTAATGAGGTAAAAGATTATTTTCCTTCAGAATATCCTTCGTTAAAGTTTTACCATTAAATTCGGCACCATGAATCTGAATTTGCGAAAAGATATCTTCTGATTCTTTGTGGGAAAGAGACTCGAGAGGTAAAGAATCCAATGTGTTTTGTTCTTTCCCTGTAATTGCAAAACCATCAAAAGATGTTGGCTTACCTTCCATATTAAGCATTCTACTAAAGGCTGTTCAATATAGCAAAACAAGTTCAATATTGGTGCCAGAGGAGGGTTTGATCCTTACAGGATCTGTACACCTTTTCTATTTTCTCAAAGCAGAGCTTCTCGAAAATAAAGAAAAGGTTTTTCAAGTCCCTCACGCATGCAAAGTGGTTTGCATGCTCTCTGGCACAAAACCATCACTTCGTTTATGTTTTTGTGCCAGAGGAGGGACTTGAACCCGCACACCTTACGGCATTCGATTTTGAGTCGAACGTGTCTACCATTCCACCACTCTGGCGATGAGAAGAATATACCATATAAGCATCTTTTTCAGAATTTAGAATTTTACGGTAGTATAGAAAAACGCCGATGTAGCTCAGTTGGTAGAGCGGCACATTCGTAACGTGCAGGTCGCGAGTTCGATCCTCGCCATTGGCTCAAAAGTTTGGTACTGTTTTTAGAGCATTGATCATTATTGGAGCACAGTCATGAAAATTTTCCAGGTCTGTTGGATAGACTTTCAAAATAATCTGAAAAAGTGGGTCAAAGATTTAGACTCATTTTCAGATTTGAAAATTTCCGCAAGTACGTGGTCACAAATCATCGATAATAAAAACAATACGGTATTTTTTGTGATTGATCCGAAAGGTGTCGTTATTGGGTACGGGGTATATACAGAAATTAAAAACCCATCCCAACACTTCGCCGTAACCGATTACGGTACAAACGATCAAGATGTTTTTGATCTCCTCATCAGGGCACTCCGGGAGAGGGCAGCGAAGCAAGGTATAGAAATCAGAAGCGCGACCTAGGTCGCGCTTCTTCTAATAATTCTTAGATCTTTCCTACCATGTTCAATCCTGGCTTGAGAGTCTCATCGCCTGGTTCCCATGACGCAGGACACACATTTCCACCATGTTCTCGTACAAACTGTGCAGCTTTCACTTTTCGGATTAGTTCTCGTGCGCTTCGGCCAATAGAGTTGTCATTGATTTCCATTCCTCGCAAGATCATATCCGGATCAATAATGAATGTTCCTCGAAGTGACATCACATCTTCTTCAATATACGTACCAAACATTTTCGCAAGTTTATGGTTTGTATCTGCAAGCATTGGATACTGCACCTGCTTGATAGCTTCCGAATTATCATGCCATGCTTTATGCACATATACCGTGTCCGAACTCACCGAGAGAATTTCAACATTAAGTTTCTTAAACTCTTCGTAGTTATGCGCAAGTTCTTCAAGTTCTGTTGGACACACAAACGTAAAGTCGGCAGGATAGAAAAATACGACAACCCATTTTCCTTTATAGTCAGCGAGAGAAATTTTCTTAATCTCTTCATTGTGGAACGCATCGCATGTAAACTGTTCCACCGGCTTACCAATTGCAATTTTCATTTCACAATTACCGCCCATACATTCATTTTCTTTACATGACATACGTGTATTTTTTGATTATTACTTTCTATAGTAGCATACGTACAAGACGTGAAAAAACTTCCAAGAATCATCGTGGTATGTGGTCCCACAGCTACCGGCAAGTCTGATAAAGCTGTTTCTTTGGCTTTGGAACAAAACGGTGAAATAATCTCTGCTGACTCACGTCAGATATACAAAGGTCTTGATATTGGAAGTGGAAAAATCACCAGAAAGGAAATGAAGGGGGTACCACACTACATGCTTGATATTGCTTCCCCACTTCGTACATATTCGGTTGCGCAATTTCAAAAAAAAGCTACTGTTTGTATCCAAAATATTTTGAGACGAGGAAAAACACCAATTATCTGTGGCGGAACAGGATTCTATATTGATGCTCTTGTGCACGGAACATCATTTCCAGAAGTAAAAGTAAATACTGCCCTTCGTAAAACATTGGAGAGGAAAAACACCCCCAACCTCTTTATGACACTAAAGAGGAAAGATCCTCGTCGAGCAAAAGAAATAGACAAAAACAACAAGGCGCGAATCATCCGTGCACTTGAGATAGTCGCAGCTCTCGGAGTTGTACCCAAAGCAATCAAAAAGACACTCTATAGTGTGAAATGGGTATATTTAGATTTTCCTGATGATGTTCTGAAGGAGAGAGTTCGCACACGACTTCTTAAACGCATAAAACAAGGAATGGTGACTGAGGCAAAAAATTTACATACGCAAGGACTGTCATTTGCACGCATGGAGCGACTCGGACTCGAATATAAATACTTGGCTCTTTTATTACAAAAAAAACTAACCAGAAAGAAGTTTCTGGAACAGTTAGAAAATGAAATCTGGCACTACGCTAAACGACAGCGAACATGGTTCAAGAAATACATTCCAAAGAATAATTAAAGTTTCTTCTGGAAATGCTGATAATCTTTCCTATCCTTCCAGTGTCCGCCCCATTCCCAGCCAAGTTTCTCAAAAAGCTTAACTAAGAAAGAGTCTCCTGAGATTGTACCCGGCCGTGTAATATCATAGATAGCCCCTTGAGGCTGCACAGACCCAGAAACACCAATATAGGGATTGAACCTTGGATTTATATCCATAGCCCTCCCTAATGCATGTAAAGAGAGATTGTTTGTGTCAGCAATACGCCTATAATTAAAAGCGGATGTTATATTCGAATCCATAAGTAGGGCATCGTCCCATTTATACCGAGTATCGCTTGCTGGTATAACAGCATGAATGGGAAACTTTTCCTTCCTAATAGCTTCAAAAACTTTTTTAACGTCCTCAACCAGAGAAATATCTACAACCATTTGCCCTCTATGTAAAAAAGTATCGAAAGAATAATATTCTACGGAAACGAGAGCTAAATTTTCAAGAATTTCATAAGGCGCTTTGAACTGAGGATTTTGAGCTAGTGCCTCTTCAAGTGAAAGCGAGCTGTCTATAATTATTCTTTCTTGTAAAGCTTCTTTCATACGACTTATTTTTTGGAAAGATACTTTTTTCGAGTGACTTCTGGAAACCGTTCAATAGCATACCGAAGCGTCGTACGTGGCATCACACGAATATACATATCGAGAAACTGTCTCAATGTTTTCTCTCCACTTTTCTTTCCTGCTTCGCGCAACATCCAACCAATAGCTTTGTGCATTAAGTCGTGTGAATGGTTCAGCAGTCGTGGAGCTATATAGAAAATCATTTTCTCATTTCCTTTTTTAATCTGATACAAGGCCGCAAGTACAATAATTCTGTTTTCCCATAAACTTTTACTTGCAATATATTTATTTATGAAAGCAAACCTCTCTTCATGCTTCATATAATCAGAAATGTATTCCCCCACAATAATATGCGCGCTTGTGTCAACCAAATCCCAATTATTAATATATTTTGTGTGCTTTGTATAGAACGTGAACACCCTTTTTTTATCTACTTTATTTTTTGCTCCTTGAAAAATCTTTACTAAAATTAAAAGTGCGCACAATCGTACTTCATGAACCTTATCTTGCAGAAGTTTTTCCACTTCAGTAAGTGGTATTTCGAGTAAAACACTTTTTACAATACTTCGCACTTCAGGCACAGTAACCCCAACAAAACTATCACCTTCCCCGTACTCACCTTTTCCTGTTTTAAAAAACCAAGTATTAATTTTCGCCCGAGTAGGCGTCGCAAATGCAAGGAGTGATTTTTTAATTTGAGATGCACCTTTCATTGTTGCCTCAATTACGACTTACTTAAATGTTCGTATATAAACTGTAATTTGTTGCCGTTTCGAACAATAATATTCGTACCCTTTCCCTTGCCTCCTTCTTGTTCATTATCTACCAGACCTGCCCATTTGAAAGTATATGTGACGGAAGCTGAATTAACATCAGTATGGATTATCTCAATATCACCAATAAGATACATCTCATCTTGAATAGTTTTCCAATTATCTTCGAAGGCCTTTTCAATATCTTTGATTCCTGCAAAATCCCCATCAGTAAAACGGTACAACGCTCGAGGATGAATCATTTCAAAAATATTCAAGAAAACATGACTATTGGTTGCGTCTTGATATTGTTTTAAAAAATCTCTTATTTCTTGTTCAGATATGATTGTTTGCATATAAATACTTTTTGAGCAAATCGGTCACGGATAATTTTTTGCTAAAAATTTCCGCGACCCTGCCTCGCCCCGTCGTGCTCCGGCTTTCGATTCCTTCATCGAAAATACTTCGCATTTCCCCTGGCGGGCGATGAAGGAATCGAACCCTCGTCAGTGGTGTTGGAGACCACTGTTCTGCCACTAAACTAATCGCCCTTCAATCCAGATACTATACCAAAAATAATAAGACCCCGCGAATGGCGGGGATTTATTATTTTTTAGCCTCCTTGAAAGGAACGTGCTTTCGCAGTTTTTTACTGAACTTACTGAGTTCAATCTTTCGAGTAACAAGCTTCTTGTTTTTGCTTGTCCAGTAGACTTCTTTGGTGTCTTTATTTACGAGCTTGATAAGTCGTGCTTGAGATTTTCCCATAAATCAGTTGTATTAGAATAGATTAGAGAGTACTACATTTTTGTAACCTCTGCAACATGACCCTTTGAACGCGCTACGCCAAAGTATGCAATAGCAATGAGTCCCAAACCAACAACGGAAAGCATGATTGGCAAACTAATGCTGTCGAAGTACTTGCTAATAAGTATCGCAAGTGTGCCCAATAGTCCAACAATTGCAAAAATAATCTGTGGCAAAAGTCTCAATTTCATACCGAGGTAAAGCATCCCAACCATAAAAACTGGGAACCAAACATCCCAAAGAGCAAACTGTTGTCCGTCATTAATTCTCCCAGCATCGCTTAACATAAGTCCTGATATAGCAACCACTGCACTTGCCACAAGATTAATCGCATACTTTGCAAATGATGCTACAAACTGAGAAATATGAATCCCAATAAGTAAAAGTGCTGTTCCCAAAACAAGAAATGTATAGGTGTCAAAATAACCATCAAAAATAGGATTTGTTCCCGCGATGAGATTTATAATCGAACGTACCGCAAGAAAACTATACCCTGCTCCAGCAAGAACAAATATCGTTCGTCTTGTAAACGCAAAAGGTGTGTATGCTGCTGCCCCAAACCCGGTCGTAATAAATGATTTCACCGCTCCGCTTAACTCAATTTGCATTTCTCGAAAGAAGACTGAAAATGCAAGTGGTAGAAGAAAGATTCCAATCAAATGAAAGATGGTTCCGGTGTGGGCCCGGTTACCGAGCCTTGTTAGATAATAGCCGGATGTGTGAGCGATACCGTACCCAAGAACCGCCAAGAAAACTCGCGTACCCGGACCAAAACTTGGCCACAAATCAGAAATGAGTTTTCCTAGACCAAAAGCTAAAAGTAGTCCACCTAAAATAGCGACCAGAATCATTCCTGAATGGTCTGTTTTATGTGCGTCCTGCTCTAGAGTATTATTTTGCATATTTTTATTATCGTACCCAACCAATAAATTGCACTCCTGAACCATACTGGCTACTTGCAGGAACAACTAATTTCATTTTTGTGGCGTATCTATTATTTTTTAGATAATAATCTTGGGAATAGTTGTTGCTAAAACCGTAAAAATCGCCTGAGTTACGACCATACGTAAATTCAAAGCCATCACGAGATTCTTTTACATCATCAAGAGTGAGGCGAAGAACATCGTCAACTATAAGTTCTCGACTCTCATTTCTCACAGGATCATGCTCGAAAATTTTAAGTCCCATAGAATACGCTTTCTGAAGACGCTTGTCTGTCGCTTCTGGAAGAGTTGTGTCACAAAAAACTGGCCGCTTTGAGATATCTACAACAACAGGCCTTCCATTTTGATCGTACGAAGTTCCTGTTATATACGGATCGCATTCTTTAAAAATAGAATTGCCGTATCGGTTAGATACAGAGACTTTCCCATTTACGACAACTAATGAATCCTGGAGTTCATAAAAATTTGAAGGGTATGTCGCATAGACAAAATTGATCTTAGGAAGCGAGCCCGAAGACGGAAACAAAACAAAAAGCGCAACCCCTAAAATAAACAAGGTTGGCAATCCTAAACCAACAATAAGGGGTATTTTTTCTTTCATATTCATATACTCACAGTATACCCTTTTATTTGGGGTTTTTTTATGATATTCTCCACAAGTATAGAAAATGCGTCGATGGTGGAGTGGTCTATCACAACAGACTGTAAATCTGTCGCCTTCGGGCTTCGTAGGTTCGAATCCTACTCGACGCACAATGTAAAAAGAACCTGACGTCTCGTCAGGTTCTTTTTACATCTAGTTTTTGTCGAGTAGGATTCGAAAGACGGAAAAACATGGGATGGGACCCATGTTTTGAGTCGGGGTCGAGAGTACTTAGTAGAATATGAGTGGAGCGAAACATTATACTTAGTAACTCGTGACCGAATCCTTAATATTTGTGACCAAAACAAAAAGCCAGACTTCTTGTCGGACTTTTTACGTATCTATTCTTTATCGAGTAGAATTCGAAAGAATTTCCATTGAGTATGCGAATTCTTTTCCGAATTTTGCATCAAACATTGACATAGATACAAATATGTAGTACGAATGAAATTAACTCTCGCATGGTGCGGGAAGGAGATCTTTACATGAACACCAGAGTTTGTTTGTCTGTTCTTCTCGTCATGATGCTTTTTGCCCTAAGTGGGTGTGTCACCCTCACTTCCATCGGAGGTTTCTCTCAAAAACCAACACCTTCGAGTGAGAATGGATTCACCTTGAAAGTTTGTGTCTATCGAGACACAAACTTCTCGGAAGAGCAGGTTCACATTCGTTTCAATCAATGGAACGAGGAACTCAAAACGTACGACATAAAAGCAGTTGTGTCAGGACGAATCGATGTCCTGCCCAGAGATGGTTTCTTCCTGGTCACAAATACTTCCAAGATGAAGATGCCCCTTGGAAGAGTGGGTCAGCCGTCCTGCGACCGTGTGGTGTATTTTCTTGGACGTCATATAGGCGACTTCGTCTACGGACTTCTGGGAACACAAATACCACTACCCGAAATACTCGGATCAGTAGACGACAAAACCAGCACACGAATGTGTGTCGTGGGTGAAACCGTTACACTTGGACATATTTTCGCAGGAGGAGCAAAAAATTATCTCATTCACGAAGGCTATCACCTGCTTGGTTGCGGACACTATTCATGGAAGAAGTGCACCGAGCAGATTGAGCGCCTGAAAAGACTAGCGTCAGACAATCCTGAGCAACCAGATTTCATTCCGGCACTCACTGCTGATGGCCGGGTGTGTCGAACGAGAACCGAGGTTGACATAGCTTTTTTTGGATTCGGAGACTGCCCAAAAGTTTTCTAGTATTTCCGCCGCCACAGAAATGTGGCGGCTTTTGTATCTACTAAAAAATATTTACTCTCCTGGAGGAACTTCTACTAAAATTTCTTCAGTAACTTCTTGTGGAATATCTTGAGATACAATATTTTCATTGCTCGGCAATATTTCTTCAATAATTGTTTCAAGTGTAGTCGAACTTGATGTTGATGTTGAAATATATTCTTCATCAAGAGATTCTGTCTGATTTGAAACAACAGGACTAATCGCCCCCATGTCTAATAGTCGCTTGAACTCACTTTCAGATATACACGTATCCCCTACGCAAAGTTTTTGAATCCTCGCTTCTTCAATAAAAATCTTCTGCACTCGCAATAAGCCGTTTTCAATTATTATTCCCATGTAATGTAAAGCATCAAGTATTCGTGTAAAAATTGTAGCTCGGGAAAATGATTCTCCTGTGGTAGAAGTAGCGGTTGGACTACCTAAAACTG
>JBBSJU010000006.1:0-42778 GCA_038256975.1 Minisyncoccia bacterium | reverse complement strand
GAAGAAGCACCTTCACTGCAGTGTTCACAAGAGTTCGGTTTGTAAGACTTCGGTAGTTTACTTGGTATTCTACTTCGCCTTCACGTACCGCATCGAGTGTTACCTGATTTACAGTAATTTCCATAAATGCAGGACGACTGAATGTAAGCGCTGTCTGAGTCGGAGTAACTGGTGTTGGCACCGTAACCACAGAAACTCGAGCTGTTACAAATCGTTCGATATCACCTCGGAATGTTCCTTGGTTATTTCGCATCACTGCTCGATAGTAGTATGCAGTGTTTGAAGAAAGACCTGTAATAACTTCTGAGAAGTCTGTTGTTCGAGCTGAACCAATAGAATGACTGTTGGTAGTATTACCAAGTGATTCTGTTCGTCCGTACTCAAACCATCCTTCAGAGAAAGCACCGTTTGCAATAACTGCAATACCATTAAGCTGAGCACCTGATGTTCCAATACGGGTTGCAATATTTGTGACCGCTGCGTTATTTTGGTTTTGTACACCACCACCAATAAAGATTGTCTGTGTCCGTACCGCTGTCTGATTGTTTCGGTAACATGTAAGTGTAAATGTTCGTGTTCCTGAGAAAGGACCTACACGTTCACTTCCTGAAGCGGTCTTTGTGCCACTCCAATCACCTCCTGCAATACAGTAATCTGTATTTGATGACCAGTTGATCGTTACGTAGTTATCACTTGTTGCAAAAACAGTGAATGTACTAATAACCGGAACATCTCCTTGACCATTTGTTGTCACATAGAGAGTTCGAGAGTCAGATCCACCGTTAATTCCAAGACATACGAGTGTGTAATTTTGTGAACCATAGATGGGGCCCGCATATCGAGAACTATTTGTTGCAACGTTTACGCCACCAAGAGTACAAGATGAAGCGTTTGTTGTAGTCCAGTACATTGTTGTGTAGCCTCCGTTTGTCACATTTGTAGGTGACGCATAGAAACTATCAATTCGTACAGGATTATTATTGTTATTAGTATCTACTTGAACAGTTACTGTTCGAGAGTCACTCTGTCCATTTACTCCCACACAAGAAAGTGTGAAAGATCGAGTACTTGCAACATACACACTTTGTGAACTATTCACTGATACTGTTCCCTGATTAGAGAGAGTACATGTTGAAGCGTTTGTTGTTGACCAAGAAAGGGTTGTGTTTCCAGCAAACGTTAAGTATGAAGGCGAAGCAACGAATGAGTTGATTTGGAAATTGTTGTACACCTGATCAACTTGAACAGTTACTGTTCGAGAGTCAGATCCACCGTTAATTCCAAGACATGAAAGAGTAAACGATTGTGTAGAACTTACATATCGAGACTGTGTTCCGTTTGTATTCACTGATCCAATACCTGAAATGGTACAAGATGAAGCGTTTTCAGAAGACCATGAAAGGTTTGTTGTTCCTCCACCATTTGAGAAGTATGAAGGTGATGCTGTGAAATTGATGATTCGGACATTATCGCCAACTCCTCCACACGCACTTGTCGTGAATGTTCGTGGAGATCCGTTTGTCATACCACCAGCTACCATTCCGGCGGCTTGGTAGGTATATGTTGTGTTACATCGAAGACCTGTTGCTGTTCCAGATACAGAACCTGCACCTGAGATTTGTCCAAGTCGTTGAATGTTTCCACTACCAACATTAATTTCTACCCATGTCTGAGTAACCGAACCAGAAGAAGAACCTGAAATTGTTGCACTTGTTTGTGTAACATTTGTAGCTCCTCCTGTGGTGAAGGTGTACCCTGATTGTGCAAGTACAACTGTTCCTGTTGTTACAACAACAAGAAGTGCAAATGCTATTTTTGTAATATTTTTCATCATAATTTTTTCTGAAAACGAAATGTCGCACGCAAATGCTCCCATTTGTTTATCCAAGGAGTATAGCATACTGAAATATATTTGTCAATAGCTTACCTTGACCTTTCATGATTGTATATGTAAAAGAAAAAACGGGTCCTGCTCGCGCAGAACCCGTCTAAAGGTCTCTTTTCAGTCATCATTTCGACAACCTACTCAGAGAAGAAAGAGCTCACCCGCCGCCTGGCGGAGTGTATGGGACCGGATCCGACGGCCCGTTGTATACCGGACCACCAGGTGGGGTGTATCCAGGATTACCAACAGGATTACCAATCGGATCAGCAGGACCAGCCGGCTGATTGTAGATTGGGTTAGCTGGTGGAGCGTACCCACCGCCGCCAAAAACTGGCTCAGCAGGTGGGGTATACGGTGGACGACCAGGGGACGGTTCGCCGGGCGGAGTGTAGATTGGTGGAACAGTACCTGGACGACCTGGTTGACCGTCACGACCATCCCGTCCGGGAGGACCAGCTGGACCAGGTGTCGACTGCGTCACGCAACTTGTCCGACTGCCAAAGGCAGCATTACAGTTGCCGATTTGAGTAACGTGCGTCGGGCCGCGCTGCGAACGCCAGTACTCAGACTGGACTTGGGTTTGCCCACGAATTTCTTCGCGCCGCACCCAAGCACGGGTGATCTTGCCCGTTATCCGATCAGTGACCAACCCCCAGACAAGATCGTGCCCGAGGTCACGAGCCAACTCCTTGCCGGAGTATCCCTCATACACACCACCTTGCGGCGGTGCTGGAATACTACGACCTGGAGGGCCACGTTCACCACGAGAGCCCTGATCTCCGTCACGGCCGTCGCGTCCGGCAACGGATTTACGACGATACACCTCTTGATGCGTAAGCCACAACGGCTCGCCGCGAACGGGATTACCACAGGTCGGGTGAGCATAGAGCGCCTCACCTTTCCACAGCATCTCGGTACCTTTCGGTACAAAAACGCTGTGGTATCGACCGTCAGCAACCAGCATCTCAATACATCCATCCTGAGGGAGTGGTTGCCTGGTAACACCAGCGACGTTTGCACGTTGCTGCGCCCGCGCTGCATTCGGCGCTGGTTTGTATTCAAGGGCGTTGCCGCCCAGATACACTTCCTCGCAAAGCAACTGGCTATCGTGCCAGTTGCCCATCTGCGCACTCGCCACCGTAGTGACAAGTGAGAGCAGGACGAGAACGACAAAGTTCATGGATTTCATGACTTCCTTCCTTCTGTTGTGATTGTGAAAAAACGGAAACTAAGCACAACTAAGCGCTGTGCCTAGTCTTGGCTGAATTATACTATACATAATAAAAAAAGTCAAGCTTTTACGCTTGACTTTGGGGATAGACTTATTTCCATCCCCCTGACACCTTTACAGGCTATCCTGTAAAGGTTTACTGGCAGCCACACACACGGCTGCCGTCTGCTGTGAGGCCTTTTGGGCCCCACTCCTTGCCCGTAGAACATTGTCCCCAGTGCTCAGCGCACTCCTCTTCAAAAGATTGGGGTTGCGCGGTTACAATTTTCGACTGTGCAACTTCTCTCCCTTTTGAAACAGCTACTGGGACAGCTTGTGCCGACGAGGCTACTTCGGCGTCGGCGAGTTTATGCTGATAGAAAACAGCATTCCCTCCTACCAGAGCCTCGGCGACGTCCGCGCACTTGTAGTAACGCTTTGTTTGACTCTGCTGTTGGACAACGGGGCCAACACGATACGCCAAGCCTTGGCCAAGGGGGTTTTGAATCGCTGCCGAAGCCAACGGAACAACAACGCCCCAGAGGAGATTTGAAGCCAAGCCCTCTTTCTGACAGTCGAGTTGATGAACAACTCGATAGCCATTCTGATCTTGGTAGACCCCCTTTTGCCCTTCTACAGGACTCAGGACGGTTTTTCCGTCAGCAGCTAAACGCTTTCCATTTTTCCTGGCCGCATTGTACTCCCCAGCATACCCGGCCCAAAACTCGTCCGCCCCAGAGTCACCTGAGTGGCAACCCTTCGAGCAAAGAAGGTTCGGGCTCGTGGTGGCGCAACCCTGCAGAAGCAGGACTGCGACGAGAACCAAAAGAATTGAAAAGAGCTTGTTCATGTAGCCTCCATTGGGCTTTGTGAAATTTTTGATAGAAAGTTCTAGGTTGTGCGAAACACAGCCCACCTTCTACCGACTCCCTAATCATATCACAAAGACACATATTTGTCAATATGTACAGAGACCGGTATTCATTACCTGTTTCTAGTCATTAAAGCCTTTAGTTTATAGGTGAAAAGAGGTTTCCAGGTATACTTATAGGTAAACCATGCTCACCTTTAATGACGACAAACAAAAAAAGCAGCTCGACGCTCTCCGCCACGAAGAAGAGGAGCAGCTTTTGCAGCTACTTTCAAAACGATACTCACTTCCCTATATCGATCTTTCTTCAGTATCAATAGAAACAGATGCGCTCCGAATGATTCCCGAGGAAAGCGCACGGGAAGCGAGTGCTGGTGCATTTAAGGCACAAGGAAAGCGTCTTTTCATTGCGGTTGTTTCTCCTGAAAACAAAAAATTAACCGAGATACTCGGCGATCTTGAGCGGCGTGGATTTTCGTACACGCTCATGCTTGCCTCACACTCTTCCATTGAGCGTGCGTGGAGCAGATACAAAGATCTCTCATATGCAGCAGAGACAAAAGCTGGCGTACTTGATATTTCGACGGAATCACTTGAAGAACTGACAAAAGAAATCAAAAACAAAGATGATGTTACACGAATCGTAAATGAGTTGTTGAAAAATCAACAAGGGCGAAAGGTAACAAAAATGTTTGAGATCGTTCTCGCCGGCGCACTCGCAACAGGGGCGTCGGATATTCATATTGAGCCAGAAGAAACACAAGTGCGTTTGCGTTACCGTCTCGATGGTGTACTTCATGACGTTCTCTTCTTTGATTTCGAAACAAACAAGCTCCTTAACTCACGCATCAAACTTACTTCAGGAATGAAACTCACGGTGAGTAAAAATGCGCAAGACGGACGATTTTCAATTACCCTTGGCGACAAAGAAATAGAAATGCGTATTTCCATGATTCCTGGAACATATGGCGAATCAGTGGTGATGCGCGTACTCAATCCTGATAACATTGCTGTGAAATATGAGCAGCTTGGTATTTCAGCGTTCCTTCAAGAAATACTCTTACGAAAAATATCAAAACCAAACGGTATTATTTTGGTTACTGGACCAACGGGATCAGGAAAAACAACAACCCTCTATGCGTGTTTGAAAAAAATTCATACTGAAGATGTAAAAATAATCACCATCGAAGACCCAGTAGAGTACCACTTAAATGGTGTGACCCAAACACAGGTGGAAGAAGAAAAAGGATATACGTTCGCAGCAGGTTTACGAAGTGCCCTTCGTCAAGATCCTGATGTAATCATGGTTGGTGAAATTCGCGATAGTGACACTGCAAACACGGCGATTAATGCCGCACTCACCGGACACTTGGTGTTCTCAACACTACACACCAATAATGCCGCAGGAACTATTCCTCGCCTCATTGACCTTGGAGTAAATCCAAAAGTAATTTCTTCTGCCCTTTCTATTGCTCTTGCCCAGCGTCTTACCCGTAAGCTTTGCGAAAACTGTAAAGTAAAAAAGGTTGCCGAACCAAAAGATCAAAAATTATTACGTGAAATAGTGGCACAGATGGTGCAGGAAGGAAAAACGGAGTCCCTTCAAAATATTGACGCACAGGTAATGGAGCTCCATTATCCTGTTGGATGTGAAAAATGTGGAAATATAGGTTTTAAAGGACGTATCGGAATTCATGAAGGAATCGTAATTGATGCGCCAATTGAAACAATCATTAGCCAGTTTCCAAGTGAACGAGAAATTGCTGAAGCCGCGATTCCACAAAAAATTCCCACACTAAAGCAGGACGCAGCGATAAAAATTTTACAAGGATTAACGACAGTGGAGGAAACTTCGCGCGTGATTGATTTCTATAATTTCTAATAAAACAGGTACTCTCAAGAAATCTTCTATTAAGAAGCACACATAATCCGCCGAGACGGATTTGCTCCGCTCGGCTACCTGCCTGTGCAAGTCTTCTTAATAGAAGATTCTTTTCGTTTTTAGTAGACTTCTTTGAGACTACAAAAAACTATTTTGTGAAGTAGACAGGAGTACTGTTCGGGTATATCGTAAATATTAAGAGATACGAGGGATTAAATCTTTCCATCTCCACACCATTCTTTTCATACGACACGAAAAGTTATATTTCCTATAAGGATAGCACCCGTAACTCCGATTAGATCGGTAACCAGAACGTCCTTAAAATAAAAACACGGGAACCGCGAGGCCAACAGTGTGGAGATGGAAGTATTCAATCTTGGAGAAACACGCAAATGTTTTTCTTTTTTGAATATTCCAATGAATGAGCTTATGGAGACAGTATAGCACCTTTTAGCTATTTGTCAATACCCCTCTTCGGCCACCTTTTTTACTGCTAGAATAGGCTTATGAGCACACCTCCGGAACTTAAAAACGATACACGCCTCGACCAGACACTTCGTCCGAGTACGTTCGAGGAATACATTGGTCAAAACACGATCAAAAAAAATATAAAGATACTTTTACAGGCGTCTCAAGAGCGTAATCATCCACCAGAGCATATTCTTTTTTATGGGCCGCCCGGACTTGGCAAAACAACCCTTGCTCATTTGATTGCAAAAGAGCAACGTTCGCAAATGAAGGTAACATCAGGACCAGCAATTGAAAAAGTTGGTGACCTTGCTTCTATTCTTACCAACCTTTCCGCTGGTGACATTCTTTTTATTGATGAGATTCACCGTCTCAGTAAATTGATCGAAGAAATTTTGTACCCCGCAATGGAATCAGGAAACTTAGACATCATTATTGGCAAGGGGCCTTCAGCACGAACAATTCAACTTGAACTTCCTCCTTTTACCCTTATTGCTGCTACAACACGTATTGCTCTTCTCTCTTCTCCATTACGCTCACGTTTTTCGGGAGGCACCTATCGTCTTGAATATTATTCTGATGAAGAAATTTCCCAGATTGTACGGCGTTCGGCAGAACTACTTGGAATTTTGATAGATGAAAACGCAGCACATGAGATAGCTCGTCGCAGTCGTTTTACTCCTCGTACAGCAAACTACCTTTTGAAACGTGTTCGTGACTACGCGCAGGTACACAAAAAGGACGTTGATTTACAAATAGTAAAAGAAGCTCTTCATCTTCTAGAAATCGACGAGCTCGGACTCAATGCTTCTGATAGAAAACTACTTGAAACAATTATTACAAAATTTAATGGTGGACCGGTGGGACTTACAACCCTTGGCGCTGCAACTGGGGAAGAAGAAGGAACGATCGAAGATGTTGTTGAGCCGTATCTTCTCCAACTTGGACTTATCGAGCGTACTCCACGAGGACGCGTCGCAACCGCACGAGCATATGGACACTTAGGTTTTGCGGTTCCAGCAAACTTGGAGCAGAAACTTTTGTAGTATGCGAATACTTGGTATAGATCCTGGATTTGGACGGCTTGGTGTTGGTATTATTGATGTCGACGCTGGGCAAGAAACGTGCGTACACTCGGAGTGTTTTGAAACAAGCCCGAAAGACAGTTTTCATGTCCGACTAAAATTAATTGGGGATAAGGTTTCGGAACTCTGTAAAACATGGCAACCAAAAGCTGCAAGTGTTGAGACACTATTTTTCGAAAAAAATCAAAAGACTGCGATGGCAGTAGCAGAAGCTCGAGGAGTTATTGTGTACGAACTTCTACAAAACAATGTCCCTGTGTTTGAATACTCGCCACTGCAGGTAAAAATGGCGCTCACTGGTTTTGGCAAGGCAGAAAAAGCTCAAGTTGCCTTTATGACAGAGAAAATCTTGCGTCTAAAGAGCAAGAAGCGTCTCGACGACGAGCTTGATGCCCTTGCGCTTGCCGTTACCCACAGCTCATCATCAAGGAGGGTGGTTTAGGGCCACTTGCAGACACTCATTTTTTTTGTTACAACAATGCATGAATACATTGTATGAGTGATAAAAATACAAAAGAAGAAGATGAGATAAAAGAAGGTGAAATTGATGCGGCTATTTTAGACGACGCATTTGATGATCACCATGGATTTGGTGATGAAGATCAGGATGAGTTGGTTCACTCGAAGGACACGGAGGAAGATGACCCAACCCCCGAGTGGCGATCTGATGATCAGCCGGATAACTGGTAAACAAAAAACGCTCAGATATGAGCGTTTTTTGTTTATACAAACCGCACAAAGCGACGTTTGCCTATTCTAAGAACACATGACTCCTTTGGTAGCCATTTTGCATCAGAAATAACTTCCCCTTCGTGTATACTCACTGCGTTTTCTTTTATAAGTCGAGTCCACTCACTTTTTGATTCAATAACTTTTAGCGATTTAAGCTCAGAAGCGACATCAAGTACTGGGAGTTTTATTTCTATCATTGTCTCTGGAAGCGCACCTTTTGCAAAGACGCTTTCAAACTGCTCCTCGGCCTTGGCGGCGGCTTTTTCTGAGTGGTACATGGTTACAATCTCGCGCGCCAATCTCATTTTATGTAGTTTGGGATTTTCACCACCCTTGATTGCCTTTTCAATACCCATAATCTCTAGAAGAGACAGGTCTGTTGTCAAGGTAAAATACTTTATAATCAGATCGTCTCGGAGGGACATTATTTTTCCATACATATCTTCTGGCTCATCAACAATGGTAATAATATTTCCCCAACTGGTGGACATTTTCCTTCCGTCTGTTCCTTCAAGCATTTCAATAGTGAGAACGTTTTGTTCTTTTTTGCCGTAATGTTTTTGAATATATCTTCCAGCTTTAAGATTAAACAATTGGTCAAACCCTCCGATTTCAACATCCGCATTAATAGCCACAGAGTCATATCCTTGCATGAGGGGGTACAGAAGTTCCCGTAAAGATACTTCTTCTCCCTTCTCTATTCGTTCTGAAAAATTACGACGAGCAATCATTTGCTGCACAGTAAAACTTTCCGCAAGTTGGCAGATTTCTTGAAATCCGAGCGGACGAAGCCAGTCGCTATTGTATACAAATTCAACTTTATCAATATCAATAATCTTTCCAATTTGAGCCTTATAATCACGCATATTTTCCTCAATTACTTCTCGAGTAAGCATGGGGCGCTTAGCAAGTTTATCTGATGGGTCACCAATTTGCGCGGTGAAGTCACCAATAATAAGTACTATTTGGTGGCCGAGTAGTTGAAATTGGCGTAACTTTCGAAGAGGAATGGCTCGCCCAATATGAATTTTAGGGCCCGTTGGGTCAATACCGAATTTCACTCTAAGTTGTCGTCCCGAAAGAAGTTCCTTTTTTAGATCTTCTTTTACAAAACAGTCCTCAACACCCCGAGAAAGGAGTTCTTCAATCTTATCTCCATTTGTATCAATATTTACCATACGTATTCTCCAGTATAGCATTTTGTGGTGCTATACTTATACTCAATGATTCCAAGAAAAAATAGAAAGAAACTTGTCCGAGACATCCTTATTTTTGGCGGATGTATTCTTCTCCTTATCGGAGCATCTGTCCTTGTTTGGATCGCAACCCTTGATCTTCCAGACCTAAACAACTTTGAAAGTAGAAAAGTGACCAACTCAACAAAAATTTTCGACAGAACAGGCAAGGTTCTGCTCTATAATATCCATCAGGACATAAAGCGTACTGAAGTTGATTCATCTGAAATAAGTGATTTTATAAAACAAGCACATGTGGCTGTTGAAGACGCACACTTTTATTCTCATGGTGGTATTCGCCCCACTTCAATTATTCGAGCAGTCATAGAGAACCTGCTTCCTGGTGGAAGCCGAAGTGGTGGGTCAACAATTACCCAACAAGTAATTAAAAACGCTCTTCTCTCACGCGAACGAGCCATTACGAGAAAAATAAAGGAGTGGATTTTGGCAGTAAAACTTGAGCAAATTCTGACCAAAGAACAAATTCTAACTATCTACCTCAACGAAAGTCCTTATGGTGGAACCCTTTATGGAGTAGAAGAGGCATCACGTGTGTATTATAAAAAAAGTGCCTTAGAGGTAAATTTGGTTGAAGCAGCATACCTCGCCGCAATGCCACAACGTCCATCATATTTCTCTCCTTACGGTAAAAACAGAGACGCGCTTGAAGAACGAAAAAATTTTGTGTTGCGGAGAATGTATGAAGTTGGTTTTATTACGGAAGAAATAGCAAAAGAAGCCCAGGAAACAAAAATAGAATTCGAATCCATTGCTGACGGCTCAGGAAAGGCGCTTCATTTTGTGTTTTATATTCGAGAATATCTTGAAGAAAAGTATGGTGTGGAGGCTCTCGAACAAGATGGTTTACAAGTGGTAACAACTCTTGACTACGCGCTTCAAAAACAACTTGAGGAATCATTGAGAACGTACGTTTTGAAAAGTGTTCCCGAAACAAACATGTCGAATGCAAGTTTAGTTGCTCTTGATCCACGAAACGGACAGATTCTTTCACTTATTGGCTCACGTGATTATTTTGATGAAAAAATAGATGGAAAAGTAAATGTCGCTGTACAAGGACGCCAACCTGGATCAGCAATAAAACCAATTGTATACGCATCATTATTTGAAAAAGGATACACTCCGGAAACAGTTGTATTTGATCTCCCCACAGAGTTTAATACCTATTGTGATGTCGCTGGAAATCCACCTGTTGGTAAAGACAAGTCTGAATGTTATATGCCAGACAACTACGATAATGACTTCCGCGGACCGATTTCATTTCGACATGCATTGGCCCAATCACTCAACATTCCTGCAGTTAAGGCCCTTTATCTCACAGGTTTAGATGATGCAATATCTCTGGCGACACGCATGGGAATTAAAGGATTAGATGATAAAAACAGACTTGGACTTACATTGGTTTTAGGTGGTGGTGAAGTGAGTCTTCTTGATCTTGTGAGTGCATACGGGGTTTTTGCAACCGAAGGAATAGAACATACACCAACAGGAATACTTAAGGTTGTTAAAAAAGATGGGACTATTCTTGAAGAATATAAAGAATCTGGTGAGCGCGTCTTGAGTGAAGATACGGCTCGTAAAATCTCAAGTATTTTAAGTGATGCCCGGGCTCGTGTGCCAGCGTTTGCATTATCTTCACCTATTAACTATACAGATCGACAAGTTGCTGCTAAAACAGGTACCACACAAAACTATCGCGATGTTTGGACAGTAGGATACACGCCGTCACTTGTGATTGGATTATGGGGAGGTAATAACGATAATACCTCTATGATTAAAAAAACGTCTGGTTACATCCTTGCGCCACTCTGGCGTGAAGCTATGGATATAGGACTTGCAAGTTCAACAGAAATAGAGAATTTTACACCATATGTTGTGGCAAGTTCAACAGAAAACACAAAACCTGTTCTTCGTGGTATTTGGTGTGGACAAACAGAAAGCGGTGCGCCTATTGTGCATGACATTCTTCATTGGGTACAAAAAAGGGATCCTTTAGGTCCATACCCAACTAATCCAGAATCTGACCCACAATACCTTCATTGGGAATACCCTATTTCTGCATGGCTTGCACAAAATCCTGGGGTTTGCCGTGCAGCTATACCGTTACTCAATACCGCAATGTAAATTATAACGTCTCAATATTACATTAAAATGAGATGGTGTATTTTTTAGATAAAAGACCCTCGAGGTCTTTTTCTATTTTTTCTTTATACAACATGATTTTTTGTTTTTGTATTGTTGATATTTTTTGTATTCTCACCTGAAGCCCTTGAACGGTGAATGTGTATGGGGTTTCTATGTACACATCCAAAACATTTTGAATATCATCTTTTTCATTCTTTTTATTAAGAAGTGGTTTTAAAAAACGTGCAAACAATCCTTCTTCAATCATGAATTATCGAGAAAGTGGCATTATAAGATATGTGAACGATCCATCGGAAACACTTTTAACAACAACTGGTCTTTGACTTGTTGTACATTCAAAAACCATACTTTCTTTTAGAAGATATGGAATAACGTCTGATAAATACTTAATATTTATACTTAAAGTGAGCGGTTCTCCAATAATTGAAGATTCTAAAAATTGGTGTGATGTACCTATTTCTCCATTTTCTGTGTTTATTTTACAGCCTTTTTCTTCAGGTACCATAGTTAAAGTAACTTGATTATATCTATCTGTAAAAAGTGAGAGTGTCCGAATAAGATTCTGAACATCGTGTTTTAAAGTAGTTACTGTTGTGGTATTTGTTGTGGGGATAATTTGTCGATAATTAGGAAAAATACCGTCAATAAGCCGAATATGGATTGTTTGGGTGTCATTTTTAACAAGAAGTGTGTTTTTATTGAACTCAAACACAACATCACCATTAAATTGTTTGAGGAGTTTTAAAAGATCTGGGATAAGTTTATTTGGAATAAGAAGACTCACTGCCTCACACCCTTTTAAACGAATTTTTTTCTCTGCTAGACGATATGAATCTGTTGAGACGAAGATGAGTTCGTTTTCTACACCATAGACGTACACAGAGGCAATTTCAGGCTTCAAATCACTTTGTGCGGCAGCAAACGAAACACTTGTAATACCTTCTATACACTTCTCAGTAGGAATTGCTATCGAGGTGGCGTTTTCAGAAATATTTGGTATATATGGAAAATCTTCAAATGGAGAAAGTTTTATTGTGTGTATATTTTTACCGTACACAACTTCCATAACAGTTTCTTTAACTTCTAAAGTTATATTTTTTTCTTGTGTAACGATTGACTGTATTAGTTTTGTAAATGTTTCTCCATGAATTAAACATTTTCCAGGAATTATAGCTTTTACAGGGACATGTATCTCGCTTGAAGTATCAATAGTCGTTGATCTAAAAAGAGCAGTATGTCCTTCTGTTTCAATATAAATATGTTGTAGAAGAGGGGTCGTTGTTTGTTTAGAAACAGTAGTTGATACAAATTCGAGAGCTGATTTTAGTTTTTCTACTGTGCAGTCTAGTTTCATAGTATTTATTATATAAGATTATGTAGTAATGATGGTTGTGTGGATATGTGGATAGATTTTTAGTGTTGGAGTATAAGGATAAAATAAAAATTTTATTTTATTGTCTGTGAATAGGAAGGGGATGTGTTCTGTACTTTTTAAATGAATCATGTTTTTATTTTATCTTTATACACAATTTTGTTAATAAGTTTCTGTGAATTATGTGAATAACGATCGTAGTTCAGCAACCTCTTTCATAAGCACAGGGTCAGATAATAAATCATGTTTAATTTTTTCATACGAGTGAATAACAGTCGTGTGGTCTCTCCCCCCCAAAGTGTCCCCTATTGCAGGATATGAGACATCAAAATCTTCTCGAAGGATATACATTGCCACTTGCCTTGGTTTTACAATATCTTTTCGACGAGTTTTATTATAAATAGAGGCATCATCAATACCGTAGAAGTCACTTACAATTTTAATAATATCCCGAAGAGATATATTCTTTTTTGTTTTTATGTTGTTTTTGATGAGTTGTTTAACCTCTTGGAGCTGCATCACTCGACCTTTAAGTTGTGATTGCATGATAATTGTATTTAAAACACCCTCAAGTTCACGAATACTCCCTTGCACAGACTCTGCTACGTACTCAAGAATCTCATCAGATATAAAAGAAGTACTTTCTTTTACTTTCGAACGAATGATTGCAAAACGGCTTTCAAAATCAGGTTGAGAAATATCAATAATCATTCCGGCGTTAAAACGAGATTGGAGACGATCCTCTAAACCTAAAATAAAGTTTGGGTGCTTATCAGAACTAAAAATAATCTGCTTATTTTGCTCATGCAAGGTATTAAAAAGGTAAAAGAGTTCTTCTTGGGTTTTTTCTTTTCCACTCACAAACTGAATATCATCCATAATAAAGACGTCATATTTTCGGTATTTTTCTTTGAAACCATTGATTTTATTAGCGTGCATTGAGTTTACATAGTCAACAGAAAACTTCTCAAGTGAAGTATAAAATACTTTAAATTCAGGAAAACGTCGTTTTACTTCGTTCCCCACTGACTGCAAAAGATGGGTTTTACCCAAACCTGTACCTCCGTAGATGAAAAGGGGGTTATATTGTGCTCCTGGATGGCTTACAATCGCTTGTGCGGCCGCATAAGCGAGCTCATTGAAAGGTCCAACAATAAAGTTTTGGAACGTATATTTAGGATTTAAACCATCTTCTCGAATCTCATGAAAAGGAAGTCTTGAAAATGGTTGTTTTTCTGATGGTCCAACCTCTGTTTCTTTTTTTGGTTCCCCTGTTGTTTTTGTGATGCAGTATTCAATTGTTCGGACGTGGTCGTTAAGATCACGCAATGTTTTTAAAATGAAGGAGTGGTATTTTGTTACTAACCAATCTTTTACAAACTCATTAGGTACCCCAACGTAAATAGTACCTTCATCAAACTTCACAATTGTTGTGTTTTTAAACCATGTACTGTAATTTGCTCTCGATAAAGAAAGCTCTATTTCAGCGAGTGCAGATTGCCACAGTTCACGGGTGTTCATAGGGGTATTATAGAGGTTGTGGATAACTCTGCAACTATGTGAATAATTATGTGTTTATGGGGATAAAGATGGTCTTGTGGTGAGGGTATCAGTAAACTCTTGTTTTTAAAGAGCTTTATGGTATAGTTATTCCCATGTCAAGAACGTATCAACCGAGTAAGGTAAAACGAGCACGAAAGCACGGTTTTATGGCTCGAACAGCAACAAATGCTGGTAAAAAAATCATTGCGCGGCGCCGAAGCCATGGACGCAAAAAACTTACCGTTAAGAGTAAAGTAAAGGGTAAATAAACTCTATGGCTTTTGTGAGGCCAATTATTTCAATACAAAAGAAAAAAGGCGAGAGCCTTTCTTTTGATATTGTGACCCCTAAAAAGGAATTAAAAAAAGCCGTTGACCGTAATAAAGTAAAACGTAGAATACGAGCCTCAATTCAAAGTCTACCGAAAAAGCCATATAACTTAAAGATATTCACCACAAAAAATGCTCATAAGGCTCGATATTCTGAAATACACGCTATAATAAAAGCTCATTATGATTAAAACTATTTGGGAGACAGTTATCTATGAACCAATGTATAACGCACTTGTGTTTTTTTTGAACCACATCCCGGGACATTATGCTTGGATCGCTATTATCTTACTCACTGTTCTTATTCGCGTTCTCCTCTTTCCGGTATATCAACGAATAATCAAAAGCCAAAAAGCATTACGAGAGGCACAGCCTGTCATTAAAGAATTGCAGGAAAAATACAAAAACGACAAACAAGTACTCGCAGTAAAGGTGATGGAAGTTTATAAAGATAAAAAAGTAAATCCGTTTTCAATGATTGGATATTTGTTATTTGTTCAGATTCCGATTTTCTTGGGACTATATTATGTCTTCGCAAAAGGCCTTGTTCATCATGAAGGGGCGCTCTATTCGTTTGTACACTTTCCAGAAACAATAAACACCTTCTTTTTTAACATAGAGCTTCTTGTTAAAGGAAGCTTTGTTATCGCACTTTTAGCGGGCGCTGCCCAGTACATACATAGTAAAAATACCCTTACCTTACAACCAGAAATTCCAGCGCGAGTACAAGGGGTAATGCCAAACTTCCAGGACGAACTTCAAAGAAGTCTTCGATTTCAGACGCTGTATTTTATCCCTATTTTAATTACAGTAACCGCATACTACTTCCCTGCTGCTATTGGGCTTTATTGGATTGTGAACAGCCTCTTTTCTATTGCCCAAGAGAAGTTTGTACAAAGAACACAGAGAAGTAAGGGAGTGGTGTAAAACAAAACACAAAAGTAGTGTTTTGTTTTACTGGCTCATAATAATCCAAGGGCTGAGATCTTTTTTATTGATAAAAGTTAAAATCCCGGAATATTGAGACGATTGGGGGGAGATTACATCAACCACCTCATCTGTACTTGTGAGTGTGCTCAAAGAACCTTGTTCTGTGTCAATAAGGTACAGAACGTCATCCGTGCTTACTTTCCCCATATACCAAGCATCCGGCATATTTTGAGTGATCACACGCGGAACACCACAGAACATAAAAGTTTTTGTACTAAAATCAGGTACACACTTATCTTTTAATGTTTCGAGAGATAAAAAAGTTCTTTCCTTTATTGATACTTCAAGTATTCCGGCTTCCGCGCCGTTTGTATAAAACTCCGAAAGAAGAATGAAGTCACCATTCTGGTTGGGTGTTCCAAGAAGGGTTGTTCCAGAAGTAAGTTTTGTCACGAGGCCATTTTTTGTATCGAGTTTAAAAATAAATCCCTGTGTACCAAGAGCTGCTTTTGTTCCTAGGAAAATATTTCCTTGACGAGAGAATCCATACAGGTCACTAAAGGCACCACGGTAAAGGAGAGTCCTTTTCCCCGTACTTGGAACATACATGTATAGCTCTGATCCACTTTGTATTTTTTCAATAAAATACATCGTATTTCCTTCTATAAAAAATGAGCTAATATTTGAGGCGCTAAAAAGAGGGCTGAAGAAACGTTCTTCTTTTAGTGTACGAGGCTCGTTTTTAAGAACAATCGTTTTCACAGTGTCATTTTCTTGTGATTGCACAACAACGTATGTGCCATTTGATGTGAAACCAGATGAAATAATATTGGGTATAGAGATAGTGCCCACAATAGAAGTTGTATTTGTTTGCGGATCGTACATGCGCACGGTACCAGAACCCTTTCCGATACTTAAAAGAAGTGTTGTGGTGCTTGTGGTGCCGGTTTTGAAATCAAGGGGTTGTATGGAAGAAACTTGGTAGTCACCAATTTTGAATGCCTTAAAACCAATTTCTTGCCCGATAGGTGTTTGATTTTCCCCTTGTGGCGTAGAGGGAGTCGAAGGAATTGAGCTTGTCGCTTGTGGTCCGCTGCCATTTGGATTCTCACCTATGTTGCCAAAAAGTGGAGAGCCATCATTCGGAGCGGGAGTTCCTATTTTTGTGAATGTTGGAAAAAAGAAATATAGACCAACACCAACCAAAAGAAGGGTGAGAAAAACAACAAGTGTAACGAACCAGGATTTCTTCATGAGTATAGTATAACTTATAACTGGTCAGCTATCTTTTTTACCTTATCAACATAAAGGCGTGTTACTTCATAACCAGTATTAACCGTACATGAAGTGTTGGTTGGCTTATCGTTTGGTTTGGTTTTATCATAACAACCACTACTATCCCAAGGGCACTCAAAGCGCATCAAACCAGAACAATCCTGGCTTGCGCCAGTTGCTCCTTGACCCCCTACCCCTCCGTTGTAAGCAGCTGCCTTTTTCTTGAAATCACCACTTAATGAACGGTAGTGTTGGTAGGATAGCCTAATATTATAGGTAGGTTCTTTTAGTTTGGTACATATTTCCTCGACTGTTTTATTAGTAAGCGAAGTATCGAGACCTCTTGCCGTGTCTGTTAGTATTTGTCCTAAACCGCAAGACTTTTTTCCACTAGGTTCGATGCGTTCTCTGGTAGGGTCTCCTGTTGATTCAACCATAATGATTGCAGCGATTGTTTTTGCGTCACTCCCAGCCACTCTTTGCACTTCCGTATACCAACTACTAGCACGTGCTCCGTTTGCGAGAGCCTTTGCTTCAGTGAGGGTGATTGGTTGCCTACTTGCTTTGCCCCACACTCCAAGATTATTGACTCCAATATTTTCAAATTTCAGTAATGCCCTCGTGCCCACACTTCCGCCGGAGTTTATTCCAATTGTATCAACGTGCCAATGCCCAGGACTTCCTTTTTCATTACAAAAACGTAAACCTCTATAATAGAATGCTTCATTACAGAAATTTGGTGTTGGCTGGACCCGCTCTTTTGACTTCAGGAATGTATCAAGGGGTGCCGTATCGATACGTAAATCAACAGCGGTGAACTGCTTATGGTTGCCACCTTCACTGTGAAGCCAATACTCTGTCCCCCCCGTCACTACCATTTCACATTGTGGATTTGCTGCCGCGCAGTCTCGTTTTACCTCAAGGAGCCTACTTGATGTTGTGTCGCTGAGGAGTCCAACATTGGTACAGTCTTTTACATCAGGACGTGAACAAGGTTCCTTATTGATTGTAATGCCACCACCAGCTAAAAGTGCTCGCACCCGCGCCTCATCGGCAGTTATTCGTCTGAAACATTCTTCCTTCGAGATATCTGCCCCACATCCTTCTCCTGTGATTGTGTTCCCCTCAGATGTATTTCCACCTGGTGTGAGAGCGAGACCAATATTGGGCAACGTGATAGTAAAACGAAGCAAATCGGGATTTATAATATTAAGGAGAAGCCAAGCAAAAAGGGCAAACAAAAGTCCAGTAATTGCATTTGTAATAATCTCTCTTCCACCCTGCACAGATCCAACCTTGTCCCCTGTTGCGTAACGCGCACCACCAATGATCATAAAAACAACCGCAAGAACAACTGCCGCAATGAGCATGAGGGTAAATATTCGTTGAAGAATTCCTAAAATACCATTTTCTCCTGCGTCACCGATAACGACAGAGTCTTGAGAGGCAAGCCCTTCCCCAAGAGGAAGCGGTGTCAAAAAAGTGTATCTGTCACTCGCTGTTATTACTGGGGCTCCGCCGTTATTATCTACAATACCTGGCGCGCATTCAGTTCGTAAGATTGCCCCTTGTCTATTTTCTGGCCAAAAGAAGTCTTGACCGGCCATTTTTACTTTCACAACATATCGCAGCTCATCCACACCACAAATGATGTCCACCCCAGGAATTTCTTTTTCAAAAGCAATCGAATTTGTTCCACGTATGGTTCCAAGAAGAGTGAAATTGGTCCCTTGGAAAGCATTTTTTGGTTCTACTGCTATTGAAATCTCAGCAGTTTGTTCACCGGGAAATTCTAAAATATTTAAATTTAAAACAAGTTTACCAGCACTATCACTTGCCCCACGCTTGATACTTGAGTCCACAAAGGAAGGTTTTCCTTGGGTAGCACAAGGTTTTGTGCGTATTGTTTTTATGGGCGAGTTTGCGACAGTCCCATCATCAAGTGAACGTACTCGAAGGACAACAGAGTAGCTAGTCTCACAGGTGATGAGGGCACTTCTTAATTGGTAAGCATTTATGCGAAAGCTGCAGTCTAAATCGCTCGACTCAGTACAGTTTGTAGGTGCAGGACTGGAGTTCACTGTGCGGACAGCGGGCATATTTTTAACTTCAAACCACGCATTTGTTGTCGAAGAAAACACGAAGCTCCATTCGCGATTTCCTTTAAATGCAGGAGTGCTGAAAGCGTCTATAGTAAAACCATTTGTTGTTGGATTTGAAAGGCTTTCAATAACAGGGCGGGAGATACCTGCCGCTGCGTGTGCTTGAGTTATTATTCCAAGTGCTAAAAAAAGTCCTAAAAGTAGCTTTTTCATATTACAAATCAATAGTAAACGAAGACGTGTTTGTTTGCAGCGTTCTCTCGGTATGTTTTACACGTACTCCAACCTCGGCCCTACCTTTTTGAGCTGTTCCTTTACGGAGATTTAAAAGTGAACGGTTGCCTTGCGCCCGAGTTGGAAGTCCATTCACTGTCCAGCCAATACTTAAGATACTACTATTTCTGTTTGGGGCAGAAAAAAACCAGGGCACCACTTCAAACGTAACATCTTCTTTTGTGAGACTGAGGTTCCCTACGAGCTCCTTCTCAAAGCGTGTACCAAAGAGTGGAGAATATTCATAAAGAGAAATATTTGTTGGCTGGGGTACAATTAAAAGTGTTTGGGAAGTGTTCCCTGTTTCTACTGAAATATTCTCACTGTTTGTAAATGGGCTTAATTTGGTGATAAATGCCTGCCTCCCCTTTCCTGATTGACTTATGTCTTTGAAATTATTTTTTGACCATGTAAATACTCGAACATCGTCACCGCCTATAGCGTTAAAAGAGTCTGGAACCGCGATTACTTTCACAACACTTTCCTCTGCAACTTGTGCACGGCCTTGATACCAGGCAGGGGTATAACCATCAACTGATTCAAGATAGAGCTCAACTGACTCTGGTCGTAGAGTGATCGTTTTTTCGATGACCACATTTCCATTTGTTACTAAAACATAAATTTGTTTTTCTTCTCCAGCGGCTGGAGCCTGGACTTTGATTTCTTTTATCCCTGTTCCTTTTCGAATCACCTGCCCGTCAACCCCCCATTCAGTTGCGGATGTATCAATAGGTGTGTTGAAGCTTGAAATGGAAACAATAACTTGCTCACCAGACGCGTAATTTTCAGGAGTCACTTTAATGTTTATTGAAGGTCGTGTTTGTCCAGATACGATAAGTGGCGCAACAAAAGCAAAAAGGAAAAGAAGGGGTATAAATCTACTTAGGTTGTGTGTTTTCAGCATCTGCATATTCTTGTTTCAGTTTCTTTAATGATAACATTTGTGAAGGGTCTGAGGTAATAATTTGATCTTCAGTGTATGAAGCGATAACCTTTATAGCCACATGTTTCAAGCCTGCGAAAAAGATACCTTCCCCCACTCCTGACTCCAAGAGAAGGTACTTTTCCTCATCAGTTAAATTAAAGGTTTGCTGAAGAAGGTCAATAGATGTTGGAGATTGTTTTAAAAGAAGTTGAAGTGACGAGTTTGAAAGAATCGGTTGTCCATACGGGGAACGAAGGAAGTCGGCAACATCTTGAGTGATAGTGCAAAGCCCGAGGTAGTACTTTCGTCCTCGTTTTGCAAGTGAATAGAGGAAGCTCGCTGTGTCGTCACTTTTCATCATCCACCATGCCTCATCCACCACAAGGAGGCGTTTTTTGAGTTCACGACGGACTGCGTTCCAGATATAGTGAGTTACGAGATACATCGCCACAGGCTTGAGTTCATCTTCTAGATCTCGCACTGAAAATACGACTAATTTTTTATTAATATCAACGTTTGTTGGTTTATTAATGAATCCAGACCATGTTCCTTTTGTGTACTTGGTTATTTTTTGAAGGAGGCTTTCAGAACCTTCAATTCCTGCGAGCACAAGCTCAAAATCTGACATAAGAGGTGGTTCGATGGTTGCGAAGTCAGAATCTGGAGTGATGTCTTTAAGGGCATAGGTTTCATTTATTGCCTGATCGATGATCGCATCTTCTTCTGGAGTAAGTCCGCCAAGCATCACACGAAAAAGCCCTACAAGGGTAACAATGTTGCCGCGCAAGATATCTGATGGAGATTCGTCGGGCCCTGCAACCGGAAGATCAAATGGATTAATATGGTGGTCTGAATTTAGTGAAAGATTAAATACTCGTCCCCCAACCGCTTCGGCTAAGTACTCGTATTCTCGTTCAGGATCGATGATGATAACCTCGGTGTCAAACATGAGTGTTCGGAGAATTTCCAGTTTTGTTGCGTATGATTTTCCTGAACCAGATTTCGCAAAAATAATAGAGTTGTAGTTTTCAAGTGAGAATCGGTCGAACAAGATAAGGCTGTTGTTATGGCGATTTACACCATACAAAATTCCTCGATCCGATGTTAAGTCGAAGGAAATAAAAGGAAAAACAGAAGAAAGTGGTGATGTGTTGAGCTTAGTATGAACCGAAAGAAGGTCTTGGCATGTTGGGAGGACACTTTTAAAGCCTTGTTCTTGTTGGAAAAGAGCTGGTTTTACATAAATGAGCTTTGCTTCAAGGATTGAGCGGATTTCTGACTCAACCTTGTCGAGTTCGGCAGTTGTTGAGCCATAGAGAGTAATGTACACACCAACATCAAATATTTTTTCCTGAGCCTGAATGAGGCTATCACGAAGCGCCTCGAGGTCTCGATAGGCAATGTCGAGCTGCGGGTCACGCACGAGTCCTTTTTGTTCACGAACGTATATTTGGCTTTCAACCTCGGCTACCTTTTTTTGGAAGGTCTTGAGCATTTCAGCAGTATCAATAGGATGTATAAAAATTGCAATATCAAAAACCTTATCAAGGTTGATAATTGGCGAAAACCAATTATCATTTAAGAAACGCGGGTACGATATAACAAAAAATGTTCGAGCTATTTTGTCACCAAGATTTAATTCGCGAGATTTTACCTCAACAGCAGAAGGGGCAAGAATATCTTTGAGCTCAAGCGCAGCTGCTTCGTAGATTTCGTTCGGAAGAACGGGGGCAATAGAAACGTCACCTTTTTTTGATTTTAGAAAGTCAAATAGTCCCATATTATTGTGTTTTTGTTGGCATTATTGGCTTTTCGGTGTCACCGGGATTGAAGAGCTTATAAAAAAGCTCAATGATTTCTTCGGTACCAAGGCGTGCAGTACGTACTCCAACTCGGCCAAGCCCTTGCTCTACAGTTGAAATTCTTTGTTCGAGCTGGGACCTATTTTCCTCAAAAAAGGCAATATCTTCAACAGAATGCATCGCACCACTTTTATTTTTGAGAAGATCAAAAGGTGAACCAGATTTTGTCAGTGGCGCAAGGTATGGAATGACAACAAAGAATGACTTTGTCATGATATTTGTCGAATCAGTGAATGTTTTAATAAATTCAATATATTCTTTAATCTGAGTTTTTAGTAAATCACCGAGCACGTTTTTTGCTCTATTTTCAAGGAGGTTTATGTACGGACGGATATCAAGTCGGCGTGATTGCACAACGGTTTGGGTTTCAAAATCAAGGGAGTTGAGGTAGTTTTGAAATTGGAGAAGAATTGCTTGTTGCTCGTCTTGCGATTTAAGCGACAAGTTTACAGAGGAAGCGATTAAAATTGCACGCAATTCCCCGCTCGGAAGTATAATAACCCCATCTTTTATTTCTTTTATGGGAACAAATGATTGTGTAGGTGAAGATACAGGCACGTGTACAGTATAGCAAATTCTACATCAGAACTCTCGCGAATATTTGTTTTTCTTGAGGTAGGGGTAGGTTTGGGAAAAAAACAAATATTCGTTTGAGATATTCAAAAATCCACTACAAATCTTTCTTTTTTGTTTGCACATCAAGTCCCCAAGTAAGGTCACGGAGTTTGCTTTGTGATAATGTTGGAAGTCCAAGACTTGTGGTATAACCAGGTTGCTCACTCGGGAGCGGAGAGGATTTCTTTTCTGGTTGCTTAGTAACTTTTTTCCATAAATAAAGCTTTTTTCCAATATAAAACATAACAGCATCTTCAATAATAGCGAGAAGGGACTTGTTGTTTATTTTCAAAAAGGCAAACGCTGCCCCTATTCCGATGCTCAGTATGACAAGAAAGAATTTTGCAGCAGCCCACAAAGGAAGCTGGTAAAAGATAAACGCTGCTCCGCCACCACCAACCAGAAACAAAAATTGTTTAAACGTAAGCGGGCCTACGATTTTATCTTCTATCTCAATAAATTGCGGTACTTGAAACTGCATAGGTAATTCCTGTTTTGATTATATACCACAACTACAAGATCTCTCGGTATGGATCAACAGTATATGTTTTTGTGCCAGGAAGCATCACATCAATTTCTTTCTGCGCTGTTTTTGGAACGTTTTTCCAATCTTCTTTTTGAACTTCTTGAGAAAGAAGCGATGTTCCGGCAGGCGTTCCTCCTTGGGTACGTAAGTCAGATAAAACATCGGCCCTCTTCTCTTCCGAAACACGAGATTCTTTTGGTAAAAAAGAAATCAAAGGTTTTGTTTCAAAGGGAACATTTCCCTTCTTTTTTGAAACAAGAATGTTTTGGAGCGCGGCGTCATTATCATATGAAATATCGACAGTACCCTCTTCGGCTATTTGTTTTTGAATAGGTTTAAAAATCTCAGTATTGAGAGCTGTAATAATTGCCTGTACTTCAGAAAATGGTTTGTCGAGCATGGCAGTGAGGTGTGGCGCAAGATCTCTGGAGAGCACCTCCCCTTTTAAATAACGCTCTACTTCATGCGCCACGACCCCTTTTTCATCAACGTGGAGATTAAATCGTTCGAGGACTTGAAGAAGTTTTGTTTGAACCATTTGTGGGTCACGAGTTATTTCAGGGGCCGTACTTTTTTGGTTCGGTGAAGTAGGGTTTCTTGGAGGAGCAACTTTTTTTTCTTGAATAGTGGTGTAGATTGATTGGAGTTCATCCTCAGCGTATTCAAGAATATCCTGTGCAAATTGATCAGCAATAATATCTGCTTGCTTATCAGATAAACCGAGCTTTTCCTGAATGGTTGCAGGTACTGTGTGTATGTCAATTTGCTTTGCGCATATTGCGTACCAGATGTTTTCTAGTTCCTCACTTTGAGCATCGGACAATTCAAACAACATCTTAATTTCAAGAAGCTTACTTTCTACGTACGGACTAAAAGCAAGGCCCCGAATGTTTTCAGGCATCATCTGTAACTTTTCTAAAATAAAGCTTGAGATCATATATTATTTTTTATCATCCTTCTTCTCTTCTTTCCCTTTTTTCTTTTCTTCACGCTCATCTTCCTTATCAAGGGCTTGGGCTAGTTTTGAAATTTGACCAGGTGCAGCTTTTGCACGCTGGAGAACTTTACTTCGTTCGGGATTGGTTGCAGGAGCAGCGTCCGCACCATCACCCACTTTTTCCCAAAGTTTTTTAGTATCAAACTCATCAAGTTCAAGAAGAGCGTCCTCGAGGTCTTCTTTCGATTTATAATCACTGACTTTCTTTCCTGCAACCTCGGTGTCATCAGACAGGAATTTCTCATCAGGTTTTGTTCCAAAAGCTGTGTAGTTAAGAAGGCCTTTCTTCCACGTTTTTAGTTCGTCTTCATTTTTACTTTTCTTACTCTTTTTCTTGAGTTCTGTGATCGCATCCTCACGTACCGATTGCCCAGCCGCTCTCCCTGTAATCAAACTTGTTCTTGTGCCACGACCAGTGATTGTGTCAGCAATAGTTTCAAAGAATTCACGATTGTACCCACTATTTGCTGCGAATGCTTTTTTACGCGCAGAGTTTGCATTTTTGATATCACGCGAGTCACCTTCTGCCTTCAAAAGACCTTCACGTTCTTTCAATGTTGCCACATCTTGTTTCGTTTGTTCCTCGGTGTCTTTTTTAAGTCTACCGGCAAAACCTCCAGCCGTCGTTGCTTTTCCTGCATCTATTTGAACATTACCTTTTGTATATTTATTACTTGCATCAATAATCTTTCCAATACCACTTCCAACCGGAGATGAACGAACATCAAACTCTCCTTTACTCGCAGAGCCAGCGGCTCGGAGTATATTTCTAGAAAATAATCGACTTGTGAATGTGTTTTTTGCTGCACTATCACGAAGTGCGTTGCCGGTCGCGCTATCACCACTCAGCAAGCGCTTCCCAATTCGTCCCACAGTGTTTCTTCCAACAAACCCACCCACAAGTCCCGCCGCTTGTGCTCCCCAACCAAGCGCTTTAGAGACGCCTTTTTCACCAATACTGCTTGAGTATTCTCGACTTTTATTAATTACTGCACTGAAACCAAAAATAGTAAGTGACGAGGTGAGGATAATAAGTCCCAACAAGCTATAGATGTCAGAGTCATTTTCAAGCCGCTTATTTGTAGTCTCAACGAGGCTTCCCATAATGGTGAGTACTACATAGAGAAGAATCATGAAAATTGGAGCCAAGGTAATTTGTCCAAGAAAGTCCTTCCACCACTTATCAATCCATTCTTTAAGTGGGCGGAATACTCCTCCGGCAAACATGAGAGGAGAGAAGATAAGAAGAAGAATAATACTGAGCGTACGAGCAAGAAAGATAAATGCTGCTTGCAAAAAAACAAAGGCTGCTGCAATAAAAACGAAGATCATTGCAATACGGTACAAGATACTCTCTTGAAGAGCGGTGCCACTCACTTTCGCCTGAGTTGTGCCACTGATACCAGTCCCCTTTCCTCCATTTATAGCTCCTTCAGGGTCGTATAAATTAGTGAGGCCGGTTACTCCGACTATTGTTGCTCCGAGACCGTTACTGAAAACAGCTTCACTCAAGGGTGCATTCCGCATTTGCTGGTAAAATTCAAGCGCGACTACATTGGAGAGATCAACCGCTGCTTTGGTGAGGAAAAGGCTAAAGTTGGTGAGTACTCCAAAAAGAATTACTCCCGAGATGAGTTTTTTAATTTCCCCACCTTGTCCGACTATGACTTTTATAGCGCTGTATAAAAGAATAAATATAACAAATATATTGAGAATATCCCGAATCGTTCTCCATATAGCGGTAAGCCAATCACCACTTCCTGTTCCTGAAACAAGACCTGAGAACTGTACAATACTAATTTGAATAGTGAATTCAAATATGTAGGCACAGAGTTGAAGGAAAGATGCTGCTAATGGCACAGCAGTAATATCCAAAATATCTATTACACAACCCGTTGTACTGAAACCAGCACCACCCATGAGTTTCGGAAAACACCTACTTCCCTCAGTATCTGCTGTTGTCGGGTTTGCTGTTTGGTTTGCTGTTTCTTGATCCTGTTTACATTGTAATACATCAGGTTGAGTACAACTTTGCTTACAAAGAGGTCCATCAGGATTTCTTTTACAGGACTCACAAACAGCTTCTCCTGGATAGTTTGAACAAACCTGGTTACACTTTGCAATTCCCGCATCGGTATATCCTGTTGTTGGACAGTTAGTAAGATTTGAGTCACTAATCCTTACTTGAACTGTTTTTGTTACTGACTCTCCAGATCCGAATGTTGACCACTCTTCTATGTCATTGAGATCAGCATCTCCAAAGTATGGTTTGGTGGCTGTGTACGTTGTTGGTATGGGAAGAGGGAGAGACCCAGAAAGTGGTCGCAACGAGACCACTTCTGGATAACAGGTTAAAGAGTAGGTATAAGTTTGGCCAGGATCATTGTCGGATGTTACATAGCGTGAAGAAAAAACAGATCCAGATCCAGCCGACCACCCTTCCTCATTGTTATCTTGCAGGGGTCCACTTTCTTGGAAATAACAACCTGCAAACTCACTCGCTCTCCAGCTGATGGTATAGTTGTCTCCGGCGTTAACCTCGACAGTTCCTGTTTTGTCTTCAGCTGTTATGTATTCTAGATTTGGGGCTGCGTATACAGATGTAAGTGACAACAAGAAAACAGCCGTAAGAATGAGACTACGTGAAAAGAAATTGAATGTTGTATTCAAAATGGTACGCACAATTTGTAAGTACATTCTATCATGTCCTATATATTTATGACGCACAGTATCCGCAGCGGAGCACTTCTTTTTAAGCCTTTCGTTTAAGAAATAGCACTATCTTTCTGCGCGATTTTTGCAAGTTCAAGTAAAATTCTTCCAGCGGTAGTTTTTGCATTGAGAAGCCACAATACAAAGAGGATGGTTCCTGGCCAGAAAGAGCCTAGTAGTGGAATGAATTCAGCAAGAGGACTTAAAGCAAGAAAATACCACCTTTTAAAAATAAGACCATTAATAAATTTACGGACGAGGCTTCTTGTCACAAACCCTGTCCCACCAAAAGTACTTATCCAAATAATAGGAACAAGTGCCCCATACTTAATAACGGATAAAATTAGAAGTGTTATAAATCCCGCTCCAGGGAGAGCGTTGATCCATTCAATCATGTCAACAAGGGCGGCTGTGGCGAGGGTAAACACTGGGAATACATAACTTACGTTTTTTGACTCACGAATAATTGATTGTAATTTTGAGACTTCGTCACTTCCAGGCAAGCTACTAAAGAATTCTTCTGGCGCAATGTCATTTTCAACAAGTGTTTTCTTTATCTGTTTCAGCGTTTCTTGAATTTGAGGTCTAGGCCCATTATCAAGGTAGCTGTCTTGGGTTTCTTCTTGAGGGTCTGCTTCGTAGTCCATTTGCCTGTTTTCTTCTCGTGCTTGGCGAACAACTCGCGGTTCATCTCGATTGCTTACTTGAGTTATTTGCGATTTTGGCAGCACTTCCTGCCCTGGAATTAGAGGCTGATTTTCTGGGAGGTTTTCTGTGCCAGGACGCACGCGCGGTGCCGTATTTGTTGGACGAGTAACACTCCGCGAAGTTCTTTGAGGATTTTGTTCTACAGGCTTCTTATTTAAACTCTGCAAAGCCTTATCGTAATCGTCACGAATTTTATTCAACTCATTGGTTCGGTCGAGAAGTCTACTCGACGTAACCTCCCCTTTTGTTTCAGTAAGGAACCATTTTTCCCAGACGTCATTTTCGCTACGTTTTCTTTCTAGGTTGAGTTGATTTATAGCTTCACCTCTGTTCATGGCAGGCTACTGAATTAAAGAGACCACTTTTTCCAAAAATTCTCCCGATCCAAATTGTACGGTGACTATTCCTTCTGTGTCAGAAAGTGTTGGAATTTGTGCTGAGACTACACTCATGCCGCTTTCATCGGTTACGCCTGCGCCCAAGAAAATCCCTTCCAATTGAGAAGGAACTCTTAGAGTAACTTCGTAATTCACATTGCTCGGTCCAGCACTTATAGAAAATGACGCGAGGCTTCCTTTAAGAATAGGTTCAGGAGTTATTAAGAGATTACCGATACTTCCCGCGCCACTTGCGCTACTTGAAACACCAATGGTACAAGGTTCCGCACCTTCTACAATACGAAGTTCGTCAATTTGAATACATTGCCCTAGGTGTGCGTTTATGTATAACGCGAGAGCTTGATCGTTCTCAATAAGTGAGCCATCATCAAGTGTCCAGGGGAATTGCGGGAATCCACCAACGGTATTTGTATCTTCTTCAAAATTACACACTTCAAGTTCAAGATCAAAAGTACCACCCGTAATCTCACACGCTTCTTGATCGCGATTGAGAACATCGTTTGTTGGCTCGTACTCGAAGCCGTTATTATCGCTGTATAAAGATCGGTAATATGCATCATCACCATTATTATTGCTATTGAATGATGAAAGTCCATCACTGATGAGCTTGCTAATGAGCGCGTCAAAAATGGCGGCGATTGACTCATTGAGTTCATCTGCAAGTTCAAGCTGACGTTCAGTAGTTCCGAGGTTCGATGTAAGTTTGTCAGCAATTGTTCTACCTGGGGTTCTGATTATTTTCTCAGCACACACAGGGCGAGGACGGAACGAACCTGAAGCAATCTGATCTGCGAGAGCACTTTCTGGTGGTTCTGGTGGCCCTACAAAATCATCATCTGGTGGAATGGTGTAACTTGCTGCTTCCGCTTCCCATTCTGAGAGCTTACGTTCAAACCCTGGGTCAGCACAGACTTCTTGGTTCAAAAATCCCCCACTACGATTAAGGTCGTTATTTAACTGTTGAAGACGTTCTTGGCGCTGTGAGAGTTGGTAATTGATTGCTGAGGTGTTCGCACAGAAAACATTGTTACCACAGTTTTGAGTTAAGCTATCCCAAGTACTCCACTGAAACGGAATGTATCCTCGAGTAAATGCTCGTGCAAGTGCTGAACGGCTCTCTGGGGTGAGTTGTTGTGAACAAAATTCGTAATTTTGATATTGGGCGTACCCACAGACGGCGTTTACAATATCAGAATCCAACGTGAAGCCTATTCGATCTCGAAGCGTCAAACGGGCTCGATATATGGCTTCTTGGCGGAGTATGTCAAAGTAAATAGTTCCTGTATTTTTAATTTCATCAAGCGCTAGTTGGAGTTCGTCGCGGATAACATTTCTAAAGAAGCTTCCTGTGTCACCAATATAAAACGGATTGCCATCAAAACCGCTGTTAATCCAGTTGATGATACTGTCTGTCATTTTTGCGAGGAGTGTCTTTGCGAGCGCATACGCGATTGAGTCCATGCACTCTTTAATTAGTGCAGCATTGTCTTTTGTATATACTTCAACACCTGGAATGAGACTGCTAACATAGGACATAATAAAGCCAGTCAAACAACCTGAAACTGCTCCACCAAGCTGCGCCTCTGCTCTCGGTGTTAAATACGGAGCTGCTAAAGGAGAGAAAAGAAGGGTAAGGGCAAAAAAGAGAGAAAGACTTTTTTTGACGAGTGTGTGCATAGATAATTAGTATTTTGCTAAGGCAGTTAGAATTACAGGAAGTCTATCCAGTGCCTTCTGGTATTCATTAAAGTATACAATACTAAGTGCTGGGTCGTCATAAATTTGCGTTAATCCCCCGACAGCCGCACCGAGCTTATAGTAACTATTGGCGAGCTCTAGGTGCGTATTTTGTATAGCACTAGGCACAGCTATCTTCATTGTTCTCTCAGCTAACGCAAGATAAATTTGTTGAATTTTTTTCAGTTCAGTAATGAGTTTCTCTGAACGCGGCTTATTAATAGCGCGGTTTAAGAGTTCTAGCTCTCTGCCGAGGGTTTTTATAGGTAACCCTTTCCCTACGGTAGACATATTTTTTTCGTAGAGAATTTTAGATTCTGGAGTTGAGCTTGCAAGAAGGAGGTCTTTTTTCAGGTACTTTTCTTGAATAGTTGCTTGGGTAAGTGCCGCTAAACTTTGTTTAGATATTTGGTCGATGTTTGACGTGGTTAGATTTCCGGATTGCTTGAGTGCTGAAAAGGCAACAAAAAATTCACGGGAAAATGTATCAGTGAAAGTAGATGTTGCAGCACTTGTTTCTACAGTTGCTGTGCCGCGGAGGGCAATTTTTCGGACCTCAAGCTCTTCTGCGTCAGGGAGCCCGTTTCCATTACTGTCCTTCTTGTTTGGGTCGAGATTCCATAGAAATTCTTCCCAGTCACGCACACCATCTCCATCGCTGTCACGGGTTGTTATATCTTCTACGCTTTGAGTAACGATATCTTCCTGTGTTAAAAGGTCCACAGGATCTTTTTTTTGAGTAAACCAAATAAAAAGAATGCTGAGCACACAAAGCGTTCCAATAAGCCAGATGGTTTTCCTGTTTGGTTTCCAAGAATCTTTCATACGGTGTATTATAGCAGTATATGCGTATCTTCTTAGTTTTTGTTCTAGGTTTCTTTTTCTTTTTTCCTCAACAAGCGGGTGCTTTTGTGGCGAGTAATTTTGGCGGAAGAGTGATGATGACCATCCCCTGCACATGTCAAGCAGGAGGAATGGCGCTATATATTTTTACACCACAGAGGCCGCCATACTTCGCCATGCTTCTCTGGCAGGTGCCAGTTACTATTCCATCCTCGTGGTATTTTCCTTACCCAAGCGTACAGATTAAAGGGAACTATGTTTCCGGGGGTGAATGCTTAGTGTATGTAGGGACAGGATGTAGCACCATACCAGTTAGCGGCACTATTACGGTGGTTGGATCGGGAGCCTACTAAATAATTTGTAAAAAGTCTTGTACGGAGAGTTCCTCGGGTCTTTTATTTTTCAGATTTTCTGGAAGCGAGACGCCTTTCAGTGTACTTGATATTTTTTTACGGCGAGAATTAAAAGCTTTTTTGATAATTTCAAAAAATTTTGTTTTCTGTACGTTATCTCTAAATCCTGGACGGATATCTTTCAGATGAATAATCGCCGAGTCGACATTTGGTACAGGGCGGAAAAGCGAACGAGATACTTTTTCGACATATTCTGGCGTGCTAAAGACTTTCACCGACAGAGAAAGAATACTTTCTTTGCCGTCACGGGTACAAATACGGCTTGCAACTTCTTTTTGTACCAAAAATGTAATAGAAATGGGTTGTGTGGAGGATTCTAAGAAAAAAGGAATAAGGAGCCCCGTGATGTTGTAGGGGATGTTCGCTACTACCTTGTATTTTTTTTGCTTTGTTATCTTCAAAATATCTTGCTCCAAAATGTCGCCGAGAATTAGGGTGAGTTTTTTTGATTTAATTTCCTCAGCAAACTTTTCCAAAAGGGCTGCGTAAAGATTATCGTCTTTTTCAACCGCAATGACGTGTGCTCCAGAGTAGAGGAGTTCTTTAGTGAGTATTCCTTTCCCGGGACCTATTTCAAGTACTGTGTCTCCCAGATGAACATCGGCCGCCTTTGCCATGGTGCGCACTGGCCACAGTGCGGTGAGAAAGTTTTGCCCAAGACTTCGTTTCGCGCGAGGTCTTCCCAAAGATGTCTCTTCGGTTTCTATGTTTTTAAATCTATCTGGACGCTTTGGCATGAGTATTTTTGGTAGTTATGAAAAGATGTTATTTTTCGGTCCTCGGGTCGCGAAACCTTATTTGAAAAGAGGAAAGTTTCGCTCAACCAGACTCTCAAACTAACATCTTTTCTCCATAAGGACGCTTTTATAAATACACAATCACTTTACCACTCCCTTCATTGTCTGCAACTGTGTGCTCTATCAAATGTTCAGGAATGTCTTCAAGAAATTCTGACGGGACGTTAATTTGCTTTGATCCAAAAATCATTCGAAGTTCTGCATGAGAAAGGAAGAGCTTTTTCTTGGCACGCGTGAGAGCGACATAAAATAGCCGTCGCTCTTCTTCCATTTCTTCGAGTGTTTGTGAGGTGTGCGCGCCACGCTCGCTCGGAAAGAGTCCGTGTTCGAGTCCGGTAATGAACACATATTCAAACTCCAATCCTTTTGAGGCGTGGATGGTCATAAGGCGCACTGCGTTATCTTCTGTGGTTTCTTTGTCGGTAAGGAGGGAAACTTCTTCAAAGAAATGCTCTACGCCAGAAAGTCCAACCTCTTCATTGTAGCGTGTCGCAAAAGACACAAGCTCTTGAATGTTTGCAAGACGTTCTAAGCTTTCGTCTGTTCCTTCGTCTTTCAACATCTTTTCGTACCCAGTTTCTTTCATTACGTATGAAATTGTCTCAGCGACCGAATGCTCTTCTACGTATGTCTTGATTGTATTTAACAAATTGAAAAAGGGTTTCAATTTTTTATCAGCATTTTCTTCAGATACTTCCCCACTTAATACTTTTGCAATTGTTACTTTCCCCAATCCCCTACTTGGCGTTGTTGCCGCACGGCGAAAGTCTGCCCCACTTTCGCGGACAAGTGCCACACGAATGTAAGAGACAATATCTTTGACTTCTTTGCGGTCGAAGAAACGCACCCCAAGCATACGGTATGGAATATTTGATTCCATAAATCCTTGCTCGAGTACCCGTGATTGGAAATTTGTTCTGAAAAGCACAGCGATTTCTTTCGGTTCTGTGCCATTTGCAATAAGTGCTGCGCATTTTTCAGCAATCCATCGCGCCTCAACCGCCTCGTCCCAGTTGCGTACAACCGTGATAAGATCCCCTTCCTCTCCTTCAGTACGTAGATTTTTTGGAGTACGGGCTTTATTTTTTCCAATTACAGCATTTGCTGCGTCTAACACCGTTTTTGTTGAACGGTAATTTTGTTCAAGTAAGACAACGGTTGTTTGAGGAAAGTCAGTTTCAAAATTAAGGATGTTTTTCAGATTCGCACCGCGCCAACTGTAAATATTCTGGTCGCTGTCTCCAACTACGCAAATATTTTTATGCTTGCTGGCTAAGATTTTAGTGAGTTGGTACTGGGTTTCGTTGGTGTCCTGGTATTCATCGACGTGAATGTATTGAAAATAGTCTTGGTAGTAATTTCTGAAGGTTTCATTTTCCTGAAGCATGCGAAGTGGCCGTAAAATAAGGTCATCAAAATCAAGAGACTTATTTTTTCGTAATTCGTCTTCATATCGAAGCCACACTTGCGCGACGGTTTTTTGAAATGGACCTTGTGCTTGAGTACTATATTCATCGGGACGTATTGCATCACCCTTTGCTCGCGATATAGCATGCATCATGCGTTTTGGATCGAATTGTTTTGTGTTTAATCCAAGCTGCTCGCAGACATTTTTTACAATAGCGAGCGCATCGCCTTCATCTAAAATAGGACTGTGTCGGGCGAGTCCAAAAAGCGCCGAGTGTTCACGTAAAAGGAACGCGCCAAATGAGTGGAATGTTTTTATCATCGGTGTTCTTGAGCCATTTTCAATCAGTTTCTCCTCTTCTAATCGTGCAATAATACGAGCTCTCATTTCTTGAGCCGCTTTGTTGGTAAATGTTATGGCAAGAATTTTTTCTGGCTCGATCCCCTTTTTTATAATATGCACAATTCGCTCAGTGAGCGTTTTTGTTTTTCCTGCACCTGCACCAGCCACGATAAGAAGCGGACCCTCCGTTGTCTCTACCGCTTTCTGCTGTTCTTTGTTGAGCGCAATCACAGAGAGCACTATACCATATCACCTAGACAGGAATTTCTGATTGAGATTTTAAAAATGATGCAATTGCACGCTTACTGTAGTTGCCGACAGTTTCATTTATGTTAGGGGTGATACCCGTTCCTTTTTTTATTTCCCCAATCCACAAAAATACACGTTCATCATTTGAGCCAGGTACTGCATTATTCATAAGCTCTTGATATGTTTTTTCTTTCAACGTGCTCCAAGATGTGGGAGACGTTTTAAGGAGTGTGGCGAGATCGTTTTTAATGATATTGTCGGTTGTTATTTTATTTGAAACATCTGTGTATTCATTCTTGTACATGTCGCAAACTTTTTCGATACTTGCATCCAGGATACGTTTTATTTGAGGATGCTCGAAGACTTCTGTGTTAGATAGTGTGGTGATAGCCGTTTGAGCTGTCTGAAGGGTGTCGGTGTGATCATGTACAAGTACTTGCAATACACTTGGTACAAGATTTTGTGCGATAGCATCAAGTTCAATACTTACAACCTTCCTTTTTTCGAGTGCTAATCTAATTTTATTTTGAATATATGCAAGCGGGTCCATGAAGTAAGTATACTCTTTTACAAAAGGAATCTGCTATTGGAATGCACCTAATTGAGTCTCAATATCTTCAAGAATTTTATCAACTTGTCGCAGACTCGCTTTTTCTGAAAAGTTTCCAATAATAAAAGCTGTTCCATTTGTGCCAAGCGAATCAGCGCGTCTTCGTAGTTCCTCAAATTGCCCCTTTAGATACTGGAGCTCTCCTAATGTGTAGCCGTGGCGGTTTATTTTCATGTCCTTTTGTATATCCCAGTATTGCCGGACCATGTTTTCATAGGGGCCATTAAGCCAGGTAAGATTAGAATTATACGGACTGTTCCCAACCCCCCGCAGTGAAGCATTTTGAAGTGCGGAGTCTGCCCAATATGTATTTTCTGTTGGAGACGCTTTTTCCTGTGTCACCACGTTCTCTCTATTTCCAGATGAGACTTCGGCCCTTACTTCTGTTGGCTGAAAGCTTCGCACTTTTTGCTGTTGTGCTTCAGTGAGCTCAGGGATTCCCTTAATTTGAACTCCATATTTTTCACCAAGGTAAACTACCTGCGTAAGGTATTCTCCTAAAGTTTGTGTTGTATCTGCGAGACCTTCTTTTTCTTCTTGGGTAATCTTTTGTTCAAGCTGTTGTGTCGCAGGGAAAAGACTGTTTTTATACCACGTATCAAAGTCTCTTAATTTTGCACCTGTTGTCATGAATTGATTGTCGTCGAGTCCTCGAAGTTCGATAATGCTGTCTCGGGAACCGCTTTCACGGATGTGATAGTTCACATACTTATGGGTGAGGTTTCGATTCTGAGAACGTGCTTTATTTGGAAGTATTGTGCTAACTTTCTCTAGTTGCATCGTTTCCCACCAAAAAGCGCGAACATTAGGTTGTCCATTAGCACCTTTTTCTTCTTGTCCGTCAGCATAATGAAGTACTCGTTCAAACGCGGCAAGTTTTTGCTTGTCTTGTGAAAACCAATTTCGCATTTCATTTACAGAATAAAATTGTTTTGGTTTTTCTTGCGCAACGACTGGTTTTTCCGGTTCTGCGGAGAAAAAAGGTTCGGCAAGACTTTTCTCAGTAGAGATTTCTTTTTTTGGAGAGATATAGTCAGGTGTGTCTGTAACTGATTGTGGTTGTCCAGAAATATAGTCAGGTGTATCTACAATTGGTATCACATTAACTTCTGGTTGGGTCGGTATCTCAGCGGGAGCGTTCGTTGCAAGAGGCTGTGCGTCTGGCTTAGATGTTGCAGACGCAGGTTTTTCTACTGTAAAAGTGTCTCCTGTTTTAGGGTCAATGAATGTCTTCCTCTCTTGCTCTGTCGATGCTTCCGAAACCTTTTTTGTTTCAGATGTATTTTTATTCTGTTCTATAACTTGCCTATTCTCTTGGTTATTTGGTACATGAGGATCTTTCTGCTCTGTAGCTCCTCCAAGGAAAAAAGCAAAAAGTTTTGGTAAAAGCGCACTAGCCACAACCCCAGCCCCAGCTTTATATTTATTTTCTTTTGTCCAGGTTTTTATCTTTTTCCACATTCCTGGATTTGTCGCCGCTTCAATTTTTCGGATAGTCATCTCTGTTGCCTTTTGAGCAGCCTCTTCTTTTACTTCAGAATCCTTTTTTTCAAAACTAAGCGTTCCAAATTCTGAAACGATTTCTTGCCAAGAAAGAGATGTTTCTAAAAGTTCATGAAGTTTATTTGCGAGGATTGCGTCTGGAATAAAGAAGTATGGATCCACTTGAGAACCCTTTTTTGCCTGCAAAACCTTTTCAGAAATTATTTTTGCAAGGTTAGCGCCTGAAACAGCTCGCGTGCCGCTTCCAAACATGCGGTCTTTATAATTTTTTGAAGTAAGGAATTCTGCTAAATCCTCAATAGATGTTTGTTCAGTAACATCTTTTTCAAAGTCACTCAGAATTCTTTTTCTTTCTGGTTTTTGTATCTGTGGAGCAATAGTTTCTGATGTAGGAGTAGGTGTGCTTATGTTTTTAAATGTTTCTCCTTGTTGCAAGTATTTATCTCTGAGCTTCTCAATAACATCTGCGGGTGTATCTGTTGTTTCAATGGCGATATTATTTTCGGCAGCAATTCTTTTTAAATTATTTGATATAAAAGCTGGAACCCCACCTTGATCAATAGAGGTGAGAAGTTCTTTTAATCGAGCAAGACGATCTTTCTTAGGCGCATTTTCTTCTAAAGTAACCCCGTATAGTTCTTGAAGAACGGGAGCTTCTTGAATTGAAATGTTTTCTGGTGAAGTTTTTGGAAGGGCAATCTTTTTTGTTCCCCATGATTCAGCAATACCATCCTTTATGTCTTGAGAAAATATTTTTGAGTAAATTCCTGTAGCTGCAACTGCACCTTGGGCTTGCTTGAGACCGAAGTTTCCTACCTGTCCTGATAAATCTAACGCTTTTTCAGGTAGTGCTTTTGCTAAGTGTGTAGCTGTAGTGGCCACACCTTGAGCTTGTTTGAGGGCGGTATCCACTATCTGCTTTGTTCCATCTACCATCTTTTTAGGTACAGCAGAAACTTCATCAGACAAATTTTTTAGACCATCAACTACCCCACCTAATCCTCCGAGCTCTTCTCCTTCAAAAGTTCTTGGTTTTCCTAATGAGTCTTCAATACCATTCCTGATTTCTTGTGATAATGTTCCTGCTCCAAGTACAGTGGCAAGAGCTGCGCCTTGAACCTTCTTTAATACAGGGTTTGATGTTTTAGGTGTTGGTTTTAGTTCGATGTCTTGTGTAGTTTGTTCAGGGGTCGCACCAGGTTCAATCTCAAATAGGGGTATTTTAGGAGGAGTCTGGTCGGTTAAAGAAGCACGGAGTTGTTCAGCGGAAGAAAGTTTTTGTTCACTCATATTTTAATTATACAATATATAATAAATAAGTCAATACACGAACTCGCTAAAATTTGATATAAATAGGAAGTTCGTGAAAAAGCTATTATTTGGTTTCTTATATTGTATCGCATTTTTCTCCCAAGCCGATGCGTTCAATACCCAAACCCTCCCTCTTTTGTATGAAACAGGAGGAGGTGATACTAAGCTCACAGACCCACTTTCAAAAGAAGATGGTTTTATGTCTTTAGACCACGGTTCTATTCGTGCTTCAAATGAACCTGAGATTATCATTCCAAGTACTGATGAGATTAGTGTCTATATCGTTCGTAAAGGAGATACTATTCAGGCAATCGCCAAGCTTTTCAATGTTTCCCCAAACACGATTATTTGGGCAAATGATCTCCGTAAAAAAACAATCAAAGAGGGTGATACGCTTGTTATTTTACCTGTAAATGGAATTCGCCATACGGTGAAAAAGGGCGATACCCTTAAATCTGTTGCAAAATTATACAAAGCGGATATTCAAGACATTGAACTCTTTAATGGTTTGATTGAAAACTCTCTGCTTGCGATTGGTGATACCCTTATTGTGCCAGAAGGAGAAATTATAGAGCCTGTTGTTAAGAAGGTCTCGCCTACTACCTCGAAAACAAAAGTGGTTGCGTATAATGGATACTACATTCGTCCACTAGTTGGTGGTGTAAAAAGCCAAGGTATTCACGGAAGAAATGGTGTTGATATTGCGGGCATTATCGGAACAGCTGTTCGTGCAGCGGCTCAAGGAACGGTTATTCTTGCTAAGGTTGGTGCTTGGAACGGAGGTTATGGAAATTACATCGTTATGCAGCATCCAAACGGGACACAAACTCTATATGCCCACCTCTCTGCTATTTACGTTGAGCAAGGACAAGTTGTAGAGCAAGGAGCAACAATCGGGGCACTTGGAAACACGGGACGCTCAACAGGACCACATCTCCACTTTGAAATCCGTAATGGTCCACGCAATCCGTTCTAGTTCTCTATTAAACCTTTTGCATATCTAGAACGAGTAAGAGTCTTCTTTGGTTTGGGTGGGGGCAGCGTGGCAAAGAAAATTACTTATGAGTGAAAGATATAGAAAAAGTTTATTTACTTTCCTGTTTTCTGTACTGTAAAGCCTCGAGAATATGGTTTGGAAGAACTTGAACACTTTGTTCTAAATCTGCAATCGTGCGGGCAACTTTTAATAATTTAAAATAACTTCGTGGTGAAAGTGATAATTTCTCTGCACTTTTGATAGCGACATCAAGGGCGGTTTTGTGGAAGTTCCCCACTTTTTGTATTTCATTTGAAGCAAGCTCACTGTTGGTTGTTTTGGAAACTCGAGCGTTTCGTTTTTTTGAAAAATCACGTGCGATGCGCACCTCGTTTTGATATGCTTCCGATACCTTAACTCCTTCAGGAATGGTTGTTAATTTTTCATATTCAACGTGCTCAACAGGAACCCATAAATCGATACGATCAGCAATAGGACCTGATATTTTTCGATCATAGCGAGCAAGATCTGTTTCTCGACAACTACATGTTTTGTGTAATGATCCACGAAAGCCACAAGGGCAAGGGTTCAGCGCGGCTATTAAAAGAAATCGTGCCGGATATACTTCATGACCTCGGGCGCGTGCAACATGAATGACGCCATCTTCAAGAGGTTGGCGGAGACTTTCTATTGATCTGCGTTCGAACTCTGGAAATTCGTCAAGAAAAAGAACGCCGTGATGAGCGAGGGTTACTTCTCCAGGACGAGGTGTTGTGCCACCACCAACAAGAGCAACATGTGATGTTGTATGATGCGGTGCACGGAATGGCGGTGTGTACATCAGGGTATTTTCAAGTGCGCCAGAAGCAGAATAAATACTCGTAACCTCAAGCATATCTGCTTCAGAAAGTTCAGGGAGGATATTATGAAATGCGCGCGCAAGCATTGTTTTTCCTGTGCCAGGCGGACCAAAAAGTGCAATGTTGTGATTACCGGAAGCAGCAATTAAAAGCGCTCGCTTGGCGGTGTCTTGTCCGTGGATATACGCAAAGTCTATATCAACCTGTGCCACCCTATTTTTTCTTTCTGGGACGGTAAGAGGGGCAAGTAGTTTTACTCCAACAAGATGATCAACAAGTTCTCGTAATGTTTGTACGCCATAAACCTTCACGTTTTTGTCCTCTAGAATTTCGTGTGCGTTTTGGAGCGGAATGAATACTTCTTGAATATTATTTTTTATGGCGTGTAAAATCGTTGGAAAAACACCTTTTGTTTTTTGCATCGAACCATCAAGTCCAAGCTCGCCGACAAATAAAATATTCTCAAAATTTTTGGGCTTTATTTGTCCTGAGGCAACAAGGTATGCGATTGCAATAGGTACATCAAAATGAGCGCCTTCTTTTTTGAGTTGTGCGGGAGAAAGTGAAATAGTTACTTTTTGGTGTTCTGTTTTTGGTGAAGTGAATCCAGAATTGCGAAGAGCAGAGGTCACGCGATCTTTTGATTCTTCAACTGCTTGATCTGGAATGCCTACAATAGAAAACGAGTAGAGCCCACGATGCACATCGGCTTCTACTCGTATGTCGTGTACGGTTGTCGGAGTTGCTTGAGCTGATTGGATGCGTGCAAATCCCATGGAATTTGTTTAGAGCGCAGTGTCTTTGTGAGCAATCGAAGTTCTGGCTGCGGGGTTTGCATCAAGGCGAGTCTCTTCAATCTGTTCCCCACTTACTTCACATGTGCCGTATGTTCCAATGTCAATTTTTTCGAGGGCACGTTTTACATCAACAAGTCTATTTTCTAACTGATTCTGAATGGCGTTCTGCTCTTCCATTTCCTCCATCTTGTCTCCAAGCTCTGAGTCATCAGCAGGATTTATATCAAAATCTGCCGGCATTGCTTCCCAGTCATTTTTGTTGTCAGGGTTAATTCTCCCCATCGTCCCAAGTTTGACTTCCAGGGCTTCTTTTTCAGCCTCGAGCATCACTTTATATTTTTGTACATCGATCATGGTATTTGTATTCTATCACGCCTTAGTTTGTCTTTGGGAGTCGGTCAACAAGACGTAAAAACACATCAACACTTCCTGCAATTATCAAGGTGTTTCGCTTCGGAAATCCGTACACGAGGTATTCTTTTCCAGACAGTCCCCTTGCAATTCTGAGTTCGATATTTTTTCGCACGTCATTTGAAAATACTATATCGTCATGTATTAAACGAACTTTCTCTTCAAAGGTCGACACAGGCTCTGTGGTGGTTGCGGTGACTAGTTTTGTTTTCTTTGTCTTCGGGTCGTATACCTCAGTTGTTTTTACAACTTCTTTTTGGGTTACTGTCTCAACAAGCTCTTTTATTTCAACTCGTCGCGTGTAGCCAAACAACCTTTCAAGATCAGAAGACAGTGTTTTTTCCCAGTCGGTTAGTCCAACGATGGTGCGTTCGTAATCATTTGTTTGAACGATGATACCTGCACGCATTCCGTTGTCCACAACTCGCACAAAGGAAAAATCTGACGATAATGCGCGCTTGAAAATATCAGGTACATTCGTTCCAATAAACGCAAAAAATTCAGATGAAGTAATGCTACGATTTTTCTTTGTTTCGTCGACGTTTGTTTCTAAAACATATGGCACAACACGTGTCACTACTCCGAGCGTTGTATCTATGCCACTTGTTGCCGTAAGAAGCGCGAGTGACTTTGTTCTGTTTTGTAAATCTACCTCAACAGAAATAGTTTCATCACTTAAAATAAGATCACGTATCTCTACTAAGTTTGGGGGTATAGTGGCATTTTGCACGGGTGTGTAAAAAAAGTAAGCATACAAAGCTAATCCTAAAGCTCCAATAACAAAGAGAAACGCGAGTATGTATAAAAGTACATTACCGCGCCTTTTTTTGTTTCAACAAAGACCTCTTTAGCTCTCTCCTGCTCTGCTAATGCCACATGAAGCACACTTGCCTGCGTATTCTGCATCGATTCGGCGACATCTTGTTCAAATGTTCGCACACGTGGAGTGTTAGAATTAAGAGGAGGCATACCGTATTTTTTGTAGGAGTTACACCAATCGCTTTACTTTCCGAACGGGCTCGGGTTTCTTTTGAGGATGTTGTTTTGTTTGCTGGGATTCCCGGGATATTTTTTGCGAAACAGTTTTTACTTCTGGAGACTGCTCTCTGTGTCCCGTGTCTCGCCTGTGTCCGCCATGTGTACCTTGTCCCCGATATCCAATGAGTGAATCTTCTAAATGCAAAGAAAGGTCAGTAAATTCTTCAGTCACCTCTTTTAATTTTGCTGATGACGATTGCCCGAAAGAAACAACCTCTACTTGCACTCCTTCATTAAATTTTAGATATTCAACAAGTGGCACAAAGTCACCATCGCCGGTTACTAAGATAACTGTATCGAGTTTTGGTGCCAAACGAATTGCATCAACAGCCATACCAACGTCCCAGTCTGCTTTTTTTGCGCCACTATAAAAAATCTGAAGATCTTTTGTTTTTGCTTCGATTCCCCGTTTTGCGAGCGCTTCAAAGAATCCTTGTTCTTCACCGGATTCTGTTGAAATCACGTATGCAATTGCGCGAATAAGTTGTCGCCCCGCAACAGCTGTCTCGACAACGTTTCCAAAGTTTACTTTGCATCCATAGAGGTGCCTTGCGGTGTGATAAATATTTTGCGTGTCTATAAAAACGCCGACACGCTGACTTTTATGTTTGATTACTGCCATATAAAAATGTGCGTACAGATAAAACTGTACTTGATGTAAGTATACTACTTTTATTAAAATTTCTTTGTCTGAAAATGGTTATTTTGAAAGCTACACATAATTTTCTGGTGAAAATTTGCTCCGCTCGGCTACCCACCTGCGCGAGGCTTTCAAAATAACCATTTTTCTCCTATATTGATTTATTGCAAACAATAAAACTCGCGTAAGCGAGCTTCGTTGTTATTTGAGTCCAAGCTTTTTTACAAGAGCGACGTATCGCGAAGGAAGATTCTTCTCAAGATACTTAAGGTGTGAACGCCTGTCAGCTACCATCTGAATAAGACCTCGGCGTGAGTGTTTATCACCTTTGTGATCCTTAAGATGTTTTGTAAGCTCCTCAATTTTCTTTGAGATTACTGCTATTTGCACTTCCGAAGAACCAGTATCCTTGTCGTGAATCTGGGCAGATTTGATTGCTGTTGATTTTTTTCGCTTGGTTAACATAGAAACGAATAACGCTTGAAAAAGCGTTTCATGAGAGGACTATATCACACTTTACTTACTTTTGCAAGCGTGCTAGACAGCTTGCGGCCAACAACCTTCCCAGACCCAATTTATTGTGCGACACTAAGAGATAGTTATGGATCTTCAAACTCTCAAACGGCATTTTTTAGAATATGTAGAAATTGAGCGTGGACGCAGTATAAAAACAGTGCAAAATTATGAGCACTATATAAACCGTTTTATTGGTTTTCTTAAATCTAATTCTCTCTCCTCTATTACTG
>JBBSJU010000005.1:0-48564 GCA_038256975.1 Minisyncoccia bacterium | reverse complement strand
ACTCGTGGTGTGTACTCAGCAGAAAACAAAACTCTCTCACTTAATATCGGAGAATTCCGACCAGGTGATCAGGGAACAATTATTGTTCGAGCTCGAGTGCTCCCAAATGCGCAAATTGGTAAAACTGTAGTGGTAACAGGATATGCAAATTATACTGTTCCTGCAGACTCACAATTCCTTGCGTACCAAGACGAAGTTGTTGCCTATGCTCTTACTACAATCCGTGAAGGTCGATTTACGACCGGACAGACTGGTTCAGTAGCGGCAGGATTCTTTGGAACAGATCTCGGTATGGCGTTTGGATGGTTGCTTCTCCTTCTTATCCTTCTTGCAATTATCTACATGCTCCGAAAGCTTTACCTCTCATTTAGTGAGGCAAAGAAAGCATAAGTCGCGGCACACAGGTGAAGTAATTCACTGGTCACAAATAGAGTAATGTCCTAATGTAAACGAGTGCGGCCGCGCACTCCAAAACCCCACCAATTGGTGGGGTTTTGTGTTTGGGATATACTTCAAGTATATGAGTAAAATGGAGCAGATGGGAGAGAGTACACCACTATCACAAGGGGTACAAGAAACTAATGGAGTGGAAACACTCGCATCTCTTCGTACCGAGGCGATTAGATTAGCAAAACAAGCCACAGAAGGACTCTTTACAAAAAGAGGGTTAAAGCCCCTTAATGATTTTAAGGGAGATGTAGAGTTTCGGCATCTTAGTCTGGGTGTCGTAGGGTTATCATCTGCGCGTTTTGACGGTATAAACATTTCAGAGCATAACGACCATTATTTGAATATATATATTCATGAAATGATACACGCGCATACTAATATGTATAAGAATCCAGAAAATAGAATGGCAAAATCTGGGATAAGTTCTGACTGGACAAAAACTAATGAGGGTAGACAAGGTGTTAGTTACTTTAACGCACTTAATGAAGCACTGACTGAGATCCTTATGGATGAAGCCGTGGAAACAGTGCCACTATTTACCCAACTAGAATTAATGCAGAAACTTTTGGTTGCAAAAGAAGCACAAATTAAATTAGATTTAGAAAAAGAATTAACTCAATATGGCGAAGAAATAAAAAGGTTAGAAGACCAATTTAGGGATACTCCTGAAACGTGGGCGTGGTCTGAAGAAGATAATAAGCGCTATGAAGAATGGGTTGGGGCAGTTCTCAGTCTTAAGCAGGATTTTCCAGAATTTTATGATGCTCCAAAAGATACTTCAAAAGAGTACTATGAAAAAATGTTGTTGCGAATAAGACGCCATACAGAAGAAGAATTTTTACAGCGGATCCATAATTTGAAAGGTTTATGTGAAGATGTACAAAAACTTGCAGAGTTGGAACTTGATCTCGTAAGGATACAAATTGAGTCTGGTTTTTCTCCTGAGAAAAGCTATCTTCTTGAGAGAAAATTAGTTAATGTGATTGTAGATAAAATTGCTAGTCTAAAAAATCAGACATCAGAGGTTATTATTGAAGAAATGAAAACAGCATATTTACAAGGAAACAGTCTTTATTTTAGAATTATAGGCAAGGTTCTTGGTGTAGATACTCTTGAAACAGTTGCGAAACTAGACACTGAAGACTTTGAGCCAACTGAGGAAGAGGTTGCTGAAGCTGTCCAAAAGATACCAGATAGTGTTAGTGAAGATCGTAGGAGTATGTACCACAATCTTTTTGCAAAGAAAATTGCAAAGAAACGAGTCTACAAAAATCTTATTGAAAAGATAGAAGCTATCGCTGCACCACAAGAATAACAAAACCCCACCAATTGGTGGGGTTTTGTGTTATTTGTTCAATTTCGCAATCCGCTCATTCAACTCATTTGTCCTGTCATTTTGTGTTTGACGTTCTGCTGCGAAGTAGGCGAGATCTTTATTTTCTATGTTTACCTTCCTAAGCTGCTCAAGATTTGTTTCAATATATTCATAATGGGGTTCAATAGGCTCGCCTCCTAAGTAAGCTAAATCTTCGAAAATATCTTTTCCGAGTGTTTGGGAAATTTTTCGTAAATAAAAAACATTTCCAGACATGTATGCCTTTCGAAGTTCATCCCAAACAACCGAAGGTTGCCGACCTTCTTTCTTTGCGACTGTAGAGACTATTGTCGTTACAAGTCGTCGCTCAGGAGTGTAACCATATTGTGTATTGCGAACACTTTCGTCACCAGTCGCTTCAACATAAATTTCTTCAGCAAGTAAGTCGGTGATACCTTCGTTAAAAGAAGTAAAATAGTTTCCAGTGATTTCCTCGGCGTCATTTTTCCAGAGACTATGAAAACCCGTTTTTAGGGTTCGTTTTTCAGGAGATAGCGAAGTATAACGCTTTGCCGATGAAAGATAGTGAAGTACTTCATGTATTCCCTCGTGAAGAGTTGCTACATGGTCTTGAGGGAGATGTACGGCATCTAAATTAAAGTCATAATTTCCTCTCGATAAGTAAGCCCCGCTTCCTACATGCTCTGGAGGCAGTTTTTCTGTTGGCAAAGAGATGTTCCTTTTTGAAAAAAATACTTTAACTGCAGAAAAAGACCGAGACAACAGAGTTTTTTCAATGGAATTTTCCTGCTCGTCGAATACCTGCGACTCGGAGTCTTCAGGGGTATAGGCATGTGCGCGTTCCATAATATCTCCAGTATACACCTGTGCTAAACTGGTCTTATGGAATGGACCATTAACGATGTTGCGGGTCTAGATGAAGTGGTTGAATACGTGCTCAAAAACCTACTGACAAAAGAAACAAGCGGCGCACGGGTACTTGGATTGTACGGCAATCTTGGTGCGGGGAAAACAACATTTACTCAAAAGTTAGTAGCTGCACTCGGTGGTACTGATGCGGTGGTAAGTCCGACATTTATTTTAGAACGAGACTATACGCTTTCAAATAATCTTAGTATAGAAACCCTTGCCCACATTGATGCGTATCGTTTTGATGACGAAGATGAGTCCGTCGTACTTAGAGTTCCGCAACGACTTCAAGACGCATCGCTTCTGTATGTCATTGAATGGCCAGAGAAAATGGGTAAGTATATGCCGGAGCACACGAAAATATTTTTTGAGCACGCAGGGGGTGACGCAAGGAATATAAAAATCGTTGAATAAGTATGAAAGAAAAAACACCACTCAAACGAATAGTACTCATTGATGCCCACGCCCTTATTCATCGTGCGTATCATGCACTTCCTGGATTTTCTTCAAGTAAGGGTGAGCCAACAGGGGCACTGTATGGTCTTTCAACAATGGTGATGCGGGCGATAGAAGAACTTAAGCCACACACTATCTTTGCGTGTTTTGATCTTCCTAAGCCAACCTTTCGGCATATTGCATACGATGCATATAAGGGTACACGCAAAAAAGGAGATGATGAATTAATCGTACAACTTATTCGTGCCAAAGATGTATTCGACGCTTTTACTATAGAGCGTTTTGAACTTGAGGGATTTGAAGCTGATGATATTATCGGAACTCTTGTTGAAAAATTAAAGAAAGAAAAAGATGTTGAGATTATTATTGTTTCTGGTGATATGGATACCATGCAGCTTATTGAGGGTGAAAAAATTCGTGTCTATACTCTGAAAAAAGGAATTCAAGAAACACAGATGTATGATGAGAAAAAGGTGAATGAACGATATTCATTTGGTCCAAAACAAATCCCGGATTACAAAGGGCTTGCCGGAGACCCGTCGGACAACATTCCAGGTATAAAAGGAATTGGTGAAAAAACCGCAACAGAGCTTCTTGGTTATTTTGGCACCATTGAAAAAATGTACATAGCTCTTAAAAAGAGTAGGCAACAATTTTTAGATAAGGGAATAAAGGAAAGGATAGTAAGGCTTCTAGAGGAAGGGGAGGAGGAGGCGCTCTTTTCTAAAACACTTGCCACCATACGACTTGATGCGCCCATCGAAACACCCGACATAACGACAAGTTGGAATGAAGACTTTGTACCTGAAAAACTCACAGCTCTTTTTGAGGCACTTGAGTTTCGAAGCTTAAAACCAAAGGTTCTCACTCTGGGTAAAGAAAAAACTGCGGAAGAAATCGCACAGGATCAAAAAAAGAGTGCCGCAAAAAAAGAAAAAATATCCACTCCGAAAGTTGCTAAAAAAGAGGCAACATATCTTAACACTCAAGAATTCAAAGAAGCTCAAGCGATGATTTTCTTGCTTGATTCTGACAAAACAGACCCGAGCCTTGAGGATATTCTTGTATATGCAAAGGCCGAGACTCTTTCTGAGGCAGTTACTTTTCTAGAAAAAGAATTATCACGAGAGAAAACACTTCTTGATTTGTATGAAAAAGTAGACAAACCACTTATTCCTCTTGTGGAACAAATGGAAAAGGTGGGTATAAAAATAGATACTAAATATTTTGAAAATTTATCAAAAGATTACCACGCTGAACTTACTCGACTAGAACAAGAAATTTGGAAATTAGCTGGAAGAGAATTCCTCATTACCTCGCCAAAACAGCTCGGGGAAGTATTGTATGACGAGCTTCATTTAGGGGAAAAAATAAAAAAGACCGCTGGTGGTGCGAGAAGCACTAATGCAGATATGCTGGAGTCGCTCAAAGAGCACCACGCAATAATTCAAAAAATCCTTGATTATCGAGAAATCCAGAAACTTGTTTCTACTTACATTGATCCGCTGCCAAAATTTGTAGATGCCGAAGATCGAGTCCATACCCACTATTTACACACGGGCGCGGCTACAGGACGCTTTGCATCCAAGGACCCGGCTCTTCAGAATATTCCCATCAAGACCGATCATGGTATGGCAATCCGAAAAGGGTTTGTGGCACGGGAAGGTTTTACACTACTTTCTTGTGACTACTCGCAAATTGAACTTCGGGTCGCGGCAATTCTTTCTGGTGATGAGCACCTCCTTGAAACCTTTAAAAAAGGAGAAGACTCACATGCATCTGTTGCCTCAAGGGTATTTTCGGTTCCCATGGTAGACGTATCTAAAGAGCAACGTCGTATCGCCAAAGTTTTAAATTTCGGTATTTTGTATGGCATGGGTGTGAACGCGTTAAAAGAAAACTTACAAAGTGATCGTAAAAGCGCGCAGGAGTTCTACGATGCCTATAAAGCTACGTTTCCAACATTGATGGCATATCTTGAGGATGTAAAAGTGCAAGCGAGAAAAAACGGCTACACTGAGACATTGTTTGGTCGCCGTCGACAATTGAAAATGTTGCGCTCACCACTTCCTTTTATTCGTGCTTCGGGTGAACGTATGGCAATCAATGCTCCTATTCAAGGGACAAATGCAGATATTATGCGTATTGCCCTTATTGATATAACAGAAGCTCTCAAAAAAGAAAATCTTGATACTCAAGTATTTCCACTTCTCCAAATTCACGACGAATTTATTTTTGAAGTTAAAAACGAGTACATAGAAAAAGCGAAACAGGCGATTGTGCCTACTATGGAAATGGTTCTCAAGCGGCATAAAAAAGAGGCAAACGTTATCCCTATTCTTGTTTCTTCTGATAATGGTGCTACATGGGCGGACCTTTAGTTGTATAATGCTACTTATGAGTCGAGATACACGAAGCGTAGAACGAGCACATCTACACATATATGTGCCGAGCTTATTTATTATTGTTATGTCCGCTTCTCTTATTGCAGACGCTCTTTTCCCCACCCCGGTATATGCAACAGTGTGGGCGTCAAAAATTGGATTCGCACTTTTACTCCTTGGAAGCGTATTGTTGTACGCTGCTCATACTAGTTCAAAAAAAATACGCGAAGAGGTAAATACAACAGAGAGGGGGGATGTTAATTTTTTTGTCGGCCCCTATGCGTATGTGCGTCATCCCGGATATCTTGGCATGGTGCTTATTGGTATTGCGGTATCGTTTATTCTTAACTCGAGCATTATTTTAGTGAGCACTGTTGTTTTCTATCTTATTGCGCGGACGGTTGTTATTCGCGAAGAACAGCATCTTTTACATGAAGATTCTCATGTCAAAGATGGGTATGGTGAGTACAAAAAAAGAGTTAAGCGTTTTTTCTAGCCTATGCTTATTGTTATTTCTGGAAGTGAAGAATCGGCTCTTAATCAAAAAACAAAAGAAATATTGGAAAAGAGAGGGTGGAAAGAGCGAGGTGTTTTGTATCACGACGTACCGTCCAGAGACATTCTCCAGGAATCTGCGGCAGCACAAGATCTTTTTGGTGACACACCAGTTCGTGTATTTCGTGAACTCGAAGATGATGTGTATGAATTTTTGTTCGAGAATATAGAGCTATTTGCAAAATCTCCGAACACCCTTATTGTCCAGGTTGCAAAAGTTTTAAAGAAACAAAAGGATACTTGTGCAAAAGCAGGTGTTGAGATTTTTGAAGTAAAAAAAGCTGAAGCAAGAGAAATGCCATCGTTTGTGCTCGCTGATGCTTTTCTACGTCGCGATAAAAAGGCGGCTTTTGTGGCACTTCACGATGAGCTTGCCACAAAGCCACCTGAAGAAGTTCATGGGGGCCTTTGGTATCAAATGAAAAACATGACACTTATTTTCTCTGGTGCCACTGAAGAGGAATCAGGGCTGCATCCATTTGTGTACAAGAAAATAAAATCTGCAAGTAAAGCATTTTCAAAAAAAGAATGCGATGAAATTTTAAAAGAGCTTTTAGAGATGAATCACAAAGCGCATCGTGGGGGAATTGATTTTGAAATCGCACTTGAGCAGTTTGTGTTGAAATACACATAAACCGCCGCTGGAAATTTGCACAAAGATGTGTCATAATCGGCTCCAATGCCCCTATAGCTCAGCTGGTAGAGCAACAGCCTTTTAAGCTGATGGTCGTAGGTTCGATTCCTACTGGGGGCACCAAAACGCGCTAGCACGAGAAGCATGAAAATATACCAACACCAAAAAGATATTAACGGTTGTGGAATAGCTTGTCTAGCAAATCTTTTAGATAGAGATTATGACGCGGTTAAGAAAGATTTTGAGAAGAAGTTTTATTCTATCAATAAAGGTATTAACATAGCTGATATGGTTAGATGCTTAAAAACTCACAATCTTGGTTATACAAGTAAATTCTTCAATAAAAAGAATTATAATGCTTCCGAAGCTAATAAGTACTCAAAGCTTAAGGATTCAATAACTCTCATTGTTAACAGTGAGAAATATCCTGTTGGACATTATTTACTTCGAACAGAAGAAGGATGGGTTGATTCCTGGTACAACTTACCTAGTATTGATAATGTGCACGCAGGGTTAAGAAGAAAGTTACCGGATAATCCTTGGTATGTTTTATACCCAACTGATAGTAAAAATATCTAAGCGCACAAGAAGGGTTAGTTTTCCTCCTGCCCACTCTCTGACTGTCGTCCAAGTACCGCTTGCCGTAAGTCGTCTTCAAGAATCAACATCTCTTCATACATGTCGTCATATCGCTCATCATCTCCTGATACCTTTGGTGCCATAAGTGCCCCCTCAAGCATTTCCAGGGCATATTCATACATGTTAGCTTTCGCATACAAAACCACAGTTTCAATATCAAGTCGCATCTGAGCCAATCTACCTTCTATAGGTGTTGATATTTCTTCAACTACTTTTCTCACAGGGTCTTGCCATTCATTGATCGACTTAACACTTTCAGGATCTTCAATTCCTTTTGTACGTATATTTGCAACAGCAGCCGTGCGATGTTCTTCTAAGGATTCCAATAAGTCATTTATGGCCTCTAGAGTCTTGGGTTGTGGTGGTTGATCGAAGTTCATATGTGAGTATTGTACCCTTAAATCAGAAGAAGGGTAGTTGTGGTTTGCTATTTGCCCATAAAAAGCATAGGCTTCAGACATAACAAATAAACATATGGGAAATTTTGATCGAGGCGGTAGACGAGAAGGTGGTTTTAAAGGAGGTAATGGTGGAGGCAAACCAGCTTTTCAAAAAAAGCCATGGGCTAACAATGACCGTGGTGGAGATGTAGCAATGCACAAAGCGACATGTAGCGAGTGTGGTAGAGCGTGCGAAGTTCCTTTCCGACCATCAAACGGCAAGCCGGTATTCTGTAAGGACTGCTTTGCTGGCAAAAGAGAACAGGAAAGCCGTGGAGCACGCCCTGAATTTGGAGATCGAGGACCAAAGAGGGATTTTAATGATAAGTTTGCACCGCGACCTGAGTTTAAGTCAGCTCCTGCAAACGATGAAGTAAAGAAACAGTTAACAGACATTGGATACAAACTTGAGCGATTACTTGCTTCAATGGATCGATTAGTGGACTCAGTAAAAAAAGAAGTGTCGGTTGCGAAACCTGCAGCTACGGTTGCTCCAAAAATTGAAACAGTAAAAGCTCCTGCTAAAGTAGTTGCGAAGCCAGCTGCAAAAGTAGTGGTTGCAAAGAAAAAAGTTGCCGAAAAGAAAGTGGTAGCAAAAAAGAAGAAATAGGTTTTATCTACAATACATAAAAGCCCTCACGTGAGGGCTTTTATGTATTACGGTATGATGTACTTTGCATATGTCGTATTTTGTATATATTCTTGAATGTGCTGACACGTCTTTGTATGTAGGCTCTACAAACGATTTGCAGAAAAGATTGAAAGAGCACAATGGCTCCAAAAATGGTGCGCATTATACGAAAATACGAAGACCTGTTGTTTTGCGTTATAGTGAAGAACTTACAACATATGGAGAATCTCGAAGTCGGGAGGCGGAAATAAAAAGAATGAAAAGAAAAGAGAAACTAGATTTAATAAATACAAAAGGTGTTAGAAAAAATGATGCTTTTACGCATCCCGTTATTCTTTTACTCGATAATGTTCGCAGTGTGCAAAATGTTGCCTCACTTTTCCGTATTGCTGACTGTGTTGGAGTGCAAAAAATTGTTTTAGGAGGTATTACTCCAGGCCCCGTGGATCGTTTTAATCGGCCACGAAAAGATTTTGCCAAGATTTCTCTCGGGGCAGAAAAAAGTGTTGGGTGGGAATCAATAGAAAATATACTGGCGACAATCAAAAAATATAAAAAAGAAGGGTACGCAATTGTTGCACTAGAGCAGTCAGTAAAATCTATTTCATATACAAAATATAAAATTACTCAACCAACACTAATTGTAGTTGGCACTGAAGTAGAGGGTGTTTCAAAAGAAGTTCTGAAACTGTGTGAGACACACCTCGAGATTCCGATGGCGGGAAAGAAAGAGTCGCTTAATGTTGCTGTTGCGACATCGGTACTACTTTTCAGCTTGCGGGATGCTACATAACTTTTACTGGACATTTCTAAGCGTTCAAGGTATGAATTGAAGATGCTCTTTTGTGGTCATAGGTGGTGCTTATGACTGTGTGTGCTGTACTCACCTAAATGCGGAGGTTGTGATGGATCAGAAAACGATGTTCGCTGTGTTGGCAAACCCGGATCGTTTCCAGAAAGCTGTTGCTGGTGCGCTCCAGCGCGCTTCCAATCGCTTGGCGTATCTGGATACTCATCGAGATCAGGGCTATCTTGGTGAGGAGTACGTGACGATTGTTTCTGCCCTGGTCGCGTATTACTATCAAACCAAGACAAGGCCGGAGGGTGACTTGCTTCACAGTGTTGCCCAGCATCCGAACCTTTTTCTGCCCACAACAATTCGGATGGCGCACACGTTCAAACGTGCCGAGGTTCGCACCCATACATATGTGCCTCACGATGTTGGTGGTGCCCGCAGGGCAAAAGGTGACTTGCGCGACCTGGGTCGTGCGCTGAGTGTGCGTTGATGTAAATTCCGATAACGTAGAACATGGAGGTTCTACGTTATTTTAATTTCTGTTTGTTGAACTAGAGAATTCTGGAACTTTTGGAAATTCTCCGTATGTTTCAAATCCTTTATAGCCACCCACTGGACGAATGAATATTCCCTGGTTACTTCTTTCAAATCGCTCTACACCACCTGTGCTGTACCATAAAAGCCAAGCGAGAACGAAGATGGCAACAACGCCCCAAAAGGAACTCGCAAAGTCGTGAAAGATGAAAAAGAGGACGATAAAGGCGATGAGTATGAATAATGCGAATAAGGCCATATCTAGTATTGTACCTGACAAACAGGGCAAAAGTGAGCACTACGAGCTCCAACTATCTTTCGTTCAATAACTCCTTTACACCCTCGACGTAAGCAAACCTTTCCTTTTCGCTGATACACTTGATGGTGTTTGTGAGAAACGCCGGCTTCGCCGTGAATATTTCTATAGTCTGACGTTGAGTCGCCTCCAAATTCGAGTCCGTCGCGTAAAACTTTCTGAGTATTTTTAAATAGAATAGGGAAGAGCTTTTGTGGAATGTTTTGCACTCGAGATTCAGGATGAACTTTTGAAAGCCACAGGAGTTCATCGGAATAAATGTTTCCGATTCCCGCGATGACACTCTGGTCTAAAAGTACTTGCTTTATTTTAGAGCGAGACTTGGTTTGTACTTGCCGAGCAAAAAGCATTGCTGTTGTGTCGATATCAAGTGGCTCGGGTCCAAGGTGGGCAAGCAGTGGTGAGTGAGAAAGGTGCTCAGTCACTTCAATAGAAATTTTGCCAAACTTTCGCGCATCACAAAAGACAAGTGAGCGGCCATCTTTCAACGTAAATACAACGTGAATAAAGCGATTGAACGGATCGGCGAGCGCACCTTTCGCATTTTCAGGCATGAATCCTGCGCGAGTTTTTTTGTATTTTCCAACCATCAAATGTCCTGTCATCTTCATGTGTACAATAATAGTATGTTTGTTTGAGAGGTGGATGAGAATGTGTTTTCCCCGACGAGACGCATTTTTTATACTTGCGCCACGTACAATTTTACGCACTTCTTTATATGAGTTGTTTCGGAACATTTTTTCCCAGTTGTGACAAACATCGGTGATCGTCGCGCCTTTCAGAGTTTCATTTATCCCGTTTACTGTTGTTTGAACTTCAGGTAGTTCTGGCATACGAACATTATTTTGCTAGAAGCTTGAGTGCGATTTTCAGTTTGTCGCCAGTTTCACCTTCACCCACCTGATTGAGCAGAGGACGAATATCAGAAAGAGAGTATCCAAGGCTTTGGAGCGCATCGATAAGCTCGCTGTGACTACTTTGATTTGCAAAAGAGACATCTGCTTGAGCTGAGAGTTTATCTTTGAGTTCGACAACAATTTTTTCTGCGGTTTTCTTACCAATGCCAGAAACTTTTGTGAGATAGTGTACGTCATTGTTTGCAATTGCTGTACGCAAGTCCCGCACAGACCCAAGCCCGATAATTCCAAGTGCGCCACGTGGCCCAACACCGGATACAGAAATGAGTTCTTCAAAAAATACCTGCTCGTCTTTTGAAGCAAATCCAAAGAGCTCGAATGCGTCTTCTCGAACAACGGTGTAAATCCAAAGAGCAACCTCTTTACCTACGGCAAGTGAGGCAAGGGCGTTCGGAGAAGGGAATACTTTATAGCCCACACCCTGTACCAAGAGTATGCAACTCTTTTCTTCTTGTGTAAGCACAACACCTTCGAGATATCCGATCATGTATGCGTATTGTAGCATTGACTCTCGGTACTTGTAAGGTAATATAGAGTATGGAATATCCTCTCAAAAACAATAGAATGCCCCACGGACTTCTGATTGTTGTTGGGCCCTCTGGTGCTGGAAAAACAACCCTCATATACGAACTTCTCAAACTTTATCCCTCTGCTTCAAAAATAGTTACCTACAAAACTCGTAAAAAACGCGATACCGAAAGGCATATGGAGGACTACTATTTCTGCAGCGAAGAAGAATACTTTATGTTGAAAGATAAAAACTTTTTCGCCGAATCTGAGTGTGTGCATGGTGAATGGTCGGGGACACCAAAACATGAACTTTCTAACTTAGAGGAGACTTTCAAGATAATAAGTGTAGATATTCGAGGCGCAATTACGCTAAAAGAAAAATATAAACACGTACATATATTTTTCTTACGGACACCAACAATGCAGATTCTTGAAAACCGTTTACGTAAGCGCGCTCAGAATGATGAAAAGACGCTTCAAACGAGATTGCATAATGCGCAGGTTGAAATACAAACGGCGGAGGCGTCAGATAAGGTGAACCTCTTTTTAGTGAATGATGATTTCACAGATATGTTCGCCGAAGCTCAAAAACATGTTGAAACAAGAATGACAGTTGCGGATTAAAGGTTTTATGGTACTATAAGCAAACTATATTTTATGGCAATAACAACTGGAGCTAAAAAAGCGATTCGACAAGGTGAGCGTAAGCGCGGTATGAATCTTCGTCGACAGAAGGCAATGAAGGAATCTGTGAAAGAGGTGTCGAAGCTCGTCGTAGCTGGTAAAAAAGCTGAGGCGGAAAAGAATCTTAAGAAAGCATACAAGGCACTCGATAAGGCAGCAAAACGAGGAGTAATCAAAAAGAATACTGCTTCAAGAAAGAAATCTCGACTCGCAAAAGCGATCGCAAAGATTAAATAAATAAAAAACCTCCAGAAATGGAGGTTTTTTATTTGCGCAGTCCATTATCCAATTCTTGGGTAGCTCTTTGAATTTCAGCACCCTCTTTTGTAATAAATAGACCAACTATCTCTGATAGATGCTTTTGTTTAAATACAAAAATAATTTCTGTACGAGTGGTAATGGTTTCCGCGAGAGGTATTCTTTTTTGAGCTATTCTTCTAATGAGCGAAAAAGTGATGTTCGACATAGGGTAATACTTTGGGTCGAGTGAAAGTCCAATTGAAGCAAGCTCTCCAATATCCATCACAGGCTTTTCTTTCAGTATTTTTTGAATCTCAACTTTTATTCTATCACTGCAAATAACAGTAATCTCATTTGTTGAGAGCGTCATTGTAAAAAAATCATCAGTACCTGTTTTAACTTTGTCGTAGATTTTTGATAGTTTTGCTATGGACTCGCTATTTTTACTGTACACAATCTCCGAAAGAGGAGCTTTTGTCGTGATGTTTTTTATCTCAATGTCTTGAATCATGGGATGTTTTGCACCTAATTTTTTTGCTATGCGCGATAGAGCAACAACGATACCTTGATTACCGACTTCTTTTTTAGTTAACCCCTCAACCTCTCCTCTAATTTGTTTTGCGTATTGAGATAAGTTCATATACCCCTTTGCGAGGGAGGTTAGCGCCTCTTCGTCTTTATATAGAACAAACTGAACAACATCATTAATTTTTATCATACATCTCAATATATCATATATAACAAAAAGATATATATATGTTTAGTTTGATATAAAACTTCACTTTTACTTTTGGCTCACCTATACTGAGCAAGCTGTTCCGATTGTTCATTTAAACACAGGAGAAGGTACATGAAAAACGGCGAATATGAAGTTTATGTAGTGCCATTCCCAAAAGGTTGTTTTCAGGGTTGCAAAGTTTGTATGGGTGAACTCTCAAATGGAAACTTTGCGATTGGATTACACCTCTGTGAGGGTGAAAAGGAATTCAAGTATTTTATTGGCGCTACACCACAAACGTGTTGCGGAGAAGAAAAAAGAACCATTTTGCTCTTTCAGACAGTAGAAGATGCAGACGTTGAAGCAAAAAAGGTGATACATCATCTTAATGAGAAAGGGACTACGGAAGGGCTACGTCTTCTAGGTTTCTACATAAATCATAATTAATATCGCCTCCCCTTTACTGTTAGGCACAGCATGAAGGGGCTTGAGTAGTCCCTTCATCAAAAAGTATTACTCATCTCGCCTGTAATGGGCGAGATTTTTGTTATTTAAACATTTTGTTATCGAGCTCTTGGGTTGCTCTTTGAATTTCAGCACCCTCTTTTGTAATAGAGAATGGTGATATTTCTTCGTTACTAAAAAACTTTGGTACAGCGAGTCGAATATGTTCAATCAGCATTTCGTCACCAGGAAGCATTTTCGAAATAAATTTATCTCCAGAAAGGTTGTACCAAGTATTGTGTATCATCTCATCTCCGTCGCTAAACACTTGGTCTGGTACTTCAGTAAGGAAAAAAACAACTTCTTTTTCACCTACAGTTATACTTCCAACACGAACGAGATTTTCTGCATTAACACCAAGTTCTTCAAGCAACTCTCTTTTTGCTGCTGACGGTACATTTTCATCAGGTTCCACTTTTCCACCATACCCATTCAAATATCCTGCCAGAGGTTTTCCTTGAGGTTGTTCACCAAGGAGAATGAAGACCTCGCTACCTTTTTTATGAACTGGAAAAACCACAGTAAACTGTTTCATACATTCAGTTTAGCAAATCTTAAGAAAACGGTGCTCTCGGCACTTCATCTCGGCTTCCGCCGCGGGTACTTTTCATGGTTGTTCGGAAGGATATTCTCACACTCAATGAAAAGTCTTTCGATTCCTGTACGAAAGTGCCCCGCACTTTCTCTCGAGCACACATGTATAAAAACCCCATACTGTGGGGTTTTTATACATGTGTGCTCTCGGCAGGAATCGAACCTGCATTTCTCCCTTCGCAGGGGAGTGTCCTATCCATTGAACGACAAGAGCATTAAGTGCCTTGTATACTACGCAAAAAGACCTATATTGTCCATTTTTCTTTAGAATCCAAGTACGTCCATTAGTCTTTCGGCGAGGGGTATTTCAAGTTCTGTTTCTGCAATCTTTTTTGCACGAAAAACTTGCCGAACCCAATCTTTGTCTACGTTTCCAAGTGGAATGGTGAGAATAGGAAAAGCGACGCGGTTTATGTCGAGCAAAAGAAGTGTTCCGAGGGAATTTTTTACGATGGAAAAACTCTTGATATTTCGAAAAGGGAAAAGAAGATTATCGCGGACGAGTCCATCTTCACGAATGCTGTAGGTGTGGAGTGATGGGGGAATGTTGGCATGAAGTGCTACGGCAAATGCGGCAATAAGAATGAAGACGGCAAAAAAGAAGTTTCCAAAATACAATGCAAGCACTGCGCCAAGTAATGCTACTGTGCCCAGAATCCAAAACCAGTCAGCAGTTTTTGGCTTATGTTCGTATTCGAGCGCTTGCCATGAGAGGCTTTCTTGATCCATTCCCTATATTGTAACAGATGTGTATAACAAAAGAGAGTAAAAACTCGAAGACAAGGTACAATGTTTGTATATGGAAAACACAAACCAAACAAAAGAGTCATTGCTCAAGCACGCACACGGTCTCGAGGCAAAGCTCGCGCCATTCTTTGCGAAGTTCCCACATATTCCCGAAGGAGGACGTAAGGTTCTTGTAGACATTGTTCCGTGGATCGCGCTCATTTTTGGAATCATTGGACTCATTGCGCTTCTTGGTGCGGGGGGAATTATGACGCTTCTTGCAATTCCAGCACTTCTTACAGGTAATGTCTGGATTATTACAGTATTTATAACAACTGCTATCGGTCTTATTGCAACCATTCTTCAGCTTCTCGCTTTTACACCTCTTAAGGCTCATATGAAGAAAGGTTGGAACTATCTTTTTTACGGACTTTTACTTGGCGCACTCTCTACTATTGTCTCTGTTGTCGGCAATGCTCTCGCAGCATCTATTTATTCTGGACCTGGAGCAGTATCTTCTTTGATTAGTGGCGCTATCGGTTTTATTATCGGCGGGTGGCTTCTTTTTGAAGTTCGGGATCACTTCAAAGCGTAATATTTTTCTCTTCAAAACACCGTCGAGAGACGGTGTTTTTGGTATGTGTGTATAATTCACAGTAATGAAAAAGATCGTCGTGAACGATACAATGCAAAGAGGCTATACGTATGAGCTTATTGAGAAATCTGGTAAAAATTTTGATGTTCGTTTTTGTCCCGACCTCACACCAAAAGATATGTTAGAGCTTGGTGTATTTGGAGGGAAATATATGACAGATTGTAGGGACGAGTTTCCTAAAAGTTGGTTTGCAAAAGCAAAACTAAGTCCTGAAAAATATGAAAAGAAATTGAATTTCTTTGGTGTGCGAGCAAGTCAAACTCTTGCCGAGTGGCGAAAAAAAGGTTGGATACATAAAGATGATCCGAGAGGATGGTTTCAGTGGTACTGTCGCTACTACATGGGACGGAGACATGGAGACGACGAAAGACAAATAAAAAGATGGGTAAAGATGAGAAGACATATAGTGTGGCTTCAGGGCGCATGCCGTGTGGGAGACGTTGCATGTCGTCCGCGCCAGCGCCAAGCGTTACTACACTGGGCATACGACAGTAGAAAATTATAGAAAATTCCTTAGCAAGAAGGTATATACTTATTCTATGAACATAAATTACAAATACACAACAATTATTTTTGGAGCTTTGTTTTTGCTAATGCTCGGCGCTAGTTTCAAAGGAGATTTTAATCGAGGAATGATGGATGATCGATATGGTTCCCAAAAAATACACATGATGCCTGATGGCAGCATGATGGGGAATGAAAGAGATATGAATTCTACGATGATGGATATGACAGCTCGTATGAAAGGAAAGACTGGCGATGTGCTTGACCGTGTTTTTCTTGAGGATATGATCGTACATCATGAAGGTGCGATTGATATGGCAAAGGAGTTGCAAAAAGGCACCAAACGTCCTGAGTTGCAAAAAATGGCGGAAGACATCATTCGTGTTCAGGCGGGAGAAATTGAAATGATGCGAAGGTGGTTGAAGGAATGGTTTGGTAAAAATTAAAATACAGGAAGATCCTCAGAAGAGAAATTACACACCAAGTATATGGTTGGATGGCGCTTATCCACATGTTTTTTGTTGAGCCATGAATAGCGGAGTATAATGAAATTAATATGAAATTTTTAAACAAATGGAACAATCTTCCAACAGTAAGCGTTACTCTTATCGCGGTCTTTTTTGTAGCCACTGTCGCGGGTGCTGTAACGGTTATTAATGATAGCTTTTCAGTTACTGGCACCAGCACTCTCTTAGGTAATGTTGGTATCGGAACCACCACTACTACCTATGGTCTTAATGTGGCGGGGGATGTGGACCTTACAGAAGCAAATAACACGCTTCGCATTGCTGGATCAAAAGTCCTCAGTGTCCCAAATGAAAACTCAATTTATCTAGGAGTTGGTGCAGGAGCAAACTCGGCTTCAAATACCAACTACAGTACCGCCGTAGGATTTAATGCTCTTAATGCAAGCGGCGCTGGTTTATATAATGTTGCAATTGGTTGGGGTGCTCTGGCTGTGAATACAACAGGCGGTGACAATAACGTGGCCGTAGGTCTCCTTGCTCTTAATGCAAATACATCTGGTCACGCAAATACTGCTCTTGGTGAAGGAGCGATGCAATTCAATACAACCGGAGCAGGGAATACTTCCACTGGCTTCCACGCGCTCCTTGCCAATACTACTGGTATTCATAACGCTGCGACAGGAGGAAAAACCCTTAGCTCAAATACTACAGGTAGTGAAAACTCTGCCTTTGGTGAAAGCGCCCTTTATTTCAATACCACTGGTTCAGAAAATGTTGGTTTCGGTTTCCAAGCAGGCTATCCTTTAGGTGGACTCTCACAAAATGTTACTGGATCAAAAAACACTTTCCTTGGAGCAAGATCAGGCCCTTCAAGTAATGCACTCACCAACGCAACTGCTATTGGGTATGGATCAATTGTAGGAGCCTCAAACACCCTTGTCCTCGGCGCAACGGGTGTAAATGCAGTAAAGGTTGGTATTGGAACAACCACACCAGCAACGACACTCCATATTTCTGCTGGAGCAAGCGCTACTACAACAGTGACAATTGGCGAACTTGGACTCACGACATCAAAAGCGTGTGTGAATATGAATCGAAGTGACGGCGGACCAGCATCTTTCTTCATTAACGGAGCAGGAGTGATGGTTGTGAGTACAAGTTATTGTCAGTAACAATCAACTGAGCCAAGTTGCGTATGAAAAAAATAGTAGGAGCTTCTTTTTTGGTCACTGTATGTTTTACGTCGACATTTGCGGCATTTAATGATGTTACCGTAACAACAAGCGCGAGCCTTTTGGTAGGGGGACTTCAGATAAGTGTTACGGGTTCGAGTGCGACAGTGGAATCAATTAGTGTTGATAGTGGAACATTTACGGTAGGTATGCAATCAGGATCAACAATTACAGTTACTGTTCCAGGCGGTAATCAACCTTCAGCATCAACTGATTCTGATGTTACGCAAACATGCACAACTTCATCTTTAACACTAACCGCAACAGGAGCTGCTTCGATTGTGGTAACCCCAACAGGTGGAACCTGTACGAGTACAAGCAGCACAAGCGGGGGGAGTAGTGGTGGAGGCGTGGTGCCGCCCGAGTATCTTGCCAGTGGGAGTATTTATTCAGGAGGAGTTTCTACCGGGCAATCCTTGGCAAATGGTACTATTCCAACACAACCCAGTCTCAGTACAAAGTTTCTCTTCACACGCAATCTTCAGCTCAATACTCGACACTCCGATGTTCTGAAATTGCAGCAATACCTGAATGCTCAAGGATTTAAAATTGCAGCAAGTGGTCCTGGTTCACCAGGAAATGAAACTAATTTTTTTGGAAGACTAACTTCTAACGCCTTAATTAAGTTTCAGGAAGCTCATGCTGTAGAAATTTTGAAACCAACTGGACTCAAAAGAGGCACTGGGTACTTTGGTCCAAGTACGCGAGCGTTTGTGAATAAGTAGAGAGATCATTTCCTTGGAAAATAAATAACAGAAAAAGAGCGCTTATGGCGCTCTTTTTCTGTACGGGCGGAGAAAGCTCATTCGGTCACGAGTTACTAAGTATAATGTTTCGCTCCACTCACATTCTACTAAGTACTCTCGACCCCGACTCAAAACATGGGTCCCATCCCATGTTTTTCCGTCTTTCGAATCTCTCGTACGATCCCCGCTTGAAACACAAAACCGCACACTAAGACAGTGTGCGGTTTTGGTTTTGCGGAGGAGGTGAGATTCGAACTCACGGTCCGCGTAAACGGACTCTTGTTTTCAAGACAAGTGCAATCGACCACTCTGCCACTCCTCCAAATATGTGATTGTGGGAATACTCTAACATAGGAGAGCTTTTTTCTCAATCATCTGACACAAGCAAGCTTTTTAAAGACTTGCGCAGCGCGACGGGCGCGAGCGGAGCAAAAATTCAACAGAATTTTATGCGTGCTTTAAAAAGCTTGCTTGTGTCCTCATCTAGGGGGACATGATATATTTGAAGTATATGAAGTATCTCGCCATCGATTATGGAAAGAAGAAAGTTGGTATCGCAACTTCTGACGAAGGTGGGGAGATGGCTTTTCCATGCATGGTGATAGAAAACAATAAAGTGCTTTTGACTGAAATACGACAACTTTGCAAGGAGCTTAAAATCGGAGCAATTGTGATGGGGGAGTCACTTGATCAGAATGGAAAACCAAACACTATTGCAAAAGAGGCTCGAGCATTTGCGGTGCAACTTGAGGACACGCTTGACCTCCCACTTTCATTTGAAAAAGAGTGGATGACAAGTGTTCATGCGCGTGCCATGCAAGAAGGAAAAGAAATTGTTGATGACTCTGCCGCAGCGCTTATCTTGCAGCGATATTTAGATAAGAAAAATAAAGTTGTTGCAAAAGACGACGAAGTCCCTCTTGAGGAAGAGGAGAGTGAATAAAATTATGGAACATATTACAATAGATGACTTTGCAAAAGTAAAAATCCAAGTTGGACTTATTCTTGGCGCTGAAATAATTGAAGGGAGTGACAAACTTCTTAAACTTACTGTTGACTTCGGAGAAGAGAATCCACGACAGGTTCTTTCAGGAATACGTGCGTATATGGCGCTTGACGAGCTTGTAGGGCGAAAGTATTTGTTTGTGACAAATTTACAACCTCGTATGATGATGGGAATGGAGAGTCAGGCGATGATCTTAGGAAGTGGTGGGGATGAGGAACCTTTCTCTCTTTTTGTGCCTGTTAATGACGAAAGTTTGCCAGGGGCACTTATTCGGTAGTTTATGTTTTCTCGTCTCGAGGCTTGGTATGAAAAAATGGAGGAAAAGGTAAAACGTGCCATGCACAGTAGGCACGCGTTCCGAACCCTTTTTGTTGTTGCGTACTTAGAAAACTTTTTCTCTCCAATTCCAGCCGATATTTTGGTTGCTCCGCTTGCAGTGCATCATCCTGAAAAAAAATGGCGCATTGTTTTGTCTGCCACCCTTGCCTCAGTGCTCGGGTCTTTAACAGGGTATGTAATAGGATATTTTTTATTTCAGTCTATTGGAATGCCGATCGTGAATTGGTATGGGGGAGAAGATGCTTTTGCTTCATTTAAGGTAATATTTGATACGTATGGTTTCGCGGCACTTTTAGTTGTTGCTTTCACACCCCTTCCTGACAAAGTATTTACCTTGCTTTCAGGTCTTGTGGCGACACCCCTTATTCCTTTTGTCCTTGCCATGGCGCTCGGACGAATGTTTCGTTTTGGAATCGTTGCATATCTTGCGGCAACATATGGACGCAGCGCGTATTCTTTTTTGCGCAACAAGTTTGGTACAGTAACATTTATTTTATCCGCTATTATAATCGTAATCGCCCTCTTTTATCATTTTGCGGTACAATAAAGACATGGTGTTTGGTCTATCTCCAAAATCACGTTTTTTGTGCATCGATATTCAATTTGATGAAGTCTATTTTGCTGTCGTTCGAAAAACAGGCGATTTTTTTGAAATTGATTTCGCTGAACAGATTCAAATGGAAGGGGGTGTTTTTGAGGAATCTCATTTGCGTACCCCGGGAAAGATACGAGATGTGCTCCAAGGTATACATAAAAAATTTGGCACACTTTCAGTTCTTGCGAGTGTGCCTGAACATTTTTGCTACGCGAGCCTTCTCCCAAGCGAGACATATGCATCAACACAACAGATGCAAAGTGAGGTACGTGCACGTACCACCGTTCCCTCATATATGTGGATGAGTGCGTTTCAAAGAACCACGTCTTCATATATAGCATTGCATGTTGCTGAGAAGAAAGTTTGCGATGCGATATACACACTAATCAAAACTGCAGGTTTCAACACCGTTGTTATATATCCTCGAGCGCTTGTTTTATCGGAACTAGGCACCACTGCTGACACGCTTGTGTGTGACTTTGGCAGAAAACAGGTAGCCCTTATTTCAAGAGGTCATGCACATACTGTAGGATTTTCACTTGTTCCATATGGAGTTGACTGGCTGGGGGAGAAGGTAAAAAATAAATTTTCTCTAGACGCTAGAGAGGTTCAAGAGGTTTTGGTTGCGTACGGAACGGACGTGCTTCCGAGAAAAGAAGGGCATCTGGTCCACGGTATTGTGCACACATTTCTTTCGCCAATTATCGATGAAACTCGTTCGCTTGCATTACGTCAGGCGGAGTACAATCTTCCTACCATCAAAAAACTTTTCATCACAGGAGTTGGTGCTCGGTATGAAGGTGTCGTAGAAGATTTTTCAAGGATGACAGGAATGATTGCAGAGGTAATCCCAGCATGGGACGGGGTTATCGATTTGAATGCGGATATTCCAAGCATTCACAAAGATGACTCTCATGCATATACAGGCATTGCGGGACTCATGAATATTTTGAAAAAAGGAACGCACTACCAACCGTTTGACCTTTAGTCGTATTGGTTGCTAGAGTGGGGTTGAAGTTTCTATATCCTCCGATAGTTCAATGGATAGAACGAGAGCCTTCTAAGCTCTTAATGCAGGTTCGATTCCTGCTCGGAGGACCAACCTGGAATTCCGTCGCTTTCTGACAGCAGGACGAACGGTTTAGCCATACAAATGCTCACTCGATTGTCGAGTAGAGTAGGGTTCGAACCTACGGTTTTGATGATTGTGCGCTTTGTTTCGTTGTCACCACGGATGAACCACGGAACCGCGCATTTACTGAACGAGATGACAGACATCAAGGGTTCGAACCAATCCGGCATGGTGTTCACTTTCTCGTGTCGGCTGCGTGCAGCAAGTAGTGTCGACTGAAGTTTTTCATGTCGCTTGATGAAATCGGCTTCTTCGATGTACCCCAGCACACGAAGATCGGTGAGTGAGCCGATTTGCTTCTCTATGTGCTCGACCGAACGCTCGATAGAAGCACGAGCTTCCGCCGTGGATACCCGCGACATACGCTCCCGTACAGTCCGGGCGGCACCTTGCGGCGCTGGAAGCTGAATGGTGCCGCACTACCCGGTCAAGGACTGCTTGTCAAGTGGAAAGTGCGTGCAGATTTGGTATAGTAAGCCCGTGGCGGTAGCGCCACATCTAATGGAAAAATACTATGCGTGACTACAAGGGTTAACAGCACGGGGCGGTGTCGGAACGCGGCAGGTCTACCTGCCGCGTTCGCTTTTGATGGATGGAAGTGTCTGATTGCGCAGGAAAGATGTCGACGCTAGGGGTCTGAACACGCTCATTTGATAGGCTGATAGCGGGGACAGGCCTGCCCTGCGGTAGAAAAGAGCCCGCCTCGCGGGCGGGCTCTTCGGTACCGTCATTTGCCTTTTTTCGGCGGTGGGCGGTTGTGCTCTTTTTCCGTCGTCTTCGGATGCGTCTCCGCATATCGCTTCGGTACGAAGCGGCCGCTTTCCGAACTACGGTAGTCAGCAGGCCCTTTGGGCTTGGTCATGTGACACCTCTTTGGCGTTCCTCACAGGTGACCACGTCTCGGCTTTGTCGCTTGCGTCGCAGGGCTGGAGACCCAGCCCTGTACCCAATTCCTCAGTACCCACCGTTAACGGCGTGGATGTGAACGGTAATGTCGGCAAACGTGCTCAGTTTCGCCGTTTCGACGGCGAACATACGCACGAACCGGCACGGACTTAGTCCGAGTGTTCATGTACCAACTCCTGTGAGGAGTCGGGAGCGCGCGGTCTTGCCATGGGTGGTGCAATCTGGAACTATCGCCATGCCGGAGTTCGAAAACGGCGTTGGTGTGCTTCTGATTGTAGGGGTTGCGCACGTGAGGCGCCGTGTTTGAATATAAAAAAGCCCTCACACATCGCGAGGGCTGACTTTCCTTTGTTGGGAGTTACCGAGAATCTATGGAGAGCGCTCGACAAGCTTCACGAACGGCTTCCTTTGAGTACAGACGCTCAAACACTTCGAGCGTCTGCCGCCACATGTTATCGGCTCGCATAGTCGCGAATCCAGGTGCTTCGCCTCGCGTGATTGCGTCGATCATTCGAGACGTGATGGCTGATCGAGCGCTGCGAAGCACGGGCTTCAATGTTTCGATCTGCTCGCGCAACGCGCGTCCTCTCGCTTGCTCGATGCCAAATATGTTTTCCATTGCCTCAGAAATTCTAACGGATATCTCTGTCTCACCGGCAAAACCTCGTGAATTTACCAATGACGTCATAACGCGTACTCCTGTATCGGTTAATATGTTAATTAACCGTAACATTGTGTAACAATCTGTCAAGGAATGAGGTGTGGATATGGCGGAGTTCCTAATGTGGTTTTTTTTGGTTGTTCTTTGTGTGCTTGGATACCTGGCATACAACCATTGGGATGCCGTTCTGACCGGAGCAATCGTTCTAGGGTCGATTGCAGCGGTTGGGGTTGTGATCTTCTACGGGACGCGGTCGTGGTTAGCTGTAGAGTACGTCTCACCGATCGCCACCGAGCACTTCACGCACTGCAGTTCGACATCTGTCTCGATTAGGTTCACACGGGTAGACATGGGGACGTGGGGACGTTGCTAAGGCAATCCCATGTCACAGTCGCCAACAAGCTGAGCAAGCCTCAAGACTATGAGAAAACCCTTTATGACGTAGTCACAGTCATATTTGCATACGCTCGGACAGAGCGCCATCTCAGATGTAAGTCTCTGTTCGTCAACAATGATAGGATAAGCGCATTCAGCGCCGGAATAGATCGTCGAGAAACTGAGAGCGTTACAGAAGCCGCGATGAGTCATCAACAATATGGAATAGCAGGGTTTGTTTCGCTAATCGGTTAGACCGTAGTAGGATTAAGCGAGAAAGCAACTATGATTTCCACAAAACGTTTTCTTGAACTGCAACGAGCTGCGATCTCGGAAATGCATCGATCAGTAAACGAAGATGAACGAATTCACCCGCAAGTTGGGGCGGTTATAGCGGACAAAAGTGGGCGAATCGTTGCTAAGGCTCATCGAGGTGAGCGCGCAGGTAAGCACGCTGAGTATCTCGCAATTGAAAAAGCAATCGAAGAAGGATTTTCTGACTTCGAAAATGGTATCTTGTTTGCGACGCTGGAGCCGTGTACGCATCGCGGGAAAGGAAAAAGTCCATGCGCTGAGCGCGTTGTTAAGGCAGGCTTCGGCCGCGTATTTATTGGTGTGCTAGATCCGAATCCAGATATTTGTGGGCATGGTGAGTTATATCTACAAGAAAAAGGTATTAGAGTCGAGCACTTTTCAACCGATCATATACTCGAAATTCGAGAATGCAATAGAGAATTTCTTGGGTTGCATAGGAAAAGTCATCTTCCGACCAACTCGTTCTATGCGTCAACTCGTATCTCTGAAATAATTCAGAGAAAACTAAAGGAGCGGCATTTCGATATCGAGACATTGCCTGGGGATAGGGATTTTTCCATATACGACTTACTGTCATACGTTTCGTCTGTCTCAAGGCGACGAAAATCGGAGATAGAAGGACTATTGGCTTCGGTGAGATCGGAGGCGTTTGACGAAAAGTACGCGACATATGATGCTTCCGTGGACGCTCGCTCTATTCGGTCGAACTGGAATAGAGAAGTCGAAGGAATTTTGAGAAAGCAATTTTACTTATTTGATTTTAAGGCCAAGAACGTACTGTTTGTGGGAATTGGTAATGGGCTAGAAGGCGTCAACTGGCTCGAAGACTGTCGAAGTCTGGTGTGTGTGGACATCGGCAGCGAATCCCTCGCTTCTTGCCAAAAACGGTTGCCACGAGCGGCGCTCAAAACTTGTCCAGCTGAAGATTTGCAATTTCTTGCTGATTCAAGTCAGGACGTGTATGTCTCGCTTCGAACATATCAATCGGCATACTTCGGTGTAGCCGAAGCCATTCGAGAGGCTTATCGTGTACTGGTTCCAGGAGGTGTATTGGTTGTTTCCGTCGCTAATGCATATCTTGAAGACGGAACTTTGGTTCGTGGACTATTGCCACGAGGGACAAATGAGATTGATACCGACATGGCGCACGAGCTTGTGGCAAAAATTCGCAGGGAGCTTTCAAAGCTCAAGTTCGACGGTATCGGCGTTCATACTGGAAAGGTGGAAGAGTTTGTTTTTGCGAAGAAGCGGAAGTGACAAGGAAGCTTTCGCGACTGTCGCGGGTTTCTTGATTCACTTCTTCTCTGGCACAGCATCTCCATCGAGCACTTCTTTCACTGCAGTTCGACATCTGTCTCGATTAGCTTCACCTGCCGGACTTGGGAATGTCGTTGGGAAACTTACATTCGCGGTGTAGAGCAATGAAGTGCGACGTTTCATCCATAAAAAAGCCTGCGGCGTTGTCTATTCATGGTGAGGTACTAGACTATGCTCACGGGCGACGCAATAGAGGCGTGTAGCTCCTGCGTGCAGACGCCTTGTTGCCTCTTTGAGATCAAAGGCATATATGAAGCTGGAAATTATTTCAATTCATGAGGCGGGAAAGCAGAACCAGGAATACGTGAAATTAAAAGCCAAAGAGACCTGTAATCTAATTAACTACGTAATAACCGACACCACGTACGTAAAAGAGAACACTATTTCCAATAAGCTCAGGAACATGTACTGGTTTCTAAGCGCCGAGGTGGCGAAGGGTGACTATGTATTCCTTCGAACAGGTAAGGGCACAAGCAGGATTTACGCAAACCAGGCGGGAACGACAACGCACGAAATCTTCTGGGGACTAGATAGGCCAGTATGGAACAACGCCGGTGATTGCGCGGTACTGTTCGAGATTGCAAATCGGCAGGTCAAGAAGGCGTGAATCAGCGTGAGGTGTCGTTGAAGAACTTAGGCCTATTTGCTTTGTAGGCGTATTGTTCCGGACGTTTGCCTATCTCTTCCGGAGTAGTAGTCGCCAACAAATTCGTTTCTGGTTGGTTCGAAGTGAAGTCGCGTCGTGCCACGGTGAATGTGCATGGTGCTTGGCGCAGATGCCAACGGTTCGTTGATGTACTCATAGCTGAGCACACACTCTTCGCCTGTGGATAGGGTTGCTGTGATACTCCGAAATCTTGAGAGCTGACCGACGCCGACGATTAATAAGCTGCTCCAGTTCTGGTGAATTTGAACATCCAGTGTCGCAGCAGTTGCGAGTCCGCTTGATACGGCATCCCCATGAGCGGGCGTCACGGTTGCTATCCAGCTGCCGGAAAGATTCCGAGCCTTCGTGATTCCTAGGAACTGAAGAGGCTTTAACTTCCAAAGGAAGCGATCAAACAGCCAGTAGTAGAGTCCGTAAAGTGCCATCGTGCTCACCGGCGTACCGAATGCCCCAGGCAGTTCCATCTGGCACTTCTTCAGCACATGCGACAACGCGACGGCGCTGAGAATGGCTGCGACCGCAATGAAGAACGGGATAGATCGACGTTCTGTAGAATCAATGGAGTAGGAATGGAAAGTCATACTACCAGTTTTGCCAAACGTGGCTTGCTGCATTGATGAAGGTGGAAAAGTCTTCATTTCGCCAGCCACTGCGCGTCGATCGACCGGTGCCTCTAGAAGTACAAGGTTTTACATCGAGGAAATCGTAGTATAGTTGTTGGTATATGGATATATTAAGTGGACTTACAACGGCTGCCGATGTTTTGCGAAAAGCAGATAAAATTCCAGAATATCAACAGATTCTTGATGCAATGGGAAGGCTAACAACACAGCAGGCGCAAATAGCAGCGCTGGAAAGTGAAAATAGGGAATTAAGGCAAAAGCTTAAAACCCGAGAGGAGTTAGTTGTAAAGAATGACGCCTATTGGACTTCGTTGGGTGATGGGCCGTTTTGCATGACTTGTCACGGTTCAAAAGATTTGCTAATTCGCATGGTTTCTTGGGGTGCTGGTCAGCACAAGTGTAATAATTGTGATCACGTTGTTGACACTGATCCCGTATTGTTGGAGCAGAAAATACGGCAACAAGAAATCGAGAGCGAAAGAAATAATAGCTTAAGCAACTATATTTAGTTCTCGTCACTATTGTTGCGATTTGGACACATTCTGCCGTCTGCTGTTGCAGCGTGGTGGTGACTAGAATGTGCCAATGGACTTCAGCACAGAAGAGATGGACGAGTTCATCGCCATCTATGAGCGCAACTATCACGAGCCAATCAGTCGAGCTGCTGCAATCGACATGGCTCGGCGTCTGGTCAACATGTATCGGATGTTTCTTCGTCCACTTCCTCCGCTTGGGCACGAAGTAGAAGCGGGGGAGCAATCAATCCCTTCCGAACTTCAAGCATCTTGATCGATTGAAGAAGCGCAAGTGTGTCGGGGTCTCGTTCTTCGATCAGTCGTCTAACCTCCTTGATTTTGGCGGACACGTTTAATAATCAAGTGATGGTTTTTTAAACGTGTCCTCCGAAGGAAAGCCTTTGAGGGCTTTCCGTGCAGGAATCGAAAGACCTTTTCTTTATTTTCAAGAAGCTCTGCTTTGAGAAAATAGAAAAGGTGTACAGCGTCTGTAAGGCGAGATTCCTGCTCTTGTTAGTTTTGTGTAGTTTGCAAATATATTGCCTTGTGGTATTTTGAGCATGCGGTGGCCTAATAGGCAGGGTTAAAAACACCGGGATAGGATCGGAACTCTCTCACTCCTTTGCCAGACGAGATCATAGTCCGTTTGTGCTGAAAATCTATGGATTCCATCAAGCTTGCCGAATTATGATGTTCGGTCGGAATCAAGCCTCTCCTGAAATGGGAGAGGCTTTCCATTTGCAAAACAAACCCCTCATCCGTGAGGGGTTGCCGTAAACTCTACATCGTCAGGCATATTTCTTCGCATCAAGTCCTCGATACTCTTCTCTATTCCATGAATGAGCATCATTGCCTGAAGAAATGAAAGTAATCGGTATGCTGCGTGATATTTTTCCTGATCAACAAGTTCTAGTATTTTTTCAGTTAGATAGAAACAGTGGTTGAGTTGGGTGATGTGGGGAAGATTTGCAAAAGTTGCAGAAATGTCTGCGCGTACATTTTTGGCGCCTTTCGCCTGCAATTCTCTTTGGTAAAACTTTGCAACGGACTTGATTTTTTGAGATTTCACAATACTCTCCTTGAGTTTGTGGTAACTATGAGATTCTACCATATTTTGCTAGCCTGTAACTATAAGACTATGAATATCCAGCCTGTCTGTATTTACCACAAAGACTGTTCTGACGGCACCGCTGCTGCGGCCGTGTTTCTCCATAAATTTCCAGGCGCTAAAACATTTCCTTTTACTTATGGCTATGCACATGAGGATGCGGAAGCATTTCTTTCTGCCTTAACTCCAGAAACTATTGTATATACTGTTGACTGCACAATTTTAGCAAAAGAGTGTTTGAAAAAAGGGAATGCTGTTATTTCGTTGGACCACCACGTCAGTGTATTTGAGGAAATGAATGAGGTTGCTAAGGAAAATAAAAATTACACATATGTTTTTAATAATGATCTCTCCGGGGCAACACTTACGTGGAAGTATTTCTTTTCAAGTGAACCAGTTCCTAAGTGGCTCCTGCTCGTAGAAGATACCGATTTGTGGACAAAAAAGTTTGAAGATTCTCAATATTTTGTTAATTGGAGCGCTATGCAAAGAAATAAACCGGAAGTATTGCTTGAGCTTTTTACAAATGAGAATGCGCTGGCTCTTTGTCTAGAAAAAGGCAAATCAGTCCAAGATCTTAATAGTTATTATCTGAACGCATATAAGGAGAAGGTAAAACCAATTTATATAAGACATGGCGAACACAAGATACCGACATATAATTCTACTTTTTTACAAACCGATATCGCCATCATACTTGCTGACAAAGATTTAGGTGTTGGCATCGCTTTTTCAATACGAGAAGATGGTGTTCGAATGAGTGTTCGCTCAACAAAAGACTCAAAAATTTCTGCACTTGAAGTCGCTCAGCGATTTGGCGGTGGTGGCCATCGTAATTCTGCTGGATGCCTCGTGCCGCTTTCAGATTTTATAGCCCAAATTGCCTAAAATAATAATGTAGTATATTCTTATAGGCACTTGGGCGGTTAGCTCAGTTGGTAGAGCAATTCGTTTACACCGAAAAGGTCGGGGGTTCAAATCCCTCACCGCCCACAACAATAGAAAAAGCCACTTTCTCAGTGGCTTTTTCTATTGTCTGCTTTTGGCGGTGAGGGATTTGAAAGCCGGAGCGCAGAGGCTCTGTCGCTTTGCGACTGCCACAAGTGAGGCGGGGTCGCGAGGAATTTCTGTAAGAAATTTACTTGTGAACAAATCCCTCACAAAAAAATGACCAAGCACTGCTTGGTCAAGAAGAGTGTTGAAAATCACCGCGAGTAGAAATCGTCGAGGCGTTTCTGAAGTTCCTTTTTTGCCTCGAGATCCCTTTTACATCGCTCGCATGTTGAGTAATGCGCAAAGACCTTTTCCAGATTGAGTTCGGGCATGACGTCACTTTTCTCACACGACGTCACGGTGCCGAGCAACTGGTGAAGATGTGATGTCATTTCCGGATGGCTTCGTAGAAAGACTGCTCGTTCCACGGTCTTTATTTCCTGAACTGTCGGTACCCGCCGACACGCAGTTGAATTGAAATGAGTATTCATTGCCTACCCTCCGTCTAGCTTGTTGATGTTGTGTTAACCTCTTGCTAGTAGATCAATCTTTCAAGATAAAATTGTGACCTTACGAACGCAAAGGCTGACTTAATTACTATACGATTCTTCGTCGCGACTCGCAAGATGGGTGCATAAAGGCTATAGTGTCCCTATGAAGAAACCTACTATCAAAAAACTATATGAAGATGAGCACGTGGTGGTGATTTCAAAGCCAGCAGGGCTTATGGTGCATCCAGATGGACGAAGTAAGGAAACGACCGTTGTTAGTTGGGTGAAAAGAAATTATCCAGAGATAAAGGATATTGGCGAAGTATTTCATTTTGAAGAAGGGGGGAAGAAAAAGGAAATTGCTCGTCCAGGAATCGTGCATCGTTTAGATAAAGACACTTCGGGCGTACTTCTTATTTGTAAAACAGAAGAAGGGTTTCGAAAACTAAAAGCGCAATTTAAAAATCATACCGTTAAGAAAGTGTATCGAGCGCTCGTGTGGGGGCATATCAAACAAGATACTGGGATTATTGACGCGCCAATTGCGCGGAGTAAAAGTGACTTCCGAGCCCGGACAGTACCGAACCATTTTGATGAAGATGCTCGAGGCACTGAGCGTGAAGCGGTAACGAGGTATAAAGTGCTCGAAAAATTCTTTTTAGGTAAGAAAGATAAGAAAATGCCAGTAACATATGTAGAGCTTCTACCACTCACTGGACGTACTCATCAGCTTCGGGTTCACTGCAAGACCATGCGGCACCCCATGATTGACGACAAGCTCTACGGACCAGAGGATAAGCCGGAAGTTCTTGGAAGAACAGCCCTTCATGCATTCCGACTCACCTTTGTTTCTCCAAAAGCAGGGCTACAAACGGTAGAATGTCCACTCCCAGAAGACTTCACAAAAACCCTTGCGAAGCTTACGAAAGTGTGATATTTTCTATACTCATGAAGACATCTATTCAACTTTCACCAGTGGATATCGAAGCGCGCAAGAAACTTGAGTTTAGCTCAGGGGACACAGTGCGTGTGTGGACAAAAATTGCTGACGAAAAAAATAAAGGAAAATTCCGTCTCCAGGCGTTTGAAGGAATGGTACTTGCTCGTAAACACGGTACTCAAGCGGGGGCAACATTTACTGTTCGAAAGGTGGCAAGTGGTGTCGGTGTTGAACGTATCTTCCCACTCTTTTCTCCTATGGTTGGTTCTATTGAGCTCACCAAGAAAGCCAAGACTCGTCGATCAAAACTCTATTATGTTCGAGACAAAGCGGTAAAAGACATTCGTCGCAAGATGAAGTCGCAAGTTGTTCGCAAGGTAAAATCTGGTACAACGACTGCAGAAGTCGCCGAGACAGCAGTAGAGACAGAGGAATAATAAAACAAAAGCCGCAGCAATGCGGCTTTTGTTTTGTGGTATCATTTATTTATGAATCCAGAAAAACAAAACGGATTACCTGTCGATTATCAAGGAGTACATCGCGCGAAGATTTTCCAAGGGGGAGGCATACCTATTGAAGAGGCAAGTAATTTACAGTCATTGATTGAAAGGAAAATGAGCCGCCTCTCGGGAGATGATATAACTCGCTTTAATGACAGTTTTGAACAAGTGAATAAGGCATTTAGAGATGCTCGTGAACGTGGTGATATTACGGCTGACAAAAAATACCAAGAGGCAATCCTCGAGCTTTGCAAATAAACTCTTTCTTGTCTCACCTGTCTTTTTGAGCTAGAATGCACCCACGGTTAGAATATGCTCAGGTGGCGAAACTGGTAGACGCACTACCTTGAGGTGGTAGCGCCCGCAAGGGCATGGAAGTTCAAGTCTTCTCCTGAGCACAAAATACAAAGAGCTAGTCTAAACTAGCTCTTTGTATTTTGTGAGCCGGAGCGCGACGGCGCGAGGCGGGGTCGCGAGCATTTTCGTCAGAAAATTATGGGTGACCAAAACGTAAACAATTCCCGCTTTTATGCTTTTGTGTTAGCATACAAAAACGAATAAAGAAGGGTTTAGCCTTTGTATTCAAGATGGTGTCTATGGTGTAACGGTTAACACAGAGGCTTGTGGAGCCTTTAATTCGGGTTCGATTCCCGATAGACACCCACGAAGCAAACATCCGCCGTAAGGCGGTTTTTGCCGTAGTGGGTGTCTAAGAAAGTGACCAATGTCACTTTCGTTCGGGAATCGAAAAGTCTGAATATATCGCACGGAGCTTTGCGAGTACGATATGAAGACTATACCGTTCCTGTAAGGAAAGATTTCCGAAACCTAAAAAAATTTATGATACCATGTTTTGATGGACTCGTGGACATTTTTTGCTGTTGTGGGAATGTTGCAGGTTGGGCTTATGATGTCTCTGCAAAAAGTTCCTGCGACAAAAGGGATTAGTAAGTACAGCCTTTCGGCCTGGTCTTTCTTTTTTGCGGCCCTCATCGCAGGTGGTGCGCTACATCAATTTATTGTAGTTGATTTAAAAACACTGGGTATATCTTTTTTGTGGGGTACAGGTTTTACAATCCTTACACTTACGCAAATGCAACTTCTGCACAAACATGACACCAGCGGTGTATTTCCGTTTACCAGTCTGGCATCAAACATTTTTGTTATAATTGGTGGGGTATTGTTTTTCAATGACGCAATCTCTCTTTTGCAGTGGATAGCGATTACCGCATCAGTGCTTGTGTTTGTAGGTGCGTATTGGAATAGTAAGATGCATTTCGTTCTTGATATATTGCCAGCATTTGCTTTCATAGCTTTTTTATCTACTTTTAATAAATTTATACAAAAAATTGGAGCTGATAGTTTGGAAATACAAAATTTTATTTTTTGGCAACTTGTATTTGCATTCATTGCATCTCTTGCGATTTTGATTTATGTTAGAAAACAAATTTCTTTTACCGATCTGACTCATCGAGACCTTCTTGGTTGGGCATTTGTAGTAGGTGTGCTTAATTTTGGAAGCACATACACAATTATCAAAGCGCTTTCTCTTGGGCCAATCTCACTTGTTTTTGTGATACTTGGAATGTACACCTTTTTCACTACTATGTTTGCAGCACTGCTTTTTAAAGAAAAAATAACTACAAAGAGCCTTGTGTTTGTCACCCTTTCGTTCCTTATTGTACTTCTTATTAAATTAGGTTAGTTAAGATATAGAATGCATTAGTTCGCTGTATCTTCCTATAGAAGTGCCGCAAAACCTTTCATATTTTAAGAGTATAATTACTTCATAATGAAAAAACTTCTTGTCATATTTATCGTTGCATTCCTTCTCAACTTAGTCTGGGAAAATTTGCACTCACTTTTGTATGACAATTATAAAGGAGTTGAAATCACTCAACTTATTCTTCTCAAAGCGACTTTAGGTGACGCGGTGATGATAGTTTTAATGAGCTTGCCTTTTGTTTTTCTGACAACTTTTAGAAAACACTTGTGGGGAATAGTTTTGATCGGACTTATTGTTGCTATAAGTATTGAATGGTACGCACTTGGGACGAGTAGATGGGCATACAATGTCTATATGCCAATAATCCCTATACTTGCCGTAGGTCTTACTCCTACTATACAACTTGCATTGCTCGGATATCTTTCTTTCAAAATACAAGAACATATATTTAAGTATTGAGAACGTTTTTAAAATACTTTGAAAAATGTTTTACTGCTACTAGTGAAGAAATTCTTATGGCACTATAAACGCGCTAAGCGCGATGGCTACGGACCACTTTTTTTGTGGCGAGCAATTTTACATTTCACACACCTTTCTTCTTTTATCGTTTTTGAGCGTAAAGGTATACAGTTGTATTGCCACAACGATCCTTTTTCTTTTTGGTTATGGAATCACAAAGACGAACTCCGTGAAGATGAGTTGTTTTTTGAACGATTTTTGCGAGAAGGGGATACTGTAATTGATGCTGGAGCAAATATCGGACTTCTTTCACTCCGGGCTGCGAAAATAGTTGGAGAGGACGGTAAGGTAATTTCAATAGAGCCACATCCAGAAACATTTCGTTGGTTTAAGAAAAACACACTTTTAAATAGATTTACAAATATACAATTTTTTAATGTTGCCGTTGGGCATAAACAACAACTTATTTCTTTTACGGACTTTAAAATCAAAGACATAAACAAAATATCAGAAAAAGAAGGGACACTTAAGCTTCCACTAACAACTTTGGATGCGGTATGTGCGAATGTCTCCCGATGTATGCTTCTCAAAATCGATGTAGAAGGGTTTGAACTCCCAGCGCTCTTTGGTGCCGAGGAGCTCCTTAAAAAGACAGACGTCGTTATGTTTGAAAGTTCGCCTCGGAATTTTGCATTGCAGAATTATTCTTTACAGGACATTTTCCGGTACTTAGAGCTTCAAGGATTTTCGGTATACAAAATAGAGACTGATTTTACGGTAGATAAAGTGCCATCTACGTACGAAACTATCCAAAAATATGAGAACCTCTTTGCCACCAAGGACGTGGTTTTCTTGGAGAAGAGACTCAATGGTTAAAGTGGTATAATAAAAAGTATGAGAAATTTAATCATAAGCATAATACTTATCCTAATTGCCATTATTGTTGGAGTAGGGATATCGACAGGGAAAATAAAAATTCCAATGGGTGGCGCTTCTAATACGCAATCACCTGCAACTTCTACGTCTGTGCAGATAGCTACTGTCTCAGAGAACAAAGTTACTGAGCAAAATGGAAAAGTACTCTATACCCTTGTAACTCCCACAATTACAGACGCTCCAATTTTACAGAAAAACATCGATGACTATGTTGATGGATTTAAGAAAAGTATTGCAAAAGCTGCTGAAGAAATAGATTTTGAAGGAGCATCGAGTAGTTACTCTCTCAATATAAGTTACGAAGTCATCCGTAATGATCAAAAAGTAATTGTGATTAAAATGTCGGCATCTGAATATACCGGTGGTGCTCACGGAAATCCAAGCTTTGCATTCTTTATGTATGACGTAGGTGCGAAGCGAATGATTGGTGAGGACGAGATAATTGTGAATAAAAAAGACTCTACGCTTTTAAATCTTGTCGCAGACGCACTTATCAAAAAGCCGCAGTATAACTTTAAAGATGGAGGAGTAACAAAAAGTATGTTTTTTGATATAGATGAAAATAGGACAACATTCATAGCAAATTTAGGCACCAGTGGAAATATTGCTATTGCTCAAAACAGTATTTTGTTTAAGTATGGAGCGTACGCAATTGGTCCATATGTTTTAGGAGAGCCGGAGATAGAGATGTCGCTTGCTCAGGTTGAGCCGTTTCTTACTTCGTACGCCAAAACTTTTTTCGAATAATTTGTGACGTTTTTTCAGGCACTTATACTTGGTATAGTTGAGGGCTTCACTGAGTTTTTGCCTGTATCTTCAACGGCCCATCTCTTGCTTACAGAAAAAGTAATGGGACTCGTGCTTGATGAAAGGATGGTTACATTTACTATTGCGGTACAGCTCGGATCTATTTTGGCAGCAGCAATACTCTACGCACAACAATTTTTATCTATCCGAAAAGTATCCATTCTCATCCTTGCCTTGCTGCCAACTATTTTTGCTGGAATATTTGTATATCCGTATATAAAAATTCTTTTCACGCACGTGCTACTTATTATTCCGTGGACACTTATTTTTGGTGGAATTTTAATGCTTTTAGGTGAGTGGAGATATTCAAAAAAAACATTGGGAGAAGATCGGGAACTGACATTCAAAGAAGAGGTAATTCTTGGTTGTGCTCAAACCATCGCCCTTATCCCTGGGGTGTCGCGCTCGGCTGCAATGATTGTAACAGGGCTTTTTGCTCGTTTTCCACGCAGCGCAGTAACTTCATTTACGTTTGTTTTAGCCGTACCAACCATGTTTTCAGCAACAGTCTATGACATTTACAAATCACATGTTCCTTTCGAGTCTATTCTGAGCACATCATTTGTAACGGGGTTTGTCACTGCCTTTTTTATCGCTCTTGTGTCTATACGACTCATGCTTTTTTTGGTACGTACATATACTTTTGTGCCTTTTGCGTGGTACCGTATTTTTCTCGGACTCTGTATTGCTCTCTTGGTATACTTTTAGGAATTCTGTATACTTAGCCTTATATGAAAGCATTTCTTCGTACATATGGAATTATCTTGCTGGTTATTCTCGGGATCGTAATCGGAGGGTATTGGTACCTACAAAATCGTACGTTGCAAGGTATTGCTGAACTAGATGCTACGCAGGTTGCAGAATTGGTAAAGGTAGTTGGGAAACATGTCGTACTTCCAGAACCGCTTGATGTAAGTAAGGTGCAAGTTGCTAGTGTACAAGACGCTGAGAAACTAATGCAAATGAGTCAGTTTTTTAAAGACGCTCAAAATGGCGATCAGCTTATTATTTTTCCAACAAAACTCGTCCTCTTTCGTCCATCAGAGAATAAGATTGTAAATATTAGTGCTCCAAGTGGTATACAGGATACCTCAGAAAGTGTTCCTGATATTACAAAAATAAATACCGGAGAGCAAACTACGGAACAAAAAGTTGTTTCGAGAACACTTGTAGTTGAAATTAGAAATGGAAGTGGAAAAACAGGACTAGCGGGACTTATAAAAGGAAAATTAGTGGAGTTCCCACAATTGAGTGTTTCAAAAACAGGGAATGCATCAAGAGATTCATATGAAACGACAGTCATTGTGAACAAAGAAAATTTCATGCTCCCTGACATTTCCACTGTGGTCAAAGGCTCTGTGCAAGCAAATCTTCCCGAAGGAGAAAAAGAAACATCTGCTGATATTTTGATTATTCTTGGTAAAGACGCTCAATAATTTGTATGCGAGAAAATTCCTCGCCGTGGATTTATCAGCTTGATCATGATCGTCCAACTCAAAAAATCACAGATGACGCCGTAACAGACGTTGTCATTATCGGCGGTGGCATTGCTGGAATTGCATCAGCATTCTTTGTGCTCAAGTATACTCAAAAGAGAGTTGTGCTATGTGAACGTTCGAAAATAGGTCATGGAGCGACAGGGCATAATGCGGGTCAGATTGTCAGTTATTTTGAGCGACCATTTAAAGATCTTGTAAGTGAATTTGGCCTTACGCTTGCAGTACAAGGGCAACGGGATGTTGAAAACGCCTGGCAGCTCTTAGATGAGATGTACACAGATGCGTCGCTCAATGTGCCGATATCACGTTTCGAGGGACATATGGGAATACAGACAAAAGAACAACTTATTTCATATCTCGAAGATATGAAGCTGCGTGTACAAGGTGGTTTAAGTAAAGAGAATATGAGGATTGCGCTCGAACTCAGCGACGTGTATCAAGATGTTCTGAAAGACTATAAAAATTTATATGTATTTGTACCACACAACGAAATTCTAGATCTCTTAGAAACAGAAAATAAAGACTTTATTGCAAGCCTATCTTTTTCGAAAGGGGTTACTAATAGTGCGCTTTTTGTACAGGAAATAGCTCTCTACCTACAACAGACATACAAAGAGAGATTTTCCCTTTTTGAGCATACAAATGTTTCTAAAATAGTGTTGCATGGACCTGGGGCCGTGCTCGATACTGGTCTACATACTATTTCTGCGGAAAAAATACTGTTGTGCACAAATGGTTTCGAAAGTTTTTCTATTTTTAGTAAAAAAGGGCTCGAGTTGAATAAAAAATTTCATGCTCGAGTATATGGTCAGATTGCTTATATGTCTGGGTATACTGAAAATCTTACTCATCCACCAACAGCGATAAGTTATTTAGAAGGAGATATTCCTGGCGCGGAAGCAGAGTACAACTATCTTACACGAAGGCCGTTTGAGATTGAAAAAGATATAAAACACAATCTTGTATGTGTAGGCGGACCAACATCACCGCTTTATAACGAAATCAGGTACACCGAAAGTGACGAATATCCTGAACGTGCGATACAAGAAATAGATACTTTTTTACGGACTACCTATAAGTACACAGAGAATAAAAGTCCAGAATATAAATTTACATGGCACGGACTCATGGGGTATACCAAAAATTATGTACGCATGATCGGACCTGATCCAAGTCACCCAGAACTCCTCTATAATCTTGGATGTAACGGTATCGGCATCTTACCTTCTATTTGTGGAGGAAAAAAAATAAGCGATATGCTTGGAGAAAAGAAGATGGAACCTTCAATTTTTGATGTTCATGATTAAATATAACTATGTCATTTTTCCTAGCAATTTTCCAAAACGAAAACATCAGTATCTTAACAGCTATCCTTTGTATATTTCTCAGTCTTTCTTTTGCAAGAATATTTTTACCGAAGCGTATTTATTTTGTTCGTCACGGAGAAACTATTTTAAATAAAGCACACATTCGCCAAGATAGCGTTGGGGGATTAACAGATGATGGTAGAAAACAAGCGGAGGAAACAGGATTGCGTCTTGCAAAAATGCATATAGAGCACATGTATGTAAGTCCGTATGAGCGAACTGCTGAAACAGCAGGAATAATAAATAATTTTATTCACACACCTTTCACGTACACGCAACTTTTAGCCGAACGTCGAAATCCATCGGAAATTATTGGTAAAAAGTATGATGACTTGTCAGTAGAAAAAATAATCAATCAGATTGATCTTAGTAATCATGATGCTGAGTATCGATACTCTGATGAAGAAAATTTTACTGATCTACAAGGTCGCGCTAAAAAGCTTTTACGGTATCTTGCCTTTCGTCCTTATACGACAATTTTATGTGTCACGCATGGTATATTTCTAAAAATGGTTTTGGCACATATCTCATACAGTCAAAAACTCACCCCTCTCATTCATGCAACTCTTACATACTTAACAACGGTCGATAACGCAGGGATTACACTGGTGAAATACAACCCCTGGAATATGTTTTTTGGTAAGGAGACGTGGAGTATTGTTGTGTTCAATGACATTGCCCAAATAAAACCATAGAGGACATCAGTCGTTGTTCCGGCGATTGCATAATTAAGTGTGGAAAATTTATAGTACGATGAAGTATCTCCTGATATAATGTCCCCATATGAATTCTCTTGTACACAAATGGAAAAGCCTCCCCACAGTAAGTGTTACTCTTATCGCAGTCTTCTTTGTAGTTACCGTTGTAGGATCTGCAACTGTAATCAGTACAAGTATTCAAACAGACGGTACTCTCTCAGTCACCGGCACCAGTACTCTCTTAGGTAACGTAGGAATCGGAACTACCACCACAACCTATGGTCTTAATGTGGCGGGGGATATTGACCTTGTAAATGTCGGTACGGCAACAAGCTCGCTTCGTATTGCTGGAGCAAAGGTCCTTAGTGTCCCAAATGAAAACTCAATCTACCTAGGAGTTGGTGCAGGAGCAAACTCAACTTCAAGTACTAACTACAGTATCGGAATTGGCTTCAATGCCCTTGGTACCAGTGGTGCCGGACTCTATAATGTTGCAATTGGTTGGGGAGCTCTCGCAGCAAACATTGCCGGTGGTGACAATAACGTAGCTGTAGGTCTCCTTGCTCTTAATGCGAATACCACTGCTCATGCTAATACCGCTATCGGCGAAGGAGCGATGCAATTTACAACGACAGGGGAGGGGAACACTGCTGCAGGTTTCCATGCGCTCCTTGCTAATACTACTGGTATTCATAATGTCGCAGTCGGTGCAAACGCCCTTGTTGCAAATACAACCGCAAATCAAAATACCGCTTTAGGTGAAGCTGCACTCGGCTTTAATACCACAGGTGCCGATAATGTTGGTGTAGGTTTCCAAGCCGGATATCCTTTAGGTGGACTATCACAAAATGTTACAGGATCTAGAAACACCTTCATTGGTACTGTTTCAGGCCCTGGAAGTAATGCGCTCACCAATGCAACTGCTATTGGGTATGGATCAATTGTCGGGGCGTCGAATGCTCTTGTTCTTGGCGCAACAGGTGTAAATGCGGTAAATGTTGGTATTGGAACAACGACTCCTTCCGCACTTCTTCATGTCACCGCGTCAACAACGAATGCTACAACAACTATTGAAATAGGAAGGGTTGGACAGAATAAAGGTTCATGCCTTGTTATGTATGATGCAGCAGGTACTGTGCAGTATGTCTCTATTCAAGGTGGTGCGTTTGTCGTTTCAAGTGGCAGTTGTCGGTAGGTTTAGTTTTTTATCAGGTCTGTTGTGAGATAGGAAAAAGTCTGGATTAAGAATCTTGATTTGTAAAATCCTTGATATACTAAATATATATGAAACCAGTTATTCCTCTCACATTAATCGCGGTTTGTTTTACTTTGGTTGTTGGAACACTTACCGCTCCGTTTATTAATACAACGGCGCAGGTGGGGGCAGTTTCTTTTTCAGCTGACAGTAGTTCAAGAGAGAGAGCTCGTGATATAGCCCTTGCTGATGTTATATCATTCAAACAATCAACTATTCAGACAAGAGAAGGTGCGCGAGTAAAAGTAACTCTTACTTCTTCTGGGCCAATTCAAGAAACAACAAGGGTCAAAGTTAGGATTACGGGGGGTACAGCAAGAAATGGCACGGATTATCGTTTACCCACGACACAAACGATCACTTTTTATAAAGGAGGGTTGCGTGAGAAATCTTTTTTAATACCAACATTAACAGATAGGGTTACAGAGCAGACAGAGACAATCATTCTTTCTTTGTACTCCTCAATGGAGCAACCTCTCGATAAAAAAACAACGATTAATATTGGTAATGGTGTAGTTTTGCCAACAATACCAACGACAGGGGGAAGTCTTGTGGCACAACAAGTTAATCTTAATGCTATTCCGTCGGACACATCTTTGGATGCGAATGGTTGGCCAAAGTATCTTAATGTTCCTGCAACGTGCGCTAAACCAATTGCTGGGAAGCAGTATATTTTTGAACCCCGTCATGGTGGACACGCTGTAGACCCTCTTTCAAACAAAAATGTCGGACCATATCTTGTTTCGGGTTTTGGTGGTAGTAGTGGAGATTATTCTATAAGTCTCACTAGTGATGAAGTTATGATACAGAGATACTACGCGCCATATCTTGCGAGCATTGCAGAAACACCAAAAACAAAGAGCGCAATCGCACGACTTGGTGATATTGCAACTGGCTACGCTACCCAATATTGGGCGCCACATGCCGCATCTGGAAATCAGATGCAGATACGAGTCTCGAAGTGTCCAGGAGGAGAAAATCCTATTGTTAGCGCCGGCCCCGATGGTTATGGTACTTTAGTTACAGCTATTACGGTTGATGGGGAAAGAACGAGCACTGCAAATGGGGGTAACCTTAATCAAGGAGGGTACTACTTTGTGAACTTTTCAGGAACATGTGAGCGAGACCTTTCAGATCCTACGTACACGACAGGTGTCTATGCTCGCAATGGCAAACCACTTTGTGCAAGTGTCATGCAGTCCTATGGTTCGTATGATGGAGGAAACCTTCCTCCATACACTGGTCCCGCACTTACAAATGGTCCGTACCCAGTAAATTATAACTATAAAGTAGTTGCTTTTGCTGCAGCTAACAGCCACACCGGTAACGATGCGTGGCGATCACGATGTTTTGATGTAACCGGTAAAGGGCCTGAAATGCGATACGAAATAACAAGTCGTGGATGGACAGAGCCAAACAAGCCAGCATATGCAAACTATATTTGTGCATCAACGGTACAAACTCCATCGCATCCAGGTTCATTTGAAGACGTACCTGTGTATAAAGTGTGTGCTAAACATTCAGTCGGGTACACTCGAACTTCTCGAGTGAGCCTATTTGGCATTCCTCTCCAACATGTTGATTCTTGTCAGTTTGATACTGCAAAAGGGGTGTATTACTGGAAAACAACAAGTCCTTCAAACAGCGTACTTAGCCTTCTTGATCAGAGTACCCAAACAGGTGCATATAATTTCACTACAGCCTGGAATAGTACCCCAGGAACCGTAGAGTATAGAGACGCAAGTGGCACACTCATAAAATCAGAACGTTTCCATTAATTTTATTTAGATCTTTTTGATATCCCTTCACTCATAAGCAGTTTTTCTTTAACGAACGAAAAATTTGGTACACTGTATTCATGAGTGATCATTTTTCTTCATTTGAGTATGAAGATTCTAAAAAAGTTCTAGAAAAGTACAGCACTGATGCGAGTATTTTTTCAGTGGCGCCACAAGGAGTTCTTTTCCCAAAGTCAGCAATCGATATTTCAAGGATTATAAAAGCTCTTTTCGAGGAGAGTAAGCAGGCTTCGCTTACTGTTCGTGCTGCTGGCACATGCATGTCAGGTGGCCCACTTAATGAAGGGGTAATTGTGGACATTACTAAGTACATGAATGCAGTAATGGGTGTTGATGTAAAACATAAGACCATTACCGTTGAAAGCGGTGCAACGTACAAGTCAGTTGAAGAAGCGTGCGCTCCTCACGGACTCATGTTTCCACCGTACACATCGTCAAAAGATGTGTGTGTGATTGGGGGGATGATCGGCAATAACGCTTCAGGCGAACTCTCGGTTCGCTATGGTGCAACTATCGACTGGGTACATGGTCTTGATGTTGTTTTAGCCGACGGAAATCTCTACACATTCAAAGAATTAACCAAAGACGAATGGCTTGAAAAACAAAAGCAAGAAAGTTTTGAAGGACAAATATACAGGCAGGTTGCCCACATGCTCGATGCGTACCATTTTTTGTTCGAAACAAACGTGCCAAAAGTTTCTAAGAATGCGGCAGGATATCAGCTTTGGAGAGTGTATAATCCAAAAACAGATACATATAATCTTTCTCGTCTGTTTACGGCTTCGCAAGGAACACTCGGCATCATCACCAGCGCGACTTTAAAGCTTACCGAAATTCCTCGGCACCGTCGTCTCATTGGGTGTGCACTTACGGATCTTTCTGCGCTTGGTGAAATTTTACACGCGCTCAAAGTGTGTAACCCAGAAAGTATTGAAACATACGATACTCATACTTACACACTTGCAAAGACATATTATCCAAAAGAAGCAGGACTCGTATCTTTTGTTTCTGATCACGCACTGCTTACACTTTTTGTGCAAGTTGCTGAGGATACTGACGAGGGAACACGTATTAAGCAGAATGAAATTGTAGATATTCTCCGTTCACGTAATCTCATTCCCTATATTCCAGAAAATCAAGAAACTGTGGATGCTTTTTTTACTATACGCCGAGCGAGTTTTCGAATGTTGAAGGATTTGAAAAGTGCACAAAGTCGTGTGGCACCATGTATTGAAGATACCATTGTTCCTGTGGAGCGCTATGGAGAATTTCTCACTCGGCTCAAACCTATTTTAGATGATTACGCCCTTACATACACCTACGCAGGACACATTGGTGATGGTAGTATTCGGCTTGTTCCGCTTGCAGACTTTTCGGACACAAAGACTCCCGAGATGCTCGTTGAGCTTTCACATCGTGTCTATGATTTGGTAATTGAACTTGGTGGGTCAATCAGTGTCGACCATAATGACGGGTTGCTACGGACACATTATTTAGAGAAACAATACGGTAAAGAATTAGTGACAATGTTTAAAGATATAAAAACTTTTTTTGACCCCAGAAATATTTTTAATCCTGGCAAAAAAGTTCCTACAGAAAAACAAGGAAGCGAAGATTATGCAAAAGCACATGTGCATAAGAAAAATGGGTAAACACTTGACGCATATTATATTTGTGCTATGATGTAGTGAGTCAAAAAGCTCTTTAAAACAAGGTTTGCTATAGCTTTAAGTATTTAAAAAGACTCCCTCAAAACAAAGTATTCACATGCACGTGTTCTTGCTTTGCAAAGCAAGCCACTCTGCTCGTTTATTTTTCTTCTGAAAAATAAACTGCGCAAGGCATGTTCATTCAGCAGAATGACCTACTGGGTCATACTTGTTTTGAGTTTCGTCTGAAGCTTGAATGTTTGAAGCTATGGCAAACTCGATTGTCGAGAGCCTGGCGTGGTCAAGCTACGTGTTCTATGCGTGGTTAGCCAAATCTCTGGAGAAAATAAATGAGCAAGCCCTCACAAGGTCAGGTTCTGAACGTTATCGGAATTTTGATGAACAATGCGGACTGGGACGCGGTCAATGCTTTCATCCTGCAGAAGGTCATCGACAACCCGAAAGACACAGGACGCGAATTCACCGCCTTCCTTAAGAACGGCGGGCGCGTCATCTCAGGCGTTCCGAAGGTCATCACCATCGACCGTACCTCCGCTTTCGACCCCGTCGCCTTCATGGGCGAAGGCTGGTCCATCGTGGAGCAGGACGAACGCTCTCTCAAGCTCGGCGAAGTGGACCTGACGAAGGTCAATTTCGAAACGATGCTGAAGGACCGTGAAAGCTCGGTCGTCGGCGAAGAGAAGCTGAAACGCCTCAAGGATGCTGGGCACATTAGCCTCGATGCGAAGGTCTTCCAGACCCTCTGGGAAAACCAACACCTCATTCCCGAGGACTGGAAAACGAAGGGATTTATCTTCTTCAGTGGAACAGTTCTTCACGACGGTGGAACAGTTCTTCACGACTCGGGTGGCAACCGTTGCGCTCTGTCTCTGTACTGGAACGGTAGCGAGTGGTGCTGGCTCTACTATTGGCTCAACAACGGTTGGGGGGCGAAGGCTCTCTCGGCTTGTCTCGAAAGTTAGTTCTTCGGACTCAGGCCTCAGGACTTTTGTTCCTTGGACCTAAGGCCTCAAAAAGTTGGAAGAATAGCTATAAACTTCCGTACCCTGACACACTATGTTGGGGTTTTAATTTTGTGGTCACACAGTACCCATCAAACCGTTACAGGAGGTATATACTATATTCATATGGACACAAACGAAAAAAATAAACAATTTTTATTTAAGATGGGTGGATGGCTTTTGGCGGTTCTTACTATTCTTGCACTTGCGGGAGTTATCTCACTTGCAAAAGGATGGCGATTTATTGGGGCAGGACTCAATGCCACAAACATTATTTCAGTAAGTGCTGAAGCGTCGCTTGATGCAAAGCCAACAGGGGGAACAATTTCTTTCACACAGCGCAATGATGCAAAGACAGCAAAAGAAGCAGAAGATTTGCGGAATGTTGTTGTTGCAAAAGCGCTCGCTGCAATCAAAAAGATTGGTATTGAAGACAAAGATATAAACACAACTTCAATCAATCGAAACGAGAAATACGAATACAATACCCGTCCATGTTCTGGAGGGTACTGCCCAAGTACACCAATAGTTGTTGGGTATGACGCATATCAAAGTGTAACTATCAAAGTTCGTGATACTGAAAACCTTTCTAAGGTAATCGATGCACTTCGTGATGCTGGCGTTACGCAGGTAGATGGTCCTCAGCTTGGTTTCCAAGATGAAGAACTCGAGACTCTCCAAGCACAGGCTCGAAAAGAGGCTATTAAGAAAGCTCGCGCAAAGGCAGATGTTTTAGCGGATCAGCTTGGTGTTCAAATTGTTCGGGTCGTATCTTTTTCTGAGGGTGGTGACCGAGGATACATGCCATATATGGCAGTGAAGGCGATGGATAGTATGGCAGGAGAAACGGCTGCACCAGTAGTTCTTCCAATCGGTGACTCAAAAATCTCTTCCTCGGTAACTATTACTTACGAGATAAAGTAGATTTAATCTAAGGAGACAAACAATACCCATTTCGTGCCTCGCACAGGCGAATTTCCTCAAAGAAATTTGTCGAGCGGAGCGAAAATCCTGAGTGGATTTTACGTGTGCACGAAATGGGTATTGTTTTGTTATACCCGAAAGACCCCTTTCAAAAAGGGGTCTTTCGGGTTAGGATAGGGGGTATGTGGAAAACAAAAATAGGTAGTATTTTACTTGTCGTAGCCGCACTTGGTGTGGGTTGGTTTGTGGCAGGAAGTGAACCAAAGCTCGCTTCGTTTGTAGAAGGGAGCTCTTTAAAAGGTGTATTCCCAACATCAACAGTTGCAGGTTTACGACAGTCATATCCGTTTCGTCTTGGGCTTGATTTAGCTGGTGGATCACGGCTTGTGTTTCGAGCTGATGTTTCAAAAACAGAACCAAGTGAAGTAAGTGAAGCAATGGCATCACTGCGAGATGTAATTGAACGGCGTATTAATATTCTCGGAGTTTCAGAACCAGTTGTGACAACAGAGAAATCTTTTACCGGAAATGAATACCGTCTCGTGGTTGAACTTCCTGGTGTTACAAATCTTGATGAAGCAGCACGTGTAATTGGTGAGACACCTCTTCTTGAATTTAAAACCATTCGTCCTGATGGTCCAGAGAAAGAGAAAATAATCAAAGCGCGGCAAGACCTTGCAAACTCAGTGACAAATGCCCAAGGACAAATAGTTATTACTCCTGAATCACAAATGGATCCAGATTTCGTTGATACTCCTTTAGGTGGTGGTCAACTTACAAAAGCCATGCTCCAGTTTGACCCAACGACCCGCAAGCCTATTATCTCCCTTCAATTTAATGAAGAAGGCGCAAAACTTTTTGAGCAAATCACCGAAGCAAATATTGGTAAACCTGTCGCTATTTTTCTCGACGGCGCACCCCTCTCTATTCCAACGGTTCAGCAAAAAATTACTGGCGGGCAAGCAGTTATCACGGGTGAGTTTACTCCAACTGAAGCCCGAGAGCTTGTTGGACGTTTAAATTCAGGTGCACTACCACTCAAGGTTGAACTTATTGGTTCTCAAGTGGTGGGAGCAACGCTCGGTATTGACTCTGTAGAGAAGGGTGTGAAGGCGGCTTCATATGGCTTTCTTCTTGTCGCTCTTTTTCTTATCTTTTGGTACCGTCTTCCAGGTGTTTTAGCCGTCGTTGCTCTTTCAGCATACGTGGTACTCATGCTTGCATTCTTCAAACTCATTCCCGTGGTTCTCACTGCTGCAGGTATTGCAGGGTTTATTATTTCAATGGGCCTCGCCGTTGATGCAAATGTTCTTATCTTTGAACGCATGAAAGAAGAAATGCGCACGGGAAAAAATATTAAAGAGGCTGTCGCACTTGGAATTTCTCGCGCGTGGTCTTCCATTCGAGACTCGAATATTGCATCTCTCATCTCAGCAACAATTCTTTTCTGGCTTGGGTCATCGGTAGTTAAAGGATTTGCGCTTACTCTTGGTCTGGGAGTACTCACCAGTCTCTTCACAGCAATTGTCATTACTCGCTTGTTCCTTCTTGCGGTTTCTGGCAAGCAAAATGGCCGCATTGCACGCTTCCTATTTGCAAATGGGTTTAGCAAAGGAAATTAATTCTAAAAAATAGTATGTTTATCATTAAAAATAAAATTTTCTTCCTCACATTTTCAGCGCTCCTCGTTGTGGCGTCGCTTGGAGTACTTGTAACCCTTGGTTTAAAACCAGGAATTGAATTTAAGGGTGGGGCAATTGTGGTAGCGCAATACACAAATGCCGTACCAGAACTCGAACAGATTAAAAACCAAGCAAAAAATCTCGGACTCGGTGATGTTACCGTTCAAGCATCGGGAGAAAAAGAAGTGATTGTAAAAACACGAACTCTCGTGGAAAGTGACCGCCCTGTTCTCTCGCAGACTTTAAGTGTCGCTGGAGCCTTTCCGTATACTGAAAAAAGCTTTAGCGCTATCGGACCTTCAATTAGTAAAGAACTTACAACGAAATCAATTCTTGCAGTGATTCTTGTGTCGCTTGCGATTATTATTTTTATTACGTTTGCTTTCCGTAGAGTGTCAAAGCCAGTTGCTTCATGGAAATATGGACTCATTACTATCGCAACCCTCTTGCATGACATTATTGTTCCTGCGGGACTCTATGCATATTTAGGATACGCATACGGCGCAGAAGTAGACACACTCTTTGTGGTGGCCCTTCTTACTATTCTCGGTATTTCTATCTCAGATACTATCGTGATCTTTGATCGTATCCGAGAAAATCTCAGTAAGAAAATCTCACAAAGTTTCGAAGAGGTAGTAGGGATGAGTCTCTCACAAAGTTTTGTGCGATCTATGAGTACGTCTCTTACCGTAATTATTGTACTCCTCGCGCTCTTCTTCTTTGGTCCGGAGCCAACAAAATGGTTTGCACTCACCTTAGTAACAGGAATGGTTGTGGGAACATATTCATCAATTTTCGTTGCCTCTCCATTACTTACATTGGTTGAAAAGTGGCAAACAGCAAAGAAATAGAGATTGTTTCTCTATACTAAATACATAAAATCCCCTCTGTTTTTGAGGGGATTTTATGTATTAGCTTTATTGCCGTTTTGCCGTCTTTGTTGTATACTGACCCACATTAAACAAGCCTCTGTATGGGGGGCTTTGTTTTTACAACACACACACAATAATTTATGGAAGCACGAGAATATCCCCTAGAGAAAGTACGTAATTTCGGTATTATTGCGCACATCGACGCCGGAAAGACAACAACGTCTGAACGTGTTCTCTATTACACTGGACAATCACACAAAATTGGTGAGGTTCATGATGGAGAGACAACAACCGACTGGATGGTACAAGAACGAGAGCGAGGCATCACGATTACTGCCGCAGCTATTACTTGTTTCTGGAATCCAACCTACATGCCTGAAAAAGATGTGAGTAAAAAAGTTCGATTTAATGTAATCGACACCCCAGGACACATTGACTTCACTATCGAAGTAAAACGTTCTCTTCGTGTACTCGACGGCGCAGTGGTGGTATTTGACGGGGTAGCAGGTGTAGAGCCACAATCAGAAACAAACTGGCGATATGCTGATGAGGGAAATGTTCCACGTGTGTGTTATATCAACAAACTCGACCGAATGGGTGCGTCATTCGATAAGTCATTCCAAAGTATTCTTGACCGTTTGACCAAAAAAGCGGTACGAATGCAGATTCCAATCGGGACAGAGGAAAACTTCTCTGCAATTATCGATTTAGTGAAGATGAAAGCGTATAAGTTTGAAGGAGAAATGGGTAAGCAGATTGTAGAAATGGAAATTCCTGCTGAGTATATAGAACAAGCAACAAAGCTTCGT
>JBBSJU010000004.1:0-60171 GCA_038256975.1 Minisyncoccia bacterium | reverse complement strand
GCCATCTACATAGACTTGGGAAAGATTTGTTCCTTTAGGTTGATCCGCAAGACGGATACAATGAATAACGTCTTTTTTATTCTCTACAATCTGTGCCTTGTTTCCATTCGTCCAAAAAGCAAAAGCCGCATCTATACTTTCATACTGAACGCCATCTACAGAGCGAGACTGGGCAAGCGACATAGACCTGCCATCACTTAAGGCAATGTCTGCTACTCCCTCAGGAAAAGATGCCCCATCACTTGCAACATACAGCAATGACTTTTTACTGTGAAAAGAAACGCTGGCAGCCTTACCATCATCACAAATAAAAACAACACTACTTACCACAGCGCTTTTACTCTCTGTATTATATTGACGAAAAAAACCGTACCAGATGAATACGAAACAAAAAGCGATAATGAGAGACCCCTTCATGCTTTATAGTATAACGTACAAAAGGTTTTTAAGAGTTGAAAGTTCACATTTCTTTATTAAACAATTTTGGAAATTTCTAAAATAAAAAGAATGGGCTGCCGAAGCAGCCCATTTGAGGGAAAATAACCAGAATGGACTCAGTCTTCGAATCCATTCGAAAACAGTGGGCGGAGAACGAGGGTCATAGACACTGGCGGATTTTGTCCGACAACGTACTGGACCGTGATACTCACATTCTGTTCGTAAATATAGGCAATCGTCTCATTGATCTGCTCCTGAAGAGTTGGAATTCCTTTCGCTGTTGAAACAAAACGAAAGAACGATTGCTCGTTCGTAAATGGCGACGACGGAATTCCAACACCAGTAAACCGAGCAGCACCGTCGGGCCAATAGGCATTGCCCGGACCCCGGTAATACAACGCATCCATGCATGTTGTATCGTTCTGCCCCGCATTCAAGACGATGTCATCGCCACCTCCAGGAAGGTTGTCCGAACCATAATCGAGTCCGACACGGTTGGTTCCATCAAGAGTCGTCCCAGCAAGAGAACTGACAAAGTTCAATGCCCCATCCGAAGACGTGAAAACAAATGTCACGTCTCTCAAAGTGAAGCATTCCACACCGTCGCCCTCAATCGCGACACCGAAGTGTAAGCGATTGCCATGTTCTCCATCAAATGGTACACCGGGGTTGGCAACCCCGCGCCATGAAATTCCCGAGGTAACCATGACATCTTGAGGAGTATAAAACCCCTCCTCAAGGACATGGTACGCTGCCGGGTCTACGGCAGGATTTCCTGTGCTCCCCAGGTTACCTTGAAGCGACGCTTGCGCCGCATTCAAATAAGGCATCCAGCTGGGTGACCCAAATGCGTTGGGTGCCGGGGATGGTTGAATGCGGATAGTGACCGCCGCCGAGGCGTCCGTCATGGTAAAGATAATCAAAAAAACAAAGAGCACAATCCTGTACATGGTCTTCTCCAGACTAGTTCGAAAGGCCACATTGGCCAAACGTGTTGTGTTTATAACATATTTTTATTAAAACGTCTATAGTCCACTCTTTCAAAGTCACAAAACATTCCGCTTCACGAATAACTAATTTGCACTACAGTTGGAGTGTTTAGTGCATATTTGACTCAAAAAAACTTCTGTGACATTGTTGGATTAATCAGGTTACAGTGACCTGATGTACACTACTGGAGTTAAATACGATGAGTAATATAGGAATTGACATCGAGGTTATCCTCGATGTGATGGGTACACTGCTCTCTAGCGACGGGAGGCCTGTATTGTTCCCCAATGCTCTTGAGGCAATACGACGACTCAAGGGACAAGGTCACACAATATCTCTCGTCTGCTGTGTCCAAGCAAATGAAGGGGTCCACCTCATGCAGCAGGTCAGAACGGTACTCAAAGACCCTCTCTACTTTTGCAGGGATGAAGAAGGGAGAAAACAAATTTGCACGAACTGTCAATTAACAACGTACATAGATGGAAGCCTCTTGAGTCTCGGGCAACTTCCCGACCCAGTAACCACCCGTCTATTGTTTCGACCACGTCGAAGCGAAATCCAACAGTATGGAGGACTACTGAAAAAGGTTACCCAAGTAGAAAACTGGGGGGAGATCGTGACCCAGTTGTCGAAAAAATGATATACCTCTCATGATAGGGCCAGGTTCGCAAGAACACTGGCCCACTTTTTTATCTAAACACTGCCGAACCGCTATCAAACTTTAAATCAAGTATCAATTCCCCCCGAGAAGTGAAGTGGTATCCTTGTGTGTTCTGGAGCAGTAATGCAAAATCTCTTTCTTGAGAATCTGTGCAGTACATCTCGGTCATATACATTTCTGAAAAAGAAAGGGTGCTCGCATTGGCAATATAGATTCCTCCCACACTATTACAGTCTGTTGTAGCAGAAAACTTTCGGTTAGTGCCAAATGTTAGTGTGAACGCCCTCTCTTTTGTTGGACGTACCTCGCGACCATCATTATAGAGTGCAGACTCCCAAACCCATGTTTTCATGCCAAGTGACATCTTAGAAGGATCCGCTTCGCCTTCAAAATTCTGCACCACTTCACCAAACTGCATCGCCTGAGAATCAAGAAGGAGCCAGATACTTTTACCAACTGAAGGCTTTACTGAGAATGACTCTCCTGGTGCACGGTCGGCATAGTTAACAATTATAATTTTTCCTTTTCCCCTCTCTGTTGTCTGCGGAGCAATGCGATCTCCTAATAACAAAGCTTCCGACCCCATGTACCCTCTTTCAGTATTAAGTGCTGCTACCACGTAATAGAAAATTCCACTTCCCCCTGTTTCCTGAGTGAGCAAGAAGGCAACATCTTCATGTCCATCACTATCAAGATCCGATCTAACCTCATTGCCAAAATACCGAGTAGTGATTTTAGACGCTGAGCCTGGGGCTGTTTCCATTTCAGCAACACCATCAGAAAGCCTTACTCGAGTTCCTCCAATAGTATATTCGGCGTCTTTATAATCTCTTGCCGCATAGGCCTGCTTTTCTTCGTAGATATAATTGTTTAACGCATAAAATCCAGCAACAATAGCCACCAACACAAGTAAGATACTAAATCCTACTGCCCTCCCTATAAAAAATTTTCTTAAGTTCATATAGATACTATAGCACTCTTAAAAATCTATAATTTATTTCTAAACCACAGGTCTAATCCATCATCTGCATATCGAGGAACAATATGAAGATGGAAATGGAAAACTGATTGTTGCGCCTCCTTTCCGCTTGCATTAAGTAAATTCACGCCATCTGCACCATGAGTAGCTTTTAATTCTTTAGAAAGTTTTTGCGCCAGTACAGCGAGTCTACTAAAAGAATCCGCATCCAGATCAAATATATTTTCTTGGTGTTTTTTTGGAATGAGAAGTGTGTGACCTTTTGAAATCTGGTCAATCGGTGGAAAAGCGAGAAATTCATCATTCTCAAAGACGATAGTCGCAGGAAGTTCTTTGTTGATTATTTTACAAAATACGCACGTTTCCATACAAATATTATAGCAAGAAAGCTTACTGTTGCGTGATTAATGGGTTTACTTACCCTCGTAAGCTTCTTTTAATTTTGCAATATCAAACTTTTTCATCTGAAGAAAAGCTTGGGTTACTTTCTCAATTTTTTCTTGATCTCCGCTTTCCATCATTTCGTTCATTATAGTTGGTGTGATCTGCCAAGACACTCCATATCTGTCCTTAAGCCATCCACACTGCTCCGACTCAGGCACAAAAGAAAGCTTGTCCCAGTAATAGTCAATTTCTTCTTGGGTGTCACAGTTAACAATAAAAGAAATAGCCTCACTAAATGAAAAATCATGTGTCCGTGCACTATCCATTGCCGCAAACCACTGTCCTTCGAGTTTAAAGTCAGTAAACATCACCGTTCCTTCTTTATCTGGTTCCATTCCTGCTGGATAACGAGCAATTGCTCCACGCTCTGCATCTTTAAACACAGACAGATAAAAATCAGATGCCTCTTGCGCTTTTCCGCAAACCTCCCCAACAAACATCATGGAAGGAACAATAAGTGGACGCTCTTTTCCCTCAGGATTCGTAAATATCAACTGCCATGAGAGTCCGTACTTATCCTGTATCCAACCATATCGCTCGCTGAAGGGATATTTGTCGAGAGGCATTAAAATTTTTCCACCAAGAGAAAGCTTGTCCCACACTTCATCAATTAGTTTTTGAGCATCAGCATTTTGTGATGGATCAAAGTTAACCATGAATGATATTGAGGGGTTGAGCTTAAAATATGGCCCCGCACTTATTGCTTGAAATGAAGTTCCCATGACATCAAACGATACAATATCGCAGTCACCTGAGGGAGTGTCTTTAATGACACTGATATGTGTTACTTTTGAATTTGGGAAAACAGAGGTGTAAAAATTTGCAGCCTCCTTGGCCTCTTTATCAAACCACAAATGTGGAACTATTTTTTGCATGTATATAGTATATCCCATCAATTTTTAATCCTAAATCAATGTCTTAGCAGATTATGTATACTTGATTCATAATAGACAGATATGCGAACTTTCGCCACAAAGCTTTGGTATTTCTTCGTTGCCAATCTACAGGCAAGTTATTTTGGAGGGTTCTTACTCTCTATATTTCTCCTCACTGAAATAGTTACTATCCCACTCATAAGTCGTTACGACTTTATTTTCCTTGCTGCAGTTAGTTTCCAGATATGTATGCTGTTATTCCGACTCGAGCGCCTGAAAGAATTTTTTGTTATCATTCTTTTTCATATACTGGCAACTGGTATGGAGTTATTCAAAACACACCCCGCCATCGGCTCATGGGCGTATCCCGGTATCGGAAATTCAATCTTCATACTTGCTACAGTGCCGCTGTTTACAGGTTTTCTTTATTCAGCAGTTGGAAGTTACATTTCACGTGCTTTCATTTTCCTCAAGCTGTCGTATGAAGACTTCCCTGCCTATTTCCATCTCTGGATACTTGCGCCCATCATTTATATCAATTTTTTCACGCATCACTTTTTTTACGATCTTCGCTATATCTTATTTGCATACATACTCATTATCTTTTACAGAACCAAAGTGTATTTTCAAGTACACGACAAACGCTATCAAATTCCATTTTTAGTGACTGCATTTTTAACCACGATATTTGTGTGGATAGCTGAAAATATTGGTACCTTAACCAACATTTGGCGCTATCCAAACCAACAATTATACTGGCAACTTGTTTCATTTAATAAAATTGGTTCGTGGTTTCTCCTGCTTGTCCTGAGTTTTGCACTAGTCTCTATTATCTACCGGAACAAGATTGTCCATAGGAAAAATTAGCCTCCTCTTATAATTAAAGGTGCTCCTTCTGAAAGGTTACGCCCTGCGAGTCTGTCTACTCCTAAAGAACCATTTTGCAACTTCAATCAGAATGATATTAAATAGGCCAATTAACAGAACACCAATTACCCAATTGAATGGTAAAGCAACTGTGTCAAAAACTGTTTGCAGTCCTGGATAATAAATTGCCGCCGCCATAAGAACAAGCCCGATAATAATACCTCCATTAAGATATTTGTTTGAAAATAGCGGATACGAAAAAATACTCTTATCTAAGCTTCGTACAGACAAAGCAACAAGTAAGGTATACGTTCCGAAAGCTCCGAAGATAAATGTTCGAACAATCGTTTCGTCATATCCAAGTCGTATCAGAACGTAATAAATCACGAAGAGTAAGATACTCGTGGAAAGTCCAATCGCAAGAATCAAAAATTTCATTACAGGATCAAAAAGCTTTATCTTCCCTCTCTTCAGAGGTTTATGTGTGAGGCCATCGGGATCTTTTTCGAATGCATACGAGACCGCAGGAAAACTGTCGGTAAAAAAGTTAACCCAGAGAATCTGGAGCGGATTAAGCGGTAAAGGCAATCCAGTTAAAAGTGCCCCTCCTATAAGAATTAAACCGTCTGTTACATTAGAAAGAAGGTAGACGAGCACTTTGCGAATATTACCGAGAATCTGACGACCTTCTTCAATGGCAGCAACTATAGTCTCAAAATTATCATCAAGAAGCACGAGATCAGCAACGCTTTGTGCGACTTCCGTACCAGAGCCCATGGCAATACCGACATCGGCTTGTTTAATACTAGGCGCATCATTGACCCCATCGCCAGTCATTGCAACCACTTCTCCCATCTCTTGATAGAGTCTTGCAATGCGAAGTTTATCAAACGGCGTGACACGAGAAATAACAGTAAGATGCGGCAAGCGGGCTCGTAGCTCTTCTTCTGAAAGCTCCACTAATTCAGAAGCATCAAGAACCGACCACTCATCTATCTTCATACCTATCTCCTTGGCCACAGCCACAGCTGTTCCGCGATGGTCACCTGTCAGAATAACTGTTTTAACGCCCGCGTCCTGCACACGCCCGATGGCATGTTTAATACTTGGACGAATAGGGTCATGGAACGTAATAAAGCCATTAAACGACAGCCCCGAAAGGGATGTGTCTTTTGCAAGAGAAAAGTTTTCAGTCTGAATGATCTCTTTTGTTGCAATCCCAAGAACTCGCTCTCCAGAAAACGCAAGCAAGTCAATTTGTTCCGCTAATGCCTTTTTTTCTTTTGCATTCAATGACGAATGATTAAGTAAAATATCAGGTGCGCCGAAAAATACAACAAGATGTTTACCTGACTCTTGAATGAGTGAGGCTGAGAATTTCTGCACTGCATTAAATGGCATACTCTGAAGCACTCTTTCTTTTGCCATAATCTCAGCAAAATCCATTCCTCGCATGGCTGCTGACCGAACAAGGGCCGTTTCCATGATTCTTCCATTCATACGCCACAAGTCAGGCGTCTCATGTGGATTTTCAATAAGCACGTTGGCATTCGTCAAGGCTCGATTAATTAAGCTCTGTTCATCCATCTCAAAAGGAATAATTTTCGACAGCACCATTTTTGCCATCGTTAAAGTTCCTGTTTTGTCAGTGAGAATAACTGTGGTACTGCCCAAAGCCTCGGCAGCAACAAGTTTTCGCACAACACCCTTTCGTTTTGCCATCCGTTCTACACCAACCGCAAGAATGACCGTCATCGATATTGGTAAGCCCTCTGGAATAGCAGACACAGCAATAGCAACAGAAGTGAGAAACATGTCGAGTACCGAGTAGCCAGCAAGTATACCGATACCGAATATAACAAGCGTCAAAACAGTGAGCGCAACACTCGAATAGATACTAAAATTAATGATTGCTTTTTGAAGTGGTGTTTTCTCACTTTCTGAAGTGGCAATGAGCGAAGCAATCTTACCGAGCTCAGTACTTGAATCGGTGCGACAAACTATAGCAGTACATACTCCTTGAGTCACCAACGTACCCGCAAAGAGCATAGAACTCTGATCTGAGAGCCCTACTGATTCCGGCAACCGATTTGTAGATTTTGAGACTGGTAAAGACTCACCTGTGAGCACTGCTTCGTCAACTTGAAAATCATTAACGAACACCACTCGAGCATCAGCTGATACCCGATCACCTTGTGCCAATCGGATAATGTCACCAGGTACCAGTTCTTCTGCGTCAATCTCTCGTTCCTGTCCATCTCGAATAACTCGTGCTCGTTGTTTGAGGTATGTCTTCAATTCTGAAAGCGCACGTTCCGCTTTATTCTCCTGATAAAAACCAAGGACAGAGTTTACAATAACGGCTACAAAAATAAAGACTGCGTCCTGATAATGTGAAATGGCTAGTGTGATAATTCCTGCAAAGATGAGCACGAGTATCAGCGGGCTCTTTAACTGATTAAGTGCTATTTTTAATCCCACTGTCTTTTTTGCCGTACTAATTGTATTTTTACCAAAGGCTACAAGACGGCTATTTGATTCCTGTATGGATAACCCTTTTTCTATATCCGTCTCGAACAAATCTGCAACTTCTTCAAATGATAGGTGCCAAAAGTTTTTATCTTGTATATTTGGGTTCATAAATTATATCAATGCTCCACACCTTCTATTACATTATTTTATAGTACATTACTTTCTCAATTACCTCACAAACTTTTTCTTAAACAGTCGCAGCAAGAGTAACAATAAGAAATATACCCGTAGTATTCAAGACAAAGACGAGAATCGCAAACTGCCACCACTTTATCTTCGAAAGCCCCATCATTCCTATACCAACCTCATCGGGGAATGGTGATGCAATAATAATTGCCCCAATAACAGGCACAATCCACGCAAAGTATGGTGTACGGAAAAGAGCAGCAATATGTGAGCCGCCAAATCGAGAAATGAGTGGGCGCACTTCCTCAAAAACCTCATCTTTTAAAAAACGAAAAATTAAAAGGTCTCCAATAACTCCTCCTACTCCGGCACACAGCGCAACCAAGAGTGGATTGAATTCTTGAGCAAGATGAAACAAAACAACTGATGCTGGGACAACGGTAAACGTTGATACAAAAAGTATTCCTGTAATAAAAGCGCCGAAATAACCAAAGCTGCTAATTTGTCTGATAAGTGAATGTGTAACTGCAGTATCTGCCAACAAAAATAAAACAATCAAACTCAGCACAAGGAATGCTGTATTTTTATACTTCCAAAGAAGAGTTTCTTTCATTTACTCTTTTATTCTAACATTTTTAATAACCATGATGCCGTCTTCGTGCCCATGTATCAACTACTTGTTATTCCAAACAAAAACCCCACTCATCAAGAGGGGGTTTGGTGGAGGAGAAACTCTTAGTTCCTTCCTCCACATCATTGTGGAATCACTTGTACTTTGGGCCAGAGGCGTACATTCTTCCATCTGCCAACAGTGTCAATCGTTTGCATCCGTAGACACGCTTGTCTTTTTTATTGATGATTCTCCCATAGGCACCAAGAAATACACGAATTGTCATGGGTTGGAAGTCCAAGGTCACATCTTGATCACTGCTCGCACCGCCACCTTGGCAGCGTGCAATCATGGAGCAACCAAATTTGTCCAGATAGCGAGTTGATGTGTCAAACCGCACGTTTATTCCCACGAATGACCTGCACAGCTTTGCATTTTCGTAACCTGATTCCGTTTCCCAGAAAACCCATGGGGTTGGAATCGTCTCGTCCCAACCAAAGGTCACACTCATTGGAGTTGGTGACATCGGTAACACCGGCTGCGCTGACAACGCCCCTGGTACGGCCCGCGTGACCTGGGGAGAATGCGCCAGAATAAACAAAGCAACACAGGCCAGGAAAACAACGATAAGTACAGCGATTTGAAGATTCATCGAACTACTCCCGTATCATTTTTCGCGAAAGGCGCGAAAGCCTTTTGTTGCTACTTACGCAAGTGCGACCCTTTTTACCAACTCCTTAGGCTTCAGCAAGCTGGGATTATGGGTAAGAACTTCCCCTTGCAACGCTGCGCGAAGAAGGCGGTTCGTGATGAGTTTGTTGACCATCTTTACACACATTCTGGCATCCTTGATGTGTTCATACCACTTTGAACAAGATGGGGAGAGGATACTCACAATGGCTTGTTGACTACCGTCTTCAAGCATTTTGTAAAGAGTTTTAATTGAGGAGCTGTCAGGCCGATGCCTGCCTTGTTCCCAATTTTGGACGGCGTCCACTGAACACCACAAGAGAAACGCTATCTCGGACTGAGATAGCCCTAGTTTTTTCCGAACCTCGACACAATTCATACCACCTCCGTCGCTTAGTAGAGAAACTTGTTAAAGAGCAGAATTAATTCGTACCACAGTTATATGATTCTGTCGAGTTCGCCGCCTATAATCGACGATGTAACTACATTTCAAAACCTACACAAAGAAACTCGCTACGAACGCAATCAGCAGTATTGTCACTAAATTTGAAAGTATATCTGAAAAGAATTTCTGCCACGCGATCTTTGGATCACAAGTACCCCAAAGTATTCCTGAGCCAATTGTTGGCACTACAAAACACAGCCAATTTAGCATTACGAATCCGAGAGCCATCCAAAAAGACAAGCCGTTTTGCATGCTCATAGTTGTTATAAACACCACTGCGAATGCTGTTAGAAATGAGAGTGCCATTTGTGCCCCATATATCTTGAGCATCTTTGGCTTCGCTTCTTCAATCTTTTCCTTTTGTTCGTCTGCTGATAATGTATCAAAGCCAAGATATCGCATGTGAATCTTTCCCATCGGAGTTGCGTTTGAATACCAGATAGTCCCAACAACTGCAGCAATCACGGATCCTAAAAGAGAAAGTAAAAGTATAGTGGTCATAATTATTTATGGAGTTATATATGTAATAGTACCATGACTTCTTTTTAGTTAAAGCTGAAAATCCACCCCGCCTACTCAAAATTGAAAATTATTCGGAATCCTGTAGAATGTCGCCAGTTCCTTAACAGAGACAAAGGGGTGTTCCGTGATTCAGATAACGATTACTGGTAAACCGACAGGTAGAAAGGGTCTGTTGTATGAATTCGCTGGCAGAAAAGGTAGGCGTACATACGTCCCTACTTATTTTGCCATTGTTTGTCTTGGCACAGAAAAATTTGAGTTCGCAGTAACACGTAACTCGTCTTTTCCAACGTTTGGTGGTGAACTCGCAAGTTTGTATGGAGAAAAGGGGGAATGTCCCCCATCTGCAGATACCCCTTACACTGGAATTGTTCGCGAAGATGGTCCAGTTGGATTCCGAGTGGAATTCTTCGACGACCCAGAGACAAGAATACTTTTTGGTCAAGGTGATATGCCGCGCAAGTATATTCAGATTCACTTCGGCGCAGCGGCATCGGATGGTTGCGTGCTTGTGGCCGGACGCCGTCGCGCGTACGGACGAGTTTTCAAAAAACCACTGCAAGCAATGCTAAAGATCACCAACAAAATACAAGTGGTAGTAGAGCCAAGATGACTCTCTGCTACAAAATTCAAGACGCTTCCCCTGTGGAGGCGTCCTTTCATTTTGGTGTTAAAATAAAGAAAATCATGAAACAGCAAGATGCCTCAAAAAAACATCGAATCTACACAATGAGCTTCGCAAGCGTCTACCCCCTTTATATCTCCAAAGCACAGAAGAAAGGACGCGCTAAAAATGAAGTTGACGAAATCATTCGTTGGCTCACAGGATACAGTCAGAAACAATTAGAAGCACAACTGAAAAAGCAAACAGATTTTGAAACTTTCTTTGCTGAGGCTCCCCAAATAAATTCTTCACGCGCTTTAATAAAGGGTGTAATTTGCGGTGTTCGATTAGAAGACATCAAAGAGCCACTTATGCGTGAAATTCGCTACCTCGATAAATTAATCGATGAGTTAGCGAAAGGAAGGTCAATGGAGAAGATTTTACGAAAGGAATAGATCTGGTACAGATTTTAATTAAACAAGTACAGATATTTTTCATACCCCTGGCTTTTCATCTCCTCTTTTGGCACAAACAGAAGCGACGCTGAGTTAGTACAGAATCGTCGACCACCTTCTTCGACCGGACCATCGTTGAACACATGTCCGACATGTCCGGCATCACTTCGTACTTCGATGCGAGAAGTAGATAATGAATTATCCTTATGAAGTGTCACCGAGTCATCGTCGATGGTCCTCCAAAAACTTGGCCAGCCAGTGCCTGAGTCATACTTGTGCGTACTTGAAAAAAGAGGCTTCTTGGTCACGACATCCACATAAATTCCTTCCGCTTTATTATTCCAGTATTTATTATTGAAGGGCGATTCGGTACCATTTTCAGCTACCACGTGATACGCGAGGGGATCTAAATTCTTTAACATCTCCGCTATTTCTTCATCAGAATAATCATAGTCCTTTTTAATTTTAATATCCGAAGTTGTTTGTTCGGTCTCCAGAAATTTTATAGCCGCATCTTTTGCCCATGTCTCTTCAACAAAGCCAGCTCGTCCTGATCCTTTTTTATATCGCTCATAATGATCTGCGGCTTTTTTATAGTAATCCTGATGATACTCTTCAGCCTTAAAGAAATTTGAGAATGGCAATATTTCGGTTGCTATTGGTTTGCTAAAAAGTCCGCTCTGCTCCAAACGTTTTTTAGAATCAAGCACGGCTTCTTTTTGCGAATCATTGTGATAAAAAATAGCTGTAGTGTACTGGAATCCTTTATCAGCAAATTGCCCTTCTATGTTGGTTGGATCTATATGCGACCAATAGATATCTAGTATCTCTTCGGTAGAGATGGCCTCAGGATTATATGTTACTTGTACCGCCTCGCGATGTGCCGTAATTCCTTTTGAGACCTTAAGATATGAAGCATTTTGTTCGCTTCCGCCCGCATAGCCAGAAACCGCATCTATTACTCCAGAATGTTCCTGAAAATATGCCTCTGTACACCAAAAACAACCACCCGCTAGAGTGATTGTTTCATAGTCTTTAGCATTCATAGAATTTTTTTCTACGGAATCTTCTTTTTTCATATCTTTTGGAGCAAACTTTTCTATCAACGCATCTTCGAGTTGAATGGTTGCTCCATACCCTGAATCAAGGATGGCAGTCTCTATCTTTTTGTCATAACCAGTGAGAATCAAAATACCCACAAAAATGATTAGAACCCCAAATGCTTGTTTTATTTTCCCTGTTGCTTGCATATGCTCGCTTACCTTATTAACAATTCTTTGTCCAAAATATGCAACAAGAAGCAACGCTAGAGCCAGGCCAAATGTAAACCCAAGAAGATAGACTAGTCCGATAAAGAAACTAGCAGGTAATGTTGTGGCAATGATGAATAAATATGTCGGAGAGCACGTGGTAAATACAGGTCCGAGCGCAAGTCCCATAAGCATGTCTCCTTTGTAACTTTTCTTTTGGTACCCAGTTCCAACGGCTTTATTACTCAATATACTAAGCTTCTGAACAAACGGAATCTTTGTCCAAAGTAAAGGAAATGTAATTGCTATTCCAACCAAGATAATGATCACTCCTGAAAAACTACTCCAAAATATCTGGGGAATAGCTATGAACAATGTCGTAGCTTTTAGAAGAAGTGTGAAGAGAACCACTGATACTGAAAGTGATCCAATAACAGTAATTGCTCGTTTTGATACCCTCTTTTCACCTGTCTCAGAAGCCCCAATAACAATCGGAAGCAGGGGCAATATACACGGTGCTACAACCGTAAATATTCCTGCCAAAATTGCTATAAGGAAAAAAAATATCATTGAATCTGCGCTACAAGCTTATCAAGACTTGGGCTACCACTCCATTTCTTAATCATATTTCCATCTTTATCAACCTGCACCAGTGTATGCTGGTACGTTACTCCATATTTTTTCTTTAACTCAGTCTCTGTATCATAGTCAGTCTTTAAAATAACAACACCTGCGGGAATGGTTCCGAGGTTACTTTCAATACTCGCGTTAAGTCCACGACATGACGGACACCACGAAGCATGAAAAAAGAGAACGACGTCACCAGTTTCTGCGCGAGACAACTTGTCGGCGCTATATGCCTCATATGATCCCACCTTCATCATAGGTTCATCTTTTTCCATCATTCCTGTCTCGTTCTTATCCATCATGGTTTTTTCATCAACCATTTTGTCATCGATAATTTTTTGATCCATACTATCCTTTACTACCATTACATCATCTTTACTATTCATCGATACATACACCCCTCCGATAATCACCACAAATGCGATAACTCCAATAATACTTCCTATATTTTTATTCATAATTTGTATATCTAGTAGTATAGATAAAAGAAAAACAAATGTAAAGCAAGCTTTACATTTGTTTTAGCGCGTAGCTCATCACCGAAGTTACTACAGATACTTGTCGCTCCAATGACGTGTCATTATTTTGACAATCACCATGCCGATAAGGGTAAGAACAAGCCATGGATCTACAGTGTGTGTATATCCCTGCACAACGATTCCGAGCATAAGAATTCCGGAACCGGCAAGAAAAGCATTCCTGCCTGCCAAAGACTTATGCTGGTCCTCTCTTTCGTCCACCGACTTTTCTCGAAGAACAAAGCTTGCAAATAGCCCGAAGAGAGCCAACGCAACTGCGAGCATACATATTACTATCATATCAGGCATCCAAAAATGGAAAGGGTTGAGTAATAAGATTGCAATCGTAATCAAAGCTACCGTAACGATGAATTCGTATACATTATTTTTCATAAGTAATAGTAAATATTCGCTCAACAGGCAACTTAAAGAAGTTTGCTATATTAAGCGCCAATAAAATAGATGGGGTGTAATTCCCTTTCTCAAGTGCACTAATCGTCTGTCGACTTACATTCACCTCAGCTGCAAGTTCTTCTTGGGTTATGCCCCGCTGAATTCGATATTCACTCACTTTATTTTTTATACGTTCTCTCATAGTGAATGCTGCGATTATATAGTGCCCATGGATTAGTGTAAAGAATCCTTTACGTCTCTATTAATCTCTTTTTTTTATTACCTTTCTATACAAAGACATTAACTCTCGAGCAATTCTGGTTCCAGAAAAAAGAGATCGGGTCAGAATCTCTCTTATTGACAAAAACAAGTTGAAGATGTAATGTGTGTCTACTCCCGGCAGAAATGCTTTGCGTCATGAAAGGTGGAGGATGACTGATTACAAACGCAAGCAACTCAGTACCGCGAGCAGGAGCTGGTCACCCTGTTTGGCTAACGACTACACAATGTGCCCCATTCTTCTTTCCTTATGTAGGAGTCGAGGAAGAGGGGCATTTTCATTTACCTGAAAACTTCCAAAAAACTGTTTGCCTTTATGCTTCCTTTATTTTCTCCTGAATAGCAGCGAGAACTTCGGGAGAGATTTTGAATCCTTTGTCGGTCTTGTAGTTATGTCCCCAAAGCTCATCCTTAAAAGTTACTCCCATGAACTCTTGAGGTGCAGCATACCGAGGAATGAAATGGCAGTGAAGATACTGAGTCTCATTTCCCAAAAAAGCATAGTTGAACCAGTCAGGTTTAAAAGTCTTTGCCAAAGCTTTTCTGAGATCATTTAACACTACAAATAATTCGCTTTGTTCCTCAGGGGTCGCCTCGGTCAAATCAAGAGCGTCTTCTCTTTTACACCAAACCACACAACGCCCAAGATAACTTTGGTTTTCGTGAATATACACCGCCCAGTATGTATAGTCCTTTATTAAAAATTTTGAAAAGTCGTCTGCCATACTTAAAATGATATTAGCATTTTTTATTATATTAGAATTGACTTCTGCCCAGCCCGAAGATAGTATGCGTGCAGGGTAATTCTGCCCAGGAGGATAACAATGAGTGCTCTTTCGTCTAAGAAGTTCTATCCCGTGATCCACTGTGTGGATCCAAATAACCAAGGTATTGGTCACGCCATTGACAACGTCCGTATCGCTATGACAAATGGCGCCGATGGGGTCTTCCTCATCGGTCACAACATGCGTTTCAGTAAACTTAGCTATATCTTCGAACATGTACGAGAGCGACTTCCAGAGGCTTGGATTGGTCTTAACTTTCTTGACATTTCGTCTGAGAAGCTCTGGACGGAACTTTCCACCATTGCTCGGCGATGCACTAACCTCAATGCCTTATGGATTGACGGTATGCCAAACCACAGAATCAGCCTCCCTCGGACAATACAAGTTTTTGGAGGTGTTGCATTCAAATACATCGACTCTCAGCTCTCCGGCGCGGCACTCTCAGAAGCGTGCGCAAAAGCGGTCAGGTGTGTCAACGTTGCAACAACAAGTGGAGACAGCACTGGATCCCCGCCCGATGTTCTGAAGCTGTACGACATCAAGGAAAACCTTGACGGCAAAATCCCGCTTGCTGTGGCAAGTGGTGTAAGTGCAGCGAATGTTTTGCAACTCCTCAAGTTCGCAGACATATTTCTTGTAGCATCGAGTATTTGTGCAAGGGGACCTGAACTCGACGACAATGAATATTTTATCGCTGAAAAAGTCCGCGAGCTGGCTGACCTGATTCATCGGTAAAAACCTTCCGATCTTTCACTTGGTAATTCCAATATCCGCTTCATGACCTATTCTGTCGGCGTACCACCGACAGACATCCCGATCTTTGCATTTCGGGGAATGGTCACCAAAAATACCGCACGAGCAATCTTCGGATGATGGTTTTTCAGGAAACGAAATTGGCGGCACCACAGGTGTCGCCTTTATTTTTTATATAAGAAAAGAAAAACCACCAAGAAACACTGTCTCTTTAAATATATGTTTCCTATCCGACTCAAGCCTCGGAAGAATTCTCTAATCTTTCTTGTCTGGCATCCCCCACTGCCACTTCGGTTTCTCTCCTTTCTTGTACACGATAAAAATGAAAAGGATGGTGAGGAGGATGCTCGGTAATCCTAATACTAGAAAATTACTTCCTGAATCAGGGTTTCCTGGGATTGCTTCTTCTCGGTTAAGAACAAGAAATAAAATAAGTGCCACATAAAGCAACGTAGTCAGCCATCCTTGCCAAGTAGCTGGCACCCAACCCCAACCCCAAATCTTTCGTTTGAACCAGTATCCTTCCGGGTTATTTCGTAGATAGTCTAAGTATTTTTTTAACATTGCATTATAGGAAGTATCCCACCCATGAGAGATATGCGCCAAGGACCAGAGCAACGATTCCTGCTGCTGGAACTACCTTCGCATCCAATGCCCAATCACCTCCACGATCTGCAAGCTTAGGAAACGCGACGCAAATAATACCCTTGATGAGCACACCCCATCCGAGAAGGGTTATGATAATCTCTGATAGATTTTCCCAAGTGTTGTGCGCAAGAATGTGTGCTATACCACCTGCCATAGCGGCCATACCAAAGAAGAGCACGGCAAACGATTCCTTTTCGAGATCACGATAGATTCTGATGTAATACTTTGTACTGAAGAAAAAACCGAACGCAATCGCAACTAATATTGGTCCCCATATTTGGGCAAGAAATGTAGTGATATCCATATATAAATTAATCAATTGTTAATACTTTTATTATATCGCTAAATGGGTTTAGGCAATGAGTTTTTCTACCCTTCTACTTCAACAGTAAATCCCCCATACGCGAAACGCTTCATATCAAATGGCATATCCTGGTTTTTGCCTGCATATTTCTTGTCGAAGAATTCCATTACTTTCTTATTCACTTCGTTACGATGTTTCTTTGAACTAAAAGCAATAAATGAGAACCACACTTCTTCATCTTCTTTTGCTTTTGCCATCTTTGGAAACGTAAAAGCAACATGAGCTGGTGTTACATCATCAGCACGACACTCCATATACGAAAGTGCGCCAAACTTCATCCACGCGGACTTTCCTTCTTGTGCCATCTTCTTATACGCAGCACGCTTAGTTTTTTTAATTGTGAGCACAAATCCATCTACATATTTAGCCATAGTGATTATTTAATTACGTATTCTAATATATTAAGTATACCAGCTAGATATCTAGAACGAGGTTATTAGATTAAGTCGAAACCCCACCGTTCGCCTTTGCTACTAGATGGGGTGTTGGATTTGTTGCGAATATTTCACCGCGCGGCACCAGTTTTGTTGTTCCACTGGGGCCAATGGCCATTCGCGAGCCTGCCTCCGATGTATCGGTACCAGCCGGTGTACTGTCCACGTTCATCGTATTCATACTCGTATTGACCGAGAGTCTGCCATGCCGTCATGATGACCTCCGAATTTTGGTTTGTGCTGAACATTCAGGATCTGGATCCTGACCTCGGTTAATAATAGCACGGCCTGCTAAGTATGTCAACAGGTCTAGGCAAAACATTAAATAACAACCACCTCTTCGCTGAAGCTAGGAGGTGGATTTCGGTCATTCTTGACTCATTACGGAATAGAGGTACTCGCGTGTCCAACACGAGCATAAAAGCGTATCTTGACCAACACGCCTTCGACCTTGGAGAATTTGAGGAGTGATCCAACGCTGGCTTTCATCTTTTTTAGAAGACGTTCCAGTTCACGTGCCGTAAATTTCCATTCTTCATGGTAAAAGATGAGTATCCTCAACTCAGGTTGATTAAACGCGATGCGGAAAGGATCACCTTCCGTAGTTACGCCGTATTGACGAGAAAGGTTTGGACGTATCTTCCTGATAGCCTCGCGCAATTCTCTTTCGAGACAGGAAGCAATAAATCGCGCTTTTCCCTCATCCAGTTTTTGTGGGTCGTAGCGAAACTCAATCATTGGCACAGTTTGCCTCCTTTGGGTCAGTTGTGCTGTTAGCAAGATAAGGTAAATACCAAAAAGAGTCAAGGAGGAATTTCTAAATAAGAATAATTTTATTCTTTCTGCTCCACGCAGAATAAACGTTTTTCAAGTTTAACTTTTCGAGTTGCAGATCTGGATGGAACTAGAACTTTTCTAATTCTTAGTAACTAAAAAGGCTACAAACTGAGGAAACTCAGAATATCTTTTATAGTAATAATCATCCACCCTCTCACACGCATCAATGACACGTGACTCAACGAAGTCATTAATAGCAAACCCAGCTTCTTTTAAAAGCTTAAAGTGTAGGCTTGGTGGAGCAACCCAAAAGCTCAATGTCTCATCTCCCAGAAAATGATGATTGTATTTCTTGAAGGTTAGGTAACCTCCATATAGCCTTGGGTTCTTTTTATTTTCTGAGAATCCAATAATCCTTGAGGTAGCGCCGCCAATTTCTTGTTGCTCGGATGCCCATCGTACTGGATGCCCAACCGAAAAAAGAAACTGCCCTCCTGATTTTAGAATTCTATAGACCTCTTGATATACTTTCTGTGGCTGTTCTGAGTAGTGAATAGCTAGGCTACTATACACAAAATCAAAACTGTTATCTGGAAAATTTAATACATGCATATCTCCAAGAACAAATGTATGTTCCGGATAAGTTTCATTTGCCAGACGAATAGACTCCGGGGACTGATCCATTCCTACCAATTCTTTTGCCTCGTGTTTTTTAAGTAGTACACTTTCTTCTCCTGTTCCACAACCAAGCATTAATACTTTTTTGTGACTAAGGTTTGGTAAAAGGTTTGCCATCATCGGTTTCTCTACATACGTATGAGAAAATTTGGTCCCGTTACGCAATTCTTCTTGGCGAACAGCAGCAAACTGATCGTAATTATTTTCTTCAGCCATTGTGATAAATCATACACAATATATTGCAATTATAGTAGAAATTTACGAGTTACTTACCTCGCGGATACTTGTTAGGCCAAGCCACTATGTACTTATTCTTATTTACCACCACAAACGACCGCTCAAACTAGAATAGACATCATTTATAATCCATGGTACGAATTAATTGATTCTGGTCTTTAGAAAAAGTTCACTCCTGGGCTATTTTAGGAGAGTTTTTCTCACACAATAAAGCATAGAGGGGTCTACCATGACCGGTACCGGATATACCAGAGGTGCGTTGATTTCTTTTATTATCTCCGTAATCATGCTCGTAGCCGGGATTCTGTTCGCCATCGGAGGTGAAGGCGAGATTGCCCGAAAAGCAATTGGTGCTGCCGCGGTTATCGGCTTCATCGGGATCTGGTGCGAAGTGAGGGCCTACCTCAGACGACTACGCATTCGGCGACGGAACAGGTGGATTGTTCTCCGTTGAACACATCTACACACGCTTACTGAAAACATGCTTTTCGTAGGCGTGTTTTCATTTTGTAAAAACGCGAGTTGCGGATCAAAGGGAAGATCAGAGCTTCTAATAATTGGGAGGTAAGCTAGGGCGATAATCAAAATGAAAGTATTCCTTTTTCGACGCAAAACGGAAACCATATTTCATCATTAATTTGGCTATATAATCTTGAAGTTCTTGATAACTTTTTGATTCCTCATCACTTTTATCACGATAGAAATGGGTAAAGAAAGCTGGCACACCATCACTCCCTTTACGCATATATATCTCTTTATCTGTCTTAGTGTCCCAAATTGAAATATCGACAGACAAACCTTCAGAATGTGGCATCGTATCTATGTTTAATATAGTATCTGTGACTTCTTTTCCATATTTAGCAATTCTTTTCTCATAGACTACCTTGTAAAGATCTTTTGAACGATACCCTTCTTTAATATAAAGCCGCCATCCTTTTTTCTGTAATTCATTGTCTGCCGCAATAAGAGGCTCAATAATCTGTTTGCTCACCTGAACTCTATCGTCTACCAAACCAGCACCTAAAATATCTTCTTTCGTGAGTCCGTGAGTTTCATATTTATGCCAATAAAAATTACTACCTAATAAATTATAGTCATCGATATAAACTAGATCTGTTGGCTCATTCATATAGACATGATACAAGAAAAAATGAATTTTATCTGACCACTAGACTAGCCGTTAATAGCTACAAATCTGGAACGAGGTCGAAACTATTTTAAAAAATCAGCTAGATATCGATATTGACAATATACTATAATATGCTATACTGTTGGTAACAGTCACTGAAGGGCTGTGCGTCGACTAGTGGTCGACTAACTAGTTCATTCTAAACCAAAGGAGAGTTCGTCATGAATAACGGCTTTGACAGAAGCACGGTCGCTTGTTTCGTCATTTTCGTGGTCACATTTGCGATTGGCCTTTACTTCGCCATCCAAGGCGAAAAGGACATCGCTCGTGGAATGATCATCTCCGCCACCATCGCCGGCTACGTTGCGCTTGGGTGCGAGTTCTGTGCCTACATCAAGAAGCTCCGCACTCAGCGACAGAACAACGTCCCGACCGTACTCCGCTACTGAACTAATACACACGCTTACTGAAAACATGCTTTTCGTAGGCGTGTTTTCATTTTGTAAAAAGGTATGTGAACTAGTTCCCAAAAGTCATGAAGTTTGAACTTTCGTATTACCCTCGTGCCCGAAAATAATCAGTACCCGACCAGAGTTAGTTTCGCTTCTTTCTTTTTTAACTGTATTTTTTCTTCGTATCGACAAAAGATTTCTCAATAAGTTTAATGAGTACTTTTTCATTGACGTCTGATAATCTTTTTACATACAAACAACCAACACTTGTTTTGTGTTTTCCAAGGTCTTTCAATAAGGTTCCATAGTTTTTAAACCCAGGCATGATGTACAGAGTAAGATTTTGCTTACGGGGAGAAAATCCTGTTAGTGGCCAGTCTCCCTTTTGTGCGCTGCGTTCCGATGAGTAATGATATTTCCCAAACCCTATAATTGACGATCCCCACATCTTTGGTTTTTCTCCAGTTACACTTTTGAATATCTTAAGTAGCGTTAAACTATCTCTGCGTTTTTCTGTGCCACTAATCTCTCCGATAAAATCTGTTACGCTTGCCGTTGTTACTTTTGTTTTAAGTTCTGCCATATGAATTTATGTTAGCAAAGTTCTCTATTTTTAGAATCATATAGGGCATATGGAAGTGTTCTGGGACGAAATCGAAATATTCTTAATGTGAATCAACAATCTGCTTAACAAGCTTTGCGAGTTCTTCTTCAGTCATCTTCAATTGGCCAGCAAGATACAGGGTGTTAATAAGAGACTTGGCTGTGTTAGTTTTTAAATCTTCAATATTGATCTGGTCTCCATGATCCACATCTTCACTTACACTGGCTATCTTTCCAGCTGTTTTAGCAAAGTGTAGAGCTGAATGTCGTAGTACGAAACGAAATTTTTCATCTTCGTTCATGCCTTCCATTTCTGGATAGCGAGCGGGAGTGCAGAGCCACTTTTCTCCGATGTAGTGTATGAGTTCATTCATAAAGATGATTATAGCACTTACCACACGTCTGGGACGAGGTTGAAACTTTTATTTCTTCTCAAACACCAGAATCTTATTCAAAAAATACCCATCATTAAGTTCCTTTTGCCCATTTACAGAAAAGCCATTATTTTTAAACATTTCCAAGTAGAGTGCCTCATCTCTATTGAAATCATAAACATCTCCTATTCCAGGAATAAGAGATTTGTGTAGATATTCTTGATACTCTTTTCCTTGGTAAATAACTTTGTTATCTTCCACAAGATTAAATAAATCTTTACCTTTTACTAAACCTTCTTTATATGATTTTTCACTTGTGATTACCATGATGAACTTTCCTCTAATATTTAACATCGAATTAATCTTTTTTATAACAGATTCCAAATCATCAAAAGTGAAATGTGGGAAGACATAAATCGCAGTTATAAAATCAAAAGTCTTATCACTGGAAATATCTAGAAAAGACTGATTGGAGATTTTTAACTCTACACCGGATATATCTTTTTTACTGAAATGTTCGTAACTTACTTTAGCTGGCTCACATCCTTCTATACAAATATATTTGTATTTAGTTTTGAGCTTCTCTGATAAATTTGTTATAAAGAATCCTACTCCAAAACCAATATCAAAAAGAGATATACTTTCATTTTCATGTCTCATGATTACCTCATCACTAATATAATCATTTACTTGAGAATTAATTTTTGTTTCTTCTTGATTCTTCCAATTTAGCTGCTCATATTGTTCGTAAAAGAATTTTTTATCTCGTTGCATTTTTATATTATATCGCTTTCTATAACTTTGCTAAGCGACGCGTCTCGACCGCGATAACCTAGCACGAGTTGGTTGATGGTTTGGCACGATGTTGAAACTTCTCTCTCTGGTATTTCAAAATTTTAAAGATACCCTAGCTCTCTCAAAACTGACTCTTCAACATCAATGAGACCAGAAGATTTTACTTCAATTCGTCTCTCAAGGGCCATCTCTCCTGGTAAGCGTATTTCCTCTACTCCAGGTCTCTTTCTAGACTGCTTAACTTTCGATATTAAATCAGAAGCATTTTTCTTAAAAAGACTTGTATCAATTAATAAATCTGGATCGATGGCTATAAAGAGTGACCCCCATTCTTCCTTAAAGGTCTTATTGTCAACCCATGCGGAATTAACTAAGGGACCAGCAAGCATCTCAACAACCATTCCAAGACCTGCGCCTTTATATCCTCTATCAAAAGGCAATAATGCCCCATCCATGGCTGCATCTGGATCAGTAGTTAATACCCCATCTTTATCAATTGCCATGTTTTTTGGTATTTTTACCCCTTGAGATTTCGCTAATACTAGCCCGTAGAAAGTCATTGCCGAAGTAGCCATATCAAACACAAAAGGCTCGTTATCAGTTGGAAATCCAAAAGCTATTGGGTTCGTACCAAATAAAGGATCAATACTATCAAAACCAGTAGTAGAAGCTGGTGATCTACTACAAACAATGCCTATTAAATTTTCTTTTGCAATTTTTTCAGCATAGTACGCTTGCGCTCCATTACTTGAAAAAGTATTACGAACTCCAACAATGCCGAATCCATGTTCTTTTGCTTTTCGTATTGCAACATCACTTGCCTGCTGACTTACAATTGGCGCTGGGTTTGCCCCACCATCAATCAGTTGTGAAAGTTTTTTATCTCTCTCAATTCTGACTTCACTTTTTGGTTTAATATTTTGTAGAGGCTCCGTTCCTATCATTTTTATAATGCCTTGTGTTTTTATTCCCGACATTTCAGCCCAAAGTAAATAATTCCAAACGTTTTCAGCGTCTGTATTAGTAAATCCGCTTTTAGTAAAAGTCTCCAGCACTTTCACTTTAAGTTTTTCCACAGAAATTTTCATACTCAAAGTATATCAAACCTCATTCGGCTTATAATCGAAATGAAAGTATTCCCGTTTAGTACCCAGTCGAAATCCTTGTTCTTGCATTATATTAATAATCCATTCTTGTAGCTCTTGATATCTTTTGCTTTGCTCATCCTCTTTTCCTTTATAGAAATCAACAAAAAGCGCATCTACCCCGTCTTCTCCTTGGCGCAGATAAATTTCCTTATTCTCTCGTAGACTCCATAAGGCCACATCCACTGATTTTCCTTCCGCGTGAGGCATCCCTTCCATATTTAAAAGACGATCGGTTTCTTCCTTACCAAACTTTGTAACACGCCGTTTGTAAATCATTTCGTAAAGAGCTTTCGAACGATATCCCTCTTTAATGTATAACCGGTATCCTTTCCTTTGAAACTCAGCATTCACTGTAAGTAGCGGTTGTAAGATATCTTTATGTATTTGTACCCGATCGCTCGTTAATCCAACAGAGAGTATATCTTCTTTCGTTAATCCTTTAGCTTCATACTTATGCCAATAAAAATTACTACCTAATAAATCATAGTCATCAATGTAAACTAGGTCTGCTGGCTCATTCATGTAGACATAATACAAGAAAAACTAAGTTTTATTTAGTCACCGTGCTAGTTGTTTGGAGCGAAGTTGGAACTTATTTGACCCCTAATTCTTCTAGTGTCTGAAATAGCTGTTTATTATTTTTAAATAGGACGGCTTGCATTCCAAGACTGGTAGCCGCATCTATGTTTTTCTGCTGATCATCAACAAACAATACGTCTTCTGTCAAAACATTCAAACTTTGAAGCAGGGTTGTAAAGGCTTTTTCGTCTGGCTTTTTAAGTTTATCGTCGCAAGAAATTCCTAAAGCATCAAAGTTGTCGTAATATTTCTTTGGCACCAGAACATCTTTAGATAAATGAAACTGCGTGGAAAGAATACCTATCTTGTAATTTTTCATTTTCAGGAGAATTATTTTTTCGTACAATTCAATATTTTCTACTGTTTTTTCAGAATAGATCTTCCGAAATATACTCTCTACTTCCCCTTCTCCAATGCCAAGAATATTTGACATCTTCTGTAAAGTTTCTTGTTTTGTAATAATTCCTTGTGCCGACTGCTTATAAACCTCGCGAAGTAACTCCTTAATTTCAAGGTTTGTCTCCATATAACTATCCAACAGAAACATTGTCTCACCGAATGAATCTAGGAGCGATTTTTCTCTCTGATTATTTAGTGGCAAGAACAAAACTCCACCAATATCAAATACAAGGGCCTTAATCATATACGATCAGTATACCAGCTCGCGCCATGCCCTGGTCTAGTACGAATCTCAAATTGCTGACCTCATCGGATTCGGACATTTCCATACCTTACCCCACAAGGATTTTCTGGTTCTTTTTATTCTGCATTTTAATGCTCTTCGGAATCATTATTTAGACCTACTTCTTGGTCAATATCATCTATAATAGGTATCATTTTTCTAAATTTTTCTAGATAAATTTCAGCTTGTACTAAAACATCTTTATCTGTAATAACTGATTTACCGTGTGAAGTAGGATTACGAACGTCAGCTAAATATCTGAATGCTAACTTTAATTCGCTTTGATCCTTAAATCCTGTCTTTGTTATAAAAAAATCTTGAAAAACTTCTTTCCAGTTGTCATCCCTTGTAATAATCTGTATTTCGTCTCCAAGAGAAAAGTTTTCATGGAAGACAGTCCCGTCTTGGTCCATCCTTTTCTTTGCTACAGCATATATTGGTTGTGGTACTCTTTGTTTTTCCCAACCAACTGTAACTTCGCTTAACTTTTCAGCAATAACGGAGGCGATACCTCTTTCCATCGAAATAATTTCTGACACAAATTCATCTTGTTCCATTTTTGGCCAAAACAGACGATCTCTTACTCCCTTGCGAATATACAAGCCTATTTGTCTAGCAATTGACTTACGAGCACCTTCACTATTAGTTTCTGATCTTAGTTTTCGAAGATCATCATATGTGGAGTAATTTTGGTTAAAAAATTCTCCTATTAATTTTGTATACGGGCTTAAATCACCAAAAGCAGGTATTCGACCAATATGAGCCAAAATTGGCTCAAAAATATACAACATTATAGGGATACCAGCATTCCCAAACACAAAATCTATTTGATCCTCATTTAAAACCTCTTTCAAACTAAGGAAAAATCTCTCTAAAGAAGAAGCTGTTCGGTTAGTTATTGTTCTTGTGACCTCTGTAAATAAGGGGTTTTGCATTCCTATAACACTAGGAGGGTTTTGTTTAGTGATTTGTGAATTAACAATACCGTTACAGAAAGCTGCCATATTAACAAGTTTGTTTGTGCGTGATCCTTTTACTGGAATATAAACTTTATCGAGAAAAGGTTCTCGATTATTAAGAGTTCGAACAACATTTGAAATGATTCCCTTAAATGAATCAGGACTTGATAATCCCTCAAGGTCCCAAATTAAATCTGGTTGAATTGGTTTCTGCTCCCTGTTTATTTCAAGGAAAAAACGTCTTTCATCCTCAATACCAATATTGTCAAAAGCAATACAAGGAATAAGATTTTCTGATTTTGATTTAGCATGGGAGTATAGTCTATGTTGACCATCAATGATCCAACAAGCACTGTAACTATTTTTAATAGTTAGTACACCAACCTCAGAACCAGTCAGATCATGATTCTTTACAAATTCCTTGTCTCCATGTTTTAAAGAAATTATGACATTTGTCGGGAATATTCCACCTGCGTCTATAAAATTTTGAATGTTTTTTATTCTATTTTTATCTAACATCCTTTGATAAAAATTCTCGTTTAAAGATCTGCGTCTTGCAACATAAGAAAATTTTAATAATTGCTTAGGTGGAGCATAAAAACTATATGTATCATAGTTACCAATTTTAGTTTTAACCGCAGCCACCTTGAGCACCTCATCTTCTGAAGGTCTAATTCCAAAATCTGCTAAAAAATTATACGTTGCATACTCTCCAACCTTTTCATGAAGATCACTATAATACTCCAACATATTTTCATCTGCATACCAAAAATGTGGCTCAGTATCCTTATTAAGTAAATCTTTTTCAGTATCAGGTATTTCAATTTTTTTAGTTATAAAAACAAATTTTACATAATTACAATTAGCATATTCGGGGATGTATTTATATGATCGTAGTACCATTCTTGCCCTTTCTTTTGTTGCTAAAATATCTTGACGTAAATTTTTCTTAGTTCTTCTTCCTGAAGCTTTACACTCAAACACAAAAAGAATATCGTTGTAACGACCACAAGCATCTATTTGATTTTTTTGTCCTGGAGGAGCAATGTGAAAATCTTGACCTCCTCTCACATCAGAAAATCTGAGTTTTTCCTCAAGAAAAAACTTAACTTCTTCTTCAAATTCTTTTCCAAAATCTTTCCTTTCCAAATCTAGCGGATCCATGTTTATGAATTATATTACACTTCGGAATCCGAACCTATCTCAAACTGGCTGGCCGTCTGGGACGTTATTCGAACCAAACTATTATATTAATTGAACAGTGATAACTTTCCTGTAAATTCCTTAAGCTCTGCTGCATTTCCAAACATGCATATCCCCCAATATTCCAATTCAGCTTCAAGCGTACTCTTTGTTCTCTCTAATTGATCTGCGGAGGTCCCGACAGTCATCGTGCTTGTAAAATCAGTGAATAGTATATTTCTCTGCATAGCCTCATTTCTAATTTTTCTGATCTGATTGGAATTTTCTGCTTTTAATATTATAAAAGGAAAATGAGATATCTTTGGATGAATCCCTCCATCTTTATCAAGATATTCCAAAAAATTCATTTCTTCTCCCTTTCCGAAGCCACCCGAAAGTCCTGCACTCATGTGACCCAGAGCGTTCATTAACTTTCCGGTTTCGACTTTCTTGTTTAATACCGCAACAAATTTTTTTGAGTTTTCGTCTGGCAACATATTAGGATAATTATACAGAAATTCGAGATTACCTGACAGGTATAAGTTTTACTTTGATAAATGATGTGAAAATCAAGTGCTGAGAGCATGGGACGACGTTGGAACTATGCAGACAGAAACCATGAGCTCAGTTAAAAATTACTGATTCTCTATTCTAAATAGCTTATCCGTTTGGGAAAGTTTAACCGCAAAGTATTCTTGTTTATTTAATTCTTCAGGAAGTTTATCTTTTAGTATTGATGCAACAAATTGAATATTATTTTTATTTACAAATTCAGCAATCTTTACCAATTGATTATCATGCATTAACTCTTTTTTATCATTCAGTAAAAAATGTAAGCATGAAATCTTTTCTTCATCTGCAAACATTGTATAAGCAATATCAAAACATGATATTTCTCCCTGTTTCTTACCTGAACTTAGATTTGCATTAAAAGAACTGAATTTATATATCCGCTGGTTATTCCTATTGAAGACTATGTCGTGCTTAACGACGTATTTCTCTCCATACAACTGGTTCGAGATAAGAGCAAAATGTATATTAAATTTGTTAAGTTGTTTTTTTACTGTTTTTTCAAAATCAGTTGAGAATAACTGATTTTCAATCTCTTTAATTTGTTTACCATATTCTGCAATATTTTCCTCAACCTCTAACAACCCCTTGATAACACCTTCATATTCTCCTTTTTTTCTAAAACTTTCATTTAACTTTACAATCAATTCCTCAAGTTCCTCAAAGGAATCGCTTTTAGAAATTTTAAGAGTTATGTCTTTTTCTTCATTCAATTGAACTTTCAAATAAGACTCCTTGTTTTTTATCTCTTTTTCTAATTCCGGTAAATCTTTTTTGATAAATTGAACTTTTTCAATAATCATTCTATTGTGATAATCAACCAAATCATCAAAAGTTTTTTGCACATTAACAATTTGACTTGTTGCCTGTTGATAGATTAGCCTCAATTGCTGAAGATCAATATCTGATTTCCTTGCACTTAATTCTTGCTCAGCTTCAATGATTAAGCTCTTCTTGATTGAAATTTTGCTTATTTCTGAGCTTGTCTTATTAATTTCATACTTTATACTATTGAGTTTATCTAAATCAGCTTCAAAGTTTTCATTTAAATTAAGATTTTTTTTCCTTTTTTTTAAATCAGTTATTTCAGAATGAATAAGAGCAAGCGCAGCCTCATAAGCCGTCCTTGTCTGATTTTTTTCCACCCTATTTTTATAGTTTTGCTCCTGATTAATCTTCTCTAAAATATCCTGTTTCGAGTTTCCTTGAGTAAATTCGCATCCGAATAAAAACAGATACAATGCCTCGTACTCCGCGTCACTTGTATATTTATTTAATGTATTTATAGTGTTATTTACATTTTCATCTCTATATCTTATGTTATGAGATATAATTTGTCTGAATGTTGGTTTTTCAGCTCCCTGTTCAGGAATAATTAGTTGCAAAAGTTTTAGTTCAAATTCTTCATCGGTTAGGTTCTCACCGTTAATCCTTTGAATTCTTTTTTTACGTGAGAGAAAATTTCTTTCTATCAAAATCTCTGAAGAATCTTCCTCCTCTAAATTTCTTTTCAAAACCAAGGTAATCAATATTTCCCTTTTTAGCAAAAAGGTTTTAATTAATTCATACACATCTCTTTTTGACTCAGGGTCGGTATATACCACTTTCGGATCAGCCCCCAGACAAAAATCTATTAATTTTAAAACTGTTGTTTTCCCTACATTATTTCCGGTCGTCTCACTGTTAGTTTCTGGAGTTTCGTCAACAATCAAGTTAATTCCCTTTTTAAAAGAAATCTGACGAATTACGTTATCTCCCGATGATATTTTTAATAATTTTAAGAACATAACTTTACGTTGCCATCTTCTTTTAGTTCAGCAACACTCAATAAGAACAGCCAATCTAAGCATAAAACAAAAACTGGAAAACTCATTTTTTGTTTTTGTTTTACATTTTGATATAAATCGATTAAATTTTGGTTAGTCTGTTTTTGTAACTCCTGTAATACAAAAGCTCCATTGTAGTATATCGAATTTTCTGGATGGATGTTATCCGGTAGTAACATATTTGTATTCTTTAGGGTTTTTGAAGATTTTACACCGGATAAAAGCATCCACAACAATGATTAATATACATAAATCTAGTTCATCGCTCGGAATCTTTTCAAAATTGTTACTTTTCAAAATTATTTCTTTAATATTGTTTATTATCAAATAGAATAACTCATCATCCTTCTTGATATCTATATTTTTCTTATACTCCATCCAAATAGTTGTGAAAACGGAATTACTTTTATTCACACCAGATAAATCAAATTCATTATATATCTTCTCGAGCTGATTATAGTGAATACTATATTTTTTTATTATTTCCCCACTACCATTTAGATTATTATATAATATTTTCCTTTCAATTTGAAAAGGTTCTAGACGAATATCTCGATATTCTTGATCAAGATTTTCCTTTGATAAAATATTCACTATCTTTGATAAGTTTGAATCCAATGCAAGGGTGTCTATATCTGGAGCAAATTCTTTTTTGCAAAATTCATATATTTCTTTTTTATCATTGATGTTTAAGCTATTTGTATATCTCAAAATTGAGCCTACGTCATAAATATCTTCCTTCGGAAGAAAACTTATCCCGGCAGGATTCGTATAAGTCAATTTCTTTAATTTAATTGCGTCTTCTGTTATAGAAATAAACTTAAATCTATACCCTGAATAACTTTTAATTATTTCTTTACTCAAGGCAGACTCTATTTTTTGCTTGGTAGATGTTGCAGATACCTGAATAATGATTTTATCTAAATTACTAACCAAATCGATTGACTCAATATTTTGCTGTTTGTTATTCAAGTTTTCAAGTTTCCATTTATAGAGTTTATTAAAAAAATCTCTATAAAAGTTTTCTGAATGTAAGTGTACATCCAGTATGTTTAATTTACCTCTGGATTTGACCCTGGTTGCGAGTACGTTTAGTTTCTCTTCTATGTAATCGAAATAGTTCTTGCTATTCATTTAAAAAAGAGTTATCTCTAATCATTGTCTTTATATTAACATCTTTATTCTAATTCCTGAGATATTCAACTTCACTTCCATGAATTAAATTTAAAGCTAAACTTTTTACATCTCTAGCAACTAGAACATTTCGTGATAAATAAATTTGTAAGAATAGTATGAAAAGACCCACAGAATTTTCATTACGGATCCCAACAAATTCCAGAGTTTTCCCACCAAAATCTTTTAATGCAAATTCTTTTCTATTCCTACCCATAATACAGAGCTTCCCTGGAACAACCAAAAGATCTACACAACCACTGTTTTTTACTTCTTGAATAAGAGTTTCAACCGCAACACTAGTTTCAAAAGCGAAAATACAATTTACATTTCTTTGTACTGATGACCCTGTTATAGAAAGCCCATTACCTAAAGTTATTCCAAAATCAGGTGTAACTTGTAGGGTGTTTTCTTTTATTATCGGTCTTTTTAACTCATTAAATTTTTTAATACCCTCAATTGCATGCTTGAGTTCCTTAATTCCCATTTTAGACTTTACTGAGACAACGCCGTATGTAGACTCAACGGGGGCGAATATCTTTTCGCTTCCATCTGTAAAAATAGTTGAGAAAAGACTATCATATATAATCACATCTACTTGACCTGAGTTTGCGTCACTTTCGTCAAAGATTTCTCCTGATTGAAATCCGTATTTGTGGGCCATTACCTTTTTCAAGTATTTGATAACTTCTTTCTCACGAGTATCGCCTATATCTCCAGATTGAGAAAAAATAGTATTCTCGTAAGTAGTTTGAAGATTTTGAGCCAATTTTTGTAGAGTTCCTGTATAAGCCATAAAACATCTTTTTGTTTGGGTTAGATTAATGACCTTTAAGCCCAGTTCTTAAAGTTTTGAAATACTAACCTACACTTTACCAACTTTATGATCTGAGTCAATTTTAGCAAAGTCTTCCGTCAAATCATAGGTGTGCGCAGTCTTAATATGCATAATCCGTAATCCGACTTTTTGCATAATCGCATCAACAAAACGATCTCTATCTTCTCTTAGAGGTAGTTCATGGGAAATGTCATCAAGCTCAATAGCAATCTGAGGCGTAAAGTATTCTCTATCGAAAAGTACGAAGTCAACACACTTTCGATCTATTTGGTTTTGATACTTCCATTGAAGTTTTTCGTATTTATTTACCTGAACAATGTTTTTAAGTGGCACCTGTGGAACTATATAATACTTACCCCCTGCTGCTTCTTGTAACACTTTGAAAAAGTTTCTTTCTGCATTCGTCATTAAATATTCTTTCTTCACATACGGAAGATAGGCGTTGGTATTTTTATCTTTAAGTAATTGTAAAAGTCTGTGAATATAAAAAATACAAACAATGAGGACAGCACTAAGTATTGGTATAAAAAATAAAGAGTCCATGATTATTTTCTCAGATTTTCATCAAGGGTGTTTCCAACCTCATCTTTCCACGCAGTCCATCCGTTGATAGGTCTTCCCGTAGTTGTTGCCGCGGCAGCGGAAGGGCTTTTAAAAAGCGTATCTTTTGTATAAACGTAAGACACACCATCTCCATTTTCAACAAACGTTCCGTCCTCTAGAAATCGTTTTCGTGCAGCTTGTGACCATCCCCAAAATGCTTCAGTTTCTCTGATTCTTGCGAGAGAACCTTTTAATACATTCAAGCTCCCATCTGCAAGTAGTTGTGCTCGTGCGTCTGATCCTTCGGCTTTAAGATAGTAAAGTTTTAAATCTGAAAGTGACTCAGCTACCTTATCAAATACCTCATATCCAATGGCAACTAAAATAAATTGAAGGTTCTCAAAGTATTGCTCAACAGTGACCTTCTCGAATTCAGATAAAGTGTTTTCTTGAGGCTGAACTTTGTTTTGCACAATCATTCGGCCTGCTTCATGTGCCAGTGTAGTCGCTCTATATTCTAAATATTTAACAAATGCTCTATTTAAACCACCTGTAAACACAACTGCAACATTCCAAAAATCCTTGTTTGAATCATGGTTAGCAATTCGGTTGTAGAAATTTTCTGATTCACCAATATACACAAGCTCGTCCGAAGACGCCTCATCAATCCCAAAGAGGAGATAAAGTCCGGGTTGATTGGTTTCCGATCGATCTTTTAACTCTTTTAGACTCTGACGGGGTGCTACAAAACATTTACCAGACCATCCGGCCAATTCAAGTATTTTCATTCCGTTTGGATTTCCTTCAGGAACGAGCATTTGCAGTACTTTTGATTTCATATCAAGATTATACAACTTTTGGATACTCTTCGGACTCCGAACCTATCTCAAGCTTAATCACAACTAATAATACCCAAACTCACGTCTTGTGTCCCTAGGGGACATCCGCGACGCGAATTTCAGCTTTTTTGGTATGGAACGCTTCGCTTACAAAAAACTAAAATTCGGCTGCCAGGCTTGGACTCGAACCAAGATAACATCCTTCAGAGGGATGCGTCCTACCATTAGACGATCTGGCAAATGTAACTACCATAAGACCTGCCTGCCCTGCGTGCGCAGACATGGCAGGCAGGCGATCTGGCAATGGACCTTATACTACCGCGAAATCGCCATATTTTCAATCAGACTTCTACTTCAGTGTTTTAACCAACTCAGTAAGCCTCAGAGCTGAATCTGGGTTTAAAGCTTTAATTTCAGCGTAGTATTTTAGATAGGTTGCCATGTCGCCTTTTTGGTATGCCTCTACCGCTTCCTTGGCTCGATATTCTATCCTCGCTATCTGTACCTGAGATTCATATGCCTTACTCACAACGAAGTCATAATTCTGAGCAAGCGCATCTTGAAGGAATTGTGGCTCCAAAACAGTTGCCTCAGCATCCCCTCTTGCTCGGTAAAGAGCAAGGATATATTTTGCTCTAGCAGTAAGAAACGCAGGGTTGAGATCGTATGCTTGCTTAGTGATATCGACTGCTTTTTCATAGTCACCAGCAACTTGATATGCAAGTGCCCTGTCGAACATAACGAGTTGTTTGTTTGGAGAAAGTTCCTGAGTTTTATTTAATAACTCTATCGCTTCTTGCGTTTTTCCAAACTGAAGTAAAAGGAGTCCTGTAATCTGAAGCGTGCGTGGATTTTTTGGATCACGTTTTATTTCGTCTTCAAGTTGTGTCAGTGTGAGATTTACCCACTCATTTTTTTCTTCATTAGAAATGGCCTCACTTCGTACAATTGAAACGAGTCTTTGTCCGAGTTGCTCGCGAGCTTCGGTACGACCAAGAGGATGGGCTGTTGCTCGTTTGAACTTTTCCCGGGCAACTACACTTAACTCTTCTCTGGTGTATGCGGTGCCAATATTTTCTCGTGTCCACGCTTGTGCCTGAGCATCGCCTGATGCAGTAATAATAACTTCTGTATACTGCATACCCTGGATAAGAGCAGAGCCTGTAATTATGGGCTTATACACCAAAGAATACATTCCTAAAACTCCGATAACAGAAAGAAGTGCGGCAATTGCAATTGATTGCTGTTTTGAAAGCGATACGATTGTTTCCTTTTCTGAAGCATACGCTTTCCATGTAATGTAGGCGAGGATAAAGACAAACAGGATATAACTTGCGATGTTGTCGAACACAAAGAGATTAAATACGAAATATGCTCCCAAAAGTCCTGTCCACAGAGATTTTTCTATAATCGAAAAGTTTTGTCGCAAAGAGCGTGCAAACCACATGATATATATCGGGGTAGCAAATAATGCAAGATACGCGAGAAGTCCGAGCGTACCACCAGCCACCATCCAGTCGAAAAATACATTGTGCGAGCGATCGTACCATGGCTCATAGGCTGCCATGCGTGGATCGAAGTGACTTGAGAAAACATACAGGAAGTTGTCCTGTCCCCAACCAAGTAAAGGTCGCTCTTTGAAGCCTTGGAAACTCATGTCCCAAATGAGAAGACGCGACGTTGCGGTGTGTGAGCCAGTAGAAATGCTTGCGATTCGATTTAAAACTGGTGAATTTTGTACTACCCCTGAATCTCTGTTTGAAAATAAAAGGATGCTACTCACAAGTACGAGCGCAAATGCCACTCCCCCAACATAACGCATGAATGTGTAGCGTTTTTCAAAAATTGCAATGAGAGCAAGTGAAAGCAGCACGCCTGCTGTAATTCCAAGCGCAGCTCCACGAGTAAGTGTTACAAAAGAAATAAAAATATTAAGTACTCCGATGATGCCGTAGAGGTACCGAGCTGAAATATTTTTTGTTGTATACGCAAGCCACGCGACGATAAAGGCATACATCATTGCATAACCAGCTAAGTACGTTGCATTACCAAGAGTCGCGTCGATGCGATCTGAATGTTGGAAAATACTGAGTGTGCCGAAATATTGAGAAAAGGCAAAAGTGAGCACATACACGTTTGCGATAAGAGATACTTTAAATATATTTCGCCATACATCCAATGTGCGCACAACCTGAGTCAGAAGTAGGAATAAAAGCAAAAGTAGAGCGTGCGTAAACCAGCCTTCCATACGCTCGAAACCGCTGAACAAACTACGCATTGGACTTACCCCAAAAATATCCGCAAGAAGGAGAACTCCTACAAAAAGGCCGAATGCAAGGTGGACCGGAGTTGCAATCTTAATTAACTGGCGTTTTTTGTATACGATATACGCAAAAATAATTGCCCCAGCAAGAACAACGCCACGAAACCAAAAGTTTTTACCGGTGATAAAGGGAAAAAGGAGGGATTCAGAAATTATCGTTGGTGCAAAAAGAGCAAGGGTAAGCATCCCGATACATAGGGTATTAAATATATTCATATCGTTAAATCAAGTGCTTCTATAATAGCATTTTATTTCTCGAGTAAATAAAATGCTATTATAGGAAAAATCCATCTGTGAAAAGAGCCAAGCAAATAATACGCAATATTCTCCATGTAGGCCAACGGTATTTTAAAACTGACATGATCTATTTGGCTAAAAACGGATTCTGGCTCACCCTAGGACAAGTATCTATTTCTTTCTTTGCCTTTATGCTCACCATCGCATACGCGAACATGCTTCCAAAAGACTCCTTTGGAACCTATAAGTACATACTCTCCCTCGGAAGCGTATTTGGTGCGATTACCCTTACTGGTCTTAGCACAGCTCTCACGCGTGCCGTATCTCGCGATTCTCACGAAAGCCTTCTTACAATATTCTGGGTTCAACTTCGTTGGAGTTTATGGATCACCTTTTTTGCAGGGCTTGGTAGTTTATATTACCTACTCAACGAAAATACGGTCCTCGCAACCGCTCTCCTTATTATTGCTGTTTTCTCTCCCATCTCTCAAGCCGGAGGCTTATATTTATCATTCCTTAATGGGAAAAGAGACTTCAGGCGCAAATCCATATACGACATCTTTTATAATCTTATCCCCGCAATAAGCATTTTTATTTCCCTCTTTTTTACTACAAATCCCGTAATTCTTGTTTTTGTTTTCTTTATCTCATACACACTAGCTGCTTTACTATTCTTTATACTGACGATAAAGAGGTACCCCGATACAGAAAAAGGAGTTGTGCACCCCGAGACCATCACGTATGCAAAACATTTAAGTATTATGAACCTTCTTAGTGCCGGAGCGTCTCAAATTGATAAAGTACTTATCTTTCACTACCTTGGCCCTTTACAACTTGCAATCTATGCTTTTGCTCTATCACCAATATCACAGTTAGCATCTCTATTAAGGTCTATTAATATACTTTCTTTTCCAAAATTCTCAAGCACTTCCAAGGAACTCATCCAAGGAACCCTTCCGGAAAAACTAGCTCGACTTTGGATACCGCTTGCTTTGGTTGTTGCCGCCTACTGTATAGCGGCACCATTTGTATATAAAATTCTTTTTCCAGAGTATCTTGATGCAGTTATTTATTCTCAAATATATGCACTTAGTCTCTTATTGTTCCCCCAAGAATTTATGCGCACGGCGATGACCGCACATGCAAGCGAGAAGACTCTTTATACAAGCACTCTATCACTTCTTATAATCCGAATTATCTGTCTCCTGCTTTTAGTTCCATCATTTGGGATAGCTGGAGCAATTGGAGCACTTCTAATAACAAATGTGCTCAACACTTTCGTCACTCGATATTTGTTTGCAAAAATGTAGAGCACTTAGTTTGCTAAGCACTTTTTATACACCGCATACGTTTCTTGAATCATTTTGGCTGAAGAAAAATTTTCAAGTCTTTTATACCCTTTTTGTATTAAGTCTTTTCTCAGAGAAGGGTCATTCAAAATTGTTTGTGTTGCAGCAAAAATAGAGTCTTTATCTTTTGGATCAAAATAACACCCTGCATCAGCAGCAATTTCAGGAAAGCAGCTGGCATTACTAAGGAGCACAGGACACCCAAAAGCAAATGCTTCTAAAATAGGAATGCCGAAACCTTCATACAGAGAACTCAGTACAAAACATTCTGCATGGCGATATGCATACGCTAACTGCTTATCATTCGCACCTGTGTGCAATATCTTTTCTCTAATAGACAAAGCATTGAAAAGATCTACCTCCTGAGCTGCAAATTCACCGCCACCAATACAAAGAACGTGGATATCTTTTTCCTCACGTAAGATATGCGCAATACTCTCTACAAAGAAAGAAAAATTTTTATACCTTCCTCTACCGCCGACATATAAAATATACCTTGCTGGGACAGAGAGCGGTTCTTCTTCTTTTGGAACAAGAAAGTTCGCATGATGGACTACTGTTATTTTATCTGGATGTACCCCTAACAACCGCACGACATCATCTTTAGTATTCTGGGAAATCGCAATAATTCCTTTAGCCTGGTGAGCGAGTAAGTGTTTTCGTGTCGAAGTAGTGTCCTTTTTTGAAAAATACTCTGGAAAAATCTCGTGAATCATATCGTGGATAGTAATCACAAAGGGCTTTTTCCCTATATGAGGCAAAAAATACGGGTCGTAATAGGTTGGATGGAAAATATCAAAATCTGCCGTACGAAGATAGAAAATGGAATATATCTTATTCATATAGTCCTTGAAAAATATATGTGCTTTCATGAGATATATATTCCCACGGAGAAATTCCTTGAGCTGACTTCTTTTTCCAAAAACTGAGGTTGATTTCAGTGTGTTTGAAGATTTATTTTTAAGTACATATTCATTGTTTGACCTCAGAAGTGCCAGTTTTACTTTTGCTCCAGTTTCGGAAGCCATGTTTCGCACAAGTTCAATTACATATCGAGAAACCCCTCCCCGTCTCTGCATACCAAGTGCCTGATGGTCATAGAGTATTCTCATAATTTCTTTTTGTTTCTTCTTGTATAAACACTTCTGCAATATCTCTATCGTTTCGGTGGAAAACACAGACGTCGTAAAAAGGAAATGCTCCCTCCTTCCTATACGTATAGGCATATAATTGCTCAATTGCCTGACGATCATGTATTTTCAAGGCCAGAATAAATCTACCAATATTGTCAAAAAAAAGTACGTCTTCATATCCCTGATCTGCACAAGTCTGAAAGATTCCCAAGCCGTCATCAGAAAGACGGGTTAAGAAAAACCTATCGTATTCAAAAAAAACAACAGGTAGAACACTTTTTATACATGCCAATCCTCCACGTAAAATCTTAAGATCATACCCATCGGTATCTATCTTTATAAACTTAACTCCTGAAAAGAGTTCTTGATATCGGCGAGAAATACTGTCGAGAGTGTCGATATGGAGTTTCGGAGCAGAATTATCTAAACCGTTTTGTTTTAGAGAGAGACTTCCTTCCCCTGTTTGTTTTTCGACTAAGATATCTTCTTCGGATTCTCCCAAAAATGACTGTATAGCATACGCGTCTTTAAATTGAGTAATATTTTTTAATAAAATCTTAAAATAAAAACCTTCGCCCTCTATACAAACAATTGGACAATTAAGCTTCGAGCGGATAAAAGCGGCTGTATCTCCAATATTTGCACCAATATCAACAAACGTGAAGTTTGGATATTTTTTGTTTACCATCAACGCAAGCCGCGGAAGATTTGAAGCGTATGCTGGCCGATTACGTAAATATATAGAAAGCGCATGACCTTGATTTGCAATAAGATCAAAGTTTCCCACACGAATAGTTTTCATACGACCATGTAAAAGAGACGATCTCAATTTAAAGATTTTTGCTAAAATATATTTTGAAATTTCTTGTATCTTAGTTTTCATTGTGTATTGGAAACGGCAGTGAAAAAGGAACTCAGTTTTCGAGCAAAATCATCAGCACCACAATGTTCTTCCACGAAAGCACGGGCCGCAAGACCAAGGCTTTTTCTTTTCTCCTCATCAGATAACACTATTTCTATAGCCTTTTTTAATGCTTCTGGATCGTGTGGTGGTACCAGAATACCATTTACTCCGCTAGTAATATACGAGCGCATTGTTGGTGTGTTTGTCGCAATAATAGCCTTCCCCATTGCCATTGCTTCAACAAGAGTCGAGCAACCCATTGCGTCGTTGCTTGTGTCGCTTATATCAAGAGGGATGATTATAATTTTTGCACGAGCATATTGATTACATAATTCAACATGAGAAAAATCACACTGCTGAACATTTGTAGGCAATGCGCCAGCTTTTTTGAGGTGTTCTGTTTTCGCTGTTACTTTGACAGTGGTAGGTAAATCTGTAACTGCCTTTAAAATGGTTTTATGGTCACGTCCAGGATCCCGGCCAGGAGAGAAAATAAAATCTTCTTCTGGATCTGTGAGTGGTTTAAAAAAAGAAAGATCTGTTCCAAGGGGAATAAACTTTATATTTTTTGCTTTCAAAGGAAACATTCTCTGCATTGTTTCTGCGGCTGAGTACGAGAGAGTAACGATACCATCACACTTAGAAACCATTCGATAAAACAATCGCTGACGAAGTTTTTTTCTGTCTCCAATCATGCCTTCAATATTAAAGTCGAACATTACCCACTTTGGCTTCTTAAGAAAAAGAAGTGTTTTCAGAAGCAAGGTACCAAATGCTGTAGAGGTAAACACAATATCGTATTTGAATATCCTGAAGAAAAGCGGTATATGTGCGAAGTGAATATTGAGAAGATGTTTCCGTAAAAAAGGAGCGAGTGGTGCAAAAAACGACTGCTCAAGTTCCATGTGTTCAGCACTAACTCCAAAGTTATTCAGGCGAAACATACCCGAAAAATGATTGTCTGACTCAACTCCGTGCTCCACATTTTTTACACTTTCACTCTTTGTTCTATTGAATAAATAGAGGACTTTTATCATACAGAGATTTTTAAGAATTTATGGCATAGTACCATCTTCCTGAGTTTTGAAACAGTTATCTTAGTAATTGATCAATTGAACTTTGAGCTGAAGTTTTCTCATGCACATACCTTTCTGCACGATTGAGCATTTCTTCAATTGCACCTGTTTTTTGATAACAAGTGGAAATCTTAGCCTTTAAAAGGCCACTGTCTGCGCCATCATTCCAAAAAAATCCTCGCAGGCCGTCTTCACCGATAGTTTCGGCAATACCCTCAATAGCAGGACCTATAACTGGTACCCTCATATACATAGCCTCCCAAAAAACCAGCCCAAGACCTTCAGACTGTGAAAGGAGCATAAAAACATCTGCATCACGATAAAAGTTCCATATATCCTTTCTTTCTACAAAACCTGCAAAGATAACACGCCCGGCAAGGTTGAGATCATATACCTGCTTTTCAAGTTCTTGACGGAGTCTCCCTTCGCCCACAATAATTAAAATGAGGTTCTCATCTTTTAAACTATGAAATATGTGAATAAGTCCTCTAAAATTTTTTTCTGACTCAAGTCTACCAACCGATAATATAATCTTTTTATCTCTTGGAATGTCGTATTGCGCACGTACAAGCCCTGCTTGGGATACTTCTATAAACTTTTTATCCCTTGCAATAACATTCGGTACAAATATTCTTATTTTTTGATCCGGAATCTTCAGCTTTTTTAAATAGTCTTTGGTTGTATTACTAATAGCAACTGCATAATCGACAAAATATTTTGAAAAAAATTGACTGGTGGCTTGGTATAGAAATAAAATCTGCCAGAAAGGACGGTTTCGTATTACCTGTGTCGGAATATTGGTTAAAATTACCGCAATCTTACTCCTCCAAAGTAATTTGGCAACTAGCCCCGATAGAACAGACTGAAAGTCGCGTGCCACTACAACATCGGGAATGAACCCATGCTTCATTAATATAAACGGTACTGCAAAAATATTTACAAAGTCATACCAAAAGCGTAATCTACCTACTCGAGCATTTAAGTGAACAGTTTCTAAATTATCGTTAATTTTTTTGTGGTAGGATCTTGTCGACCAATTTATGGAAAAGATTTTATTATGCTCAGAGATAAAACCATCTCGCTCTAACTTTTCAAAAACCTCGCCCAGATTTGTTTCAAACAAATTTCTCCAATCAAACGAGACGACTACAATTTTCAGACCCTTACTCATATTTCTTTAGCACCAAAAGATAACTGCCAGCAAATCCTTTGAATATATTCGCAAATATAGTCGAAAAAAGAAAAGTGATTTTATTGTGTGTCCAGGGGCCGTAATATAAAGAAAAAGTTTTTTCCATTGGGGACAAGGCTTCAAAAGATTCTCGAGAATTTTTTCTAAACAACTTCATTATTGATGCAATGGTGTACGGTTTTACATGTCCAAATGTATTCCATACTGTTTTTGGAGTAGGGGTAATGATGATTATCTCCCCTTCCGGACGAAGTAGTCGTTGTGCTTCTTGTAACATGTTATACGCTTGATCCACCGTCAGATGCTCAATAATATTGTTGCAAAGAACTACATCAAAAGAACCACTCTCCATCGGGATAGACTCAATAGAGGCTTCGATAACATTGAGACCTTTTTCCCTTAACCTCCCAAGAGCTGTTTGGTTTATTTCTATGCCTATGACATTTTCATTGCCCAAAGCCAGCATCTCCCCTTCTCCACAACCAAATTCAATTACCTTTTTACCTTTTAAAAAAACCTCGAATACGTGACTTTTCTTTTGTAGGACAGATTTTAATAATTTGAGATATATCATATTTTTTTTCTTGCCACTATAACAAGGGTTTCCGTAAACTTATCTGTAATAAAAGATACCAGAAAATAGAGAATATCTAAAAAGCGTTTTTTCCAACTTGGTTTAAAATCGGTGTCTAAAGTATATAGATAGTCAACAGAAACTACTTCAAAATTATTCTTTCTAAGCAAACAAGCTAGGGTCTTGCTATTAAAATAGAACGTATGGTCACTATTAACCGTTGGCTCTCTCTTGGTTATCTTTTCGGCGATGTTAAACAAATTAAAGGTATTTGGTGTTGTGATAATCAGACTACCGGTGTCGCCCAGTAATCGATAACAAGCATCAAGAAACTGGCCTGGATTTGATAAATGTTCAATGACATCACCTGCAAAGATCTTTGTAAATTGAATCGGGAAATGGGCATTTTCGGCGCTTGTTTTTTGATAGTGATCCGCGGGAAAAACCTTCGTTTCATCGTACATGAGATCTACGCCATAAACCTGGGATCCAGCTTCTTTTAATAAACGGTGCGGCCAATCTTGAGAGTCATAGAGAACACCTTGTCCCCAAAAGCCAACATCTAGAACCGTGTCCTCTTTTTGTATTAAGGCTTTTATGAGGTGTTTTTTGTCTTTGTAAACCATGCGGTGCTTCTTATTGGAAACAAGCTCATTATACGTCTTCTTAGTCTATAAGACGAAAAATGAAACTACCAATGACTATTGATCGTAAGTACAAGCCGTTCCCCTACGGTGATGGGCTGGACGCCGTGCAGAGAGAGATCGCCAAAAAAGATATAGAGATTTCCTGGAGTATATTGCACTTCTGTAAAACCGAAAAGTCTTCGAGCCATACCCGACCATCTCAATATTTCTGAAAAAATACTCGTAAAAATTTTTATTGAAAACTTCTTTCTCAGATTTGGGAAAAGAATAAGATTGCCTTTTGTTGCGTCTCCGAGTGGTAAAAGAATTGGGATGAGAAGATTCACATACGCTCCATCATAATGATACTCAGTTTCTTCTGTCTTTTTAAAATTTCGTGCATCCTTGTACGGAAAACCTATAGTCTGCTTTTCCCTACTCAAAGGAACATACTCCTGGTTCGCCATCTCACATCTTTTCTTATGGATAGCGTCACAAAGACTAAAAATATCCTCTGAAAGTACCACCTGATACCCGTCGGTGTCTTTTAATTCCTCATTCTTTTTGTTAGCGATTGTTTGCGTAGAATGCATGGCAATGGATTGTAGCCTCTCGAACAGTTCTCCATTAAGAAAGTGAGGTATTTCATAAAAACCATTCTTAAGAACTTGGGTAACTATTTCCTCAATCAATTCTTTATTTTTTGCTATACCTATGTAGTCTGAATGTAAAACCATACTATGTTGACCATTATAATATATTCTTGCCACCTAATACTTCTAGGATACGCCCAGTGAAAGCCTGCAGGGAGAATTTGGCTTGGATATACTCAACCATCTTTGTTCTTAACGTAGCTATGTCTTTCTGTGTTTGACTTACCAGATAACTGACTTTTACTGCAGCGTCGTGCGGTACACTTATTGTTAGTAGGTCTTGATTAATGTCTTGTAAAACCTTTTTTACAGCATCATTCGTACTTAAAGAAATCACGCCACATGCCATAGCATCTAAGACAGCTTTGTCTAAACTCCCCGTATTTCCAAAATGAATAAAGAAATCGCTTTCTTTAAGAATTTCAATCGCCTCAGGGAGGGGACGTGCGCCGCTCCAAACCACATTATCTATTAGATGGTGCCCAGCGACATAGTCCTGTAGTGTTTCTAAATATTTTGTGTCCGCATCAGTCACAGGGCCTCCAATTATCGTGCATGTAGTATGTATTTTATATTCTGATTTTAAAATAAAAACTGTTTCTAGCAAAAGTTCTAATCGTTTTGAAGCAGATATTCTTCCAATTGACACAAGTGAAAGTGGTTTTTGCAAACCTCTTTCAAGATTAATATTTTTATAGAGACCTAGATCAATTCCCTGCCCTACAATACGAAGTTTTGAGGTTGGATGTCGGAAGCCTTCAGGTGTAGAAGAAAAAATAGTGTCACACAACAACGTTACGATTTTCAGTCTCAAACTTACTGTGCCGTGCGCGTACCAAAGAGAAATCTTTTTGCCGAGTAATTGCCAGATAGCTCCCGCAGAAAGTATGTATTCTGGATTCATGTGTGCAAACACATGGGTATAGTTTTTTCTATACGCAAACGCTTGGTACGCGAGAATAAACGGCCAGGCCTTCAAACCATGCCATGTTCGAGGAATATGCACCACTCTTACATTTTCTGGAAAAACATCCTCTCCCTTGTCTAAACAAAACACCGTCACTTGCTCACACTGCTTCGAAAATTCTAAAACCCATCGCACAAAAAACCCTAAAACAGAGTGTCTGCTATCGAGCGTTTGTGTAATGATAAGAAGTTTCATGTGGTGCAACTTATTGCTTTGCTTTTTTAAGATCTTTCAGCCACGAGTAATTCTCCACAAACCATTTTGCAAATATATTCATCCCCTCTTCTATTGAAACCTTTGGTGAAAAATTGAAATCTTTTTTTGCCCGACTATAATCTGCGATTGTCTCTTTTATATCACCCGGCTGCATCGAACCATACATCACAGAAGCTTTTTTATTAAGTGCCTTTTCAATAGAAGCCACGAAGTGTTTAAGTGGTATGGATTCTGCTCCGCCGAAATTATAGATCTGTTGAGGGATCTTTTTTGCATATACTACTTTCACTATTCCGCTCACAATATCATCAATATAGGTGAAACTACGCGTCATTTCACCTTTATTGTACAGGGTAATCTGTTCATCACCAAGAATCGCTTTTGTAAATTTAAAATATGCCATATCAGGTCGCCCCCAAGGGCCATACACAGTAAAAAATCGAAGTCCTACAGTTTCCATATCCCAAAGTTCTGCATATGAGTGTGCGAGCATTTCTGTGGCTTTCTTTGTCGCCGCATACACTGAAAGTGGTGTGTCTGTTCTGTCGGTCTCTTTAAATTTCTTTTTATTTGTCTTACCGTACACAGAGCTTGAAGATGCATATAACACACGTTTAATTTTATATTCTTTAGCAACCTCAAAAACATTGAGTGTTCCTCGAATATTTGTATCAACATACGTCCAAGGATTTTCTATCGAAAAACGTACCCCTGCCTGAGCAGCAAGGTGAATAATAATGTCTGGAACTTTTTTTGCAATTAATGCCGCAATGTCTTTATATTTAATTATGTCGATTTTATGAAAAGAAAAAGATTTAAAACGTTTAAGTAACTCGAGTCGTTTATGTTTAAGTTTTGTATCATAATAATCACTCAGATTATCAATACCGATAATGTCAACATTTTTATCATTTTCTAGAAAATGTTTTGCTGTATGAAATCCTATAAATCCAGCAACACCCGTAATTAAAATTGTTTTATCTTTTATCATACGTAACTACGGATGTTCATTAAGTAAATTGAGAGATGTCACCTACCACATGTTGTACTATATCAATATCTTTATTGCTTTTCACAAGGAACTCTATATTTTTGTTTCGCAATGATTCTAACACCTCAATCCCCCGTGCGTCATTGGGCAATTGTTGTTTATATAACTGTATAAACGCTTCAAAATCTTTTACAAAACAATGCCCACCTGCTCCACGGCCAAATATGTCTTGCGTATGTCCACTTGCATGCAATACTTTTGTGTGACTCTCGCCAATTCGATCATCTTTCGAAACAGCCTCCCGAATAACTTCGTAATCAAGACCCAGCGCAGACGCCATATCATACACTTGATTAAAGAAAACGACTTTTTCGTACAGAAAACAATTACCAATGTATTTCACAAGCTCAGCTTCATGAGAAGACATAATTTTGCTGTACGGTGCGCTCGGCAATACAGCAAGTACCGCCTCAGCTTTCTTCAACCACGTATCATCCTTTATTGGTATTCCAATAATATTCCGTGTGGGATGAAGGGCGTCGTGAGCAGCATGCACTTCACGTAAAAACTCTGGACTATGCATGACGAAAAGGTGTGGATATTTGATGTGTAGGGCTTCTGTGGTACCAGGTAGAATAGTTGATTTAATAACGACGGTCGCACCTGCACCTACTCGAGCAAGACTCTCTTCGACAATAGCATAGCTAAACCCTTGGGGTGTTGTTGGGGTTGGCACGGCAACAAATACAATCTCACATTCAAGTAGTTGAGGAGCATTGTGTACATAGGGTTCCTCAAGTGCGTAGCGCACAACTTCGTAACCTCTCTCTTCAAAAGAGTCAGCGTAGTTTTTCCCAATCCATCCTTGTCCGATAAATCCTATTTTCATACTCAATTAAAATGTCTTAACCATATATGTTCTGTCTAATACATATCCTAACTTTTTGTAGTACTCACGCACTCCTACCCCCGCAATAATTGCTATTCCTGTATAGCCTCTTTCTTGGGCAATTTTTTCTGCCTCAGCTATCAATCTACGACCAAAGCCCATGTGCTGCGACTGTTCCCCTTGGGCCCCAATTTTCGCCATACGCCCATAGGTGTGAAGCTCCCGAATGAGGGCCTTACCTGGTAATACAGCTAGATTGTCATACTCCTCAAACCCTTTAATTTCATTCCATCTTGGTAAACGGAGACGGCAGAAAGCAGCAAGTGAGTTTTCTTGTATATTTTGAAATTGAAGAAATATTTCTGTCCCTGTTTTTGTTTCGTACGAAGTATTGGTAAGTTCAAAATCATCTGGCAATACTTCCCTGTCTCTAATTTCACGTGCACGAATATCTTTTTGAATAACTCCACGCTGTAATTGATACTCATCAACTGATTCACGAAGATTCGACTTCTTGCTACTCGCGACAATATACGTGGCTGGAATATCTCGAATGATTCTAATGATACGCACATACTCAGGCACTTCCCGTTCACAGTCAGCAAGAACTTGGGTAAGGACTTCGTCGTTATAGGGTTGATACTCTAATTCTTTGCGTGACCACCATTTATACAAAAGCGTACTCTTTAAAATGACACACGGATACACCTTGAGCATGTCAGGGTGATGATCAAGACCTGAAAATAAATCTTTAAACATTTGAACATCCATTTCAGGATTACTCTTCGGAAGATTCGGCATCATGTGATACACAATTTTAAGTCCGGTGTTCCGTAGTAGTTCAGCCGACTCCGCAATCGCCTCAACCGTCATTTCGCGTCTGTTGAAATCAAGAACATACTGATCGAGGTGCTGCACACCAATTTCAACTTTTGTTACCCCAAGACGACGAAGATTATTTAACTCTTCAAGATTAACGTAGTCTGGACGGGTCTCAATAGAGAGCCCAATGATGCGAACTGGTGCCGTCTCATTTATTTTTTGTAACGCCTCAAGCGATAATTCATCCTCCTTTAAAACCACACCCTGTGGAGCATGAAAATTATTGCAAGCGCGAAAAGATTCTTTAGTAAACCAATCCTGATAGTCACGTTTATAGTAACTCCACGTACCGCCAATCATAATCATTTCAACCTTATCAACCGGATGGCCATTCATTTCGAGCGCCTTGAGCCGAGATGTAATTTGCTTATCTGGGTCAAATTTATTCGCTAGTGCACGCGCAGCGGCAGGCTCTTTTGAGAGATAGCTTTTAGGCATATTTGCCTCCGTAGGACAGTAAATACACCGTCCCGGACAAGCATACGGCTTGGTAAGCAATGAGACAACAGCAACCCCAGAATTACTCCGAACTTTGAGCTTTTTGAGTGCCTGTTCGAGTACCTCACTCTTTTCTTCAAGACCTTCAGTCACTCGCTTTTTGTACCATAACAAAATCTCGGCATTGGACGGCATCTTTCTCTCCCCTTCTTCAGCTGGAGCAAATTTCCGCTTCACAATAATATTCGAACCAGACTGAGCAATCTCGGCTCGTATGGTGAGAAACTCAGCATATAGAGCATCGTCACGCATGATGTGACGCTTCAGTTTCTCTACATCTTTTTCCGACCGAACCACCTCAAACATATATAGCGACTATACACGCAAAAGCTCTTCTCGCACAACCTCACGCTCACTCCATGGATATGCCTTGCCATTTTCACGAATCATTGTTTCTTGAGCGCCCATAGCAGTACAAACAACGATATCGCCTGACTGTGCAAGAGAGAGTGCTTTTCTGATCCCTGAGCGTCTGTTTGATATCAAAAAATACTGTTGGTCTCGACGCCAGCCAGATTCTGCTAGATATTGTCCTATTTCTTCAACAATAAGATCAGGGTCTTCATCGTATGGATCAGTGTCCGAAACAACCGCATAGTCCGCAAGCTCAGCCACTACTTCTGCCATGTCTTTTCTTTTTGATTTGTCACGACCTCCTCCTTCAGACCCAAAGACTACGATAACCTTATTCCCTTGCGCCATTTGTTTTAAGTTTGTAATAAGTGAACGCATACTCAACTTCTCGTGTGCGTAATCAATAAAAACTCTGAAATCTTTATTTGTTTTTATTTCTTCCATTCGTCCAGGAATATACGAAAGAGAGTGGATTCCTTCACTCACTTTTTTACGAGGAACATCAAGTAAGTCAGCAATTGTAATGGCAACGAGCGCATTTGGAATCATAAATGTCCCAGGAAGTGAGAGGTCGAATCTGTCCTGATTAACAGAGAATGAAACTGTGTGTGGCGTGGTCAGAACGTGTGTTGCCCGAACAGCTGCGTGCTCGCTGAGACCATAACTTATCTGGCGAGGCGCTTTAATAGCGCTATAGTAAGCGTATTCTCTGTCGTCATAATTCAACACAGATGTAGGGGTAAAAGATGTGTCTCTCCATTTTTTAGGACGAACATGTACAAGTGTTTTAAAAAGCCTCCCTTTTGCTTCACGATAGGCTTCGTACGAACCATGAGATTCTATGTGCTCAGGCGAAAGGTTGGTGAAGACCGCAATATCGTAGGCAATCCCTCTGTGCCTATGTTGCGCAATTCCCTGCGATGTTGTTTCAACAATTGCTACTTCACATCCGGCATCTGCCATCATGCGAAGATGTTTTTGAATAAAAAATCTCCCCGGCATAGTCATATGCATTGTATTCACAATGTCTTTATCTCCTATTTTTATTGCAGCAGTAGTAAGCATTCCTGTTTTTATACCCGTGTGCTCTAGAACATTCCAAACAAAGTATGCTGTTGACGTTTTTCCTTTTGTCCCAGTGATCCCAATAATAATCATTTTTCTTGAAGGAAACCCGTACCGTATCGCACCAAGATATGCCATTGCAAAGTGGTACCAAGACAGAATAAATGTTGGGGTAAGCTTTTTGATGAGCGCTTTCATATCTTTACTATATCATTTACTCCGCTTCTTTCTGACGGATAGTTTCATTTGCCAACCTGAGATACTTATCCTGAATTTCTAAAGAAATAAGCTCTGGATCTATTAACAAAATATCACCTTCCTTCTCAAGAATATCTCTACACGATTCAAAGAAAAATCCTATCGGTGTAACTAAGCACAGATACGCAGTAGGCCACGAAGCTGAAATTTCTTGCGCAATAGAAAGAATCATCTGGGGAGTAGGGTTTTCGCGATATTTTATTTTCACCAAATAGTGCGTATTTCGTGCCTGATCAATTATTGAAAGCTGAGGGCGTTCATGAAGTCGTGATACTTCTTGTTTTATAGTTTCTCCTTTTTCAATTGAGGCAAGTTCCGAAACAATCATTTCTTGCCCAAAAGGAGCGACAATATAACTACCACCTTCGCGAAACATCTCAAAAACAACAAGCTCTGCGCTTTTATTTTTTATAAGATTTCTTAAGTAAAATGGTGATGCCATAATCTATGAAAGAAGCGTTTTGAACCTTCTTGGAAGCTCGTTATTAAGAAATTCCTTGTATTCTTTTTCTTGTCGCCACAACCCTCCCACCTCTTGCCAAAGTGCACGACCCGCCAAAAAACCACTGCAACCTGCATCTTTCGCGACATGATATTGGGTGTTGAATTCTTCAAAGGTTGTCCCACCAGTGAGTACAATCCAAGGGGTACTTCCAACAAGTGCAGTTATTTTTTCACACTCTTCTTTATTCCCTGGATACGGAATTTTCCACACATCACACGTAAGACCATCTTCAATTGCTTTCTGTACTGTTTCAAATACTGTACCAGACTTCACATCTCCTACTGTATACAAAACAAATTCAAGAAAAAATGGAACGCCTGCTTCCTTACAGAGAAAAGCTTGATTTTTTGCGGTCTTAATTTGAGCAGTCCACGATGGTACATTGTAGTTTGTATACAAAAGTAATTTTGCCCCCTGAGCACCTTTTTCAATAAGCTGTTTTGGAGTTGCAAGTATTTCTGTAATTCTCTCACCAGCCTTATCGGTATATCCTGTTTTTTCAAGCGGAAGAAGATACGGCACGAGACTATGCATACGCTTGAGCGCAGGCAGTCCGTAGTCCTCATCAATAAGTGTACCCCTCATATACGGCACCAGTGCTTGAAGAATATCTTTTTTTACTTGGATTATTTCTTCAAGGGTAGGTTCAGGGTCATTTCCCGTAAGTAACTTTACAAAACTGCTTCGATGATCAAACGCAAGCATTGGAAATATACCCCCCTTCTTAAACACATCTATCATGGTGTAAGTATACTCTAATCTTGTACACTGTGTATGTGAATGATGAAAAGGCAAAAAATATAATCGACTCAATACGGAGTACCTACAATAAAGTAGCGGTGCCCTTTGTTGCATCTCGAATACGAGATTGGAGTGAATTTGAAATTATACTTTCTCATATACAGACAACTGACAAAATCCTTGATGCTGGCTGTGCGCATGGACGACTCGTACCCACGCTTCTTAGACATGGAGTAAAAAAAGAAAACTATGTCGGAATAGACATCTCCGAAAACCTTATCCTTAAAGCCCGCGAAACATTTTTAGACATACGGTTTGATGTCGGCAATGTCTGTACGCTACCCTATGAAAACAATACATTTGATGTTGTCGTTTCAAGCGCCGTACTTCATCACATTCCCTCTCGCAAACTACGCATACAAATGATTCAAGAACTCTTACGTGTCACAAAACCTGGCGGGGAAATTATGCTTCTTGTGTGGAATGCATTTTATTTTCCACATCTCTGGAAACCAATTTTTAGCTCGTATATACGATCTTTGTTCACCTTTGGAAAACATGACGCCGGTGATATGTATTTGCCTTTTTTTGGAAAGGAAAATAAACGCTATGTACACGCTTTTACCAAAAGATCCCTTCAGAAACTCCTGCAGCAAGTTCCTCACAAAAAAGTAACCCTAAAAAATACAGGAAAAAATTTCTTTATTCTACTTGAGAAATAAGGGCGGCCCACGATCTAACAACCTTCATTTGATACGTATCAAATGAATCTATAGTCGCGCCTGCTTGGATGCATGCGTTTTTAAATGCCATATACGTGTCCTCATTTTCAAATATTTTTCCTATAGCATCTCCGAGCGTTCTCGGATCTTCAATTGGCACAATAATTCCCTCTTTGCCGTCTTGAATAAATTCCTGAGCACAGCCAACATCTGTCATAACAACGGGCACACTTGCCTCAACAGACTCAACGGCGACCCGACACCAGCCTTCGTATACAGAAGAAATAAGTGTGAGCGAAGCATTTTGATACAATTCTTCTGCCTTCATCCAAGGAATGATCTCAACATATTCTGATATCTTTAGCGCGGAAATAGTTTTTTCTATTTCATGCTTTAAAGGCCCAGCGCCAATAATGTGCAGTCGAATATTCTTATTCTTTTGTAGAGCGAGTGAAAATGCCTCAAGAGCAATCGGTATTCTTTTAAACCACACAAACCGTGCAGGTAAAATAATCGTGTGTGGTTTTGTATTAAAACTTACCGCAGTCTGTTTGATTCCACGTTTATAAAACATAGGTACCAAGTCTATTATTTCCTCCGGAATGCCTAATTTTTGTTTACAAAAATGCTCAAGTCGTTGAGACACAACCCGTATTCTGTCTGCCCGCACCAGAACAAAAAGACTGAGAAGATATTGCACGCGAGTTCGCATACTCTCTCGCTGCATATGTACGCTACTAATATCTGTGTGGATCTGAACATGAAGTGGTGTCTTTGTAAGACGAGAAATAATAAGCCCTACTAAGCCAATTTCAAATGGGTCTTGTGTAGTGATGACAATCTGAAATCCTTTATTTTTTAACGCTCTTACATCTTTCCAAATTCTGAAAAAACCAGATATTGATTGCGATAGTGTAGAAAAACCTCGTATGAAAAGATTCTTTTGTGCGCCTTCACGCCTAGAGATTTTCCTGGCAAAAACATACGCATGTATACCTGAAAAATGTTCGGCATACGCGAGGGTACGCTCCATAGCTTCGGATGATTCACTAAGAAGTGCTCCGTCTTGCCCAAGCATAACAAGATATATATTTTTGTTTTTTATATTTTGTTCCATAATTGACGATATTCCTCAGCCAACATTTCATACGTTCTTGATATTTTACATACTGCTAATTTTTGCACCTGCTCATTGTGAAAACTTTCGTTTAGCATCATTTGAAGTCCTTGGCGTATGGAATCTTCATCTGAGGTCTCAAAATAAAAACCTAGGCCTTTCGGAAAAAGTTCACGGATGCCGGTATCTGCGGTGCAAATAAAAGGACATCCGCTCGCCACACTCTCACAAATAAGATTTGGAGCGACATCGCTTACTGAAGGTTGTATGACTGCATATGTCTGTGCCAAAATATCCGCTCTCTTTTCTGGATGAATATACTCAAAGGAAAGAGTGACGTCGGGATAATCCTGAGACAATGTATCCCAAACCTTCTTAAGGGTTTTCACATTCTTAAATTCAGATGCACGCACCGGACAACGCATTATTTTTTGCATTCCATTTTTCCAAGCATACGGAACAATTCCTGTAACGAGAGAGTTCTGCACCACACCTGTCTTTGTTTTTTCTAAGTTATAAGGCTTCTCCCAAATCTCCCTTTGCCAATTCGTATTAAAAATAACCATCTCGGCACGTGCAAGTGTCTTACGAATCAAAAAATAAGAAAATCTTTCCTTGTAAGAAAGCCCCCGCGAGACAGTGTAGAATGCAGAAAGTTGTAGACGCTCTTTTGTTCGCGCAATATACATCTCCCACACATAGTCACCGCCAATCCGGACTGTATACTTTTTATTTCGCAATCTACATACCCACACCGCAGGAATAAGAACACTCCACGTATCTGCAATTAACACTCTGTCAGCATCGCCAATCCTTTCCCACATATCACGTAAAAACAAAAACGTTTGTGTGAGTCTTGAAAACTTTTTATACGGTTCAAGGTTTGCATAGGCAACCTCATACCCTTTCTCTTCAAACTCTTTTCCGATTGCTGCAATAAAAGTAGCTGGTCCACCTATCGATGGTGGAAAAAATGCTGATACAAGGAGAATGTTTCCTACTTTCATATAAATAATAATTCTTTCATCTTAAGAGCAATCCCATCCCAAGAATATCTTTCTCTTACAAGTATTTTTGCATTGGTGCAAAGATTTTTGTATAACACTTCATCAGACATAAGTCTTTCTATACACCGAACAATACTCTCTGGATCTTCGTTCTCACAAAAAAGTCCTGTTGCTTTATCATCATGCGTACGTGGGTCAAAAAGAAAATCTGGTATTCCGCCAACAGGTGTTCCGATTACCGGTAATCCAACCGCCATTGCTTCTAAGAAGGAATTCCCTAGACCTTCTGATCGAGAAGGGCGAATGAAAACCTGTGCGGATTGAAGAAGTTGTATCACCTCCTTCTTTTCTTTTTGACCATGAAAGACTACTCTTTTTTGTAAACCATGTTCAGTAACTTTTCTTTCGAGGTCTTCTCTTTGAAATCCATCACCAACAATGTCGAAATGTACACTTTCTGGGAGTTTTGCCATTGCCTCAATTACCACATCAACACCATTTTTTGGCACCAATCGTGAGGTTGTAATAAGTCGAAACTCTTCATTTTTAACGCTCTGAGTTGATGGAAGAAACTCTCCTGCATCAACACCATTTGGCACAACCACAGGAAAAACTTTGGCTTTCATATGGAGAGCCCATTCTTTTAGAAATAAAGAGATGGTTTGAATTTGTTTTGCCTGTTTGAACACGCCAGAAAAAAGAGGTCCAAATATTCTCATTTGTTTTTCAATATGCTCCGTTGGGTCGCCCTCTTGAAGAGTAAGTAAGAGTGGCGCCCCAGAAATTCGAGAGAAAATACTCCCTGGTATGCCGGCACTGTGGGCCATCATCGACCAAACTTTTTCAAACTTCAATTTTCTATGCAACCAAAATCCAACACACGGTGCCCAGAATTGATACAGGGCCTTATTCAATCTTAGCGGCAACGTCCGTAAATTTTCAAAGGTTGGACTCTTTTTAGAAAAACCGATTCTGTGCACAATAATATTTCCTATTTTTTCTTGTTTCGGGAGAAGGTTGTCATATCGAAGAGTAATGAGATGAAATTCAAAATCTACGGGATTGAGACGATCGGTGATTTCTCGGAGCGCAACCTCTGCCCCACCCACAAAACGTGGGTAGTAACTCATTGAGAAAATGAGAATTTTTTTCGGTTGTTTATTATTTTCCGTCATCAATAATCGTATATTCGTCCACCGCAGTATCTTCTTTCTTCGTTCTTAAGAATATTCCTGCCGTACCAACAAGCACGAGGAGTGGTAAAATATACCATAACACAGAAGTCCTATCTTCGTGGGATGCTTCTGCCGCTGCAATAAGAGGAGATTCAAATGTTGAAGAGACATCTTCCTTCGAGACCATCTGGGTCATCAACGAAGAGGTTACTCCTACTTCGCGTGAAGCAACAGAGGGGTGATCATCACTTGTCTTAGTTGCGAGCTTTTTATTTGAAACTGCGGTGTTCACCATGTATGTCTTTAGTGGTAACGGTGGAGGTGAAGAAGTGGCTATCGCCAGGCTCGTTGTTACCTTTGTTGGGTCATAGTATGCCACCACTCCTTTATTGGGAAATAAAACTACAATTGGTTTTACAGTGCCATCATTTTTAAATTGCGTAATTTCTTGAGGGATACGCAGTGCTGCAAAAGGCGCAATAAAAGTATTCTTCGGGAAAATGTACTGCTCGCCTTCAATACCTCCTTTTCGGACAACCCATGATGAAATATCCAGAAGATATTTTGACTTGTTTTCAATGCGCACGTAGGTTCCACCATGCTCATCGCTCCCTGTAGATACAGAGACGTCTGGGGTAAGAACCACTAAAGACAGATGCTCCAAAGCAGAAGCGTTCACCGTATCAACTGAGGCCATGATTTCAAGTGCTATATGATACGTTCCTGGATATTTATATTGATGTGTCACTACTGATCCATGTCCAATGGCGCCGTCTCCAAAATTCCACGTAAATAAAGGATTAAGAGCGCTTTTGCCCCCAGAAACAAAAGCTTGGGCGCGTAAAACTGTATCCGCACCTACAAAAGCAATCTGCGGGGTAATTATACTTCCAAAAAGTTGTCGCGGTGCAGTATATGTACTTTCAAAACCTGTGCCTGCTGGGCCAGTCCCCTGTACTGTAGTTTCTCCGCCCGATGGAGTAGTTGTTGCGTTGGTTTGTCCTCCCGAACCACCCGTTGCGATTCCAGGAGTTGGCAGTGCTGCAGTCCAAGTTGTTCTTTTCTGAAGACTGTTCCCGTCACCCGCACCACCAAGAGAAACGTCATACAAATATTCATCCACCACAACACCAGCGTCATTTTTAAAAGCAAGTACCTCTCCAGTATTACTTAGTGAAAAAGAAGATTTGAAAATCTTGCCAGAAAAACTTGGGAAATCAATGAGAAACTTGGTTTTATCAGAGACCACGACACCATATTCATTGGCTGTTAATTCCGCGGCATATCCGTCTATTTGTTCAATACCATGATTTACATTTGCTTCAAAAAATTTCCAGGTCGTAAAATTAATCGTGCCCCCGCTTGTATTTTGTACTTCCACCCATTCTCGTCCCGTATCAGATCCAGATGGATCATACATTACTTCGGTAATTACCAGCTGTCCACGTACAAAAGACGTTGTAATGAATAAAAGAAACGCAAGAGCAACGGCCCTATTCATTGGTTAATTATATAATCAAGAAAACAACTACTCAAGTAACTTTTTCAACACATCTGCTGGAATTTCACCACTTTTTTTTGCCGGTAAATCCAAACTCTTTTGGGTTTCTTGTTTCTTTTCCTGGCTCTGCGTATCAACAAAAGGTTGCCTTGGGGTAGTTTTCTGAGTTATTTGATTGATACTTTCCTTTAAATCAGTTTTATTTTTCGCATCTACTACGTGAGTTTTAGATTGATTCTGTGAAGCAAGCAGAGAAGACAGTGATACTCTTCCCTCTCGATTCCCAATGTCTTTGTCTTTTTTCTCCTCAGGCTTTTGAACAGGACTTTTCACACTCTGTATTTCTTTTTGCAAAGCATCTCGCAAGCTTGTGTTTGGAGAAGAAACATTTTGTATTGTCTGTTTTTGAGGAGATGCTATTGGTCTTGAAAACTGACTTGGCGACTGGGTTTTCACTGGATGAGCGAACTCATTTTTCTTTACTTGTTGGGGCACTTGAGACGCTGTCTGAGTTACCGTTTGTTCACTTTTAGGATAATACGTCGCTTGAGATTGAAAGGTTCCACGTGGTGAAATGCCTTTTGCCATTCTTGCCTGTTCACCTTTTTGGATATCACGCATACGATCATCTTGAGTAAACAAAACCGGAGCGTGCCAATCACGAATTTCTTTTTCAACGTCATCTTTTTTACGTGCAAATTTCATTCGAGAAGCATCAATAACTTGCTGCCTGTATGCTACCTCTGGTGGCATAATGGGTGGTAAAGTAGTTGCAGAAAATGGCTGTGAGCCAACTCCATCTATCATGAGACGTAAATATATTTGTCGTTGCCCCAGACTAACAATATCTTCCAACATAAAATACGGTGCAAATTCTTTTTCAAATATTTCTGCATCAGTTGATCCAACTCGAAAGACTACCATACTGCCCACATTTCCAAAGACTGCAGCCTTCACTTCATCCGACATCTGCTCCACATACTGGTGTGCAATCGTGAGGTTGAGCTTATACTTTCGAGCTTCGGATAAAATATTTGCGAAAGAGTCACTCGCAAATGATTGAAACTCATCTACATAAAAGTTAAATGACGGCAGTTCGCGCATTTCGTTTTCAGTAGAATCAGCACGACTCATAGCTGCAAGATACATTTTGGTAATAAGCATTGAGCCAATGAGATTTGAGTTGTCTTCGCCCATACGACCCTTTGAAAGGTTCATAATCAAAATCTTTCTGTTGTCCATAAGCTCACGAATATCAAATGACGACTTCGGTTGCCCTACTAAATTTCGAATCAAAGGATTCCCGGTAAACTGCCCAACTTTATTTTGAATGGCCGGTGCAGCTTCAGCGGCAAATTTATCGGTATACTTTGCGTATTCTTCAACCCAAAAAGCCTTCACCGAAGGATCGGTAACATTGTCGACAACTTTCTTTCGAAAATCTTTATCGGACAACATCCTATTCACCCCTAAAAGAGTAGCCCCTGGGTATTCAAGGAGTGCGTGCAATATATTTTGCAAAATATATTCCATGCGGGCCGACCATGCATCAACCCAAATCTTTTTGAAAGCACTCATGAGACCGCCCACAACAAGGTGTCGTCGTTTTGGATCAACGTCGTCAAGTACATTAAAAGATATCGGATAGTCTGAATCAAATGGCGCAAAATACACTACGTCTTGTACTCGATGCTCTGGAATGTATGAAAGGAGTTTTTCTGCCGTTCCACCGTGCGGGTCAATAAATGCAACACCTTCACCACTTTGAATATCTTGAATGGCAAGGTTTTCAAGCATGGTTGATTTTCCCATACCTGTCATACCAATCACATACATGTGACGACTTCGATCTTTGTTTTTTATGCCAAACTTCGTCTTCTTGTTTCGAAAATCAGTTTCAGCAAAATATGTTACCTTCTCATCGAGGTTCATTAATTACAGTATAGCAAAAATCCGCCCAAGCGGACGGATTTTTAGTATCACTCACACATGGAAACGAATAAGATTTTTTCTTTGGGTAGGGAGAGGTCTCCGTAAAGAAAAACTACTTATGAGTGGACGGTGAAGTCCAACTATTGCGCAACGTACGGGAGAAGTCCCATGAATCGTGCTCGTTTTACCGCCATGGAGAGAAGTCGTTGGTTCTTTGCAGTAAGTCCTGACTTCCGTCGTGAAAGCATACGTGCGTTTGGATTCAAAAACTTTTTAATAATCTCTACGTCTTTGTAATCGATATGCTGAATGTTGTTTGCGTTGAAGTAATCTGCTTTTTTCATACTTTTAAAATGGGATATCATTAATGTTTACATCTTCATCTCCGTACTCTATCGTGTCGAGTTTGCCATCACTACTCATTGCTTGACCTTTTACTTCTCCAGTTTCGGAAGAGCTTCCTCCCGTCTTTGATCCAAATTGGACACTCTCAGCAACAATTTCCGTTCGATATTTTTTCTCGTTTGTTGTTTTGTCATCCCAGCTTCGTGTTTGAATTCTTCCTTCTACCATCACTTGCTGACCTTTTTTGAGGTACTGAGCTGAAGTTTCTGCTTGGCGACCAAAAACCACAACATTGTGAAATTCTACTGATTCTTGCTTCGCACCATTCGCGTCTTTCCAAACACGATTCGTAGCAATACTAAACGAAGTTACTTTATTTCCTGTTGGAAGCGATTTCAGTTCTGGATCTCGGGTGAGATTACCAATGAGATACACTTTATTGAGATACATATATTTCAGTGTAGCGTATTATTCCTCTTTTGTGGGAGCTGTTTCCACTGCCACCTCGGGAGCAACTACCGCTTCAGGAGCACTCGCAACATCTTCCATAACTTCCTCAGAAAGGGTGATTTTGCTTTCAGGGCGTTTTGTATATGTTGTATTTTCTTCTACAGTTTCAACCAAAAGCGAACGAATAAGCGTTACATCTTTTTCGAAGGTGTTTTTAACTACAATTGCATTTTGTGGGAGTGCTCGAAACTTAACCCAGCCAAAATATCCGTCATTGAAACGCTTATTTACATTGTCGATGACACGAACCATTTGATAGGTCATTTCTCGCATGTAAGGCGCCTCTTCAGAAATGAACTCTCCTTGCGCATCAGAAACCACCTTTTTAAGGCGATCAAAGTGTGCAGGAAGCTCCGATTCTGAAATCGTGGGCACGAGCCAAAACGACACCTCGTATACACGTGGGTCGATTTCACTCGTAGAAAGGTCTTCCGTTACTTTTTTCTTCATAGAGACACACAATACCAATATTTTTCAATATAGTCAAAGGGTTTCCTAGCACGTGGTCAACCTAAGCCTTACTTCTTTTCAGGGGCAACAGAAGCTCTGGCGGACCGTTTCATAGTCTGAAAAATCAAGGTAAGTCCAAAAATGCCAAAAATAACAAGCTTGATCACGTATGGAAGCGCTATCTGTGGCCACGGAAGAACAATAAGTGCAATTCCAATTAAAAATATAAGCTGTCGATTCATCTGGTAATTATATCAAACAATCAGAAAATGATTATTTTTTAAATCTACCCCCCTTTCCTACTTATTAATAAATGCTCTCGTACTAGAACCAAAATATCCTGTTCCCTTTTTGAGTCCACTTGGCTTCAAGATTTCTACAGCATATGCATCTTGAAATTTAATAAGTGCATTATAGGTCAATCTGCCAAAGCGATCTGTTTCATTTCCTGGTGAACCAGGACCAGCTACTGCCACCTTAAAACCTTGTGCGTTAAGATACTTCTGGAGCTCAAGGACGTCTCCATGCTGCATGTTTAGCATGAGGTTACGAGTGAAGATGTATTGAACTTGGGTTTGAGGTGGGATGTTTGAGGTGGGAGGTGGTGTTACTGGTGTTGGTGCGACTGCGGGTGCATTGTTTACATTAAGGAACGCAAGAAAAGAGAGAGGAACAATACCACCTGTGACTACAGGAGTGGGAGTGGGAGTGGGAGTTGGAGTTGGGGTGGTTCCGGTGTAGATGTAGCCACCAGATTCAAATGCAGCGAGCTTTGTGCCGTCAGAAGATGAGGTGATGTAATACCAAAAACGTGAACCCGCAGTAGTTTCTTCTACCCATGTTGCACCTGAGTCTGTGGATGTGTAGATGAAGCCACCGTTAACCGTTACAGCAAGTTTTGTACCGTCTGAGGATGAGGTGATGCCATATGAATATGGTGACCCTGAAGCAATGGTGTGCTGTGCCCATGTTGCACCTGAGTCTGTGGAGATGTATGCGGAGCCACTGTCATCTATTGCAGCGAGCTTTGTGCCGTCAGAAGATGAGGTGATGTCCGTCCAAAAACGTGAACCTGCAGCAGTACTGGTTGCCCATGTTGCACCTGAGTCTGTGGATGTGTAGATGAAGCCACTAGATGGGGCTGCGGCTAACTTTGTGCCATCTGAGGAAGAGGTCATTAAAAACCAATTCGGTGACCCAGCAGACGTTTGTTCTGTCCATGTTGCACCTGAGTCTGTGGATGTGTATATGAAGCCACCTTGTACTGTTGCAGCGAGCTTTGTGCCGTCAGAAGATGAGGTGATGT
>JBBSJU010000003.1:0-73043 GCA_038256975.1 Minisyncoccia bacterium | reverse complement strand
TACAACGGCATTCCAACCAAGGATGTATTTCGTTCACTTATCATGACGGTGCGTTCGCGTATTGAAATTGATCCAGCATATTCAAAAGTTGCAGCACGACTTCTTCTTACAACGGTCTACACTCGTGTGTTTGGTGAAGAAGTTGATTTGAATGATACTCGGGCTGCACTTAAAAAAGCATTTCCGAAATATATTACTGAGATGATTGAGAAAGGAAAGTTTGATCCCCGCATGAAAGAGTTTGATCTCGAAGCACTTGCAGACGCACTTGAGCCGTCGCGGGATCATTATTTTGAGTACATGGGTCTTGAAATTTTACACTCACGATATTTGCTTGAGGATATGGAAACAAAGCGTCCATACGAAACTCCGCAAATGTTTTGGATGCGTATTGCTATGGGGACTGCTCTCAACGAAGCTCCGGAAAAGCGAATGGATGTGGTGAAGGAATTTTATTATGTGCTCTCGGAGTTTTTGTACACTCCAGGCGGACGAACCCTCTATCAATCTGGCGTAGTGAAGGCACAGCTTTCAAATTGTTTCCTAAACGTAGTACCAGATGATCTCAAGGCTATTTTTAAAACCTACTCAGACAATGCTCAGCTTCTGAAATGGTCGGGTGGTGTTGGAACTGCGTGGACCAAGGTTCGAGCAACGGGCTCAATTGTGAAATCGGTAGAAATTGAAAGCCAGGGAGTTGTACCGTATCTCAAAATCGCCAATGATATCAATGTTGCTATTATGCGTGGCGGCAAACGAAGAAGCGCTGCCTGTGCCTATCTTGAAACATGGCATTACGATATTGAAGATTTTCTCGAACTTCGAAAAAATACTGGTGACGAGCGTCGTCGAACACACGACATCAATACTGCAAACTGGATTCCCGATCTTTTCATGAAGCGGGTACGAGAAAATAAAGATTGGACACTCTTTAGTCCAGACGAAACCCCCGATCTCCCAGAGCTGTATGGAAAGAAGTTTGATGAAGCGTATGTAAAATACGAAAAGATGGTAGACGAAGGAAAAATTCGAGTATGGAAACGATTACCTGCAAAAGATTTGTGGAAAAAAATGCTTGCTATGCTTTTCGAAACAGGTCATCCGTGGATTACTTGGAAAGATCCGTGTAACGTACGAAGTCCGCAAGACCACGTGGGCGTGATTCATAATTCAAACTTGTGTACCGAGATTACCTTAAATACTTCACCTGATGAAACGGCGGTGTGTAATATTGGCTCGGTAAACTTTGCTAAGTTTGTCGTAAACAAAAAACTCGACCACACACTCTTGCAACGCGTGATGCGAGCAGCGGTTCGAATGACCGACAACACACTCGATATCAACTTCTATCCCACAGAAGACGCTCGACGATCAAACATGCGTCACCGACCTATTGGGCTCGGTATTCGAGGATATCACGATGCTTTGTATGCGCTTGGTCTTCGATTTGATACACAAGATGCGGTTGAATTTGCCGATGAGTCTATGGAAGTCATGGCATACTATACGATTCTTGCTTCATCTGAACTCGCAAAAGAAAAAGGCGCATATGAAAGCTTTAAGGGTTCTAAGTGGGACAGAGGACTTCTTCCGCAAGACACGGTTGATTTACTAGAAAAAGAACGTGGCATAAAAATCGATGTTCCTCGTGGTGGTAAGATAGATTGGGCACCAGTGCGCGAACATATCAAGAAGCATGGTATGCGTAATTCAAATACTATGGCAATTGCACCAACTGCAAGTACAGCGAATCTCGTAGGTTGCATTCCTTGTATTGAGCCGATTTATAAAAACATCTACGTGAAGTCCAACAAAGAGGGAGACTTTGTGGTGGTGAATAAATATCTCGTGCAAGATCTTAAAGATCGAAAATTGTGGAGTGAGGAAATGCTTGGAAAGCTTAAGTTCAATGATGGAAGTGTGCAGAGTATCAAGGAAATTCCTAATGATCTCAAACAAAAATATACTGAAGTATTTGAAATTGACCAGAAATGGCTTATGCTGGGCGCTTCTCGTCGAGCAAAGTGGATGGATCAGAGTCAATCAGTGAACGTATTTTTCAAAGGCACTTCAGGAAAAGACCTTTCAGATGTATATATGCTTGCATGGGAGCTTGGACTCAAGACAACATACTATCTTCGAACACTCGGCGCTTCACAGGTAGAAAAATCAACTGTTTCAACATCGGAGTTTGGCGCCACACACACGCGCTCATCTGACAAAAAGACAACAGAATCTTCTCAGATGGAGACATCCGGGGTACAAGATATTCCAAGTCCACTTTCAGCTATTGCCATGCCACTTGAAAAAGTTACCATTACATCATCTCACCCTGATGCTCACGTGAACCAATCGCCAACAAAACCGATTTATAATTTGCACCGCGCTGACAATAATGAAGAGTGCGAATCTTGTTCCGCGTAATATTCAATCGATCTTAAAAAATAATTTGCACATTTCTTATGCCCATCAATCATCACGCAGCCCCTGTCGACATTAATCAAAGAAAAATCATCAACGGAAAAGATGCTGATGTGATGCAACTCTACCCAATGAAGCATACGTTTGCGTGGGACACATATCTTGTGGGAAACGCAAATCATTGGCTTCCAACTGAGGTATCAATGCAACGAGACATTGAACAGTGGAAATCTCAAACAGTGCTTAGCGCGGATGAGCGAAAGGCGTTTGAAACTATTTTGGGATTCTTTACAACTGCGGACTCAATTGCAGCGAATAACTTAGTTCTTGCGGTGTACAAACATATCACGTCTCCCGAATGTCGTATGTACTTGCTTCGTCAGGCGTATGAAGAGGCAATTCACACCCACGCATATCAGTACATTGTTGAGTCGCTGGGTATGGATCAAGCGAAGATATTTAATATGTATCGTGAAGAGAAAGCGATTTTTGAGAAAGATGAGCTTGTACTCTCTCTTAATGAAGGAATTTTTGATCCACACTTTAAAACAGGAACTTTTGAAAACGATCAGAAGTTTCTGGAGAACATCTGTGTCTTCTCACTCATCATGGAAGGAATTTTCTTTTACTCATCTTTTGCAGTGATGTTTAGTTTCCAGCGAGTTAACAAAATGACAGGTTCTGCTGAGCAGATTCAGTACATTATGCGAGATGAGTCACAACATCTCAACTTTGGGGTGAATATGATAAATACCATTAAGGAAGAGCAGCCAGAATTATGGACACCTGAGTTTCAAGAAAGAATTGTGAATCTTGTTCGCCGTGGAGTGGAGCTTGAATATACTTACGCGACAACGGTGTTTCCAAAGGGTATTTTTGGCATTAATGCACAAGGATTTCGTCAATATGTTGAACATATCGCAGACCGTCGCCTTGAAAGTGTGGGACTTCCACGACAGTACAATGTGGAGAATCCATTTCCATGGATGTCAGAAGCTATTGACCTTGCAAAAGAGAAAAACTTTTTTGAGACTCGCGTAACAGAATATAAAGTTGGTGGGCAACTTGATTGGTAGTTTTTAGTTAAGATAATTACAACAGGTCCTTTGTGTACCTAGAACGAACAACAGTTTTTCTTTAGGTGGGGGAAGGTTTGGGAGAGAAAAACTGTTTGTGAGTGATAGATACACAAGGCGTTAATAAGTAGTTGTGTGTCTTGTGATAAAATAAGCAAAATACATGCGTATCGCTTTCGTGCATTCTGGTAATGATCAATCACTTTCTCAAATACAAGAATTGTTTTTGAGCGTGTCTGGTATTCAGCTTTCGGAGTATTACTTTACAGGGAAGATCCTTTTAAGCACACAAGGAAAACATACAACCCTTCATGATATCGCCAAAGAAAATGATGCCTATCTTATTGATTCGCTCATTCCAATTCAAATTCGAACAAATATTCATCATTATTTTGATGGACAAGGGGTTCGGCATATTTTTGGAAGAACCTATGAGTCAAAAAACCCGTCCCACGACTTCCTACTTGCAAAGTCAATGAATGTTGAGGCGGGGCATAGTGATCTTGAGCGAGCACTAGTGACTTTGTGGACAAGTATTCCGCACCCCATTCGGGTCAGAAAAGAAGAAAAAATTTCAGAAGAAATTTCTTCAATTCATGAATTACGAAAACACGCACTTCCTTCTTTATTTCAGGGTGAAAATATAGAATGTGTGTATCAACCCAAAGGAAGAAAACTCACTTGTACTTTAGTTCGAAACGCTCGAGGGAAGAAAGTGTATGCAACCCCATTGTTTGAAAAAATAAGTCACCCTTCAGGTGTTAGACTTTCTTCATCTTCACTTTCGCATCAAATTAAAGAAAATATAATTGCAAAATTAGAAAACCTCTTTGGTCACTATTCAACCTTTCCAACTCTGCATGTTGAGCTTACACACACACCAAAGGGACTGTACCTTATGCACGCTGTGCCAGTTCGAGATTTTACGAAAGAAATAATCCCAGATACGCTACGCGCCATCGGTATGCAGCCCACAGAGCTTTTATCTGCCTGTCTCGCATCTTTATCTACTAAATAAGGTTTGTGGGTTTACCTCTACGATTACGTGCGGATAGAGTCCCTGGAGCCTTCTTTGGAGCCCCGTGTCTTCAATAAAACGTTCGTGAGTTATTCGCAAAAGTACTCGAATATCAGTGTGTACTTTGTATATGTGTGGCTTGCAGGCGGGGAAGAGATCTACAAGAGAATCAGCTTCTTTTTTAGTAAAAGAACCTTCTTTTCGGAGCAAAACAAACGTCGTATATGGCGCATGAGCGAGCTCCCTACGTTCTTTTAGTTCAGTTTTAATGTAGTCGGTAATATTTTCTTTTTTACATATTTCAAAAAGAGGATCTTCTGGAATACGAGTTTGTACAAAAACGGCGTTATGGCTGTACTCAAGAATAGGTTCCAACACTTGCACCAACCTTCGATGGGTGTCTATGTCTGGCATCGAAAGCCATGAATCACACGAAATAATAGCTGCCACAGCTAACTTTTGTTCAAGATATGGAAGGACGCCGTCGGTACCAACCAAGATACCACCTGATTCTTTCCATGTATGTATTGTTTTTTTGAACACTTTTTCCGAAACGTCCCCATCAAGAACAAAAACGTCTTTAGTGGGAAACACTTTTTCTACTTCTTCAGCAACAGTTCTTGTCGTTATTCCGTACCCTTTTATTTTCCAACTTCCACATGTGCCACAAATAATTTCTTGATCTTGTTGCAAAGTTTCTTTGTGTCCACAATAGAGACAACGTAAACCACGTATGTTGTGCGAAAGCGCTTGAATGGTGGTTGGCTTTTCGCACTGGGCACATAATACAACGGTACCACAATCACTACATTGAATAGATGAGTGGACTCCTTTGCGAGCAACATATAAAAATGCGTGTGCAGATAACTTCATTTTTGTAATTGTTTCCCGTACCGGATTTGTGAGGGTGCTAAACGGCGCATCTTTTTCAAAAGTGCATAATTCAATAGGAACATGGTGTGAAAAGCGTGAGTGAATAGAAAATTCCCGAGAGTATTTTTTCTCTTCCAAATCTCGGTATGATTCTATTCGTAAAATAGTATCTGCAAAAAGTGTTTTGGCCTGTGATGTGTCCCACGTTGTTTTGAAAAGTGATATGTAGTCGACACTTGGTGTATCAAAAGAATAATAATTCGGATGTGATTCCTGGTCGACAATGGTGAGATCAATTGTTTTTGGGGTAATGTGTGCAAAGTGCGGCGTTGAGCAGACACACAGATATTCTTTCTCAGTATATATTTTTGTGATAGCTTCCTGAGTTTGTTTTTTTGTGAGTTCTCCATGGAGTACAACTACTTTGTGCTGGATTCCTTTTCCGATATATGATGCAAGTTTGAGTACGCGTTCAACTGTAGGTGCAATGATATGGATGGATCTTTTCTTAGCAAGAATATCACGCACAATACTTTTGTATTGCACGACTCGTTCCTCAGAAGAGCTTTCAAGGTAAGAAATTGTTTTCTCTAATTCTCCCTCCTCATGTCGGTATGTGAGTGCATTTTGCACGTACTCAGGATTATTTTTGAGCGACTCTGGAATAACGGCATCAAAAAAAAGTGAGTAGGGAATAGCTTGCACTTCTGCCGCCTGTATATACTTGGCAAGAATCTTTTCAGGAACATGTCCAACAACGTCATTTTTCTTTATTTTTTTTAATTGAAACGTCTGCGTGCGAATGTCTCCTTTATGTTCAGCCAGTGTACTTTTTTGGACAACGATACCAAGCATTTCTTCTTTACGCAACGTAACGTATACTAATGCCCCTACAGACACATCATCCTTTGAATAAAATGAGAGCGGTGATGGAATTTTTCGATGAGTAAGAAGGGCGACGTGGAGGAGTACCATACACCGATTGTACTTATTTTTGGGACTCACGCAAAACTTTGATATGCTCTCTAGTATGACTGACTCGACACACGGGGTATTTAAGATTAAAGGGCTTTCGGGAAAACGAAAACTAGAAGGGATTATTCCTGTATTTGGAGCAAAAAACGCGGTTTTGAAAGTGCTCGCAGCAAGTCCGTTGTTTGCGACCCCACTCTCTATTTCAAATGTGCCAGAGATTGAAGACGTGCATCGTTCGTATGAACTTTTAGAATCCCTTGGCGCAACTCATTATTCGGACAATAAAAGGAATGTGACAATCACAGTGCCAAAGAAAATGATAACTGATTTGCCAACTGATATTGCAAAGCAATTTCGAGCGTCGGTTGTTTTTACCGGACCTCTTCTTGCGCGCTATGGTAAAGTTTCTTTTCCGCACCCAGGAGGTTGTGTACTTGGTGGAAGGCCTATAGATGTGTTTTTAACTGCCTATGAGAAGCTTGGCGCAACTATTACCCATAAAAATGAACGGTATCACATCTCTGCACCCAAGGGGCTTGTTGGGGGACATATTCATTTTCGTATTCCTTCAGTTACAGGAACAGAAACGGTTTTAATGGCCGCATCACTTGCAAAAGGAAAAACTGTTTTACGAAATGCAGCCATGGAGCCTGAAGTGGTTTCACTGGCAAACTTTTTACAAGATTCTGGTGTGAAGATAGACGGAATCGGTACGCCAACGCTCACAATCTATGGTACAAACGGAAAACCGTTGACTGCAAAAAAAGCGTATGTAACGATTCCTGACCGCATAGAAGCTGGGAGTTTTGTCGTTCTTGCGGCACTCCTAGGAAAAGATGTGACTGTTGCAAATTGTATACCAGAACACTTTGAGTCACTTCTTGAGCATATTAAAGAAATGGGTGTTCGTTTTGAAACAACTAAAAATAGTGTGCGTGTATTTGGAAATGAGAAAACAATTTTGAAACCAGTGCACATAAAAACACACGAGTATCCAGGCTTTCCAACAGACCTCCAGTCTCCAATGCTGGTTGCTCTCACGCAGGCAAAGGGTGAAAGTACGGTATGGGAAACTATCTTTGAAGATCGATTGAGATATACAGAAGGATTGCAAAACATGGGAGCAAACATTACAACCATGAATCCGCTTCAAGTTCTTGTGCGTGGCAAGACAGTGCTCCGTGCTAAAGAATTGCAATCACCGGATCTTCGTGCAGGCATTGCTTTTGTTATTGCTGCGGCACTTGCGACAGGAACATCCACTATTGGGAATGTGTATAATATAGATAGAGGGTATGAGAATTTAGATGAACGTTTGCGGGCTATTGGGCTTTCGATAACACGGCACACCGAGTAAATCTCTTTCTTCACACAATATGTCAATTTTTAAGAAAAAGCTCGGGATAGATTTGGGAACTGCCAACACACTTGTGTTTGTACCGGGTAAAGGGGTCGTATTAAATGAGCCCTCAGTTGTTGCTATTTCTGAAGAAGGGAAGCAGGTGCTTGCGGTGGGGCTTGAAGCAAAAGAAATGATCGGTAAGACACCGGACTCAATCGTTGCATATCGTCCTATGAAAGACGGTGTTATTGCAGACTACAAAGTTACAGAAGCAATGCTTCGTTATTTTATAAATAAGGCGCTCGGCAAATGGGTGATTGTAAAGCCTGAAGTGATGGTATCAGTGCCAGCAGGAATTACCTCGACAGAGCGCCGTGCGGTGGTGGAAGCTGCGATAAAAGCAGGTGCTAAAAATGCCTACGTAGTAAAGGAGCCTATTTTGGCCGCAATTGGTGCCGGCATCCCCATTCATGAACCAAAAGGAAGAATGATTGTAGATATTGGTGGGGGAACCACAGACGTTGCGGTAATCTCACTCGGTGGCATTGTGGCATCAACATCAGTAAAATGTGCTGGAAATAAAATAGACCAAGCAATCGTAGATCACGTAAAGAAGACATATAATCTCGCTATTGGCGACAAAACAGCCGAGGATATAAAAATTCATGTTGGAAGCGCCCTCCCACTCAACGAAGAGCTCAGTATGTCTATCAAAGGTCGTGACCATGTTACAGGCCTTCCTCGAAGCGTAACCATTACCACAAATGAAATGGTAAAAGCGGTTGAACGTGAACTGCGTCTTATTATAAAAGCCATAAAAGATGTCTTTCAAGAAACTCCTCCTGAGCTTGCCTCAGACATTATCGACAACGGCATTATTATGTCTGGAGGATCTTCACTCTTGCGTAATCTACCACTTCTTATTGAACGTAAAACAGGTGTGAAGGCAACGCTGGCTGAAGACGCATTGTACTGTGTAGCAAAAGGCACTGGTATCGCACTTGACCATCTCGATCTCTATAAGAAGAGTATTATTGCAAAACGTTAATATATGGAGAACATTCTCCTTGCTCACATTTTAAAACAACCATTCCAGACACTTATTCTTGTGGGGAATACACAGGACGTTTTTGTATCTATTACAAACTTCTTTAAAGATACAGAAAGTATAGACGTAGAAAGTCACGGAGACATCTCTGTGCGTGCAGTCGATTCTCTCTCCATTGAGACTGCACGAGAAATAAAAGAATGGACAGATGGTATGCCGCAATATCGTGTGAGTAAACTTTTAGTATTGACACCAACAATCTTTCCAATTATTTCTCAAAACGCACTTTTAAAAACATTTGAAGAACCAAGCGGCAATACGCAAATAATTTTAATCGTAAAAGACGTGAGTGTTCTCCTGCCGACCATTATTTCACGTGCAGTTGTTTATCGCATACCTGCCAAAGAAAAGATATATGATGATTCGTTGCTCCAATTACCACCGCATGCTCGGCTTCTAGAAAAAGAAGTTACAACACTTCTTAAAACAGGTCTGCAAAAGCCAAGTAAAGAGAAAGTGAATGAATTTTTTAATAATCTGACACAAGCCGTGCTTCAGAGTTTGTATTCTTCCGAAAAAAGAAAGGGAGCGGTCCAAGTTCTTACCACAGTCACACCATATACATACGACCAAGGTGCGTCCATTAAGATGCTTGTAGAGTATGTGTGTCTACAACTTCCTGTTCTTGACAAAGATAAATAAGCTTGTATCTTAAAGATAGAAAGTTCTTTAACTCAAGGTTTGCCACAGCTTCCAGTATTCAAATTCTGCCATAATTTGAATTTTTGAGGCTGTGGCAAATTACTGTATTTCACAGTAAGCTCCACAGAAGAATTCGGAGAATATTCATGGACATCGGCATTGTTGTTAATCGTTTAGTCAGGCCCATCTACCCCAAAGACGTTCGAGTCGTGGTTCACCTTGACCTCGAATCAGCTGGTTCGTCTGAGTATGAATTCAGTGCTGTAGAAAAATACCTACTCGAGGCACAATATGGGGAAGGCAAGACAACGGGCACGGAGGTGTATACCCACTTGAAGAGGAGTGATCTTCTGAAAACGTGCTTGAATCTTCGTGATGGCGAAGAAATTACGAAGATTAACAGTAAACCTATTCGTGATTTTCTGGGAGGCGACACTCTGTTCCTTTGGAAATCTGTTGTTAAATTTGAAGGGGGCGCTTTTCATGTCCCTGGTCTTGGTAATACTGGACGAGAAATAACTATAGGTTGGTACCCGCTCGTCAATGTTTTTCGAAACTGCCATCCCGCAGCTCGTTTTTCAGGGTTCGAATGGGTGCCGACCTGAACCTATCTCATTTTTGCACACTGCTCCTCGTCTACAAAGAGGAGCAGTTTTGTTTTTGTAGGCGGTCTTTTCTGCGCTCATAAACCCGTGTATAGTAAGGAGATACAAATATGGCATATTCATTTTCAGATTTTAGTACACAGGGGAAAGAAGTTATTGAGTGGCTTAAGCGTGAGTACACAGGCATTTCTACAGGTCGAGCTACTCCAGCAATTTTAGACTTGGTAAGTGTTGAAAGTTATGGCTCTCGCACCGCTATTCCACATGTGGCTTCTGTGACTATTGAAGACCCCCGCACACTTCGTGTGGCTCCTTGGGATAAGTCTCAGGTAAAAATAATCGAAAAGGCTCTGTATGATGCTGATCTCGGACTTTCTGTTTCTGTTGATGATGGTGGGTTACGCATCTTTTTTCCTCAATTAACCACTGAGCGCCGCGCACAGCTGGTGAAGGTGCTCAAAGATCGCCTAGAAGATGGACGAGTGAAGGTGCGTATGTTGCGGCAAGAGACGCAAAAAGATATTGAGGCACAAAATCTTCCCGAAGATGATGCAAAGCGAGCATCTGACGAACTTCAGAAAAAGGTGGATGAGTATAATGGTCTTCTTGAAGATGTGTTTACTAAAAAAGAAGCAGAAGTAATGAATTAATTTTTTTATATGTTTATTTCAACTCTTATCTTTTTCGCAATCCTCATCTTCTTGGTTGTTGTTCACGAGTTTGGACATTTCATTGTGGCAAAGTGGGCAGGTATTCGTGTGGATGAATTTGCATTTGGTTTTCCACCAAAACTCTTCGGTAAAAAATTTGGCGAAACAGAGTATCGGGTGAATCTTCTTCCTATTGGAGGATACGTAAAGATTTACGGTGAAGATCCAAGTGAAGCAACAGATGGCGTTGATAGAAAAAGAAGTTTTGCTCACAAGCCTCGGTACATTCAAGCGGCGGTGCTTTTGGCTGGAATCACCATGAATCTTATTTTTGCGTGGGTCCTCTTTTCAGGGGCATATATTATTGGAGCAGAAACTTCAGTAACCGCAGTGCCCAAAAATATACAGGTCCAAAATGAGCGCACGGCGATTTTAAATGTTGCAAAATCTTCACCCGCAGACGTTCTTGGAATTGAGCCAGGAGATTCACTCGTCTCTCTTGCGACATTCAAAGAGTTTATTGAACCAAAAAGTGGTAAAGAAGTAAGTGATTTTGTTGCTTCACATCAAGATGCAGAAATGACTATTGGATATCAAAAGAAGGGTGAAGGTGTGGTGACATACAAATTGATTACTCCAAGTGCGTATGTTGGATCGGACAAGAAAATCATTGGTCTTACTGTTGATAGGGTGGGAGTACTCGATCTTCCGCTACACAAGGCATTATGGCAAGGGGCGAAAACAACCGCTTCATATACCGTTCTTACCGCAGATGCTTTTGTGGGACTTGTTAAAGGTTTATTTACTGGTCATGGTGGAGTACAAGAACTCACTGGGCCTATTGGCATTGTTGGTGTTGTTGATCAAGTTCGAGTGTTCGGAGTGGCGGCGCTTTTCACCTTCGCTGCGATTATTTCAATCAATCTTGCGATTCTTAACTTAATTCCATTTCCTGCGCTCGACGGTGGTCGTATTTTATTTGTCGCCATTGAAAGCGTTATTCGTCGTCCACTCCCGCTTGCGCTTCAGGCCTGGACAAATACTATTGGTTTCGGGCTACTTTTGCTTCTCATGGTGTTTGTTACTTGGCAAGATATAACCCGTCTAATTTAATGTATTCTTTATGTTGCAATCAAAACTTTTTACTAAGACACGAAAAGAAGCTCCTGCTGACGAGGTTTCAAAAAATGCGCAATTACTTATTCGTGCAGGGTATGTCTACAAAGAAATGGCCGGAGCGTATGTCTATTTACCTCTTGGACTTAAAGTCTTTAATAACATTGTGCAGGTAATTCGTGAAGAAATGAATAAAGTAGGCGGACAAGAGCTTTCGATGACAGCACTTCAAGACAAAGAAGTTTGGAATAAAACAGGACGCTTCTCTGATGATGTTGTTGATGTGTGGTTTAAAACGAAATTGAAAAATGATACCGAGGTGGGACTTTCTTTTACACACGAAGAACCGATTACAAACATGATGCGAAACTACATCAGTTCATATCGTGACTTACCGATTTCCGTATATCAATTTCAAACAAAGTTTAGAAACGAAACTCGAGCAAAGTCTGGAATTATGCGTGGGCGAGAATTTGTCATGAAAGATTTGTATTCTTTTGCGCGCACGGAGGAAGAGCATACAAAGATATATGAAGAATTAAAGCAAGCGTATGTTCAGACGTTTAATCGGTTGGGTATTGGGGAAAAAACTTACATTACTTTTGCTTCTGGCGGTTCGTTTTCAAAATATTCTCACGAGTTTCAAACTCTGACTGACGCAGGTGAAGATCTTATTTATGTGGATGAAGAAAAAAAGATTGCAATCAATGAAGAGGTGTTAAACGACGAAGTGTTGAAAGATTTAGGTGTGGAAAGAGGAAACCTTAAACAAGTAAAATCAGCTGAGGTTGGAAATATTTTCTCTCTGGGAACTAAATTCTCAGACGCGTTTGATCTTTCATATGTTGATGACAAAGGAGAGAAGCAAAAAGTAATTATGGGTTCATACGGAATTGGTCCCGGGCGTGTCATGGGAACTATTGTAGAGCTGCTTTCTGATGAAAAGGGAATTGTTTGGCCGGAGAGCATCGCGCCATTTAAAGTTCATTTACTTTCATTCAAACAGGACGAAAAAACAAAGGAAATCTATGTTGCTTTGACTGCAAAGGGGGTAGAGGTACTTTTTGACGATCGAGATGTATCTATTGGTATAAAACTCAATGATGCAGACTTGCTTGGCATGCCACATCGAGTTTTGATTACTGAAAAGAGCTTGGCAGCGGGCGGTGTAGAATATAAAAAACGGACTGACGGGGAAGTTGCGATTATCTCTATTGAGGCTTGTATTGCAATGTTTTCTTAGAGACCGGATTTATTGGCGAAATGTTCTAAACTAGGGTACTCTTAAGGGTACGAAGATTATGTTGAGTCGTCTGCGAAAACTATATTCTAATGATGTTGGAATTGATCTTGGTACTGCAAATACCTTGGTGTATTTGGGCGGACACGGAATCGTAATCAATGAACCTTCGGTTGTTGCGGTCAACCAAAAAACAGGACGTGTTGTGGCCGTGGGCGAACAGGCAAAACTTATGCTTGGTCGTACTCCTGCGCATATTAAAGCAATTCGTCCACTCGTTGACGGTGTTATTTCTGATTTTGAAGTTACTGAAGAAATGATGTTGTACTTGATGAATAAGGTAAATGATGTTGTGCGAAAACCTATCAATCCTCGTGTTGTCGTTGGTGTGCCAACAGGAATTACAAACGTAGAAATTCGTGCGGTATACGACGCTACAAAAAATGCTGGGGCACGAGAAGTGTACATTGTTGAAGAGCCCATGGCTGCCGCTATTGGAATACGTCTTCCAATTCAAGATGCTATTGGGTCCATGATTGTTGATATGGGTGGTGGTACAACAGACATTGCTGTTATTTCTCTTGCGGGTATTGTGCGTTCTAAATCGCTTAAAATTGCTGGTGACAGATTGAGTAGTGACATCATTTCGTACCTCAAAGACGAGTTCAAATTACTGATTGGTGAAAAAACTGCTGAGAGTATAAAAATTACTATTGGTGGAGTTATTGAAGGAGAGCCAATGGAAATGGTTGCTCGTGGCCGAGATTTAGTTACCGGACTTCCTCGAGAAGTAGTGGTAACCGATGCGGATATTCGCGAAGCGCTTTCTCCTTCGATTATGCAAATTATTGACTCTATCAAAGAAGTACTTGAGACAACACCGCCAGAAATTCTTTCGGATGTTATGCATAAGGGGGTTATTCTTGCAGGTGGTACCGCGCTTATCCGAGGATTGCCCGAACTTATGCAACTACATTTAAAGATTCCTGTTACTGTTGCCGACGACCCTCTTTCGGCTGTCGCGCGTGGAACGGGTATAATTTTAGAAGATCTCGATAAATATAAAGAAGTTCTCATTACTAACCATGATGATATCTCGCCGCGATTCTAATAAGAACCTTAAAAAAGTTTTTATATACATTACTATTTTTGTCTTGCTTGTGTTTTTGTGGTCGCCGTTTAAACAGTTGGGTATTCCTGTTTTAGAATCTTTAGGTTTCTTTTCGTCTCGAGTTTATATTTCGGGCGCATCTGTTTTTCATCGAATGTACTTGTATGTTGCTTCAAATAATGCCCTGTATCAAGAAAATATACTTCTCAATAAGCTTCTTGATGAAGAAAGAGCAAAGTATCTCGAAGTCACTATCTTGAAAGATGCTTTACAAAAATATGAACGTCAGAGTCCAACAGCAAGCTCGTCTGTATTGTTTGCAAAACGTATTGGAAGCGTAGACACGATTGTCCATAACACATTTCGTCTCAATAAAGGCGCACCTGATGATATGCATATCGGACAACTTGTTGTTGGTCCTCAGGATACGTTTATTGGAGTTGTGAAAGAGGTTGACACAAAAACATCTCTGGTTGCTTTGTCTTGGAATGGAGAAAATTTACTAGCACGAACAAGTAAAGAAGGAATAGTTTTAACATTGCGAGGTATTGATGATGGGGTCTATATTGTTGAGGTTCCACACGAAATGAATTTTGATATCGGAGATGTTTTTTTCTACGACGCACACCCTCGTTTAATCGTTGGTACAGTTAAAAAAATAAAAGATAACGAAGGTGACCGCTCGAAAGAAATCTTTATACACATACCGTTTCATCCGCAAATGATCGACGTTGTTCGAATTGAAGAACTGCCATGAGAAAGACCATCTTTTTGATTATTCTTTTTTTAGCACTTATTTTTGATATGTGGTTTAGTGACAATCTCCCAAAGACCACTATTGTAGTGGTGGTAGTTGCTATTATCTATCGACTTTTCTCTCCATTCTTGCGAATATAAAATTATGAATTTCTTTCGCAGAAAAAAAACCACTATTGAGATATCTCCAGATGAAATTTTTCTTGATGCGAAAAATGTTCCTCAATTTAATCAAGATACATTCGAAGGGAGATTAGAAAAACCTGTTTCTTCGAAAGTGGTTATTACGGTCGGTGTTGTTATCACGCTTTTTGTTGCTACAGGACTCGTGAAGTCTTTTTCCCTTCAAGTATTGCAAGGTGAAGAGTTTGTTAAGAAATCTGAAAATAATCGAATCATTTCAACCCCGCTTTTTGGTTCGCGAGGAATTATGTACGACAGAAATGGCATGGCGCTTATCCGTAATGTCGGTACGACAACGCATATTGAAATTGCAAAACGAGAATATGCACCACTGGACGGCATGGCACCACTCATTGGCTTTGTAAGTTATCCTAAAAAAGATACATCAGGAAGATATTGGCAGACGGAGTATCTTGGGTTAGATGGTCTTGAAAAGAAATACAATGATGTTCTTTCGGGTGTTAATGGTAAACGTATTGTACAAGTAGACGCACTTGGTGAGACGACAGATATCCATGTCACAGAAGAGCCAGAGGATGGAACTAATTTGACACTTACCATAGATGCAGAACTTCAAGACGCTTCCTACGCTGTTCTGCAACAAGCCATGCAAGAGGGTGGTTTTAAAGGTGGTGCAGCTATTGTGATTGATATAGATACAGGAGAACTTCTTACTCTTGTGAGTGCGCCCTCATTTCCACTGTACACACTTAACACAGAAGGGGGGACACAAAAACTTACCGAAGCTCAAACCGATGACGCGAAACCATTTCTTAATCGTGCTATTTCGGGACTCTACTCTCCGGGATCAACCGTTAAGCCTTTCATGGCTCTTGCAGCGCTAGAGGAAGATGTGATAAGTCCGTTGAAACAAATAGAAAGTCGTGGTTCGATTACTGTAAAAAATCCGTATGGCGGTCCTGATACTGTGTTTCGAGATTGGAAGATACATGGATATACTGATATGCGTGAAGCGATCGCGGTATCTTCAGACGTATACTTCTATACTATTGGCGGTGGATATGGTGACCAAAAAGGTTTAGGAATACAGAAAATAGACGAGTATTTGAGAAAGTTTGGTTTTGCTGAAACCACAGGAATTGATTTGCCGGGTGAGTCTACCGGGCTCATTCCAACTCCAGAATGGAAGCTGAAAACATTTAATGAAGAGTGGCGTTTAGGGAATACGTACCACACCTCAATCGGACAATATGGATCACAAGTGACCCCAATACAGCTTGCCCGCTCGGTTGCAAGTATTGCAAATGGAGGACGGCTTATTGTGCCGTATTTGGTGCAGACTATTGCACCAAGGGTGAGCAAGACAGAAACAAGGTATGTTGTTTCGAAAGAAGATTTGCAGGTTATTCGTGAAGGCATGCGGCAAACAGTTGTTTCTGGTTCATCACCAGTCTTACAACAAGCAGGCTTTTCAGTTGCGGCAAAATCAGGAACTGCTGAAATAGGGATTCGTAAAGGGAGAGTTAATTCCTGGATGACGGGCTTTTTCCCATATCAAAACCCGCGGTACGCCTTTGTTGTTGTTTTGGAGAATGGGCCTGTTGATACCGTCTTTGGTGCAGGTAAGACAAGTTTGGGAATTTTACAGTGGATTGCTCAAAACCGACCTCAGTACGCAGCCCTTCGTAATGAAGGCCCAAAATCCAATACAGCAACTACTACCGAGATAGGAACTGGACTAGAGGAAGGTGTCACCCCGCTATAAACCAAAATAGCCTTTATTTATAAGGGTCTCTTCTCAAAATTATCTTTTTGGTGTATAATTCTCCACCATGGTAGAAATACTCACTAAAGAAAAGTTTAAGGAGCTAAAGGAAGAGCTTCTCGGGCTCCAGACCCAAGGCCGTAAGCAAATTACGGACTCTCTTGTGTATGCGAAGTCTTTGGGAGATCTTTCTGAAAATGCAGAATACGCCCAAGCACGAGAGGATCAGGCAAAGCTTGAAGATCGCATTTCTAAGATTGAACACATTCTCAAAACGGCCAAAGTAGCCACAAAGCACTCCACAGACACGGTCTCTGTTGGCTCTACTGTTATGTTAATCAAAAAGGGCGACAAAACAAAACGGACATTTACTATTGTAGGAGGTGAAGAGGCCGACACTGCATCAGGAAAAATTTCATTTCACTCTCCAATTGGTGAGGCGCTCATGAACAAGAAGGTAGGTGACACAGTAAGTATTGTAACTCCAAAAGGTGTCGTTGAGTACACAATAGACTCAATCGAATAATCTGGAGAGAAAACTCACAAAACAGAAAAGTGGTTTATAGCCGCTTTTTTTGTTACAGTTAAAACTATCATGGCATCACAAGAAGAAATCAAGGATATCCGTATAGAAAAACTCAGGAAATTGGAGGCTTTAGGGATAGCTCCGTATCCGAGCACTGTTCCTCGGGATATTGCCCTAAGTGAGGTAAAAGATACTTTTGAAACTTTAGAAAAAAGCGGAGATGAAAAAAGTGTTGCGGGACGGATTATGGCGATTCGTGGCCAAGGGGCAATTCTTTTTATTGTGTTATACGATGGCACATCGCAGTTTCAGATAGTGCTTAAAAAAGACGTCCTTGGTGAAGAAGTACTGCAACAATTTGTTGATTTGATTGATATAGGAGATTTTGTTTCTTTTGCAGGAACTTTTTTTGTGACACAGCGCGGCGAGCAAAGCATGCAGGCAACACGGTTTGTGTTGGCGACAAAATCTCTATTATCTTTACCTGAAAAATGGCATGGAATTCAGGATGACGATGAACGTTTCCGTAAGCGCTATCTCGACATACTTACCAATAGTGAAGTGAGAGACATGTTCTTCCTTAAGACAAAGTTTTGGCGAGCAACCAGAAACTTCTTAGAAGAAAAAGGTTTTATGGCGGTGGACACCCCAACACTTGAAGTTACTACAGGTGGAGCTGAGGCTGCGCCATTTGCGACACATCATAATGATTACGACCTCGATGTATATCTCCGTATTTCCGTTGGGGAATTGTGGCAAAAACGTCTCATGGCAGCTGGTTTTCCAAAGACGTATGAAATAGGCCGCGTTTATAGAAATGAAGGCTCAAGTCCAAACCATCTTCAAGAGTTTACGAATATGGAGTTTTATTGGGCGTACGCAGACTACAATATGGGAATGGATTTGGTAAAAGAAATGTACCGGAGAATAGCAACAGAGGTGTTTAATAAGACATCTTTCACAACTCGTGGACATACCTTCGACCTTGCAGATGAATGGACAAAAATTCAGTATGTTGAAGAAATAAAAAAACAAACAGGACTAGATGTATTAGCTGCAACAGTGGATGATATTGAAGCAAAATTATTAGAACTTCACGTAAAACATGATGGAAAAACAAAAGAACGCCTTGTCGATGCATTGTGGAAATATTGTCGTAAAAATATCTCTGGCCCGGCATTTGTGATTGGATATCCAGACTTCATGCAGCCGCTCGCAAAACGTGATGCGCAAAATAAAGAATACGTAGAGCAATTCCAAGTGCTGCTTGGTGGGGCAGAACTAGGCAAGGGGTATTCTGAGCTTAATGACCCTTTAGACCAACGCGCTCGATTTGAACACCAACAGGAATTATTGAAAGCAGGAGACAAGGAAGCTATGATGCCTGATTGGGAATTCGTTGAAATGCTCGAACACGGCATGCCGCCTACGTGTGGATTTGGTTTTGGAGAAAGATTGTTTTCGTTCTTAGTTGATAAGCCGATTCGTGAGACTCAGCTGTTTCCTTTAATGAGACCAAAGGAATAAGAGGTCTTTATCCACATAAAAAGCCGCCAAAAGGCGGCTTTTTATGTGGATAACTGTGGAACAGGGTGGTAGCAACGTTTCATGAAGTGGTATATAATGTCATCAAGTGGGATGAAGTGGCATGTTTCATTTCCACCTAAGAATACAATGTTAATTGGCCAACACGTACATACTTTAGATCCTAAAAAAAGAATTTCGCTTCCTGCGAAGTTTAGAAAAGAACTTGGAAAAAAAGTAGTGCTGACAAACGGTCTCGATCACTGTATTTTTGTCTACAGTATTAAAGAGTGGCAAACGATAGCATCTAAGCTTGGTAATCTCGGATTTGGTAACGCTAGTACACGAAGTTTCAATCGATTTTTACTCGGTGGTGCAGAAGAAGTAGAAATTGATTCAGCTGGACGTATCTTGGTTCCAGAGTTTTTAAAAGACTTTGCAGGGCTTCAAGAAAAAGTGATTCTTACGGGCGTACAAAATCGTGTGGAAATTTGGGATGAAACACGATGGAGTACATATGTGAAGAATGTAGCTCAAGAAGCGGATGCATTGGCAGAAAAACTCGGAGAAGTTGGTCTCATCTAGGGTATGGGACACATTCCAGTTCTTTTACAGGAAACAATAGACCTCCTTGGGCCAAAACACGGAAACATCGTGCTTGATTGTACATTCAATCGTGCAGGGCACAGTGTGGAACTAGCAAAAAAAATAGGTAAAGAGGGGACACTCATTGGTTTTGATCTTGATCACGTAGCGCTCGAGGAAGGGAAAAAAGTTCTTGAAAAAGAACTTGGAAAAAATATCCCTCATGTCATTGTGTGTGAAACAAACTTTCGGCATGTTGTAGGTGTGCTTAAAGAAAAAAAGATTACACACGTAGATGTTCTTCTTGCAGACCTAGGTTTAAGTTCGCAGGAGCTCGACACTTCAGGACGTGGTTTTACGTTTCAAAAAGAAGAACCTCTTCAAATGACACTTTCTTCTCGCCCTGACGCTCTTATTACTGCATACACAGTAGTAAATGAATGGTTACAGGAGACCCTGGTAGACATCCTCAAAGGATTTAGTGATGAGTCATTTGCCGGAAGAATTGCTCGTAATATCGTTGAGGCACGAGAAGTTAAACCTATTACGACAACAAAACAACTTGCCGACATTGTGTATCACGCAGTTCCGGTGGCATACAAGAAAGGAAAGATTCATCCAGCGACAAAAACCTTTCAAGCCATTCGGATGGCGGTCAATGACGAAGTTGGTGCCCTTCAAGAGCTACTTCATTCGCTTCCAGAGGCCGTTATCTCGGGGAGTCGGGTCGGGTTCATTTCATTTCACAGTGTAGAGGACCGATTAGTGAAAAACTATTTTAGAGATAACAAAGAAGATTGGCAACCAGTTACAAAAAAACCGGTGACACCAACTCTTCAAGAAGAAAAAGAAAATCCACGATCACGCAGCGCAAAATTACGAGTGTATATAAAAAAATAATTATGAAAAAACAGACAATCCAAAACATATTCAGAATACCAACACACACGCTTGTGTGGGCGTTGTTTGTTTTTTCTACTATTGCGTATTGCGGTACAGTCGGGATGATTACGTTTGATGTTGTAGGACGCAAGTCATTGAATCAAGAAGCACAAAAAGTTGCTGCGCTTGTTGCAAAACAAGAAGAAGTGCTTTCAGAAAAAACAAAACTGCTTTCCCTTGGTTTCCCTGTGGGTACACAATCTCGAGTTGCGGCCTATATTGACTCACGAGATGTAACTGCAGTCGGATTTGCGCAATAAGGAGAGAGTCTTTACAATGAGCATCCATGGCTCCACGCACATTTGTTTCTTCTATAGACCGAGTCCCGCTCTTTAGTATTGTTGCCACGGTTGTTGTACTTCTTTTTATTGTTCGACTTGTATTCGTACAAGGTGTGCAAGGTAAGGAGTATAAAAAACAAGCAGAAGGGCAGTATGTACCTGTGGTTACTCCAATCTTCAACAGAGGAAACATTTTTTTAAAAGCAAAGGGTGGTGAAGAGGTTCCTATTGCTTCACTCGAAGAATATTATACTCTTGCAATACAGCCAAACCGGATTGTAAGTGTAGACGGACTTCTGAGGGAATTAACACAAGCTGGTGTTACTTTTGATGGCAGTCTTATTCGTCAAAAAACAGCCAAGACGGATGATCCGTATGAGGAAATTGTAAAAGATGTTTCAAAAAAATCAGTTGATGTTTTAAAAGAGAAAAAGATATCTGGACTTTTCTTTAATAAAAATTATCGCCGAATATATCCACAGCAATCAACAGGTAGCCAGGTAGTTGGATTTGTAGGAAGCGATGGAGCCACTTTTCGTGGACAGTATGGACTTGAGCGTAGTTACGAGGATACTTTAGAGCGTATCAGTAGTGCGCCAATTAATGTTTTTGCTGATGTGTTTTCAGACATCGACGACACACTTCGTGCCAAGGTGAAAAAAGAAGATGCAGACATTGTGCTTACCATGGATCCGTTGACTCTCGACGTTCTTCATAAAGCACTCGTGTCGGTACAGGAAAAGTGGAGTCCGGAAATGGTTGGTGGAATAATCATGGACCCAAGAACAGGTAAGATTTTAGCTATGGATTCATTGCCATCGTTCGATCCAAACACATACGCCGAATATAAAACGGCACGTTTTGTAAATCCAAACGTTGAGTCAGTATTTGAAATGGGTTCAATTATTAAAGCGCTCACCATGGCAGCGGGGATAGATGCTGGTGTTGTAACACCTGAGACAACATATAACGATAAAGGCTCGCTTGTTTTGAATGGCTATAAAGTAAGTAATTTTGACAAAAAGATACGGGGCATTGTTTCGATGCAGGAAGTCCTCAACAAGTCTTTAAACACTGGAGTAACATTTATAATGCAACAAATGGGACAGAAAGAATTTGCTCGTTATTTCCGAGAGGTGTATGCCTTTGTAGAAAAAACAGGAATAGATTTACCGAATGAAGTAAATAATCTAGTTAAAAACTTACAGTCAAAAGAAGAAGTAAACTACGCCACTGCGTCTTTTGGACAAGGTATCGCTCTCACTCCCATCGCAACCATTCGTGCACTTGCTGTTTTGGCAAATGGTGGGTATCTCGTAAGTCCGTATGTCGCTGATGAAATTTTATATAAAGACGGTACACGAGAGAAGATTCCGCACAAAGAACCGGTGCAGACACTCAAAAAAGAATCAAGCGAAACTATCACTCGAATGCTTGTACATGTGGTAGACACAGAGCTTGCTCAAGGAAAGCTCTCAATGAAAGAGTACGCACTTGCCGCAAAAACAGGTACGGCTGAAATCCCTAAGGCAGGTGGCGGATATCGTGATGACGCATACTTGCATTCATTCTTTGGATATTATCCTGCATATGAACCTCGTTTTATTGTACTTTTATACCAAGTTCACCCAAAAGGTGGGGCAAGCGCCCAGTATGCTTCTCAAACTCTTACCACGCCATTTTTTGACATAGCACACACTCTTTTGTCTTATTTCTCGGTGCCACCAGACCGTAATAGGGAGTAAGAAAAAGTGAGGTACAATGGTGTGTATCATTCGTTATGCAATCATTTTTTAAGCCCGTCGTTGTATTCTTGTTGCGCGTCCTTGCTCAGGCAACACTTAAGGCCTATAAGCCAAAAATTATCGCTGTCACCGGAAATATTGGTAAGACTTCAAGTAAAGATGCAATCTTTGCCGCCATCGCCACCACATATTCTGCCCGCAAAAGCTACAAAAGTTTTAACAGTGAAATAGGAGTACCGCTGACTATCTTAGGTGAAGACAATCAGTGGAGTAATCCGTTTGGCTGGCTTGCACTTCTTGTGCGAAGTACGCTCCGTCTCATTGTTCGTGAGGAATACCCCACGTGGCTGGTGCTTGAAGTTGGTGCCGACGCACCCGGTGATATCGAAACACTCACAAAATGGCTCAAGCCAAACATTGCGGTACTTACTCAGTTTGGTGAGACTCCAGTACACATAGAAAATTTCCAAAACAATCGCGACCTTATAATCAAAGAAAAAGCTTTTCTGCCACAAGCATTGAAAAAAGACGGCGTCTTTGTATATTGTGGCGATGATGCTGATGCAACAAAAATTGCCGAAGACATTACGCACACAAAAGTTACTTTCGGCTTTAATGCAGACAATACCGTTTCGATTCATAACGACTCATATTTGTACGACAAAAAAGACGAAACAAAGAAAGATATTTCAGGTATGCAGTATGAGCTCCACACTCAGGATGGAAAAGTGGTGCATATTGAGCGCAAAGGCTATCTAGGTCGTGTGTACGCTGCTGCAGGCGCCGCTGCGGGTGCTGTTGCCCAAGTGCTTGATGTTGATCTCACGCTTCTTGATAACGCACTTTCAGAATACACGCCAGAATCTGGGCGAATGCGGATCTTAGATGGTGTGAAGGGCGCAATTCTTCTTGATGACACTTACAACGCTGCTCCCAAAGCTATGAAGCACGCTCTCGAGACTCTGCGGGAAATCGAAGTCCGAGGAAAGAAAATAGCAATTTTAGGTGACATGCTTGAGCTTGGTAAACATACTGAACGAGTACATAAAGAAATCGGCAAAGACGCAAGCCAGGCAGCACACAAGCTTATTACTGTTGGTATGCGAGCACGCTTTATTGTCGAAGGTGCGCTTAATGATGGTATGCACGAGGATAATATTTTTCAGTTTGAAGATTCGCGTAGTGCAGGAAAATTTGCTGAGAGTTTACTAGAAGAAGGGGACGTAGTGCTTCTCAAAGCCTCTCAAGGTATTCGTATGGAACGTGCTACAGAAGAACTCTTGCGATATCCAGAAATGAAAGATGAACTTTTGGTACGGCAGAACGAGGAGTGGAGGGGGAGGTAACGTCCTATTAATACAAGGGAGGCTATACTTGACAAAATTATGTATATATAGTATACTGGTATTAGTATACAGCCTGATCTTTGAAAGGAAATGTTTCCTGAAAAGAACCTAAAAACTAATTATTTAGATATTTTTCGGGAAATATTTCCCAAGTTTGTCCATAAAGACTTTCGAACGGTCGGACTAAACTTCCAATCTGGGTCAAGGACCCCTCCACCTTTCCTTCATGGGGATAAGGGTTCGATGGAGCTATCAGGAGACAACCATGAACAACATGAACGTTGTGACAAAGCATAGCACATGGATCTCATTCGATGATCTGGTCAACGATCCTCGAATGACTCTGGTGCGACTGAATGATCGGGGAATCATTCAGTCATCAGGGTCATTCCTCGTGAACGCAACTTTTGCTCACGACACGGGTCGTGAGTTTACCGGCAAGGGGAACGCTTTTCTCCTCAAGGTCTCCGACATCCGGGCAATCGGGGCAACCTGGCTGCTCGCGAAAGCAAGTAAGATGGTTGCCGCTGCCGGCATCGAAAATATGCTTTTGCAACCCGGAGCGTTCTCCTACCGATTCTTCGGTAGTCCGGAACAGGAGCTGGTCAACTGTACGTTCGAGAACAAAAATGGCTGGTCGGTTTATTTCAACGACCTCCAGCCGAAGTCTCTGCCGCGAAGTATGGACGTTCCCGCCTGGCTCAAGCTGAAACAACGCGCCTCGACGGGCAAAACCGCCCGTGCAAAAGCAGCCGGTGTCGAGAGTCGTCGCTGGGCGAACCATGCTGCTAGGAATGGCGAATGCCAGGCTCGTAAAGGTGCGAGTGCAGGCAGCGGCAAGAAGGGTAAGCGCTAGGCTTGCCGAAAAAGTGGTCTAAGGTGACTCCATGTCACCTTAGACCAAGAATGCTCACCAAATTTGGTGGGTTTTTTATTTGGGTATGTATCTTTGGGGGGAAGGCCGTGTTGGGGGCTTTTGGGGTTTAGGGAGGGGGAGTGTACTATTTAGATATGTCCATAGTCAGAAGAAAACTAGACAATAGAATGTCCTGGGTCAGGCATATTGACTGTGTTAAATTTAGAAAAAAGAAAGATCAGTATTTTGAAGAATATGAAATTGCCACTGAATGCCGTATAACCGGCGGGCTTGATTACGAGAAAGGGTTAATTTCATGTTCATTTTTAACTTTTGAAAAAGATGAAAATGGTTTATATAAATATCTTCTCCGAATAAAGTCTGCCACACATGGAGAACAGAACGACTCGCGTTACCTAGATGTCCACAAAAGCGGTTACTATTTTAAGGAGGGGGTGGCAGAAGAATTTATATCTTTATTCTCTTTATATTTTCAATGCAGATTTTATATCGTTGCGACTAGTACCATTTTTTCAAATGGACAAAAACATCGATCCGAAAGATATTTAAAATACAGGCGTACAGAAGGTGGGATTCATCCGACTATTTTTTCAGACAAGACCCGTAGTTTTAGTGTTGGGCTTGTTGAATTTTTAGACAAGATCAGATCTCTACCCACGGAGTTCCATCAAGATTTCTTATGGGCATCATTTCAATATTTACAATCCTTGAGACAAGTTAGTCTAGACACCGAAATGGTATTCATTCGACTTGTTTCGGCCGTAGAAATTTTAAGTAAGTATATAGATATGGATTCTTCAGTGGATATTTTTAGTGCAAGGGAAATACACGAAATCGTGGATGTCACTAGTTTGTCAAAAGAACAACAGGATAAATTGAAGGAGATTTTTTCTGTCAGGAATTCTAAGTTACGTTTTGTTTCCTTTATTAAAAAATATTGCACAAGATTTTTTAAAGGCGGAAAATCTAGAGCCGAACATTGTAAAATAAGAAAAGATGCCTTAGTTCCGACACTAAAAACCATATATAGTGCCAGATCTGCGTATCTCCATAGTGGCGAATCAATGTACTTGAGTATGCCACTAAGAATGAAAGAGGCTAGGACTTGGGATACCGATCCAAGTATGGGTATGACTATCGACAATAGATCATTTTCTGGTTCGCAAAAATTACCATTCGCCCATTTCTTTGAATCGCTTGTTCGTCACTGCCTATTAAACTTTTTGAAAGATAAGCAACCTCAATAATGTACTATATTAGAATTTCTCCGTTTTTTGTACTAATATAATCCATAAACGGAAACTCAGTTTCTGGGAGTGAATTGGTAGCGATGTAGTTTCTCACAACTGAAATATCTATCCCAGGGGGATTTTCATGATTCAGTATGTTTTTACTGCAATACATTATGGCACTGATTATTTTATGGTCTTCTTCAAGAAAAAAAGTTGTCGGCACCTTACTCCCATTTCTTTTCTCGATAAAATTTCTGGTCGAAACACCTGATTTTCCAGGAACACTATGATCAGAATTTATAGGCCATGACAGTGTTTTGTGGCCAATGGCAAAAATTGCCTTTAAAATAAGTGGCATATCTCCGTCAACAATGTGTGAAAATCCGCCTGCGTTTACGGCAATTATCAATTTATCTTCCGGAGACACAATACCGTCAGCTAGGTATTTTTTAAATTTTTTATACTTTGAATCAAGACTACTAACTATACGTATGATCATTTCTTCCTGAGGGACGTTACTTACTCCACCATACACCATTGCAGGAACTCGATCTGGTCCTTCTCCTGGACCACACGCAACTGCTTCAATCCAAATCTTTCCGCCAGGAGTTTCTATAAGAAAATCTGGGCCTTTGTCGGTCGAGGTGAAAATAACACTGTTTTTTACAAGAACATATCCAATATACATCTCCCACGTTCGTTGATGAAATTGCTTTTTGAGATCTGATAGAAAATGTCTATCCGCATATGGAGCATATATTTGATACATTTCATCGAACCTCTCTCTACGTTCTTTTATCGATCCGCTCGCAACGTAATAGTCGTCATAATTAGGGTATTTAATTTTTACTGCTTCGAGCTCCGTGTTAGATTTCATGTCGTCGGGAAATTTGTCTGTAAACATGGTTTTCATAAAAAGATTATATAACTTTTTCAATTTTTTTTCACAAGTACAAAAACCTCCAAATAGGAGGTTTTTGTACGCTACTGGTGCTAGCTGTTGATGGTGATTAAACGAGAGTCTCGACCTACAGTCGCAGTACACCTTTTCCTGTTTTATCGTATCAAAGATTCTCAAAACATGGAAAAGCTTTTCGACTCTCCGACGCAAGCAAAGCAGTTTGCTTGCTTAGGGTCACACAACAAAAATAGCTGCCTGCGCAGCGTTTTTTGTACGTGTGACCCTACGGAGAGTCGAACTCCGGTTGACGGATTGAGAACCCGCTGTCCTAACCACTAGACGATAGGGCCGATGTGGATACGTTTCAAACTGTACCTGTTTTGTGTATATTTTTCAATACCTCTCTTCATTCTGTGTTAGGATATATGGATGAAGAAAATAGGTATTGCGTTACTTGGCGTTCTTGTAGCGGGGGCACTCTTTTTTGTGTTTACCTCAAAAACAGGCCCAAATGGTCAGCCGGTTGAAAATGGTTTTACTGACAAGGATATGATTACCCTTTATTGGGAGTCAGGAGAAGTCTTTTACACCAACAAGAGAGCACAGGAAGTAAAACTTGATAAAGATTATTCAAGTACTGTGATTCAGACAGGTACTTACGTGCGAACAGCTGAAGGATCGGCGTACGTACTTTTCCCAGATAACTCAATGATGTCGATTGATAAAAATACCGCTGTAACCATTGAATATTCAAAAGAAAAAATTTCTATTCTTCAAACACTTGGAAATACCTACCACCGCGTAAAGACGCTCGAATCAGGGCAACAATACGAAGTACGTACTCCGGGAACATTGGCTGCGGTTCGGGGTACAAAGTTTGCGGTTTTCTTTGATAAGAGTACTAAAAAGTCGAATGTAAAAGTAACTGAAAGTAAAGTAAGTGTTAAGAAGCTCGACAGCACTAAGCCGCTCAAAGAAGCACCAGTGGTACTTGAAGAAGTTGTTGTTGAGGAAGGTTCTCAAGTTGATATTCCAGACACATCTATTCAAATTACACGACCACTTGCGCCTTTTCGCATGGGAGAAAAAGATAAACGAGATGGTGGTTGGATGGAGAAAAATGAAATTGTTGACGAAGCAACAGAGAAGCCAGAAAACCGTCGTGAGTTTATCGAAAAGATGATCGAGGAAGTGAAGAAACAAAAAGAGGGAATGACTGACAAAGAAAAAATGGACGCACTTCGTGATCGAGTTAAGAAGTTTAAACAGGAAAAAGGAATACAAGATGAATCCATTTCGGAAGATAATTCAAAAGTTCTTGTCGCAAAAACAGATGTCAGCACAGAAGACACAACATTAATCAAACCAACACTTCTTGCAAATGAGACACGAATAGATGATACGGCAAACCTTTTAAGTGACGATGAAAATCTCCCTCCGCTTGACCCGAGCATGAGTGATAGTAATGATCCTTTTGTTCTTGAGTTTGATAGACGCTATGAATATTGGTTCCCAATCTATTCAGACAAAGCAACACTGTGCTCGCGGGTGAATCCACTTACTCCTGAAATACTTAAAGCACGTTTGCTTGCTTTCGAAACGACATACAAAGGCACGGTACCAAACAAAGATGGAATTCTTAATTTCCTTCGAGCATTAAAACTATTCTGTTCTTCAACTGATACAGACAATCGAATTCTTGATGAAGGGTACACTGAAAATTATCCTTTCTAAGGCGTAGCTTGTGAAAAAAAATCTAAACATCACGACACACAAAACCTTTTTCATTGTTTGGGTTGTAAGTATCGTTTTTTTTACGTGGGTTTTGCAATGGAATCTCTTTCAGAACATAAATAATATTTTTTTTGATCCACTTACCACAGGAACAGAGCGAAAGGATGTTGTTATTATTGGTATTGATGAAAAGAGCTTGGCGCGGTACGGAGCTTTTCCATGGGATAGGGATATTTACGCAAATCTACTCACCTCACTCGATAGTTATAATCCTCGGGTGATTGGTTTTGATATTTTGTTTGCTGAGTCACGGGCGGGAGATGAGGTGTTTAAAAATACGCTTCGTACCATGAAGACTGATGTTGTTTTTGCAACAAAAGTAGAAGAAGATACGTATATTTCGTCTTTGTATGGTGATATTTCGCCACGTGTTCATGAAGGAGTGGTGAACGTTTTTCCTGACAACGATGCCAAGGTGCGTTCAGTGCAAAATTACTTTTTGTATAACAAAGAATGCTTGCCTTCATTTTCAAAAAAAATTCTTTCCGTTGCTACAAAAATGAGTGAATACATGCCAGGGAGTTGTGATACTGAGCAAAAACTTTTCCGTTACCAAGAAAACATTCCAAAAGTATCATTTGTTGATGTTGTTGATACAGATGTTCCCCTTGAAACCCTTAAAGATAAAGTAATTCTTATCGGATTTGCCACAACAGATCTTGAGCAAGATTCTTTCTTCGGACTTTTAGGAAGTAAAATTAATGGAGTCGAAATTCACGCAAGTGCGATTGCCCATAGCCTCAATAATGTTCGCTTAATATCTGTTCCAAGTCACGTAACACTCTTGGTAAATATTATCTTTGCATTCTTGATCGCTTTCCTTCCTTTCTTCGTCAAACGTTTTTCTACACAAATAATCATTCTTGTACTTGTTGCGAGCGCAACGTTTTTCGGAGCGATTATTGGTTATGAATATGGCTATAAAACCTACGTGCCGTGGGCAGTAGGGCTGCCACTCTTTTCATACGGTTTAAGTCTCTTGTATTCGTACGTATCTAATATTCGGAAAAATGAGTATCTCAAAAAGGTTTTCGGTACATACGTACATCCGTCGCTTCTGGAAGAACTTATTAGTGATCCGACAAAGCTAAAACTTGGTGGTGAAAAACGCTATATGACCGTGCTTTTTTCTGATATTCGTGGTTTCACCACTTTTTCGGAAAAACTTTCACCAGAGGGGCTTGTAGACCTTTTGAATGATTATTTAAACACAATGTCACCGCTTGTTTTGGAACGTCGAGGCACAATCGACAAGTATATTGGTGACGCAATTATGGCATTTTGGAATGCGCCTGTGGTCACGGAAAACCACGAGCTTTTAGCTGTCGAGACGGCACTTGCTATGCAAGAAGCGCTAGTTGCTTTTAACAAAGAAAAAGCAGATGCAAATGGCATGAAGCTTGGGATTGGTATTGGAATAAATAGTGGGGAAATGGTGGTAGGAAACATGGGAAGTGATGCGCGCTTTAATTACACGATTATGGGTGATGCAGTAAACACAGGCTCTCGTTTTGAAGGTCTAACGAAAAAATATGGTGTCGTAACTATGGTAGGTGAGTCAACACGAAATGCTATTACTGATGATAAAATTCTTTTCCGTAAACTTGACGTAATGACAGTGAAAGGAAAAAGTGAACCCACAACTATTTATGAGCCACTTCGAGCAAGTGACTCTATGCGAGAGTTTGTAAAAAACTATGAGACTGGTTTTGATGCGTATGTAAAAGGGAATTTTGAAACCGCGAAGAAATATTTAGAAACCTTAGCAGCACATGGTGATGAGCCGTCGAAAATGCTTGTTGAACGCATGAAAACTATCGATCTTGCAAGTTGGAAAGGTGTGTGGAAATGGGACGAAAAGTAAATATGGCAGATTACAGTGAATATGCCGCAGAGTGGCATGAGAACAGAAAGAACAAACGCAGTCATTCCAAAGAGTACATAGAAAAACCAGGAATCTATGAAGCTATCGGAGATGTGCGCGATCAAGACATTTTAGTACTTGGGTGTGGCTCAGGGGTTGAGTGTGACGAGCTTGTACAAAAAGGCGCACGCAAAGTTCATGGCATAGATAGCGCATCGGGACTTATTGAAATAGCACAGCGGGAATATCCGGGGCGTACTTTTTCTTGTGAAGATATTCGAGCCTTTAATGTGCAGAAAGAAACATTTGATATTTGTATTGCAAGTTTAGTTATGCACTATATTCCAGACTGGAAAGAAACATTTTCTCGGGTGTGGCAGTCATTACGTCCGGGCGGGATCTTTGTAATGTCGCTTAATCACCCAGTGAAGTTTGGTGCAGACATTATCCGTGGGGCAGAATATTCTGCGATGCTCGGGTATGAGAAAGGAAAAAGTGGTGTAAAAGTCTACGGCGATTACTTGAATAAAAGAAAAATAAAAGACGTGTGGCTCGGAGGTCTTGAGGTTGAGTTTTATCATCAATCCGTATCAGATATTCTTAAAGAAGTTTTGGATTCTCAATTTACTCTTGTCTCTGTATCTGAGCCAAAGCCAATTGCTCGGGCTGAAAAAGAAGACCTTGAATTTTACCAAATTCATTCCAAAATTCCTCAGTTTTTAATAATTAAGCTACAAAAATAAAAAGCCACTAATCAAGTGGCTTTTTATTTGTTTTGTATTTTTTACTGTACCAATCGATCAACAACCTTTTTCACATCTCCGCCATCTGCTTTTCCAGATAGTTCTTTGATAATCATTCCAGTGAATTTTCCAAGTGCTGTTTTGTCTACTGTTCCTGCTTCGGCAATTTTTGCTTTTACAATAGTTTCAATTTCAGCTTCAGTCATCATTGTCGGTAAGAATTGCTCGATAATAGCAAGCTCTGCTTTTTCACTATCAGCTAAGTCTTCACGTCCACCACTTACAAATTGTTCGATAGAGTCTTTACGCTTTTTCTGCTCACGTTTGAGTACGTTCAACGCATCTTCATCAGAAATAGGTTCTTGGGGAGGAATACCTTTGTTTACAAGTTCATTAGTAAATCCAGAACTAATGCCACGAAGCGCCATAAGAGCCACACTGTCCTTTGCAATCATAGCCTCCTTTAACTTTGCTTTTACTGTTTCTTGAATTGTCATATGGCTATTCTACCATAAAATGAATGCTCTTTTAAAAATCCCTCCAAAAACACTTTTCTCGCCGTCGCGTAAAAATCTGGGGATTTTTCGCTCATTCAGCAGAATGACCTACTGGGTCATTCTCGGCTCAGTCAGCCTGCGAAAGTCGGCTCGACAAGTGTTTTTAGGATGATTTTGAAGTGAAATTATATTTTCAGTATATAATGCAGGGTATCTATGAATACTTTGGTGATTATTGTAGTACTCGTCATCCTTTTCGCACTTTTTGCTGTAGGCCTTATTTTCTTTATCTCAAAAATGATGCGTCAGATGAAACAGGGAGATAATGATGGACTTCGTCTTGTGCAGAGCTCGCTTCAGCAGCAAATGGAGAATTTAGCTAGTCGTTTTGAAACGAATGTTCGTTCACTTGATTCAAAATTTGTTGAGAGCAATCGCGACATGCAAAGTCATGTACGTACGCAGTTTTCTGAATCGCAGATTCTCATTAAAGATATTACCGATAAAGTAAGTGAGGTGCGCGAAAAAGTTGCCGAAGTCCGCGAAGCAAACAAGCAAGTGTTCACCATTGCTGAACAACTTCAAAACCTTGAAAAGGTGCTCAAGCATCAAAAGCAACGTGGGAATTTGGGCGAAGCGTCGCTCGAACTCATCCTTTCGAATATCTTGCCGGCAAATGGTTTTCAAATGCAGTACGGATTTGCAAATGGGGAAGTTGTAGATGCGGTTATTATGACACGTGACGGACTCATTCCTGTTGATGCGAAGTTTTCACTCGATAACTATTCACGAGTGATGAATGAGCGTGATGATGTGCGGCGAGCAGAGCTTGAGAAGATGTTTGTGCAGGATCTTAAAAAGCGAATTGATGAGACCGCGAAATATGTGCGTATTGAAGAAGGTACACTTCCATTTGCATTCATGTTTATTCCTGCTGAGGGTATCTATTATGATCTTTTGGTTAATGAAGTTGGAGGTGTAAAAGTAAATACTCGAAGTTTGATTGATTACGCTTACAATGACAAAAAAGTAATTATTGTTTCTCCAACAACGTTTGCTGCATATCTCCAATCTGTGCTCTATGGCTTGAAAGCGTTTAAGGTTGAAGAAAATGCAAAAAAGATAGAGGCAAACGTAAGTCAGCTTATGAAGCATATCGGTGCTTACGAAGAATACTTCAAAAAAATGGGCATGACACTTTCAACAGTGGTGAACCACTACAATGCTGCTGATAAAGAACTCAAAAAGATTGATAAAGATGTATATCGAATCACTGGGGAAAGTAATGAGTATGAGATCGCTCCCATTGAAAAACCGAAGCTTCTTGAAGAGTAGTCTTTATCTATATGTTAGTAAAAGTTCGCGTTAAAGCTGAAGCAAAAAAGCAACTCATTATGGAGATTGCTCATGATTCGTATACAGTTCACGTTCAGGCATCAAAAGAACGTGGTTTGGCGAATAAGGAAATGCTTGAGATTCTTAAAGATTACTTTAAAACAAAGCACATTAAGATAATAAAAGGCCACACAACACCTCACAAAATTGTCGATATATTTACATTGGTCTAAAGACGGTATAATGAGAGCATGAGAATATCAATTAAAGCCACAAACATTGATCTTACTGAACCGCTTCGCTCATACGTAACCGAGCGAATCGAATCAGTACGAAAGCTCACCACTATTTCTGACGAATCTCTCCACGCGGCAGTGGAAATAGGGAAGACAACGCAACACCACAAACAAGGGGATGTTTTCCGGGCAGAGGTAAACTTTCACCTTGCACACACACTGATTCGTGCTGTTGCGGTGAAGGACGACTTATATGCTGCCATTGATGAAATGAAAGATGAATTAGCCCGTGAGCTTAACTCGTACAAAGATAAAGATAGAACCATGATGCGTCGTGGTGCCGCCACAGTAAAAGCAATGATGAAGGGCGTAGGAGACATATTTAGAAAGAGAAGTGGGAATTAATTAAATACATTATTATTTAGTATGAGTCTTGAAACAAAAAATGTTACCAACTGGGTTCTTTTTATCTTTGTAATCTTCTCCGCTTTTGGAGTCATATACCAAGCGGTTGCAACAACAAATAAAGAAATAGAAAAAATCAGTCAAGATATTGTTAAAATGAATGAAATTGCAAATGCAAATCTCACACTTTCAACAAACCTTAAGAATACTAAGTCCACATCACAAACACCTAAAATTATGAACGAAGCACAAATCACTCAAGCAACATTTAAAACAAATTACGGAGATATCACAGTTGCTTTTCGAAAAGAAACTCCTGTAACTGTTGCAAACTTTATTAAGCTCGCCAAAGAAGGATTTTACGATGGAGTACGTTTTCATCGAGTTATCAAAAACTTTATGATCCAAAGTGGTGACCCAAAGTCAAAAGATCTTAATCTTAAAAATGAATGGGGAACAGGAGGACCAGGATATGTATTTAAAGATGAAGTTTTCCAAAACGATGAAATGAATCAAGGTGTGCTTGCTATGGCAAATGCAGGACCTGGCACAAACGGAAGTCAGTTCTTCATCGTTACGGCCCCACAAGGTACAGACTGGCTCGTGGGCAAACATACTATTTTTGGAAAAGTAACCCGTGGTTTGGATATTGCTCTTGCAATAGACAATGTAGCCACAGTACCAGGTGACAGACCGGTGAAAGATGTGATTATTGAGAAAATCATTTTGCAGTAGTTAATTGTAAATAAAAAACCTCTCAAGTTGAGAGGTTTTTTATTTATGTAAGCCGCGGAGAAAATCAGTATAAAGTATTTCTTTCTTGCCTTCGGGAATAACTTTTTCGATTATAAATGTATTATCTTCAAACCGTGCTTGTGTTATCTTGAGCCGAATCATTTTACCAGTATGTTCAACAAAAAAGAATGTGCCGGGCCAAGGTTGATACGCTAAGTATTTTAAATACTTTTGTCTTTCCGTGTCGGTCGGAAGTATTTCACCATCTTTTTTCTCTATCTTCTGTGTAAACGTTGCGAGTTCGTGATTCTGTTCAAGGGTGGGTAATACTCCAGATATGTATGGGCCAAGATACTGGGCGATAAGCTTTCCTCCTTCAGAAAAGCCAATTTCACCAAGCTTTTGTTTTGAAGGTGTCTCTGTAAAAGTAATTTCTCGTTGAGCGATTACATTTCCATGGTCGCATTCTGAATCAAGTTTAATTATAGTAACCCCAAACTCTTTTTCATCATTGAGAATTTGAAATTCAAGAGGGCTTGGTCCACGGTACAATGGCAGAAGTGAGGGGTGGACATTCAAGATTCCTTTTGGAAAACAATCAAGAATGGATTGAGGAATTATTTTGCCGTATGCGGCTAAGATTGCAAATTGGAATTGCCGACAGAGTGCGTGTATTTCTCCGTTGTTTCGAATTTTTTCTGGCGCGTATACAGGAATGCCTTTTGCAAGTGCCCAGATTTTTACTGGTGATGGAGCAAGAACAAGCCCTCGGCCAGCAGGAGCATCAGGAGCAGTTACAATCGCGGTCGGAAGCAAGCCTTCTTTCTCTAAGGCATTTAAGGTGTGTGTCGATAATTCTGGGGTACCAAAAAAAATGAAAGGTATGTTCATGGGTTTTATTTTTCCTGTGGCGGCTGTTCGACCACTTTTTTGGCTTTGTCGATAAAGAGAATGCCATCGAGGTGGTCTGTTTCGTGTTGAAATATTTGAGAGAGTAGTCCACCACCAACACGCGTAAATTTTACTCCATTCTGGTCATATGCCTCGACAGTGGTATTGACACTTCGTTTTACCTCGCCGTATTTCCAGCGTACCGAAAGGCAGCCTTCAGGCATTACCTCTGTCTTCTTTGATTTTTTTGTGATAGTTGGATTGATAAATACAAGCGGTATGTCTTTTGCGTTACCATGGTAGGCTTTTTCAGAAACAAGAAAAATACGATACGGAAGACCGATTTGAGGGGCTGCGATTGCCACGCCATCCTTTTGGCTATCAAGAGCGGCTTTCATTTCATTAAGCATATTAAAAAGCCTCGCCGTTTTGAAGAAGTTTTCAGGGACTTTCTCTGCTTTATTTCGGAGTACCTTTTCGCCAACCTGGACTATTTCCATATTTTCCGTACTATAGCAAACCTTGTGCGTATTTGGCTACGAGCGCATTAAATGTGAGCCCTCGATCTTGGTAATCTTTGAACATATCGAAACTTGGTGCGCCCGGAGAAAAAAGAATAGTTTCTCCGGCCTTTGTTTTTTCTATTGCCGTCCGGAAGACCTCTTCGAAGTTTCCATCAATAACAACATGTGAAATATTATGGAGAGAGAGTAATTTTGCTATACGTTCTCGTTCTGCGCCGTATACGACAACTTCTTTAATAAGAGATGATTTTTGAATACTTGTAACAAGTGGTTCCAAATGAAGACCTCTGTCTACACCACCAATAAGGAGTGTGGCCGGAGCAGTCATGCTTTCAATAGCAACAGCCGTTGCTGTAGGGTTTGTGGCAAAAGAATCATTTACAAACGTAATACCATTGTGTGTTGCGACGGTTTCAATATGAAAAGGAAGTCCTTTGAATGTTTTAATTGCTTGTACGATAGATTTTTTATCTACAAGATTCCAGGTTGCTGCAATTGCTGCACAGATATTTTGTTCGTTGTGTTTGCCAGGAAGTAGGGCATCATGCACGGCACATATTTCTTCATTGTTGTAGACAAAGAAACCTTTTTCACTTACTTTCACCACTGCATTTTCTCCGTAAGGAATTCTATTCTTTGCAATGCTCAAAGATGCGAGCTGTGTGCTCACTACATTATCTTGAAACCATATCGTCACATCTTCTTCTTTTTGATATTTAAAAATGTTTCCCTTTGATGCCTGATATTGCTGTATGTCTTTATGCCAGTCGAGATGGTCTTCGGTTACCAAAAGACACACAGCTATCTGCGGGCTTTTATGAAGATCAAAAAGTTGAAAGCTTGAAAGTTCGTAGACAACAATAGACTGCGGCGTAAGTTTTGGGAGAATAGAAAGTGAGGGCGTGCCGATGTTTCCCACAAGATACACGTCTTTATCATCAGTCTTTAAAATTTCATAGATGAGTGTTGCCGTCGTACCTTTTCCTTTTGTGCCCGTCACGCCAATAATAGGGCAAGGACAAAGGTCAAAAAACTCTTTAGCGAGAGTGGTAACTTTCCCTTGGACTGTATCTTCAATATCCCAAAGGGGCACTCCAGGAGACCGGACAATAAGATCAAGTGTAGGAGAATCTGCAAGAAGAAGCTCTTTCCAATTTGATCCAAGTCTTTTTGTGCACTGTGCAGGAATCTCAAGTGACTCATTTTGGTCGTACACAGAAATTTCTTGGGCTTGGTTGCCCCAATATTCAAGTGCCATTTTGCCTTCCCGGCCAAATCCAACGATTCCTATTCGCATGTTTCTATAATAGCGCGTAACCGAGTATTTAGCTCCTTGGGAATAAAGTGGGGGTGGTAATGGGTAAGGAAGCTATCTGCATGTTTTGCTTCGCTTTCAACACTGATCCATTCTTCGGGAGAAAGTTTTTTGCCAAGTGGTGAATTTTTGAAATCATCACTTTGAATTGCTGCGCGGCACATCTCAGCTCGTGTTGCCACACAGTCAAAAGGTTTTACAGGCGAAAGCCCGAGGAGCTCTTTGAGGAGCGGAGCAAGGCTTTCATTTTGATATACATCACTTCCAAATATCGCGGCCCTTTTTTCAAGGGAGAGCGTGGGCGATAAAAGTATATTTGTGCCAAGACATTTCGCACACACACCACACCATCTGTTCGCACCGGTTTCTTCTATGGTGAAGTTTTTATTGCAGCTACTAAAAGCAGGAAACACGTGAGGACATAATTTTGCGAATAAGTTTGTCACTCGAAGTCCGCCCAGTGGTCGCAAAATAGAAAAGTAGGTAATTTCAGGAGAAATAGTTTGGTGTACAAAATCTTGAACTTTTTTTTCAAAGTCACTTGTCTTTGACCATTGGTGGTTTACTGGCCGGCCAAGCCACTCCGTGTTTGATTCATCGGCACTTGTTTCGTTTGCTACAACGACATACTTACTTTGCTCGTGCTCTGCAAGCACTACTCCTGTGAAGGCATAAATAAGAGAGATAGGAACATGTCCGAGAAAAACATTTTCTTTGAGTGTTAGTAGTTGCGGGTCTGTTTTGCGGACTACTTCAAGAAGAGGAATACTAAGTGCTTGAGTATTTTCAATGAGCAACGGAATGGATCGAACTTTTGTAGCAAAACCTGTCACAGGGACATTTATTCTTTTGAGAAGTTCTACTGCAAGCGAAGAATCTTTACCACCACCGATTCCGACAATAGCTTTTGGTTCGTAGGAGGACGTTGTCTCAAGTGGTTGTGTGGTACCTGTTTCTTCACAAGTTATTTGTATCTGGTCGACAACATTCCACTCGAGCCTGTTTTGGTACACAAGTTCAGAAAAACCATTCCTAAAAAGCCACTGCCAAAATTCTTTTTCAGCATCATTGAGTGACCACTCAATATGAATCTGTGTGGCAAGGTGAAGTTTGAAATAGCTAATGGATGTCGCAATGGCAAGGGCTCGGAGTGCTTTGGAATCGGAAATTACAAAAGGGAAAAGGTGTTCTTCTTGAAATGAAAAAGAAGTAGCTCCGTCGGTATAGGAATAGGTATAGATTGCTTTGTTCTCAGCAACCTTCGGGGCGTGAATAGTGAAGACTTTTTCCATTTCTTTCATTATGCCACGTGAATAAGAAATTGACATTTTTTGTCAGCGGAGTAGATTTAGGGTGTGGTAATCTCGCCACGGACGTTTGAGGAAAGTGTCATGATCGAGGACATCAAGAAAACGCACTCGGACAACATCGCCGTCATCGCCGGTGTCTGCGGCGTTGATCGCGGCGAGGTGACGGGCCGCTAGGCAACGGTGTTGCCGAGGTTCCGTTGAACATTCAAGAAAACATGCGCCCCCGCTCGTCGGGGAGCGCATTCTTATTTTTAATATTTTCAGGTACACTTCTACGTGTGAATCATTTTAATCTCAAAGGTTTTACCCCGGCAGGCGATCAGCCAAAAGCTATAAAGGGTCTTGTGAAAGGAATTAAGAAGGGTATGCAAACGCAAACCCTTCTTGGTGCTACCGGAACAGGTAAAACATTTACTATTGCAAGTGTTATTCAAGAAATCCAGAAGCCAACTCTTGTGATTGCGCACAATAAAACTCTCGCCGCTCAACTCGCCCAAGAATTCCGAGAATTTTTTCCTGATGCTGCGGTGCATTATTTTGTGTCCTACTACGACTACTATCAGCCAGAGGCATATATGCCTGCGACTGACACTTTCATTGAAAAAGATGCAATGATAAATGAAGAGATAGATCGGCTTCGTCATGCCTCAACCCAGGCGTTACTTACACGCAAAGACGTCATTATTGTTGCCTCCGTTTCTTGTATTTATGGTTTGGGAAGTCCAAAAGAATATGAACGAGAAAATATTCATTTAAAGATTGGTGAGAAGTACACCAAGGTAGACATCATGAAGCGACTCGTGGCTATCCACTATGAACGCACGAATGCAGATCTTTCTCCAGGACAGTTTCGTGCAGTGGGAAACCGAGTTGATGTCATGCCAGTGTCTGAGACGGTAATGCTCTCAATTGATTTTTCAGCTGGAGTTATTTCAGCACTTGCGGTGATTGACCCAGTGTCCATGAAGCTCCTTGAAAATGTACAAGATTATTTTATTTTCCCGGCAAAGCACTTCATTTCAGATGAGCCAACAAGAAATAGGGCAGTAAAGACAATTGAAGCAGAACTTAAAATGCAGTTGAAGAAATTTGAAGACGAAGGGAAGCTTCTAGAATACGAGCGCATCAAGCGTCGCACCACATATGACTTAGCAATGATTCGAGAAATTGGTTTTTGTTCTGGAATTGAAAACTATTCTCGTCATCTCTCAGGAAAAACAGTCGGCGAACCGCCAGATACTCTTATTGCGTATTTCCCTCACAAAAAAGATGGTACCCCGGACTTTTTGACAGTAATAGATGAAAGTCACGTTACTTTGCCACAACTACACGGTATGTATGCCGGTGATCAGTCTCGTAAGAATACTCTTGTTGAATTCGGCTTCCGTCTTCCAAGTGCAAAAGATAATCGTCCGCTTCGCTATGAAGAGTTTGCTAATCGAGTAGGACAAACTATTTATGTATCTGCAACACCGGGAAACTTTGAGCGTGAAAATTCAGAACAAATAGTTCAGCAGATCATTCGTCCAACAGGGCTTTTGGATCCGCAACTTTCTGTGCGTCCAGTACTTGAGAAGGGAACCTACGGGGGGCAAGTGCAGGATTTTATTGCCGAGGCCGTAAAAGAAATAAAAACAGGTGGACGAGTCCTCGCAACAACCCTCACTAAAAAAATGGCCGAAGATCTGAGTGTTTTCTTAAAAGAACAGAAAATAAAAGCAGAATATTTACACAGTGATATTAAGACCATCGAACGTATTCAGATTCTTACCCAGTTCCGAAGAGGGGAATTTGATTGTTTGGTGGGTGTAAACCTTCTTCGTGAAGGCTTGGATTTACCTGAAGTTTCTTTTATTGGTATTTTGGATGCTGACAAAGAAGGATTTTTGCGTAGCGAAACATCACTTATTCAAACTATTGGACGTGCTGCGCGCAATGACAAAGGTCGGGTTATTTTGTATGCCGACAATATGACGGGGTCAATGGTGCGCGCTATCAACGAAACAACACGCCGTCGTGATACGCAAATTGCCTACAACAAGGAACACGGCATTACTCCACAGACGATTCAAAAGAATATTAAAGATATTACTAATCAGTTGAGTAAAGTCCACGACAAAGCGGTACAGGGAGAGCTTGCTATCGATAGAAAACTTTTTGATAAAAATCCAAATAAGCTCCTCAAGATAAAAGAAAAACAAATGAAAGAAGCGGTGAAGGTGCTTGATTTTGAAACCGCAGCAATCTTGCGTGACGAAATAAAGATTTTGAAAGAGCGGATGACGCAATAAATCTACTTGAGGACAGTATAATATTTTTGATGTTATAAATAAATTGTAACCAAGGAGGATTCGAAATGGCAAAAAAAGAGCGTCCTATTAACCGATTCGGCGATTATAAACAAAAGGTTCTTCCAGGTCGATGGGACGAGAGGAGTCACGTGACTGTTCGCCAAGATGAGGACAGTCGGACTCTTCCGGCGGATGATCCTGACCAAGTTGGTCTCGATGACCTCGAAACCGTAATGGGAATTGTGACCCTGAGAGACCCTGAGAGGGTAGCTCGGTGATCATAAGATCAAATACTACCAAACAAGTCCTCGACGCGATGGCGTTGGGGTGTTTTTTATTGTAATAATCGTCCGTTTTCGTCCTTTGTGTTACATTTATACTTGTGAGTAAAAAGAAAATTGAGCCAAGTGACAAGATTATCGTTCGTGGTGCGCGCACTCACAATCTGAAGAACATCAGCGTTGAATTGCCACGCAATAAGATGGTAGTTTTTACCGGACTTTCTGGATCAGGAAAGTCTTCTTTGGCGTTTGATACTATTTTTGCCGAAGGGCAGCGACGCTACATTGAATCCCTTTCTTCATATGCTCGACAATTCCTTAATCAGATGCAAAAGCCTGATGTAGACGAAATCGTTGGACTTTCACCTGCTATTTCTATTGACCAAAAATCTCGCTCAAACAATCCGCGTTCAACAGTTGCGACAATTACTGAAATCTACGACTACATGCGTGTGATGTATGCTCGCATTGGAAAACCATTTTGTATTGAGTGCGGTTCGCACATCAAGAAACTTTCAAATGAAGAAATCATCAACTTTATTCTTGAGCGTGCTAAAAAAGTTGATCTCAAAAAAGTTTCTAAAGAAGTTTTAGGTGTTGCGTATTCAGAAACATCTCTCACCATTCTTTCACCAATCGTTCGAGGACGAAAAGGTGAGTACTACCAATTACTCTACGACATGCTTTCAAAGGGATTCACTAAAGCCTTTGTTGATGGTGAGATGAAGAGTCTTCGTGAGCAAGTAGTCCTTGATAAACAAAAAAAGCACGATATTAGTATTGTGGTAGATGAAATCGGTATTGATGAGCTTCGTCGGAAAGACAATAAAGATGCAATGGTGCGCCTTTCTGAATCTGTAGAACGCGCAATTTTGGAATCTGAAGGTTTAGTGGAAATTCATGTGAATGGCGAAAATCACATCATGAGTTCTAAGTTTATGTGTGGTACGTGCGGCGCTTCATTTCCTGAAATAGAGCCACGTCTTTTCTCTTTCAATTCTCCGTACGGCGCGTGTCCTACGTGTAATGGTCTTGGACTAAAGTATTTCGGGTCGCTTGATCCGTGTGAAGATTGCGGAGGTAAGCGTTTACGCAAGGAAGCAATGAATGTTTTTTTAGATGAAAGTCATCGAAAAATAAACATTGTAGAAGCAACAAACCTTACTATTAAAGAGGCGCATGAATTTTTCACTGACCTTAAACTTACAGATCAGGAAGAAGAAATTTCTCGAGTTGTTGTAAATGAAATTGTTTCTCGGCTACAATTCATGCTTAATGTTGGTCTTGAGTACTTGCATTTAAGTCGTACTGCAAACACACTCTCAGGTGGTGAGGCGCAGCGTATTCGTTTGGCTTCTCAGCTTGGCTCAAAACTTGTGGGAGCTCTCTATGTGCTCGACGAGCCAACCATCGGTCTTCATCAACGTGATAATGACAAATTGATCAAGACTCTCACCGAACTTCGCGATATCGGTAATACCATTATTGTCGTAGAACACGATGAGGATACTATTTTCGCCTCAGACTATCTTGTAGACATTGGTCCTGGCGCTGGAGTGCATGGTGGAAATGTTGTTGCTTCTGGGTATCTCGAGGATCTTCTCACTGCAAAGAAAAATGAATCAGGTTCAAGTACGCTTGGTTATTTGCGAGGTGAAAAGAAAATAGAAGTTCCTGCAAAGCGTCGAGAATTTGACCGCGGGATGATTCGCATCGAAGGTGGAAATGCATTTAATATTAAAGACATGAAGGTGGAAGTTCCTCTTGGACGTATTGTATGCATCACGGGTGTTTCTGGATCAGGAAAATCTACGTTTATGTATGAGATTTTGTACAAAAATCTTGCTGAACGGCTTGAGAAACGTAAAAAGATTATCGAAAACATAAACTGTACCTCTTTTAGTGGCGCAGAATATCTTTCTCGGACTGTGCTTATAGACCAGTCTCCAATTGGACGTACTCCGCGAAGTAACCCCGCTACATACACAGGTGCATGGACACATGTGCGTGATTTATTTGCTTCAAGTGAAGAAGCGCGTATTCGTGGCTGGGGACCAGGAAGATTTAGTTTTAATGTAAAAGGCGGACGTTGTGAAGCCTGCGAAGGAAATGGTGAGATTGCGGTAGAAATGCACTTCTTGCCAACTGTATATGTAAAGTGTGATGTGTGTGGCGGTAAGCGCTTCATGAAAGAAACGCTAGAGGTGAAATTCAAGAAGAAAAGTATTTATGATGTACTTACAATGACCGTAGAAGAAGGACTCACGTTTTTTGAAGATATCCCCGCGGTACATGATCGCTTGAAGACGCTCAATGATGTTGGTCTTGGATATCTTGAGCTTGGACAGAGTGCAAACACCCTCTCAGGTGGAGAAGCGCAGCGCGTGAAGATTTCTTCAGAGCTCTATCGTCCACATGTAGAAAAGACGATGTATTTGCTTGATGAGCCCACAATTGGTCTTCATTATGATGACGTGGCAAAACTAATTGAAATTTTAAATCGTCTTGCCGACAAAGGTAACTCAGTGATTCTTATTGAGCATAATCTTGATATTATTAAGTCATCAGACTGGGTGCTTGATATTGGTCCTGAGGGAGGAACGGGTGGAGGACAGCTTGTTGCCAAAGGTACACCAGAAAATGTGGCTGCGAATGCAAAATCAGAAACAGGAAAGTATTTGAAAAAGATGCTTAAAAAATAAAAGAACATGAGATAATGTCTTCATGTCTACTTTTGATCCTTTTGACAAAAAAGCTGCGAGTGTACAGGCTGCACACGATAGAGAAGTTGCTGAGCGTACACACAAAATGCAGGTGGAGGCGGAAGCGCGTCGCAAGAAACAACTTCTTCAGGCAGATATTGCAAAAATACAGCAAGAGATAGCCCGACGAAAACAGGAAGCAACTACTCTTGAACAAGAAACTGAACACGGTACACGACTTCTTGAACAAAGAAAAAGGGAAGTTGCAGAGGCTACACGTGATCTACAAATTATTGACCGCAAAGTTTCGGAAGAGGGTCAAAAGGTAACTGTTATTTCTCAGATATTGGATTCAATCAGAACAAAACTGCAAGGATTACGGACAAAGCTAAGTGGACTTACAGCTAAAGAAAAACAAGAAGAGGGTTCTACTCAAAACAAAAAAATACTACTTGCGAATGCTACACAGAAAAAAGAAGCTTTAACTATCGAGTTTGAGCGCGTTGATGCTGCTGTAAAAAAACTAAGGACTGATGTTGATAAAGAAAAGAAAGAACTTGTCCAAAAACAAACAAGTCTTGCAAAAAGAGAGCACGAACGGGACGGTGTTGAAAAATCGATACAAAATACAAAACAAAGAATTCATGATTTAGAGCGTGAACTCCAGCTCTTAAGAACAACACTTTCTAAAGAAGAGCAGGAAAAAACACAAATTGATAACAGTCACGTGCAAGAGGACAAAGAGGTGCAAATGTTGCTTCAGGCAACACAAGGCAAAGATGCGGAGCTATATCGTCTCAATCAGGAACACGAAAAAATTCGCAGAGAACTGGATCAGGAAAAAGATGTTATTCAACGGACACAGACCGCATTTACGCAAGATGAAAGTCTTGAGAAACGTGATGAAGCTGGTTTGAATACAGCACACCAAGAGGAATTAAAACTTCTTGCTGATGAAAAGGCACAACGTGATGCAGCAGAAGCGGTGCGTACGCAATATGAAAAAGATTTAGATGCAAAAAAGGTCCTTGAATCAAAAAAGATGGAAGCGCTTTCACATATTTCTGCCGAGTCCACTGTGCTTCAACAAAAAGAACAGCGTAAGCGAAATGTAGAAAGCGAAATCAAAAAGTTTGAACTAGAGTTACAGCAAAAGCAGGGGGAATTGCAGGGGATTCGATTTTAGAAAACAAGAGGAATGGTTTTTTAGTCACAAACTAAAAAAGCCAAGCAGTTGGCTTTTTCTAACGTTTGGTGGACCCTAGCGGATTCGAACCGCTCACCTCTGGAGTGCAAAACCAGTGCTCTACCAAATGAGCTAAGGGCCCGTGTTTATTTGGGGACAGGGTGACCCAATGCAAAATAGTATACACGAACATGGATTTTTTGGAAGAGGTGAAAAAGTACGCTATAGTAGATACAAATTATGCGTGCGCCCCTCCTTATTTCTCTAGGAATAGCCTTTGGCGTTGTTGGAATCTTTTTGTTCCAACAGTTTTTTAACATTCGTACCATTGCGCAAAACGTTGAGGGATATCTTCCAAATACTTTGCGCCAAAAGATAGTTCCAAACGAAACATCAAAAAATTTTCTAGAAGAAGAGATTAGTCGCCTGCAAAGTAGTGGGCAAATGTTTGTTTTGGCAAATTTAACCACAATGCAACTCGACGTATACAAAGATAACGTCTCGCTACTTTCGATACCTATTAAAGCAAAAGGACGAGAAGGTTCGTGGTGGGAAACTCCTGCAGGGCTCTATAGCATAAAAACGAAAGAGAAAAATCATCTTTCTTCAATCGGAAACGTTTATATGCCGTGGAGTATGCAGTTTCAAGGAAACTTTTTTATTCACGGCCTTCCATATTATCCGGACGGTACAGAAGTGAGTACTAACTATTCCGGAGGGTGTATTCGTTTGGAAACAGCAGATGCAAAAAAGGTATTTGATTTAATTACACAAGGAACACCTCTTGTTGTATATGAAAATGTTACTAATGTAATTAATTTTGAGAAAGTATATACTTTTGGACCGAGCACCATAACAGCCGAGCATTTCCTTGTTGCTGATCTTGCTGACGGGTTTACGTTTGCATCAGAAGGTTCAGGAGATGAAACTTCAGCTTCAATTGCACAAGATTTACTTATCGCCATTGTTTCAGCTGAATATATGGATATAGAGCGTAAGATTACTGTTGATCCCTCTGATAATATTTCTACCTTAAAACCGAGATTAGAGGCGGGCAAGAAATATACTGTTTATGACTATCTGTACATTCTTTTGCAGGAGTCATCTCAGGAAGCAGTTCATGTGCTTGCTCGTGCACTTGGGACTTCTCGAACGATTGATTTAATCACTGCAAAAGCAAAGGCAATAGGAATGGAAAAAACGCGATTCACTAAAACAACCATAGCTGAGGGGCAAAGCAACACAACTGTCTCAGACCTCTACCAACTACTTCGGTACATGTATTTTAATAGAAAGTTCTTACTTACTATAAGTGCTGATACCGCTGAAACACGAATTTATGGTGCACCAGCATTTTCAGGAATAGAAAACCATAACCTTTTTAAAGGGGACGCTCAGTTTGTTGGCGGTTCGGTAAGGAGCTCTGTAAATGGACAAACAGCCGTTTTTGTTTTTGACATTCCTTTTGGTGAAACAGCTCGACCAGTAGGAATTATTCTTGACGGTTCAAAAAACGTAGAAGCTGATGTGCGAGCAATACGGTCTTTTGTTATGACAAGTTTTAGAAAATAATTAACCTATGTTGCAATATATTTCAGGAAAAGAAATTGCTGACGAACAAGAAATTGTGCAAAGGGCACAGGTTGAATTATTTGAGAAAAAAGGAATAGTTCCTCGATTAGCAATCATTCAAACTACTTCCTCGTCTGTTATTGATACATATGTGCGATTGAAAAAGAAATACTCTGAACAAATTGGTGTCGAAGTGGTGCATTACAATATTAATCCAGAAGAAGTAGAAACAACAATTACTTTTTTAAACAATGACCCAGAAATTCATGGAATTATTGTGCAGTTACCACTGCATCCGTCACTTAATCAAGACACGGTCTTAAATCTAGTGACTAAAGAAAAAGATGTTGATGGGCTTACCAAAGACGCACATTTCGTGCCGCCAACAGTACAAGCAATCCTTTGGCTTCTTGAGAAGCATGTTGCAAACCTTTCGCATAAAAAAATTGCACTTGTGGGAAAAGGACGTTTAGTAGGTGCGCCACTTGAAAAAGAATTGTTAAAGAAAAACCTTACGCCAAAAGTTTTTACAAAAGAAGATAGTTTAGATGATCTCCATAATTATAACGTTATAATTTCTGCCACAGGGGCCACGAGCCTTCTCAAGAATACACATATTCAGTCTGGTGCGTACGTATTTGACGCAGGTACTGCCGAGGAAAATGGCGCGATTCATGGTGATGTTGCAGATGAGTTGTATGATCGTGATGATATTTCAATTACTCCAACGAAGGGCGGTGTAGGAATACTTACTGTGCGAGCACTTTTTGAAAACACCCTCTTAGCGTGCGAGAAAAATATACTTTGATTCTCTATTAAAATTTCGTATACTAAGGAGAACTCATGGTGCAAAAAATTCTCTTAGCTTTGGTCACTATCTCTGTAACAAGTATTGGGATTGTTGGTGCTGCGTCTTTGTACAGTGAAAATTACGCAGATATTGAAAGAGAATTTAGTTTTGTTGAAAATATTGTAGATGCTACGAAAACTTTTCCACCAGTATCTTTCCCGGAAATTCCCGTGCAAGCAGTTGGTTTGTATGTTGGTACGGTTGACCTTACTTCAGGTACGATAACACCTCTTTATACTAAAAATGAATATCAAAAACTTCCAATTGCGAGTATTTCAAAATTAATGACGGCGTATGTTGCGACACGAAATCGACGATTAACAGATACGTTTACTATCACAAATTGGGCAATTTCTGGCCCGTGGCCATCCAATAAGTTTACGGTTGGAGATGTGTATTCTTTGAAAGAGCTCCTTGAGGCAGTACTTGTTGAGTCTAATAACGATGCTGCTAGAGTCCTTGCGTCATCAGTAGGGGAGCGAGCATTCGTTCAAAACATGAATATGGCAGCTGTCGCTTTTTCTCTTTCTGATACAAAACTATACTCAGCAGATGGAACTGAACGAATTCTTTCTGATACATGGGTTGAAAACACTTCTACACCGAATGACATAGCGCACCTTATCGTGAATTTGTATAAAACTTCACCAGAACTTTTGAAAGTTACTACTATGCCCGCCGTGCTTGTTTCGGATATTACGGGCATGCACACATTTACTGCTTATTCGACAAATAAACTTATAGACCGTTTTGCACACGGGTATACTCTTTTGGGCGCAAAAACAGGAACTTCAGATGCGGAGCGCAAACACCTGGCTGTGCTTTTTCAAGATATAAGAGGCAATACGTTCGTTGCTGTTGTTTTGCAGTCAAAAGATAATTTTGCTGATATGGAAAAAATACTTGATACGGTTACAAAGTACCAAAATGATTTGTATGCTCAAAATCAAAAAAGTATTGTAAGATAGATATATGCTTGACGTACTTAAAAAAATAGCTCTCCTTGCAATAGGGTTTCTTGTCATCGCGCTGTTTGCATGGCTTGTTTTCCCTTCATCTCAAAAAGCTGCTGACAGTATTGCTGAAAATAATGCTACTAAAAAAAGAACACTCGGGGAAATTATCGTGCGTGATTTCTTAGGTATTCCTAAGTGTGGACTTTTAGGCGGAGGTTGTAGTGATCGTTTTTCAGATGGACAAGCAACTTCTAGTATTGCAACAAATGCACGCTTTTCAAACAAAGACATTCGACTCGTTGAGCCAACCTCTGGTAGTAGCGTACGAAGTGGTTTACAAATCGAAGGGCTTGCACGAGGAACATGGTTTTCTCAAGGTATCGCTTCTGGAGAGGTTCGGAATGAACGAGAAGAAAAAATAGGGGCGTTTACGATTCGTGCTAGTGGGGCAACAAACTCAACTGCGTTTGTGTCTTTTTTAGGGACTATTACCTATGGTGACCCTGCGACAAAAACCGGCTATCTTGTTTTTAACAAAGCAAACCCTACAGGAGATGTAAAGAAAAATAGTGTCTTATGGGTACCGGTGCGTTTTGAAGAAACTAATACTGGTAGCGGATTACTTACGCCTCCTGGACAGAAGGAGTGCCGACGCACGGGATGTAGTGGACAGATTTGTTCTGATGTAGACGTTATGACAACGTGTGAATACAGGGCTGAATATGCCTGTTTTCAAACAGCGCGTTGTGAACGCCAAATAAACGGAGAGTGTGGGTTTACACAGACTACAGAATTACAGTCTTGTCTTTCTTCTGCACGAAACAATCCTAACAGTGGTGTTTAGTTTATTTTAAAAATTATGTCGTACAGGCCATTTTTATACTTCGGTATAGCGGGCTTAATGCTTCTTTGTTTTATTTTTTTATATCAATCACAAAAAAATATTGACAATAGCGTATTTACAGAAGAACGTGTTGCCATACCGTTTTTACAGGCACCGGAGAGAACCACAATACTTGTATTTGGAGATGTTATGCTTGATCGATCTGTACGAAAATACATAAATGAGCACGGAACTGCTGCTTTGTTTGAATACGTACAAAAAGATATTGATGCTGCTCACATCACACTCATTAATCTCGAAGGGCCTATCACAACGTACGAATCTGTTGTTTCAAAAGAAAATTTACAGTTCACATTTGCTACTCATACTGCTCTTGATTTAAGTACTGTCGGCATTGATATTGTAAGTTTGGCAAACAATCACACGAATAACTTTGGACTATCTGGCTTGCAACAAACACGAGTAAATTTAGATAATTCTCAGATTAGTTATTTCGGAGACCCCAGTAACTTGGAATCACGGCTTGCGTTAAATCTAAAAAAAGAAAAACTTTCCATTTCATTTATTGGGTACAATCAATTTGAGAATCCTAAATTTACTTCGATACAAGACAAAATAAGAGAAGAAAAACAGAAAGGTAATTTTGTCATACTCTATCCGCATTGGGGCATTGAGTATGAGAAAAAAGCAGGGGGTAAAGAACGTGAAATCGCCCAATCTGCAATTATTGCTGGCGCTGACATGGTCATTGGCGCTCATCCTCATGTAGTACAAGACATGGAAATGTATAATGGCAAACCTATTTTTTATTCGCTGGGAAATTTTATTTTTGATCAATGGTTCACGTCAGATGTTCAGGAAGGTCTGGCACTTCTTGTAACATTGAGCGACGACACACTTGTTTCTATTGAGCTTAAGCCATTTATACGAGAACGATATCAACCACACTGGTTAGAAGGAGAAGAAAGGATACATTGGTGTAATACGTACACAGAAGGGGGCTCTCTCCAAAAAGAGAACGGAGATCCTTGTGTATTGAGTGTAAAAGAAGTATAAAAAGAAATAACTTCTGCAAGGATATGCAAAAAAGGAAAACTAATGCAAAAAAAACAGATTGGGAGCCAGTCTCACTTTGGTACATGAAATATCTGCAAGAAGACACAGACTCGTATCATGCCAAAGTTATTATCCCAAACCTTCTCCGTCTTTTAGGTAATGTGAAAGATAAACGGATTTTAGATCTTGGATGCGGAAATGGAGCGGTAGGACATATTTTTGCTGAACAAGGGGCAGTTATTTTTGGCGTTGATGGCAGTAAGACACTTATTGATGCAGCAAAAATAGGTTCAAAGTTAAATGAACAATATTTTACTCAAGATGTGCGTGCGGGACTTCCGAAAGAATGTAAAAACCTCGATGCTTGTGTCAGTATTCTTTCAATCCAAAATATGGATTCTCTACATACTGTATTTGAAGCTGTTGCGAAGTCTCTTACGAAAAATGGCTCTCTCCACATAGTAACGCTGCATCCAAGTTTTCGTATTCCGCAATTGAGTGATTGGGTGTTTGATGAAAAAAGAAACGAACAAGGTCGCGTTGTTTTTACCTATATGACCGAATCAAAAATAAGTATTGCTCAAAATCCAAGCAAAAAAGACTCCCCTCAATCAATAACGTTCCATCGTCCACTTCAGGTGTATAGTAAAACGCTCCAAAACACAGGTTTTGTCATTCGTCGATTAGAAGAGTGGTGCTCACACAAAGAAAGCCTTTCCGGTAAAAGAAAATCAGCTGAAGATAAGGCTCGTAAAGAAATTCCAATGTTTTTGTATATTGAGGCTGTCCGTGTACAATAAGGAAATATGAAAACGCTTCTTATTGGAATTCTCGTTATTGCATTAGGTTTTTTCGCACTTGTGTGGTTTAAAGGTGCGCCCACAGATACAACAACAGGGGTGGTTGGTAACTTTACCCCATACACAAAAGGGCCTGCTACAGCAAAAGTAAAAATTACAGAGTATGCTGATTTTCAGTGTCCTGCATGTGCGGCAATGGCACCAATTGTGGACGATCTTCTCGCAAAATATCCAAATGATATTGAACTTACATTCAAACATTTTCCTATTCCACAAATACATCCACGGGCAATTGCGTCTGCAAAAGTTGCCGAAGCTGCTGGTAAACAGGGTAAGTTTTTTGAGATGTACGATCTCCTTTTTGAAGGACAAACAGAGTGGGCAAAAAATTCAAAAGCGGAAGATATTTTCACGCAATATGCAACACAGCTTGGTCTCAATCTTGAACAATTCAAAACAGATTTAAAAGATACAGAAATTGCAGCAAAAATTAAATCAGATCAAGCAGAGGGGACAAAAAATGATGTCCAAGGAACCCCAACATTTTTCGTTAATGGTTTGAAGGTTGAAAATGGCCTCTTTGTGACAACGGTTGAGGCCGCACTTAAATAACTTCTCTATGATTAAGGAATTTTTTCTTAAGAAGGTTCTTGATTATAAGCTCAAAAATGTTCCTGAGGAACAAAAGAAGTTTATTATGACAATCATGGAAAAGAATCCAGAGCTTTTTCAAAAGATATCAAAGGAAATCGAGCACAAAACAAAACAAGGTGAAGGGCAAATGAAAGCATCTATTGATGTAATGAAAAAATATCAGAGTCAGTTACGGGACGTACTTGCGGGTACTGATATCAAAATATAATCCATGGAAACACGGGAGCTCTGGTTTTTTGTAAGTTTGCTCACTGTGGCTATTCCTGCAAGTATTTCTCTTGTCACGTGTGCTGTTTACATTCCTCTTAAAAAAATTCCTGCCGCTATTCGGGACGTTGCTTCATTTTGGTCTCAAAAGTTGTATATTGTCCTTGTGTTTAGTTTATTTGCGACTCTTGTCGGACTTGGCGTGTACACTCCTCTTGCATATGAGTCTTTACGTTTACAAGACACACAAGAAATTGTTCGTAGCGTACTACTTGTTCTTTACACGATAAGTCTTTTTTTTCTAACCATTTCATTCAAAAAACAGGCTCTTTCTACGGGGGGAATAGTGACGCATAGTGTTTTTGCTTCAGTGCTGCTTGTGGTTGGAACACAAGAAAATACACTTGATTTTCCTACCTACCCATACATACTTATTATTCTTGCCTTGTTTGCAATTGTGCGTTACGGTGTAGGTACTTTCAGTAAAAAACTCTAATTATATGGGATTATCAATCGGAATTGTCGGTCTTCCAAACGTCGGTAAAAGTACACTCTTTAATGCGCTCACTAAAAAAACAGTACCTGCAGAAAACTATCCTTTCTGCACTATTGACCCTTCGGTAGGTATTGTTGGTGTGCCAGATATTCGTTTAGAAGTACTTTCAAAACTAAGTGGTTCAAAGAAAATTATTCCTGCCGCAATTGAGTTTGTTGATATTGCCGGACTTGTGCGCGGGGCAGCAAGCGGTGAAGGTCTTGGAAACCAGTTTCTTTCTCATATTCGAGAAACGGATGCAATAGGGCATGTGGTGCGTATTTTTGAAGATGGTGCAGTGATACATGTAGACGGTAGTGTGCAGCCACTTCGAGACGTGGAAACCATTGAACTTGAACTTGCCCTTGCCGACCTGCAAACAGTTGATAAACGATTACAAAACATTGGACGTGATGCAAAAAGAGGGGATAAAGATGCACTCCTTGAACAATCTGTTCTTGAGAAGATTCGACCACATCTCGATCAAGGTAAACGAGCAATCACTCTTTCATATACCGAAGAAGAATTGCGTGTTCTTAGGTCGCTTCAGCTGTTGACTATGAAGCCCATGCTTTATATTTTAAACAAAAAAGCAGGGGCATATAATCTTGATGAAAAGTCAGACCCGCGATTTGAAGAACTTGTAAACTACATCGCAAGCACTGGATCACTTGCAACTATTGTGGATGCAAAAATTGAAGACGAGCTCAAAGACTTTTCTCCTGAAGAGCAAGTTACTTTCCGCGCTGAACTTTCTGCACACAAAGATGGAATTCCAGAACTTATTTCTGGAGCATATAAACTGCTAGGACTTGAAACATACTTAACTACTGGTGAAGTGGAAACGCGAGCCTGGACTATCAAAAAAGGATCTACGGCACCTGTTGCAGGTATGGCAATTCATACTGATTTTAAAGAGAAGTTTATTCGGGCAGAAGTTGTGGCCTATGAAGATTTAGTTGCCTGTGGTTCGTATGCTGCTGCACGAACGCAAGGCAAGGTGCGTACTGAAGGAAAAGACTACATTGTAAAAGACGGGGATGTGATTGAGTTTAGAATTTAAAATAAATTCTAAACTCAATCATCCAGCAACGTTGCTGCCTTTACTGCAACGAGTCGGGTGAAGTGAATTAAAAATCTACGATATACTTACGTTATATATGCAAAACATTAAACCACTTTATCTCGCATCAAGCTTTTTTATTTTAATGTATGCGATGTTTATATATACGGACGGTGTCCCTGTACTGTTTCCCGTCGTGCTTGGTATATTAGGTATAACTCAACTTATACTAGCTTTTGATATAGTCCCAACAAATCGTTTCGTAAATCTTTTTGAAATAATGGCTACGGTTTTGATTTTCTCATTATTTTTTGAAACAAAGATTGCAGGAAATTTCGCAAGTTTCAAAAGTTTATCAGAGGTACGTTTATCACTCATTCTACTATTTTTAACACCAATTGTATTTCTTTTAGAACTAGTCATTAAAAATTTTAGATCACCTTACTTCATTTGGAGTATTTTCCTTACAACATATTCAATCTTTTCCGTGATAGAAGGAGTTAATGCTATCACTCTCGCAAAGGTTATTTTTACTTCTTTTCTTGCTCTTATTAACCTCCTACTTGCATTTAATCTATTGCATACAAATACGAAGATAGGTATTTCGCAATTTTTAATTGCTACGAGTGTTATTTTGTTTTACTTTCTTTCTTCGGGAAATGAGTTTATTGGTAACTTTTTTTTCGTTATCATAGGATTTCCTACAATCCTTGTCGGTGTGGCTACACTAATAGCTGGTCTTAGTCAGAGTATCTCCCAAAAGAAAAGTAACAATTTTACTTCTTAATCGCCCCCAATTCCTTTTTCAACTCCGAAAGCAAGATTTCAATTTTAGCAATCCTCTCTTGTTGTTCACCATCAACTTTCTGTTCTCGAATCATCTCTGAGTCGGTACTTTCTTCAAGTTCAGCCACATCTTCCTGGATTTCTTCGACGTCTGCGCTAATTTCTTGAACATTTTTTTCGATACCTTCAACGTCCTCACTGATCTCTTCAATGTCTTCTGAAATTTCCTCAACATCTTTTTGTATTTCCTCCATGTCTTCGCCAATCTCGTCCACTTCCTCTTGGATGTCTTCGAGGTCTTCTTCTACTGCTTCAAGTTGGGCGGTATTACGATTTACTGACATTTGTATGAAAAGAGCAAGATATATTGCTTCAAGTGATACGGCAGTTGTAAGCACAAGGAGGGCTTTTTCTAAAGCGAAACCAAATAAAGGAAGTGATAAAACAATACAAAATAAAATCGTATGTAAAATAAGAGACGAAAAAGAGCCTAGCCACAAGGTCATATTTTCAGCAAAATAATCAACATTTTTTGGCACTCTTTTGTCTTTCATATACTTAATATACCATTTCGTTTTATTTTTGATACACTCTGTAGATATATGGCACGTGTTCAAAAAAACGTAACAAAGGCGGTAACGAAAAAGGCATCAAGTATTCCCGTTACGTATGATCCTAAAAAAATAGAACCAGTACTCCAAAAGAAATGGGATAAAGAAAAACCATTTAAAGCGCTCGCAAGTGGGAAGACAAGAAAAAAACCGTTTTATATTCTTTCGATGATTCCGTACCCGTCAGGAGTAGGGCTTCATATAGGTCACCCACGAAGTTATACCGCAACAGACATTGTGGCTCGCAAGAAGCGTATGGAAGGATTCAATGTTTTAAACCCAATGGGATATGACGCCTTCGGTCTTCCTGCTGAGCAGTTTGCAATACAAAATAAAGTACACCCCAAGAAAGCTGTTGCGATAAATGTAAAAACCTTCGAAGGGCAACTCAAAAAACTTGGTTTTTCTTTTGATTGGGACAAAAAGATAAATACAACTGACCATGAATATTACAAATGGACACAGTGGATATTTTTGAAACTTTATAGTTCCTACTACGACACGACTAAAAAGAAAGCACTACCTATTGAGGGTCTTGTAAAGATTTTTGAAAAAAGAGGAAATCAAAATGTAAGTGCTTTTGTATCGGATACAGTTTTAGGTTTTGATAAAAATGAGTGGAAAAAGATGTCTCCGTTACAGAAACAAGAGACATTGATGAAGTACCGTCTTGCATATGAGGGCGTTGCCCAGGTGAATTGGTGTGAAGCACTCGGGACTGTGCTTGCTAACGATGAAATTGTCGATAGTAAAGACGGACCAGTATCAGAGCGTGGCGGATATCCTGTTACAAAAAAGAATATTCGGCAATGGTTTTTACGAATCACTGCGTATGCTGACCGACTTTTGTCTGGCTTAGATACGATTGCTTGGCCAAACAACGTAAAGGAAATAGAAAAAAACTGGATTGGAAAAAGTGAGGGTGCAGAAATTGTTTTTACGTTGCATGTTCCAGGGCAGTCAGAAGGAAAACATGAAGTCACTGTGTTCACGACTCGTCCGGACACGCTCTTCGGTGCAACATTCCTTGCGGTTTCAGCCGAGCTTGCGCGAACGTGGCTTAATGTTGGATGGCAGACGACAAAAGATGTTAAAGAGTATATTGAAAATGTTATTAAAGATCATGAGAAAAATGATTTTGATGCATCGAAAGAGAAAACAGGAGTTTTTACACAGATATTTGCTACACATCCTGGCACAAAAGAAAAGATTCCTGTTTGGATTGCAAATTACGTGCTTCCTGGATATGGAACTGGCGCAATAATGGGAGTGCCTGCACACGATGAGCGAGATTTTGAATTTGCCCGAAAGTATAATCTTCCTATTAAAAATGTTATCAATCCAATTTTTGTTCGTGCGGACGTAAAAGGTGTTACAAATTTTACTCAAAAAAATAAAATTGTTGCTTTTGTTGAAGCCCCTGACGGTAAGGTATTAACAATAAACTGGGGCCCAGAACTTGGTGGGCGACTCCTTATCGGTGGAACAGTAGAGAATGGTGAACAGCCAAGTCAAACCGCATTGCGCGAGCTCCAAGAAGAGACAGGTTATTGTAATGGAAAGGTTGTTTCCTTTAGTGAAGAAATATTTGATTACAAATATTTTGCCACTTCTAAAAATGTAGCTCATCAGGCGTTTACTCGTTTTGTACATATAAAACTTAAAGATCTTGAAAACAAGGGCGATGCACTCGAAAACAATGAGAAAGGTAAATTCAAAGTTGAATGGATATCGAAAGAACAAGCAAAAAAAGAAATCGTGGAAGTATTACATGTGTATGCTTTAGAGAAATTCGGCTATAATCTACCGTTTTCTGGAGAAGGTGTTGTGGCGCGTTCAGGCACATTTTCTGGACTTACTTCAGCACAAGCAAAAAAGGAAATTACAAAATCAGTTGGTGGAAAGCTGGTGACTCGATATAAGATGCGAGACGCTATTTTTGCACGACAGCGCTATTGGGGTGAGCCAATTCCGCTCTATAAAGATAAAGAGGGATTAATTCATGAGGTTAAAAAGTTGCCGTTAACCCTTCCTGATGTGGCTTCATACGAACCAACAGGTACCGGAGAAGGTCCTCTTGCAAATATTGCCTCTTGGAAAAAAGCAGGCTATGAGACGAATACTATGCCCGGATGGGCAGGATCAAGTTGGTATCATCTACGCTACATGGACGCGCAAAACAAAAAAGTTTTTGCAGATCCAAAGGAAATAAAATATTGGAATCAAGTGAACGTGTATTTAGGTGGGTCAGAACATGCCACAGGGCATCTTTTGTATGCTCGTTTTTGGCACAAAGTTCTTAGAGATTATGGATTGGTGCCAACAGAAGAACCTTTTAAGCAGCTCGTGACACATGGTTTCATTATGGCTTCTGACGGAAGAAAAATGAGTAAACGTTGGGGAAATGTGGTTAATCCTGATGAGGTTGTGGAAACATACGGTGCAGATACTACTCGCCTTTACATTGCCTTTATGGGTCCGTATGGAGAATCTATTCCATGGTCAGAAGAAAGTATTATTGGGTGTCGGCGATTTATTGAGCGATTGTATAAGAAGGCTCAAACCGTTCTTACAGAAAATGTTTTAAAAAGTGATGCTATGGCTGAAAAAGCAATTCATAAGCTTATCAATAAAGTAACCAAGGATATTGAAAGTTATAGTTTCAATACTGCCGTTGCTAAGGCTATGGAAACGATGAATGTGATGGATGGTTGTAAGGTTTCAGTAAAAGATTTCTCCCTCATACTTCAAATACTAAATCCTTTCATTCCTCATGTGACGGAGTACTTGTTCAAAGAATGTGGCAACAGGGAAGGAATACACACAAGTCTTTGGCCAAAAGCCAGCAAAAAGCTTCTCGTTGATGATGAAATTACAATCGGTGTCCAAATAAACGGGAAACTTCGTGGCACCATCACGGTAGCTACTAATTCCGGGGAAGATGTGGTCAAAAGGGCTGCCCTAAATGAAAATAATGTGTTAAAATATCTAGACGGAAAAGAGGTAATAAAGGTGGTCTATGTGCCAAATCGCATTATAAACATCGTTATTAAGCCATGATTTGACAAATTTATAGAAGTATCTTAATATAATAAGTAATTGTCCTATTAAAGTTTATGTCTACACTAACATTCAAGCCAAAACAGGTTACTAAAAAGCTTCTTTCACCGCTCTCAGGAAGGGCTAAAGATGTTGTTACTAGTCGTTTCGGTATTACTGATGGCGCTGAACGAAAGACACTTGAAGCGATTGGAAAGCAGTACGGCATTACTCGTGAACGAGTTCGACAAATCGAACAATTCGCCCTCTCTACAATTAAAAAGTCGGAGACATACGGAGAGTTCGCACATGTGTTTGAGGAGCTTAAACAAGCTATCCATAAACTGGGTGGTATTGTTGCGGAGCATGACTTCCTAGGTAAGGTTTCTAAGGATGCTGAAACACAGAATCATGTACATTTCTATCTTACTCTTGGAGATGATTTTAAAAAACACAAAGAAGATGACAATTTCCACCACCGATGGACCATCAATCAAAAAGTAACAGACCTTGTTCATAATGCACTCACTGAGCTTTATGCTGGTTTGGATAATGAAGAGTTGGTAAGTGAGGATCACATTATTGATACTTTTACTGCAAAGTTAAGTGAGCTTGCCCCAGAGTATCGAGGTGAGGAAATAATCAAACGGTATCTTGCGATATCAAAATCAATTGGTAAAAATGCTCTTGGAGAGTGGGGTAAGACATCGTCGCCACATATTCACACGCGTGGAATCAAAGATTATGCATACCTCGTGATGCGAAAGTTCGGCTCACCAATGCACTTCAAGGATGTTGCGAAGGATATTTCAAAATACTTTGGTAAAAAAGCACATGTTGCAACAACACACAATGAGCTCATTAAAGATGAACGTTTTGTACTTGTCGGACGAGGTGTATATGGGCTTCGCGAATGGGGACATGTAGGCGGTGTGGTACGAGATGTCATTGTGGAGGTGCTCAAAGAGTCAAAGAAACCAATGACCAAAGAAGCTGTCATTGACCATGTTCTTAAGAAGCGAGTAGTGAAAGCAAATACTATTGCGGTCAATCTTCAGAACACTGACTTCTTTAAGAAGACGAAAGATGGACTCTACGATTTAGCATAAGAATCTCATAAGTTTGGTATAATAGCGTAATGAATTACCTTGGGGCAATCATTACGCTATTATTCTTTATCGCACTTTCTGCAGGACTCGGCATACTCTGGTGGAGACATTGGGTACGGCACGTTCAGGCGCAATTTCTCAATTCTATAAAATGGATTTTACTTGAAGTGCGCTTACCTCGAGATTTGTTTAAATCACCCCTTGCTATGGAGATGTTTCTTACTTCTTTGCATCAAGGAGGTGGAACGAGTACGTGGTATGCAAAATTTTGGGATGGGAAGGTTCGGAATTGGTTTTCACTGGAAATTGCCTCTATAGAAGGTGACGTACGCTTTTTTATTCGCACAAACAGTAAGTTTAAAAATGCCATAGAGTCAGCGCTGTACGCACAGTATCCTGGAATAGAAATAACAGAAGCTGAAGACTACACAAATTATCTTCGTTATGATCCAAAAGAACACGATGTTTGGGGAAATGATTTTGCCTTAGTAGGGGAGGACGCTATCCCTATTCGCACCTATGTTGATTATAAACTCGATAAGGATCCGAAAGAAGAGTTTAAAGTCGATCCGATAGCGCCACTTATTGAATGGATGGGTTCGGTTAAAAAAGGCGAACAAATTTGGTTTCAGATTATTTGTCGCGCGGTAGATGGGAAATTTGATACATGGAAATTAGACGCGCAAAAAGCATTGAACAAGATTTATTACGGACTTGAGCTTACAAATGATGAGCTAAAAGAAAAAATTAAAGAAGCCAAGGCTGAACTTGCAGAAGCACGAAAAACAGATGAGAAGGCTCGGGGCAATGTCCCAGAAGCAAAAAAGGATTCGGATCTCTCATATACAGATAAACAAAAAGTTGAAGCGATTTATAATAATATTTCTAAACCGGGTTTTGAAGTAATGATTCGTGTTGCGTATATTGCTGATAAAAAACACTTTGATCCAAGAAATATTGATGCAGCAACAGGGTGTTTACGTCAATTTGGTCATGGCAACTATAACGGTTTTAGACCAGAAAATACAACAAGTTTTGATTTTCCATGGGAAGATACGACAGGACTTAAACTTATTATAAAAAAAGATGAGGCTGTCGCTAAAATTCAGAAACGAAAAGGTTTTTACAAAGCTCACAGTAATGAAGATTGGTATAATGGAATCCCGAGTGGTGTAGTTCATGATATTTGGGAAGCTTTTAAAATTCGCTTCTTTTCAGTTGATCCTGTAAAAGCCTTTAAGAAACCATCAGTAAAAGATGACCCAACTCGTTTTATATTAAATACTGAAGAACTCGCAACTGTGTACCATTTCCCTGGACAAGTCTCAGCAGCACCATCACTAAAACGTATTGGATCTACAAAAGCAGAACCACCTATTAATCTACCACTCTAGGTTATGAAAAATGTTCCCATTCTCTTTGGATTTATTTTTTTTATTTTACTGTGCATACATACCACACCTCCTTCATGTAAGGCTTTTACTTTGACGATTGAAAAAAATGACTCTGTTCATGATGTGGCAACAAAACTAAAAGAAGTTGGGTGCGTCTATTCAAAAAATTTGTTTGAAAAATATGGAGTGCTTCTTGGTGTTCGTGTTCAAGAGGGATTTTATGATATTCCTTTAAAAAAGAGTTTTTTTCAATACCTGTTTCTTTTTGAAAAGAGTACCTATAGAAAGGCGGTTCGAATAACAATTCCTGAGGGCTCAACAAACAAAGAAATCGCCGTCTTGTGTGCTCAAAAACTTTCTCAATGTGATGCCAAACGTTTTCTAGAAAAGGTACAAGGCAAGGAAGGGTATCTTTTTCCGAACACGTATGAATTTATCGGAAATGAGACAGAAGATGCTCTTATTGCGGTCGCTGAGAAAGAATTTATTACACAAACACAAAATATCTTAACCCAGCTGTCTGAAGCAGAAAAGAAAAAAAATCTTATCATCGCTTCTATTTTAGAAAAAGAGGCAAATACTGAAAAAGACATGCGTATTATCTCAGGTATTCTCTATAAACGACTTAAAATTGGAATGGCGCTTCAGGTAGATGCAACACTTTTTTATGAACGAGGAAAGACGTCTGCTCAATTAAGTACTTCGGATTTGGCGAAAGAATCTCCGTATAATACATATACAAATACTGGATTACCACCGACAGCTATTTCAAATCCAGGAAAAATCTCCCTCCTTGCAGCACTGAGTCCAGAAGCCTCTCCATACTTGTTCTATTTAACCGGTGATGACGGAGAAATGTACTATGCTCGTACACATGAAGAGCATGTGAAAAATAAAGCACTTTACCTCAAGTAAATAAGTAAGTACAATCAAAACACATGAAATCAGAACTACTTGCATTTATCGATGTGGAAACGACGGGGCTCGATGCCGAGAAACATGAAATTATCCAGCTTGGATGTGTTATTGCAAAGCAAACATCACGTATTGGAAAAGGTCCGGAAGTAAGTATTGTTGAAGAATTTGAGCTCAAGGTTACGCCAACTCGATTACAGGACGCAGAAGAGGAAGCCCTTCGGATTACTGGTTTTAATGAAATGGAATGGGTATTTGCAATTGACCTAAAGAATGCCATGGAACATCTTGCAAAAAAAGCAAAAGGGGCGATTATGGTTGCTCATAACCTTACGTTTGATGCCGCTTTTATTGATAAAGCATTTAAATCAACCGGTGTAGAAAACACACTACATTTTCAAAGACTCGATACGCTCTCAATTGCTTTTGCGCAACACTATAATAAATCTGAAGTCGATAAATATTCATTACGTTATCTTTGTGAAATGTATGGTATCAAGAACGAACGCGCCCACACTGCGCTCGCTGATACAAAAGCACTCTTTGAGGTGTACAAAAAAATGATGAATGCTTAAAAACTTTCCAAAAACCGTTTTTGTTGGAATGTCAGGCGGAGTGGACTCGTCTGTTTCGGCATATTTGCTCAAAGAATCTGGCTACAATGTAGTCGGGGTTTTTATAAAAGTGTGGCAGCCAGAAGGTTTTCCTTGTACTGCCAAAGAAGATCGTCTTGACGCCATGCGCATAGCGGCACAACTTGATATTCCATTTCTCACACTTGATTTAGAGGAAGAATATAAAAAGGGGGTCATAGACTATATGCTAGAAGAGTACCAAGCAGGAAACACACCAAATCCTGATGTCATGTGTAATCGAGAAGTTAAATTTGGCGCATTCTTGGATTTCGCTTTAAAACATGGAGCTGACTATATCGCCACAGGACACTACGCTCAGGTAAAAAAGAATGGGGAAGTGTATGAGATGCATGTTAGTAAAGATACTGAGAAAGATCAAACATATTTTTTATGGACACTCGGACAGTCACAATTAGCACATGTACTTTTTCCTATTGGGCATCTTGAAAAAAAAGACGTGCGTATAATTGCGGAAAAAGCAAAACTGTACACCGCGCCCAAAAGAGATAGCCAAGGGCTTTGTTTCGTAGGAACTATCTCGTTTAAAGATCTTTTGAAACAAGAGCTTTCGCCAAAGCCAGGCAGTGTTTTAAATGAAAAAAGTGAAATAATCGGTACGCATGACGGAGCAATGCTCTACACATTAGGCGAACGACATGGTTTTACCATTACACACAAAACACCTCACGACGAGGCATTTTTCATTGTAGATAGGGATGTAGAAAAAAATACGATCACTGTTTCAACGAAAAAACCTCAAACAAAACCAGAAACAGAAATTAAGTTACGCGCATTTCAAATGACTGAAGGAATTCTGAATGACGCTGAAGTATCTGTGCGTTTACGATACCGCCAAGCCTTGATTGAGGCACGATGTGTGCAGGATAAAAATAATACAATAATTATTTTGAAAGAAGCTTCACTTGCTGTTCCGGGACAATCGGCAGTTATCTACAACAAAAATGGTACAAAAGTTCTTGGTGGAGGTATAATAGTGTAATGAATTTTATATCAGATATAGAAATTGATTTTTCCATTCGAATTATTGTTGCTCTTGTCTTAGGACTTCTTATTGGTATTGAACGAGTTCGTGCACACAAAACAGCAGGGCCTCGAACCTATGGACTTGTTGCGATGGGTGCCGCACTTTTTGTGGTTTCAGGACAGATTATGGGAGAAGTTGGTGTTGGTGTAACTGATTCGCTTCGTATTGCTGCGCAAGTTGTTGCAGGTATTGGATTTCTTGGTGCTGGAGCTATTATGTTTCGTGATAATCACGTGACAGGGCTTACTACCGCGACAGGACTTTGGGTTGCTGCTGGTATTGGTATTGCATGTGGTTTCGGCTTCTATACACTCGCAACAATTGCAACTGTTGCAACGGTTGTAACCCTGACCATTCTTTGGAAAATAGAAGATAAGTTTATTGCCCCACATGATGATATTAAATAGTTGGGTCACTCTTGCGCTCCTCGGGGCTGTTGCAGCATCTCTCGGTACTGTTTTTGCTAAAGTTGGTCTTGCAGACATTCCTTCACATATTGTCACGACAATCCGTGGAATTGTTATGGCAATTGTTGTCACTTTATTTACCCTTTTCGTTTCAAAAAAGGTACAGGCCTCTTCGTTTTTTGAATTACCATTTTCTGCTTGGGTGTTTATCGTTCTTTCCGCTGTGTGCGGCGCGCTTTCTTGGCTTCTGTTCTTTCAAGCGCTTTCTATTGGTCCTGCGCAAGGTGTAACAGTGCTCGACAAGCTGAGTCTTATCTTTACTCTTATTTTAGCCGCACTTTTTTTGGGAGAATCTTTTACCGTAAAAACTGCGATCGGCGGACTTTTTGTACTTCTTGGAACATTACTTGTCGCGCTTCCATGGGCGTCGTTTGAGTCATTTTTTAGGTCTATTGGATTCATAAAGTAATCGCTGCTATACTCGAAGAATACAGACTTAGGTATGAAAACAAACGAGCTACGATCGTTATTTTTGAAGTTTATGGAGAAGAAAGGGCACGTAATTGTTCCTTCATCTCCGCTCGTGCCAGAAAATGACCCAACGACTTTGTTTACAGGCTCTGGAATGCAGCCGATGGTGCCATACCTTTTAGGGCAAAAGCATCCACTTGGAACAAAGATTACGGATTCTCAAAAATGTTTTCGTAGTCAGGATATAGAGGAAGTGGGTGACAATCGCCACACAACATTTTTTGAAATGCTTGGAAACTGGTCACTTGGTGATTTTTTTAAGCAAGAACAAATTCCGTGGATGTGGGAATTTTTGACAGAGGAAATTAAACTCGACCACGAACGTCTTTATTTTTCTTGTTTCAAGGGAAATGAGTCTCTTGGAATTCCAAAAGATACAGAGTCAGCAGAACTTTGGCAAAAACTTTTTAAAACAAAAGGGGTTGATGCAAAAATAGGTGAGAATCCTGAAGTTGACGGTATACAAGTTGGTGAACGAATTTTTTATTATCCTGAAAAGAAAAATTGGTGGAGTAGATCAGGAGTACCAGGAAATATGCCAGTGGGTGAGCCAGGTGGCCCAGATACTGAGATGTTTTACGACTTCTATCCAGACCTTGGACGAAGTTGTATTCCAAACACAGCTTGGAGTGGCGAATTTTGCCACGTAAACTGCGATTGCGGACGTTTTGTGGAAATTGGTAACAATGTCTTCATGGAGTACGTTAAAACAGAAAATGGTTTTGAAAAACTCGCACAGCAAAATGTAGACTTTGGCGGTGGACTTGAGCGCATGACTGCAGCAACACAAAATGATGCTGATGTGTTTAATATGGATGTGTTTGATGTTGCAAAAGCAACGATCGAACGACTTTCAGGTAAAACGTATCAAGGCACGGCTCAGTATGCTTTTCGAGTTATTCTCGATCACATTCGTGCCGCAACATTTTTAATTAGTGACGGCGTGCTTCCAGGAAACAAAGACCAAAGTTATTTTGTGCGCCGACTCATTCGCCGCGCGGTGCGCTTCGCTCGTAATCTTGATATTCATACAAACTTTTGTGCAAAAGTTGCCGACTCATTTATTCAAGTCTATAAAGATGAGTACAAAAATCTTGAAACAAAGAAAGCTGAAATATTGAACGAAATAACCAAAGAAGAAGAGAAGTTTAGAAAGACACTTGAAAATGGTCTCAAGAAAACTGAAAAATTAATAGCTAGAGACAAAGGCGATGAAGCTTGGGCAAAACTTGATTCTGTTGGAGAAAATTTTGATCCAAACTTAGTGCTTGAGTGGGTTTTGTCTGGAAAAATAGCGTTTGACTTATGGCAGAATGACGGCTTTCCTATTGAACTTACGGAGGAGATTGTAAAAGAGAAAAAAGGTAGAGTGGATCGAGTTGAATTCGACACACTTAAAGAAGCTCATGCTGCAAGCTCTCGCACCGCATCAGCTGGAAAATTCAAAGGTGGACTTGGAGGTGATGGGGAAATGGAAGTAAAATACCACACAGCAACACACCTTCTTCATCAAGCGCTTCGTGAAGTGCTAGGCGAGCATGTGTTTCAAAAAGGTTCAAACATTACACCTGAACGTCTCCGTTTTGACTTCTCACACGATACAAAAATGACCGACGAGGAAAAGAAGAAAGTAGAAGACATTATTAATTCAAAAATACAGGCAGATTTACCTGTGACTCGTGAAGAAGTTTCATTTGAAGAAGCAAAGGCTCGTGGAGCAATTGGACTTTTTGAAGATAAATATAGTGATGTGGTGAGTATTTATCGTATCGGAGAAGGTAAAAAAAGAGGGGATAGTAATCTCTACTCTATTGAATTCTGCGGCGGTCCGCATGTTGAACACTTAGGAGTCCTTGGAATATTTAAAATTCAAAAAGAAGAAGCAGTGAGTGCAGGTATACGTCGCATAAAAGCTGTTCTAATTTAAAAATCAGTAGTTTAGAGAGCATTGACAAATATATTTTGTATGATAAATTGTAAACGAAGCAATTCTGCTTCGTTATGTCAATGGAGACATGTTCATGAGTAAGACATTTTGGTTTTTTGCAGTACTGGTGTTTTTCGCAAGTTTCTCTGCGTTGGTAGGATTTTTAGTAGGAGGAAGAGGGGTAGGAATTCTATGTTTCCTTGCCACGTGTTTTGTGGCAGTAAAGATTGGATTCGCGAACTCCTTTTTTACTGATCCCAGAACAATCTTGTTTCTTGGTATGCCAGTACTGATGGTGGTGATTCATTTCATCCTACTGTTTTTGATAGTTTTCATTGGCACTCCATCTGATCAATTGCAAGAAGTAGTTAATCTGAGGTTTAGAGCGTTCTCATTCGCACTTTTCCTTGGTTGGATAACGGGGATTCTTCATTGGTACTTGTTTTCACCAAGAATAACTAAAGTGTAATGAAGTTGTCTTGATATGGATTTAAGTGTGGTTGGAAGTTGTTGTGGTATTTAAGTTAGGGTTTCAGTAGAAAATATGTTTCATCAAGGAAGTTCTCCGCCGATCTGATCAGCAGAAGCGTTCCTTCCATAACCAGGTAATGGCATACCTGGTTTTATTATTTTTGGTAAAATAATATATACTGATACAAATGAGTGATGTTTTGCAAAAAGAAAGCTGCTCTCTTGTGCTTGATATGTATCTTGGCGGTGTTAGTGGTGCAATAGTAAAAAATGGTGTCATAGAACACGTATCTCACAACAAGGCGTCTATTATTTCTGAAAAGGATCCACAAAAACTTCTCGCACAAACAGAAGCACTTCTCCAAAAAACACTTGAGAAACTTGTTTCCAAAAAGAAAGTTGCGCAAACATACATTTTTATAGATGCACCTCTGTCTTTCGCTGAAGCGCATGAAGTTTTGTTCCAAAAAGAAGATGCGACCTTTTTTGAAGAGAATATAAAAGAAATAGGTGACACACTTGATTTGCCTAATACGTATACGGAACTTCTTGGACGACATGTTTTCGATGGAATTGTTCTTGAACATCCGCCGCAAAATCATACAATAAATGGTTATGTCACTTCAAACCTTTCTTTGTCAGGAGAAAGAAAGGCTAATGTTGTTCAACAATGGATACAAAGAAATGTTTACACTTCCATTCAGAATGCCAAACAGATGTATTCTTTAGGTAAGCAGGTTTTTTTGCCAAATCTTGTGACGGGAAAAACCAATACCGATATGTTGATGCTTGGAGAGATTGTGAGTGTGTACTATCACAAAAATAAAAGCCTGGTTTTAAATACAGGTACAGGAATTGCGATCTTAAAATGTGCTCAAATACACGGGCAGCCTTTTTTGCAAATAGAAAGTACACTCAAGAGCATTGAACGTGCTCATGGTACAAAGAATACTGTGTACAAAGAGATTGTAAAAGATTTTGCACAGACGTTCTCTGATAGTTTTAAAAAGAGCCTCTTGTCAACTGATATTTTGTATCCGACAGTATATGTAGGAGACTCTTTTATGCTTCCAATTGTTGAGGATGCTCTAGCTCAAGAGAAAAATATAGATTTTGTAGAAATATACAAAGGCGTAGATGCGCGTCTCGCATATATTATTAAAAATAAGGTACAATAATTACAAACATTCTATGCAAGATATTGTTCCTAAAAAAAGTATTCGAGAAATTACTAAACCTCATGTGCCGGGGAGTGTGGTGCCAGAACCTTTGTACCAAAAAGTTCCAAATGTGATCAAGCAACCACAAGAAGTGAATTCTCAGTTTGATGAATACCCACATACAAAAGCTGAATTTTATCCAAAGGAAAAGAAACGTGGTTGGAGACTCTCTTTGTTTATTATTACAGTACTTGTTGCGGTTGGTGGATTTCTGCACTTTCAGAAAAGCGCTACGATATATATAACCAGTAAACAAGAAATCCTGACATTCAAAGATGCCAATATTGTAATACCTGGTAGTAGCCTACAGACACTATCTGTGAGTACGTCAACGTCCATAGAAATAAAAACAAGCACCGGAACACCGGCACTTGTGAAAGCGAAAGGTACCGTGACCATCTACAACTCAAACTCTACTGAGCAAGTTCTTGTTGCGGGTACACGACTTGAAACTCCAAATGGTAAAATATACCGTTTAGACGGACGAGTCACCGTACCTAGGATGTTGAATAGCAGTACTCCCGGATCAATACAGGCTCTTATAACGGCGGATAAGCCCGGTGCGCAATATAATATTGGGCAAGCAGATTTTGCACTTCCAGGACTTCTCGGTAGCCCTCGATATAAAACTGTTTATGCTCGAACAAAAAGTGCTATTGTAGGAGGCTCCGAAACATCTATACGTTTGGTTGATGAAAAAGATAAGGCACAAAAAATAGAAGCATTAATAGCAGAGAATAAGGAATCTCTCGAGGCAGACCTCCTTTCCCAAAAGAATGCTTCTACGACCATTATTCAAGAATCATCTATAACGAACAGTTTTGAGAAGATTTCAGACACACAGGGGCTTGTTACCATTACTGCCTCAATGCGTGTTTTGAGTACCAATGAATTTGCAACACTTCTTACCAAACACCAAAAACAAAACACTGTCACGACAATGGAATTTGCACAAAATCCAATAAGTTTATCACTCGTCTATCTATCCGAAGATAAAGAAGATGTCCATGTTAAAGTAACTGGCTCCGCTTCTGTGCGTCCATATGTTGATCTAGAAAATATTAAAAATATTCTTGCAGGTACTTCGATGAAACAGTTCCGAGAGAATATTCAAAACGTGCAGGGTATACAAGAGATACGATTTACTTCAAAACCATTCTGGGTGGGTACATTTCCTTCTGCTTCACGTATTTTTATAGAACAAAAATAAATTGCACAGTTGTGACTTTGTAATTTTACTATATACTGTCTCCATATATGCCAGATGCCGAACCAGTTCAAGGACAAGTTACAGAAGCGCTTCCCAGCACTCTTTTTAAAGTGAAACTAAAAGATACAGGTACTGAAGTCCTTTCATACTTAGGAGGTAAAATGCGTATTCATAAAATACGAATTCTGGTAGGGGATAAAGTAGCTGTTTTACTCGATCCATACGGCGGCAAAGCTCGAATAGTGAAGCGTCTTTAAAGTCCTTGCGTTATAGATAAAAATATCGTATTATACATAACCATATTGCCGTTATCATGAAAATCAAATCAACAATCAAGGCAAAAGACTTGCGCAATGGAGAATTTCTTGTTCGCCGAAATGGGAAACTTTTTCGCATTAACAAAAAGGATCCAGCTCGTAAGGCTCGACAAGGGTAACAATTTATAATTATTAAAGCACATGCGAATTTCAGGTATTACAATCCCAGAGAAAAAACGTCTCGAAATCAGCCTTACGGCAGTTTTCGGTATTGGTCGACAACGAGCAAAAACAATTCTTCAGAAATTGAAGATTGATGAGAGCAAGAAAGCATCAGATCTAACAGAAGAGCAAGAGAATGCTATTCGAAAGGAAATTGAAGCTTTTAAAATTGAAGGAGATCTTAAGCGTGATGTTGCACAAAACATCAAGCGTCTCAAGGATATCAAAGCATATCGAGGTGTACGACATATGCGAAAAATGCCCGTACGAGGTCAGCGTACAAAGACAAACTCTCGAACCGTTCGTGGAAACGTTCGAAAGACTATGGGAAGCGGTCGAAGAAAGGCTGAAAAGACATAATCCTTTTACATATCTAACTATTTAATACTATGGGAAAAAAACGAATTGTAAAAAAGGCTGGATCAACAATGGATCAAGGTCTCAAAGCTCGATCACTCGCAAAGCTTGTAAAGCGAAAACTGACACATGGCGTGCTTCATGTTGAGGCAACCTATAACAACACAAAGGTAACTCTTTCTGATAAAGAAGGTAACACCATCGCGTGGTCTTCAAGTGGAGCACTTGGCTTTAAGGGCGCAAAAAAAGGTACTCCATTTGCAGCATCAAAAATTGGTGAACTTCTTGGTGAAAAAGCTCTCCAAGCTGGAATTAAAGAAGTTGACGTTATTATTAAAGGTGTTGGCTCTGGACGAGAAGGCGCACTTCGTGCGTTTATCGCTCACGGTATTGACGTACTTACTATTAAAGACCGTACCCCGATCCCACACAATGGTCCTAAGGCTCCAAAGCCACGACGTGTGTAATCTGTAATACTATATGAAATTAAAAGCAAAAATAGCTCGACGAATTGGAGAACCTTTGGTAGGACAAGCAAAGAAAGTTTCTATTATCAAACGAAACTTTCCACCAGGACGCCTTGATTCACAGCGAAAACATAAAACGAGTTCTTCTGAATACAAAGGTCAGATGAAGGAAAAACAGAAGACACGTTTTAGTTATGGTCTCAAGGAACATCAATTTAAAACATACGTAAAAGCCGCGGCTCTTACAAAAAGCCCTACCGATGTACTCTTTGCAACTCTTGAACGCCGACTCGACAATGTGGTATATCGATCTGGTTTTGCAAACACACGGCAGTTTGCACGACAACTTGTAACACATGGTCATGTAACAGTAAACGGTAGACGACTCAATGTTCCTTCATACCAAACCAAAAAAGGTGATGTGGTAGCTATCCGTGAGGGTAGTATGGGAAAGAGTCCGTTTCTTCTTGTTAAAGAAACGATCAAAGAACACAAAGAACCACAATGGTTAAAAATTGATCGTATGGAACTCAAGTCAGAAATTACTGGTGAACCAAAAGACACCGAAAAGTCATTCAACCTACAAACGGTTCTTGAGCTTTATAGTCGATAGTAGGGGATAACTGTTTGCATTTTGTCAAGCAGTAGTGTACAATTTATCAATTCTAGCTTGTTCGAGCGTATATTATGTCACATTCAATACTTTTACCTTCTAAACCAAAAATAGTTTCAGAAGATGGTTTTTCGGGCGTTTACGAAATCGATGGATTATATCCAGGATACGGACACACATTAGGAAACTCTCTTCGAAGAATCATCCTTTCGTCGCTTCCAGGCGTTGCGATCACTTCAATTAAAATTGATGGTGTTTCTCATGAGTTCTCCACTATGGCGGGGGTAAAAGAAGATGTCATTACGGTTCTTCTTAACCTTAAGCGTATTCGTTTCGCTATGACGGGCGATGAACCACAAGTGGTTACTATCGATGTTAAAGGAGAGAGAATGGTTACAGCGAAAGATATCGAAGTTGGTGGACAGGTGGAAGTTACAACAAAAGATCAGTACATTTGTGAACTTACACAAAAAAGTGCTGTTTTCTCTGTTGAAATGACACTTGAAAAAGGTCTCGGATATGTTTCAAAGGAAAATCATCGAAAAGAAAAAACTCCTATTGGAACTATTGCCCTTGATGCATCATTTACTCCTATTCGTCGCGTAAGTTATGAAGTGGAAAATATGCGTGTTGGTGATCGTACTGACCATAACCGTCTTCGAATTACTATTGAAACAGACGGCACAATAACACCTCGAAAAGCACTCGAATCTTCAATTGAAGCTATGATCATGCAACTGCAGGCAGTTGTTGGCTTCAGAGAATCGCTTACCTCCCAGGCAAATCCTGAAAAATCAGAAGTTGCTTCTGAGGAAACTGATCTTACAAAAGTAAAGATTGAAGACCTCGACATTTCAAAACGCTCTCAAAACGCTCTTATTGAAGGAGGAATTAAGTCAGTTGCAGGACTTGCTCGAAAAAGCGAACAAGATCTCCTTGAAATCGACGGAATTGCTGAGAAAGGAGTTGAGGAAATTAAACTTGCTCTCACAAAACTCGGTGTCGCATTAAAAGATTAGTCGTATGAATCATCATAAAACAGGAAGAAAATTTGGTCGGGAAAAGAATGCACGTGTAGCACTCGTACGAGGCTTACTCCTTTCTCTTATCGAGCACGAAAGTATTGTTACCACAGAAGCAAAGGCTAAAGAAATCCGCCCACGAATTGAAAAGCTTGTAACACGAGCAAAAGAAGATACGCTTGCAAATAAACGAATCGTTCTCTCTCGTCTTTACAACAGCACTAAGGCAACTCGAAAGCTTTTTGCAGATATCGGTAAGCGTTTTGACGGTGTACAAGGTGGCTATACTCGTATTATTAAGCTTGGTCGCCGCACAGGAGACGCAAGTAAAATGGCAGTAATTGAATTCACAAAGTAATATGAAACACACAATCGACGCCACAAACCAATCTCTCGGACGAATCGCAACACAAGTTGCTGCGCTTTTAAATGGCAAGAATACTGTTACTTTTGTTAAAAATAAAGTTGCAGAAGTAGAAGTTGCGGTCATTAACGCTTCAAAACTTAAAGTAACAGGAAGTAAAATGAAAGAATCTGTGCACAAACGCTACTCTGGATACCCAGGAGGTCTTACACAGGAGTCGCTTACACACGTTGTGGCAAAAAAGGGTCACTCTGAGCTTATCAAGCACGCGGTAGAAGGAATGCTTCCTAAAAACAAGCTCCAGAAAATTCGCATGAAGCTTCTTACTATTTCTGAATAACTTTTATGACAACAAAACGATACATTGAATCAGTAGGGCGACGAAAAACCGCAATTGCGCGAGTACGTATTTCTGAAGCTGCAAAACGAGTTGTTACGGTAAACGATAAAGAACTTGCTGTGTACTTTCCAACGAAAGAACTTCAGGCAATCGTTCTTTCTCCTCTTGAAGCGGGAGAACTCGTACACACATACTCAGTTTCGGTAAAAGTTTTAGGTGGGGGTATTCATGCTCAAGCAGAAGCTGTTCGCCACGGACTTTCTCGATCTCTTGTAAAAGCGGAAGGTACTATAAAGGATGCTTTGAAGAAGCTCGATCTTCTCAAGCGTGATCCTCGAGCTGTAGAACGAAAGAAATTTGGTCTCAAGAAAGCTCGCAAGGCTCCAACTTGGTCAAAGCGTTAGTTCTAAAAATAAAACCCCGAAGAGAGGGGTTTTATTTTTAGAAGAATACTATTATTCTAATTCAATAAAATTAAGTTATTTCTTGATATAATGTAGTTGTATGGGGTACATATTATCTACAGAGGAATTGAAGCAGAAGTTTGGAGATATAACCCTGGAGATCATTTCTCACAAGGAAAACATAAGAACTACCTGTGTCCGAAGGTCATCTGATAATGCTGTAGTTGCTTACAGTATTGTTACCTTTCAT
>JBBSJU010000002.1:0-131748 GCA_038256975.1 Minisyncoccia bacterium | reverse complement strand
TGAAAAAAACTCTCGCCACATTCTTCCTTCTCTCTGCTTTCACGGTAATTACGTTTGCTCAAGGGACAGCAGGAAATCCTGGTGGCACTGGAGGAGTCACGGGCAATCCTGGGACAACAGGAGGGACGACGGGGAATGACATCATGTCTATTACAAATCCAGTAGGTTCAGACACAATTCAAGACCTTCTTGCCACCATTTTAAAGGCTATTGTCCAAATCGCGATTCCATTTCTTGTTCTTGCTGTTATGTACGTAGGATTTTTATTTGTAATTGCTCGGGGGAATCCAGAAAAACTTGCTCAAGCAAGACAAGCTCTTTTCTACACACTCCTTGGTGCGCTCATTATTCTCGGCGCACAAACCCTTTCAGTTATTTTAAGCGGTACCATTAACCAACTTACTAATTCAAACTAGAAACATATATGAAATACTTTCTTTCTCTTTCACTTCTAGCACTTCCTCTCGTTGCGCAGGCTGAGATTAAAAACCTTGGAGACGTACTTGCCTGGATACTCAACATAGTGAACGTATATTTTATTCCACTTCTCGTCTCTCTGGCGCTTCTTGCCTTTTTTTGGCGTAATATAGTTGCTCTTGCAAAAAAGGATGAACTTGTGTCAAAAGCAGAAACAAAGTGGTACATTTTTTGGGGAATAATCGCTATTTTTGTTATGGTTTCTGTGTGGGGACTTGTAGGCATCCTAGCCGATGCTCTTGGTATTAAAAATGTGGTGCCTCAACTTAATACAGGTAGCAATGGTACCGGGGCTGAATCGAGTCTTCCTCCGTGTGATTTAAGCACACTAGGAGAACCATGCGACACCACTGAACCAATTTTCTTTCCTATTCCAGGCAATGAATAATGTGGATAACCCTATACTTTTCAGGTTTTTCTTGCGATAATAAAAGAGTACAAAAAATATAATTATGAAAAGACTTTTAGCGTCAGCGTTTGTGTTTGTTATCCCCGCAATTGCGTTTGGACAACAACGAATTGGTTCACTTTTTCAAGAAATTCTTAACTTTTTTGCAGGAGTTGTATCTTTCCTTGGTCCAGTACTTATTGCTATCGCTCTCCTTGCATTCTTCTGGAGTTTAATTAACTACCTATTTCGAAGAGACGAGGCTCCAAACTCAGGAAAATACCTTGGTTTCTCAATTCTCATTCTTTTCGTAATGGTTTCAATTTGGGGAATCATTTCTTTCCTTCAACAAAACCTCGGTATTGGTGACGGACGAGATCTTTACAACACACCTGGTGTAGATATTGATCCGTTCACAGGACGACCAAACAATCGATAAATGATAGCGTACGGACAAGAAGTTGATGCATTTGTAGAGGGGGCAATAGGGAAGTTCGTTGAGGTGATCATCAATCCAATCATTATTCTCTTTGCTGTAGTATCTTTAATTGTCTTTATTTGGGGAATAATTGAGTTTTTAGCTCAAGGAAATAATCCAGAGAAAGCGTCCACTGGTAAACGGCACATGTTTTGGGGAATTATTGGACTCTTCATTTTCATTGCTTCTGTCGGCATCCTACGCATCATTTCAAACACAGTAGCTGGTCCACAAATTCTTGGAAATTAAACCTATTCAAAATTTGTAAAAAAGAAAAGGCGATCGCATCCATGCGTCGCCTTTTTGATTTCCTTTTAGCACATCCTTGTGCTAAATCTGTTCAGTTGCAGGGAAAGAGATCCACTGCGACCGTTGTCTTTTGGTCGGCGGAAAAACCGATTCTAAAGCTAGGGCCTGGAACGTTCACTGGTATACCTCGACAGAGTTGCACCGGAGTGCTTTCGTCGTTGATAAACCAGTTAACACATCCCTGTGCTGGGTTCGCTTCAGAACACATCCCACGTGGGATGCTAACCCACTGAATGCTTCCCCCCGGAACAAGCTTCAGGATCCGTTGACTTGGCTGAAGCACTGTGCTCATTTGACCGGTTGAGGCCGTTGCTGCTAGTTTTTCGTTGAAGTACTTTACTCGGATAATAACACCGAGAATAAGTACGACCACAGCAATCAGCACGATCGTCCAAAACTGGTCACGCTTCTTCTGCCCACCCCCCTGGGTGATCTGGGGCTGGTCTTTCTTTTCGTCTTTATTTTGGGTCGCCATCTTTCTTCACTCCTTTTTTACTGGTTGCTTGTGCCGCAAACGCTGTTGCGAGTGCGGGGTTTGTTTTCAAGAGATCGGCGACAGCTTTCGCGGTTTCGGGATCAAGTCCACGAATATCAACCCCGAGATCAAACCCGGTAATTGACACATCGCTCTGTCCGTCGATAGCTGCCATGAGCTTGATGGCTTGGCCGGAATCCAGGATTCCACTTTGTTGCGCATCTGCGAGAATGCTCCCACGCCGATACTGTTCTGCATCTGCCACTTTTTGTTTGGCGAATTTTGTCGCCAAACTTTTTCTCGTCTCTGCGTCATAATCAAGTGGAGACTCAAAATACCCAAGTTCTGCTCGAACGCCAAAACGACGGCTCAGATCTAGTGTGAACTGCGCATCATTTTCGAAATGTTGCGCAAACTGATCAGCAATCTCGTCCTTTTTCAAGAGTAATACATCTCCATCAGGCAGCCCCGTACCACCGTTTCTTGCAATCTGACCGAAAAAGTTTTCCGCATGAGACGTGAGTCGTTTTTCAGTTGCCTGCTGGCCAACAACATTGTAAATCGCTGCATCGACCGTAGACCACTGAATACCGTATTTTGCTTCAATACGTGCACCATCCTTACAAGGAATAGTGTCATTTCCAGTAGTCAGTTTCCGTTCCTTCGAAAATTTATTGTCTTCCTTGACATCAGCACCCATGCTTTTCCACCAGACCCCAGGACCAGCAGCATAAAGCTTCTCGTCCCATGTCACAAGATAGGAGGAATTTTCAGGAACTTCGAAACGAAATTCCTTCCTTCTCATCACAAAGTGTATAAGTGCTCCCACAATAGAAATCAGAAAGCAGAGGTCGCCGTCCAAGCTAAACCACAAAACGGGGATAGCGGTGCCCACGATGATGATTGCGAGATGCATAAAGAGTACACTGCAACCTGCTTTCCAATGCTCATCTTCATACTTGTAAGTCGTCATTTTCATGCGCCTCCGGGCGCGAGTTGATGTGGGTTTTCAACGATCGAGGCTTTCTTTAGCCTTGTTTGCATTATATCATATTTAGTATATTTGTCAATGTACCTATTCCATAATTTTATGTTGGCATTTAAATGTATTTTTGTGGTTTTCTCACCATAAATACAATAATTTCTTTCCGTACGTGATAAAATATATTCATGCAAATAGAACTTCTTCAAATTGTACTTTTTTCAATGAAAGCCGTAGCTGTGGTACTCGTAGCTACATGGCTCTACGCACTCACAAAGAAAGATAATTCTGTTATGGATGTTGCTTATGGAATAGGCTTTATTGCACTCGCAACATATACCTACTTTTGCTCAGATATTCCACAAGATTTACGCGCAAGTATCATCACACTCTGTACGATAGTGTGGGGAAGTCGGCTTTCTATTCGCATCTATCGACGTAACAGACATAAGGGTGAAGATTTTCGCTATCAAACGTGGAGAAATGCCTGGACAAAATACGGGAAACTTTATTTTCATATTCGAAGTATTTTGCAGATATATCTTCTCCAGGGAATTATCATCGGTATAGTAGGACTTCCTATTATCTTTGCAAATACGCTTTCTTCGGAATCTTTCTCATTGCTGAATCTTTTTGGACTTTTTATTTTCTGTCTTGGATTTTACTTCGAAGCCCGTAGTGATGAAGAGCTTGATACTTTCTTGAAATACAGAAAGGATAATGAAACAATACTGCAGTCCGGACTTTGGAAATATTCTCGTCATCCAAACTACTTTGGGGAGTCACTCATTTGGTGGGGAATGGCACTCATGGTAGTGGGTATTGTGTATTGGCCAATTGTATTTTTAAGTCCTATTCTCATTACCTTTCTTTTACGATTTGTCTCAGGTGTACCAATGCTTGAAGCAAAATATAGAAATAATTCTGAATATCAAACGTATACACGAAAAACAAACGCTTTCGTTCCCTGGTTTTCAAAGTAGAGTAAGTTAAAAAAATAAAATCCGCTGCTTGCGGATTTTATTTTTTACACTACTTGAAAAACTACTTACACATGCACACACCGTCTTTGCAGTTTGGACACGATTTGCTTTTCAAAAAGGCGTACTTTCCAGCACCTGTAAACACCATCGCAAGTGAGGCAAGAAGGAGAACTAGTTGAAATTCATACCCACCCTGCATAAAGTTAAAACCATTTGCCAAGTGAACTTTGAAAATAGCAACAAGCATTACAATAACAAAAAGAACTGCTACTTCACGCACCCAAACGCCCGCAAGCATGAGGAGTCCGCCGAGGAGCTCTACCCAAGCTGTTACGTACGCCCAAATTGGCGCAAGCCCAAGAGATCCGAAAAATCCGATAGTCATAGACATATCAGATACCTTTCCCCATCCATGATACACAAACACAAGTCCAAGAGCTATTCGGATAAGAAGAAGTCCTGTACTTTTATTATGAAAACGCGCTAAATAAGACATATATATTATGAAGGCGAAACCGCCTACTACTATTGTACACCTTTAAAAAAATCCTGGAAGGAAATCGACTAAAAAATTACTGAATAAATATGTACACGCCGTAAAGTGCAGAAGTAACAACTATTAAGGAGGTAGCGAGTCTGAGGTTTGTATTCATATCGTCATGTTTATTATATCTGATTATTTTAATTACAAAAAACCCCCAAACCACACATCCTTGTGTTGGGGGCGGAAGGCACCTACCTGAACATCCTTTTTAGCTCTGGCCGAAGGTGTCGATTTTCCAAAATCATTTCCTTCACGAACTGACTCGTGAAAGGTATGACCTTTTTAAACTTATCAACCACCAGATCCTGTAGGATCGGGACCTTTTCCATAAGATCCACAAGGTGAAAAGGTGACTGCGTCTTTTCAATTATCTTACAACCGAGGTTAATCAATACTTTTTCAGGCATGATCAACATTTTGTTTGCACCACGCTTTTGGTTTTCACGAAGTCGAAAACCAAAGAGAAGGGCGTTGAACAGGAGGTCTGGATCATTTACATCACCGGAAGTGGTGATGTAAACCAGAACACTCTGAGTCTCGTGTGAACTTTTGGCTTCCATAAGACGCCCGATGTAATCGTCCATGGCTACAGCCCCAAAGCGGCGCGGCGACCGTCTGTGGTTGTCAGCCAGGTGGAAAAAAAGAGGGTCAAGAAAGCCAGAGCTGTGAACAGCCAGAGGGCAACTGTGCCAGCAGCGGCGAAAAAACTACGGTCGGAAACAATTGCGTAACCACTGGAAACCAGGATGAAAGTAAGAGCAAACAGCCCGGCAACCACGAAAATTTTACTGAAAGTTTTCATTGGAAAGACCTCTTTACACCGCGTCATTGCGGATAAAAGACACTATAACACAATATATCGCTGTGTCAATTATGTACTCCTTTTATTCTCGTCTAACTTTCTCTAAAATCTTTTCCGCAAAAGTAAGTCCTGGTTCGCGTTCAAACGGCACAATAATGTCGGGAACATTTTTGTAAAAATCTATAAACATATCCACCTCTTTCGCTTCATCAACAACTTTATTCAGAACAAATAAATACTTGGTGCCAAAAAATTCAAGGAGATCAATAATCTGTTTTCCCACTCGCATACTGTTTTCTGTGGCCTCAACAACTACAATTGCAACATCAAAACCACTTGTTACTCCTGTACTTAAACCATCAATACCGGCACGCTCGTCAATAACAGCGAACTCATTTTCTTGTAATTTCAAAAAGGGAAGATATACTTTGAGTGCTTCAATAAGCTCATGATTACAATTTTGCGACTGAAGCATAGCCTTGGTAATAGGCCCCGCACTCATAAGACGCACATGCTCACTTACTGGAAAAGAATACTTTTCAGATACAGCATCAAGAGGAGAAAGTGCGAACTCAGGACTCACAAGTAATTCGTGTTCATGTTTACACTCCGGACCATGCACATGAGCAGTGTTGTATCCTTTTTCTATGTGCGCCAAGACGTCCGGCATTCCTGCACCAATAAAACACATCTCTTTTGGACCTTTGAGATTATTAGTGAGGTCCATGTTGTAGTCAGCGTCTATAGCTAGAACCTTTTTCCCAGATTGCTCAAGGTACTTCACAAAAAGGGTCGAGAGGGTCGACTTTCCACTGCCACCTTTTCCAACAAATCCTATTTTCATAATTTCTTTATACTGGAAAAAGTTCCCGCTGTAAATTTTTGCATTATAGCGGTATACTTCATGCATATGCCTGAAGCGTTATTTACTGACATTGTGAGTACTTTAGTACTCTTGTCCATTCCACTTATTGTTATCCTTTTTATCTTCCGCTTTAGCTACGTATTACCGTATACCGAATGGGTACGGGCACAATTGAATGAGAATGCGCTTGTTTTTGCTTTTCTTATCAGTCTCTTTGCCACCTTTGGCGCACTTACGTATTCAAACCTTTATCTTTTTGCGGTATGTGATTTTTGTTGGTATCAAAGAATTGCAATATATCCAATGATTTTACTTCTGGGTGTTGCTGCGTGGCGAAAAGAAAAACTGATTAAACCGTATATTATCCTACTTGCAAGTGCAGGACTCCTTGTCTCTATATACCACTGGATAATCCACATGATTGCAATGTATGGTTCTCAAAGTACAGCAGACGGACTTGTGCCTTGCAGCGCAAATGCAATTCTTCCTTCGTGTAGCCAAACAGAAATTCTTGAGTATGGATTCATCACAATTCCATTCATGGCAATCACAACACTTTTGCTTGTTATTATCCTTATGCTCTTTATTAAAAACAAAAGGGGTACTTTTGATACAATGTAACCAAGATTGATCATGGAACTCACGAAAATAGAACTCACTGGATTTAAATCGTTTGCAAAAAAAACGACATTTCGTATTGATAGTTCGGTGACAGGAATCGTGGGTCCAAACGGATCGGGTAAATCAAACGTTGCTGAAGCATTTCGGTTTGTACTTGGCGAGCAATCAGTTAAATCAATGCGTGGAAAAACAGGCAGTGACCTCATCTTTAAAGGCTCTAAAGGTCTAGGGCAGATGTCACGCGCGAGAGTCGATCTTACCTTCAAAAATAATGCTCAAGACACAAACGATTCTACCTATGCATCTTTTCCTGAAATAGTGCTCGGGCGAGAAATATTTGCTGATGGAACAAACGACTACTCAATCAATGGTACGAAAGTGCGCTTGAAGGACATTCAGGAACTCCTTGCACATAACAACATTGGCACATCCCATCACCACATTATTTCTCAAGGCGAAGCCGACAGGGTACTGCACTCATCGGTAAAAGAGCGTAAGGAAATGGTTCAGGACGCGCTTGGTCTGCGTATCTACGAGTGGCGTCTCAAAGAAAGCGAAAAAAAGCTTGCGACAGTTCTTGAAAACATGCGCGAGGCACAAATAAGTCGCCGTGAAATAGCCCCGCACGTACAATTTCTCAAAAAACAAATTGATAAAGTTCAAAAGGGGACAGAGCTTCGGAGTGAGCTTTCGGGTCTCTATCACACCTATCTCGCACAAGAAGAAGCGTATATTCATGATCTAGAGTCTAAAGAGCCGCACACATTTGAGGGTCTTAAAAAAGAGCTCGGAAAAATCACTCAAGAAATCACCGAACATACGAACAAAAAACAGGTAGCGCTTCCAACAGAAATAACTACGAACTTAGTTCGGGCTGAGGAAGCAATTAGAAAATATGAACAGGAAAAAAATATCATTATTCGTTCTGTTATTTCGCTTGAAACAGAGCTTCGTATTTTAGAAAAAAATATCGAAAAAACACACAGTGGGGAAGCGGAGAAAATACAACTGAGCGAAGATGGGCACGTTTCAAAAAAAGAAGTTGCGGAATTTGCTTCATCTATTAAAGAAATACACGAAAAGGTTATTTGGCGTTATGAACACAAAGAGTTTCAAGAGCTTCCTGCGCTTTTCAACTTACTCAAAGCACGTCTTCATTCTTTTGAGTCTTTCTTAGAGAATGCTCCACATACACAATCTGCTGTTCAAAAAGTAGACACTAAGGAACTACTTCTTTCCGTCCAAAAACTCAAAGAAGACTTACGTGTGGCCACTGAAGACCAAACACGTATCACGCATGAGCTTGAAAAAGCACTCGCACAAAAGAAACAAGCAGAGGAAGCAAAAGATTCGTACAAAGAAAATGCTTTCGTAGACGAACGTCGAGTTTTTGAACTTGAACGTCTACAAGCAGAACTCCAAGGAAAACTTTCTCTTACAGAGCTCAAAATAACCCAGCTCCGCGAACGAAAAGAACGCTTTGAAGCTGAGCTTGCCGAAGCGTCCGTACTCATTGGAGCATCTGTTTTACAATACAAAAACACCACCCTTACCCCTTTTGACCCTCACACACAAGACGAACACCGAAAAAAGATCGAACGTCTCAAACTTCGCATTGAAGACATTGGCTTCGTGAATGTTGACGAGGTGACAAAAGAATATGAATCAGTAAGTGGGCGTGATGAATTTTTATCAAACGAAATCCGAGACCTTGAAACAAGTAAAGAAAAACTAGAGCAAGTCATGGAGGAACTCCGCACAACTCTGGCGACACAATTTGAAACAGGTCTCGCAACTATTAACAATCATTTCCAAAAATTCTTCCACACTATGTTTGGAGGCGGGGAAGCAAAGCTTGATTTGATTGAGAAAGAAAAACGTCAAAGAAAATCTGACACGGAAGAAGATGTAGATGATGCAGAAAAGGAAACAGAAACTGGCATTGATGTGACTGTGTCGCTTCCTCATAAAAAAGTGAAAGATATTGCCATGCTCTCCGGTGGAGAAAGGGCGCTCGCCTCAATTGCACTTCTCTTTGCACTTTCTCAGGTAAATCCGCCACCATTTTTGATTCTCGATGAAACAGATGCCGCACTTGATGAGTCAAACGCTAAGAAATACGGCGCAGTGTTAAATGAGCTCAGTGCACATTCAAAACTCATTGTGATCACTCATAATCGAGAAACAATGGCCCGCACGCACTCACTCTATGGCGTAACCCTTGATGCTGACGGATCTTCACGTATTCTTTCAGTAAAACTCGACGAAGCAAACGCATACGCGAAATAGAATATGGGATTATATGAGTTATCAATATCCATTATTAAATAAAGTTTTTAAACATTTCAAAAATCATCAGAAGGATATATCTAATGTCTATCTTGTTTGTTGTCAGCACATTCTTGGACCACAGTTGAAAATGTTTGAATTACTTATTGATTTTGGATTTGAACCTACAAAAATAATTCTTCTCGGTAAGGCATATTCTACGAACAAAAATGTAGTAAAAGAGATCGAAAAAATAGGTGTAACTGTTATACAGCCAAAGTTTCTAGGATCCTCTTTTGATGAAGAACACAGGAATAACTGTGAAAATTTATTAAAAGTAATACCAGAAAAAGCAGAAGTTATTTTACTTGATGATGGTGCAGAACTTATAAAAGTATTTCAAGAAAGAGAGAATATACTTTTTGCCGTTGAACAGACATCTTCTGGTTTCAGAAAACTTGAGAATAGTCAACCTTCATTTCCTGTCATAAATGTTGCCAGATCATCAATAAAATTAATTCAAGAAAGTCCGCTTATTGCTCGATTGTGTTTTGAAAGGATAAATGATTACTTATCAGAGAAAGTTTATAAGCCAGCAATACTAATTGTCGGTCTTGGGCCTATTGGAGAAGCAATTTTTGAGATTTTCAAACAAAATAATTTTAACGTTGTTGGTTTTGATACAAAACAAGGACACAAAGAACTTATTTCTTTTATTTTAGATAAAGAACCCGATGTTATAGTTGGTGCCACCGGATCAAATATATTATCAAAAGAGGAAATCTATAAACTTATCTCTAATAAAAATATATACTTGATAAGCGTTTCTTCTTCTGACAGAGAATTCTCTGTGTCACCATTTCGTACTGGTGATGAAATTCATAAAGATGTTTTGTATAAAAACATAACTTTCGTAAATAATGGATTTCCAATTACTTTTAAAGGCAACAAATACGAACTTACACCCATTGAAATAGAAAAGACACTCTGCTTACTTGGCGGTGCTATTATTCACAGTGTTGTGAATAACATTAAAAAAGGAGGTCTAGTAAATGTGTCGGAAACACTGGAGGAATTGATAAATCAATAATCAGGTATACTAAGGGGTAATTATGGCCAAAACACAATCATTCATCACTCCACAATACGGCGATGAACTCGAAGGAACAATTGGGATCAATACAAAAGGTTTTGGGTTTGTAAAAGTGCTCACCCTTGAACAAAGTGTTGAAATACCGCAACACGATCTCAACACAGCCCTTCACGGTGATGCAGTACGAGTAAAAATAACAGGTAAGAATAAGTTTGGGCAATTTGTCGGAGAAGTACTTGAGGTTATTCGTAGAAGCAAACATGGTTTTGCAGGGACTCTTTTCAAAGAAAAAGGGGTGTACTTTGTAAAAGCCCAGGATGCAAAAATGTACACGGAAATCATGATTCCAGAATCTGCGCTCAATGGTGCGGAGGCGGGGCAAAAAGTATTCGCAAAAATCACTGAGTGGACTGACTCTAAAAAAAGCCCGTGGGGAGCAATACACACTGTCTTAGGTAAACCGGGCAACAACGACGCTGAAGTCTCGGCATACGCGCTTGAGCGAGGTTTTAACACTAGTTTTCCTATAGACGTAGAGGAAGAAGCACGACAAATTGAAGAAAAAGGTATCACTGAAGAAGACCTCAAGGATCGAAGAGATTTTAGAAATGTACTGACCTGCACCATAGACCCATTTGATGCAAAAGACTTTGACGATGCACTTTCATTCCAAAAACTTCCAAATGGAAATTATGAAGTAGGAGTTCATATCGCCGACGTGTCCCACTATGTCCGCGAAGGTACTGCACTCGATAAAGAAGCAAAACTTCGTGCAACATCGGTGTATCTTGTAGACCGTGTCATTCCCATGCTTCCTGAAGTGCTCTCAAATAATCTTTGTAGTTTAGTAGAAGGAAAAGATCGTCTTACGTTTAGCGCAGTCTTTGAGGTAAATGAAAATGCGGAAATGGTGGGAAGCTGGTTTGGGCGATCAGTGATTCATTCTCAAAAAAGATTCTCCTATGAAGAAGCGCAGGAAATTTTAGATGCCGGCGGTGGACTTCATTATGAAGCACTCAATACGCTGAATGTTTTAGCGAAAAAAATCCAAAAACGTCGTTTTGAAAATGGAGCTCTTTCACTTGAGACAGAAGAGGTGAAATTCAAACTTGATGATAAAGGATTTCCTGTTTCTGTTTATAAAAAAGTTCGCGGTGACACACATAAAATGATTGAAGAATGGATGCTCTCTGCAAACAAAGGTGTTGCAACATACGTTTCAAATCTTCCAAACCCACAAGAACATACTTTCATATACCGCGTCCATCCAGAGCCAGACGAAGATCGTATGCTCAAGCTTGCTAATATTTTACGGAATGCCGGGCATCCTATTAATTTCACCAACGGCCTTGTGCCATCAAAAGATATAAATAAAATTCTTTCTTCGCTTGAAGGAACAAAAGAGGGTGGACTCTTGCAGGTATATGTAACTCGAGCAATGCAGAAAGCGATATATAGTACCGATAATGTCGGTCACTATGGGCTTGCATTTGATTTTTACTCACACTTTACTTCGCCCATTCGTCGCTATCCAGACACTATGGCGCATCGACTTCTTGCGGTATATTTAGCAGGCGAACGTACCCAAGCTTCGGCTAAAAAATTCTACGAAGAACTTTGTGCACATTGTTCATTCCGAGAAAAAGAGGCTGCTGATGCTGAACGAGGTTCTGTAAAATACATGCAGGTACTCTATATGTCAGTCCGTATAGGTCAGACATTCAATGGGGTTGTCTCTGGTGTGTCACAATGGGGAATCTACGTTGAGGATTCTGCCACAAAATGCGAGGGAATGATAAAGCTCCGTGATCTTGGGTCTGATTTTTACATGTATGATGAAAAGAAAGACCTCATTTATGGAGAGAATAGTGGACAAATCTTTAAATTAGGTGATGAAATGAAGATTCAGGTCAAGGGGGTAAATATCGAGGAGCGCCTTATTGATTACGCTCGTGTTATTGACTCAAAGTAAATTTTCAGGTATTTTATAACCCATGCTTACACTAAGACTTCAAAGAATAGGACGAAAAAACGACCCGCACTTTCGGCTTGTTGCAACTGACTCAAAGAACGCAGCTCAGTCAGGAAAGGCGGTGGAAACCGTTGGAACATACAATGTTAAAATGGGCGTGTTTAATCCAAATGTAGAACGAGTAAAACACTGGCTTTCTGTTGGTGCAAAACCATCTGATACTGTATTTAATCTCCTTATAAACAAGGGTGTTATCGAAGGTAAAAAGCGAAACCTTCTCCCTTCAAAGAAAAAAGAAGTTAAGAAAAAATAAATCTCCAGAACATCTGCCTCGCGCAGATGTTTTTGTTTGACCAAAGCACGTGAGCAAGATATTATGTACTGCGTAAGCGCGTGCTTACAAACGCTCTATAACATACACAACCCTATGGAAGACAAAGTATTTCTCGAAACGGTAGTAAAGGCATTAGTAGACAATCCGGATGATGTACAAGTAGCTCGAAAAGTTGATGAGATGGGAGTACTCCTTACTCTTGATATCAATCCTGCTGATATGGGCAAGGTCATTGGAAAAGAAGGGGCAACAGCGAAAGCGTTGCGTACCATTCTCCGAGTCGTTGGAATGAAAAACAACGCGCGAGTAAACCTTAAGATTAACGAGCCGGCTGGAAGCGAAAGAACGGTAGCCAAACAAACAACTCCAGAAGTACCCACGGTAGAGCAGGTAATGCAAGAAATTAAAGGCCTTTAAACCCTCAAAAACCACCACAAAAAGGTGGTTTTTGTGTATAGTAGGGAAATATATGCGTTTTCACGTTATAACCCTTTTTCCCAACATGTTTGAGTCGTACCTTTCCGACTCAATTTTAAAGCGTGCAAAGGAAGCAAAAAAAGTGTCGTGGTTCTTTTATAATCCCCGCGCTGAAAGTAAGGACAAGTGGAAACGAGTAGACGACAGGCCGTATGGCGGAGGACCCGGAATGGTGATGACGCCGGATCCTATTTTGCGTGCAGTCGAAAAAATACAAAAAAAGATTGTTCGCTACAAAAAGACAAAAGTTAAAACAATTATTTTTTCACCTGGAGGAACACAATTCACAAATACTATTGCTCGTGAACTTATCACAAAAAAAATAACTGACATTATTCTTATTTGCGGTAGATATGAAGGTGTTGATGCTCGAGTAAAAAAGATTCTCAAAGCAGAGGAGTGGAGTATTGGTGAATATGTACTCACGGGAGGGGAGTTACCTGCGATGATTGTAATTGATGCCGTATCACGCCATATAGACGGCGTTCTTGGTAATAATCTTTCACCTGAAGAAAATAGAATATCAGCTCACGAAACATACACTCGACCAGAAACATTTGTTTGGAAAAATAAAAAATACAAAGTCCCAGATGTTCTTCTTTCAGGTGATCATAAAAAAATAGAAGAGTGGAAAAATAGCTCAAAAAAATAACGCGTCGCCCTAGGTTGGGGCGACGCGTTAACGTCCAGACAAAAAACGCTTCCTATTTTGACACATGCATCCAGCCTTAAGCTGAAAATGATGGCTTGCAACTCGTAAAAGATTGATGCTGGGCATATCGTAATACGCCAATGAAACTTCAATCCCGCGTGCGCGCAGGTCAATGAAAATTGGTTTAAAGTCTCCATCACCCGTCCCAATAATCAAAGACTTGATTTCCGGCGCTTTCTGTCTGCAATAATCCATTATTGCAATATCAACAAAATCCATTTCCTGACAAACAGAAGGACGAGGAACAACCCTCACCTCAAAACCAAACCGTTCAGCATCTTCGTAAAGCTTTCTCTCCCAAACACTACCTCTCTCCGCTACGAAATACTGAGCGAGAAAGATTGTTGCCATTGAGACGTGCGCATGCTGCTTGGCCTCAATTTTATTCCTTACCTCAGCAAGCGGTAGCTTCTTGCCCATAGTTCGCCACAAGTTTTGAAAGTCCAGAACGAGAAGACTCTTTTGTTTTGTCTCCATGAAATTCCCCTCTGTCTGCAATACTCTAATTACTACAAATCGACAGGCTTTTGTCAAAGGCAAGAACTCTTGCAAAAGGCAAAAAATAAGGTATTATAGGTACTTATGGAAATTGCAGTAATCGAAACAGGCGGAAAGCAATACAAGGTTGCCCCAGGCACCTCTATTAAAATTGAGAAGCTTTCAGATACCCAAAAAGTGGGGGATAAAGTAACTTTTGACAAAGTACTTCTCGTAGACGGATCTACTACAGCTATTGGCGCGCCGTACGTGAAGGGAGCAAAGGTTGAAGCAACGGTAGAGGAAATTGGGCGAGCTGACAAAGTTATCGTTTTAAAATATCGAGCTAAAAGCCGATACCAAAAGAAGAATGGTCATCGACAACTTTTCGTAAAAGTAAAAATTGACTCAATCAAATAATAAAAATCCCGCAGCTTGCGGGATTTTTATTTTCTATTTGAGAGAGCTTGTGAAAGGGTACTCGGATCGGCATACTCTATCTCCGTACCAGTAGAAAGTCCTCGTCCAAGAATGCTCACTTTGATAGCTGGGACTAATTGCCCAAGAATGGTTTGAATATACTTGTATGTGTGGTCACCTTCTTGTGTTGCAGCGAGAGCAACAACAACTTCTTGCAAACCAGTTTCAGCAAGTTTTTTAACCCGACGAACTAACTCTTGAATACGAACCTTTGATGATGGAGTTTGTTCGTGTAATGGGACACTCCCACCGAGTACAAAATAAAGGCCGTCATAAACTCGACTTTTTTCAATGGTCTGTAAATCAATGTCCTTTTCAACAACAAGTAGCGTAGTTTTATTCCTCCGAGGATCTCGACATTCAGAACACTCGGCCTCATTATTACGCCGAGTAAAATACACGAAGCACGATGGGCATTGCGCAACATCTCTTCGTAATACACTCATAGCGCTGACAATAGATTCATGAGACTCTTTTGATTGTGACAGAATATAGTAGGCAAAACGTCGCGCTTGACGTGGCCCAATACCAGGAAACTTTGTGAACTCTTCTGATAATTTTTCAATAGGATCCATAGATTAAAATGAAGCACCCGCAGTGAAGTCGCTTTTTTCTATACTCAAGAAACTTGTCTTCTTATCATCGAAGTATAATTCAACTTTTCCTGTTGGACCATTTCGATGTTTTTCAATTAAAATTTCCACGATGTTTGGCTTTTCTGGGTTATCTTGATACTTGTCTTCACGGTGAATAAAGGCAACAACGTCAGCATCTTGTTCAATGGAACCAGAATCACGAAGGTCAGAGAGTCGAGGTTTACCACCACGAGCTTCTACAGCACGAGAAAGCTGTGAGAGGGCAATCACAGGCACATCAAACTCTTTCGCTAAGCCTTTCAATGATCGAGAAATTTCCGTAACCTGATTTACTAAGTTATCGTAATTTTTAGCAGTCGTCATAAGCTGTAAGTAGTCCACAACAACAAGTCCAATAGGGGCATCGGGGTGTTGAGAATTATATCTCCGCATCACGCTTCGCATGCGCATAATAGAGTTACCAGCCTGATCATCAATAGTGATAGGAGCCTTCGCAAGACGAGCAATCGCTTCTTGGAGCCGTGTAAAGTCTTCATCCAAAGAAAGACGGCCTGTGCGCAACTTCCATGAGTCTACGTGCGACTCCGCAGAGACCATACGATCAACAAGTTGCTGTTTGCTCATTTCTAACGAAAAGATGGCCACGGGGATATTTTCTTTTACCGCAGCATGTCGGGCAAAGTCGAGCGCAAGAGAGGTTTTACCAACGGAAGGGCGAGCGGCAAGAATAATTAAGTCTGCTTTTTGAAAACCAGAAAGCTTATTATCAATTTCAGCAAACCCTGTTGGTACGCCACGTGTTTGTTGTCCTGATTGTTGAAGTTTCTCAAAGCGATCCCATGCGTCATCAAGAAGATCTTCAATTTTTTCCAACTTCTGACCCTTGGAAATATTTGTAATGTTGTACATTCGCTTCTCGGCTTCTTCAAGTACATGCTCAAGTTGTTTTTCTTCACTGTAGGCGAGTTCGCCAATATGATGAGAAGCATTGATAAGGTTTCTCAAAACTGCCTTCTTGCGAACAATCTCAGCATAATAATCCACATTTGTAGCTGAAGGAACGGTATTTAAAAGTTCGCTTACGTATGGAGTACCGCCAATGCCTTCAAGTTCTTTTTGCTCGCGAAGTTTTGTAGTCACTGTAAGGAGATCAATTGGTTCACGCTTAGATGCAAGCTCAAACATCGCTTTGAAAATAACACGGTGACGTTCAGAATAAAAAGATTCCGCTTCAACACTATCGAGCACATCAAACACCACATCCGGTCGAAGCATAATAGAACCAAGTAACGCTTTTTCAGCCTCCAAATCTTGTGGTGGAATTCTATCAACAAACGGAGTAGTGCCTCGCATGTATCCAATACTAGCACACCCATTTTTGGGCAATTTTTACTTTTTTGCTATATTTCTGGATAAGCTGTTGATATGGATTTCCAAATTTTACTGTATTACAAATACGCAACCATCACTGATCCTGAGGCTCTTAAAAATGCCCAGAGAGAGCTTTGTGAACGCCTTAACCTGAAAGGACGTATCATTGTCGCGCACGAAGGCATAAATGGTACCGTAGGCGGGACCAAAGAAGCAACGGAGCAGTACATCGAGGAGATGAAAAAGATTCCACATTTTACCGATATTCATTGGAAAAAGAGCTCCGGTCCAGAAGACACCTTTCCGCGCCTTTCTATAAAAGTACGCCCAGAAATAGTAACCACTAAAATTACCGACGTAGAACTTAACCCTCAAAAAGAAACCGCGACACATCTCAAACCAGAAGAATTACATACTTGGTATCGTGAAGGAAAAAGTTTCAAGGTTATAGACATGCGTAATTCATACGAGATTGGCGTTGGAACATTCAAAGATTCTGTTGATCCAGAAACGATGAACTTTCGTGATTTACCTGCATCACTTGAAAAATTAAAAGTCCATAAAAATGAAACCGTGCTTACGGTATGTACTGGCGGTGTACGATGTGAAAAAGCATCTCAATATTTAAAGACGCAGGGTTTTAAAGATGTCTACCAACTAGATGGTGGAATTGTAAGCTACATGGAAAAGTATCCTGGAAAAGATTTTGAAGGAACTCTATATGTATTTGATAAACGAAAGAAAATGGATTTTTGTAAGCCTGGTGAACGCGACGTAATAGGGAAGTGCTCAATCTGTTTAAACACTACTGAACGAGTAGAGAACTGTGCCGACGATGAATGTCATCTTCAATTTATTTGTTGTGATGATTGTATTTCAAAATATGATGGCATGGTGTACTGCAAAGAATGCAACAATACTCAAGGTGAATTTCCAAAGGTGAGTGGACGAGTGACTAAAATTATCTAAACCAGACCAAAATCAAGTGACTATTGACCTGTGCATATATATGTGGTATGTTACTCCTGTACCCAAGATTGGCTTGGGGTGAGAAGGAGCTAATAGTGAACGCCCACGAGATACCTAATGCGTTGTTTCTAGAGTTGGTTGGAAGGCTGTCCCTGAAAGTGCCTAACGCCCTATTCATGGGGTCATTTAGCGAAACAGGGAGTATTCGCTGGATGAAGGATGGCCTGACTACTTCAGTCGGCATCCATCGAAAAAAACAGATGTCAACGGACGATTTTGCGGAGCTGGAAATTTCTCATGGACCACCCTTGATGGTCCCAGTTATCCGCATTCTGTCGGGACTTCGAGAAGACCCGACGTTTCTTCGAATTTTGGCACGTTGCGATGAGTTGTATGTACAGTGCCAAGATTACAAAAAACTCGAATAAGGCCTCCTTTTCGGGGTGAGTGTGCTCGCGGTCCACAGTGGCCGCGAGTTTTTATATTTATTTCTTTACCTTATCGACCCAACTACGCTATAGTTTAGTATATGTACAAACAAGCAACCGTCATTCTCCTAGTTGTCATCGCAAGTATTTATTTATGCTTCAATTATCAACAAAAACAAAACCCCGCACCTATTGCAATTACCTGGTCATTTGAAACAAAAGAAGCCGAAGGAGTGAATCCTCCGCAAACAAAAGTAACCGTTAGTGTCAATGGAAAAGACTCTGATGCGGGTACGCATGATGGAACCTGTGCTTCTGTACAACCCACAGAACTTGAAGCTGGAGAATTATCTGGAATTCTTTGCTGGTGGGCAGGAGGCGGAACTGAAATTGGTGTATTTAAAGAAAATGGAAAAATGATTCTCAAGAAAAGAAGTGTGGACGAAGGCACTGCCGAAGAAGCGGGAATTAAAACTAACTTTGAATTACTGTTTACACTCTAAAAGATTTCACAATACAATAAAAAACCGCCCTGATTCGGGCGGGGATGACCCGAGGAAGATAAGGCCATCAATAGTATGCAAGATGAGGTTCAGGCGAACCCCTGATAATCTTCACAAGGGTTCCATGTGGGGAATACGTGGCGAACCGGGGGAGGTACGCGCGCTACTTCAACCACATGCTCTGCCTGAATAGTCATATACTATCGACTTTTTTCTTTTACGTCAATAAAAAAGCCTCGCTGTGGTCAGCAGCGAGGCAAGGCAGTTCCCACTACCAAAGAAAAGAAGGTTGATTCAGGTGAATGGACACAAACCTTTGCAGCGCAACTTCGCGCGCACGCTGGTCTCATGGGATATTTGCAGGAAAGCCCAGAGGGATCTCAACCGCTCTATCGACCATGGTGTATACATCCCATTCGAATCGGTATGAACACGACTTAACTAAACGTATTGCCCCCGGGCAATAGTGCGAATGCTCTACCTGAATCAACCAAAGATTAGAGTACATCATGCATAACAAACTGTCAACATTCTCGGAAAATGAAAATCCGCCGAGTGTGAGCACGGCGGCGTGGAGCAGCTAGTATCAGGGCGAATGTTAACAATTCCCGCCAAGCGACAAAGTGCGCAAGCCCGGTGCATGTTTCCTCCAAATGTTATTTCGGCGTCTTAGGCTGCATGGGGCAAACCTTAAACACCTACTTCATCCCACTCCGAAGCGGATTCCGCCAACTTCGATAGTAAACCTCTACGACTGGCTGAGTTGTGAGGAGTCCATTGTGACTTCCCCTGAACTCGCAGCTACTCTCGATCTTCTGACCAAGCATCTGCACCAAGAATGTTTACCCATCAACTAGCTGGATATCATATTACATTAATTAATTGCTCTGTCAAATCATAATCATAGTGCGTCAATAGGCAACCCTCAATGATATGATTGTCAAATACTCTATGAACCACTGGCTTATCAAAAGCGAACCTGATTGCTATTCCATAGACGATCTTAAGAAAGACAAGAAAACCCCTTGGAACGGCGTGCGAAACTACCAAGCCCGCAACTATATGCGAGATCAAATGAAAGTGGGGGATTTAGCCCTCTTTTATCACTCAAGCACCAAACTTACAGGAGTCTACGGCATAGCAAAAGTGGTAAGCAAGTCACACCCAGATGCAAGTGCTCTTAATCCCAAGGATGAACACTTTGATTCAAAATCAACAAAAGAAAAACCTATCTGGGAATGTGTAGATTTTGCATTCGTCAAAAAACTTGCACGAGCAGTATCATTGGAAGAAATAAAGAGGGACCACAAGTTAGCAGGAATCATGTTGGCGCGGAAAGGGTCTCGACTTTCAATTCAATCAGTAAGCTCTGCTCATTTTAATCGAATCATTGATTTAGGAAATACATAAGATGTATACAATAAAAATACATCCTACATCGCGATATCTTCGCATTCGCATCCAACCAGGCGGGGAAGTGGTAGTAACTGTACCTAAAAACGTAAATTCGTCTGTCGTAGAAAAATTTCTTCAAGACAAGAATAACTGGATACAAAAGAAAGTGAAGCTGATGGAACAATATCCAAAAATCACAAAGGTTGTACTCTCTAGAAAAGAAATTGCTGCATTAAAAATAAAAGCACTTACATTTATAGAAGAACGTCTTACGCACTTCAATGTAAAGTACGGATACAAATGGAATGCCATAACTATTCGACAACAGAAAACAAGATGGGGGAGCTGTTCAAGAAAAGGGAATTTAAATTTCAACTACAAAATAGCACTGCTTCCAGAACACCTAGCAGATTATATTGTTGTGCACGAACTGTGTCATCTCGGGGAATTCAATCACTCAAAAAGTTTTTGGAATTTAGTTTCTCGTACCATTCCAGACTACAAAGAACGGAGATTTGAAACACGAGATCACGTCATATCTAAATTTAAATAACAAACCGTCTCTTGTCTTTTGAGAAAGTTAGTTTGGACGTTATAATGAGAGAGTCCCAGAAAAATATGCTCGAAAGTTTAATCCAAAATATACAGGATAAAAAACCACTTACTCCTGACCAAAAAATGTTTGAAGAGTTAGCGTGGCTTGTTCAGACCACCTCAGCTACATCTGAACAAATTAAACAAGCATACTATGAAATTGTTGGAGTGGCTGACACAACATCAGCAGATGAGACAGTGAGAACTCTTTTCAAAAAAATGAAGCAAATGACGGAGGCACATTTTCCACTGACAGGATTTGTTGAGTTTATACATGGCAGACAAAACAAAGAAAATGCTGTGCCAATTTTTTACAGTTATCTCGAATCTGCGCCATTATCAGACAGAGAAAAGTCTATACTTAAATCAATAGTCGACAAAAGAAGATGTGGGGAACTAATATATTTAGTCGGGGAAGAGCCCGTTGCTTCAATTCATATCACAAAGGAAAACAAGGGTGACTCCGCAGCAATTTTACTCTCAACCATCACAAAACTTTCTGCGCGCCTTAAAGATAAAAAGTTCAATATTCAATTCTCTGAAGACTAGATTCTTGTACTAATTAAATAAGCACGAACCAATCGAATATCCTCAAAAGAAGTTTCAACTTTTTTAGATTTACACAGTTGTATAATTTCTGTGAGTTTTGCTTCAGGATTTTTTGTAATGATTCCGGAGATTATTTTATGGTGGGGAATAGGGGTGAGTAAATATTTTATATTAAGGTTGACTCCTTCTTTTACCAGATCTTCAATATGGGAAATAATTGTTCCTGGAGTTAGGTCTCTTTTTTCTGCGATCTCCTGGAGAGATAGCTTTTCTTCAAGATATTTTTTTGTAATCATTCGAGTAGGAACTTTTTCTTCGTGTTCACTTTGAGATTCTTCTTGCTCCTCGATACTGCCGTAAGCACGAGTAATGAAAGCCTCGTGAAGTTTTATACGCTCAGCTGTAGAATATTTTTCTAATGCACTTTGTGCCCGAACAGATTTCGCATGGAGCTCTTTATCAAGAGTTAAAATTTCTGGGTGCATAAGGAGCGCATCATCATGGAAACCTAAAAGCTCAACGCCTTCTATGGTTCGCACACGTGAAAGGGCAACATAGCCCATTCCGAACGTGAATGTCTTTGAGAGGTCAATCTGGGCAGCATCAAGCGTCATTCCTTGCGATTTGTGCACGGTAATAGCCCAGGCATATCGCAATGGAATTTGCTTTATTTCCGCCTTCACTTTTCCATCTTCTTCTATCCTCCAAGCATCTTCTGTGACCGTCAATTCAGGCCCCGAGACTGTTTTTACAATAGGGAAGCCAAGATTGGTAAACTTTATAACAACCCCGAGCGTACCGTTGTTATATCGCTTTCCTTGATCGTTTTTTACAAACATAACTCTTGTGCCAATTTTAAGTTTTAAAGTCTCTGGTGCAAGACAACTCTGTATCAGACTATCAACAAGATTTGCTTTACCTTTTGTCTTCATCTCAAAAACTTTTTCCTCGTCAGATATTTGCGCGTACTCAGTATTATTAATACGGTCAACATCTTCATTGTGTGTGTAGAGTTTTGTATGAGTAATGTGAGCAACACTCTTTTTTGTTGAACCCACAAGTGTGCGTTTTAAATTATCTTCAAGAGTGCCTGAACGCATGTCTCGTAAAACCAAAGAAAGATTGTCTCCGGTATGACGATACTCAGTAGTCAGATAACAAACAACAGGATTTAGTTTTTTCCAAACTTTCGCATTAAATGCAAAATCATTTATACTCACTTCCTTATTTCTACTCACCGGAGGAAGCTGAAAGAAGTCTCCACAAAACACCACCTGCATACCACCAAATGGACGACTGTCTTTGCGAATAGTTCGCGCAACCAAATCAACCATATCGAGCCGATGAGCATGAAGCATCGAGATTTCATCAATAACAAGCACTTGGGTGCCTTTGTATCGTGTATATAGATTTTTCTTTTGCTCTAATTCATCAAGATCATATTCGGTGAGTCGATCTTTGATTCCGATTCCAGACCAAGAGTGAAGGGTAGTACCTCCGATATGTGTTGCGGCGATTCCAGTGGAAGCAGTAATAGCAGTTGCAATAGCGTGCGACTTAAGCCATGTAATATATTCGTTTAGTACATAAGTTTTACCAGAGCCAGCGCCACCTGTCAGAAATACAGAATGTCCAAGTTTTAAAATAGATAAAGCGTCTTCCTGGGTCATGTACATAAGAGTATAACTCAATTTGCAACTTAGACTTTCCGTGATAGAACTATAAGTACCCATCAACAGAGAGGAGATTGGGTATGAAGCCTCAAAGAAAGAACAAGGCCTCAAACGCAGGATATGGACGACTCGATAATCCTCGGCAGGAGTCCCGAGGAAAACAGCCTGACCAAAAAGAGGGAAATGTAGTTCCCTTCAAACAGAAGCAGGGGAGCGGCGCAGGGGAGTTTGTAGTACCAATGAACCCTTGCGCTTGTTGCAAAAAAGTAACCCTTCCGTACGGCTTTGTTGTTGACAGGCTGACGGAGGTGTCAAGTCAAGTTTGCTCCTGGAGGTGCAACGAAGACTTCTACACTGCGATGTTCGAACGGTTGACATCTTACATCCACAAAACTGGCACACCTATCGCCTCCACGGCATGAGGGAAGTGCGAACAAAATAGCCCCGTCAAATATTTTACTGGCCAATCAAAGTGATAGCTCAAAGTAAGATAAAGCGGGGCTTTGTTAATTTAATATAGTGTCGCACAATATATCTTTTGCGACGCTAACATTCGTCGAATGGGGGATGTGCGACGCTTAATTATGCCACTACCGTAAGTAAACTATTGAATCTCTGAAGAGTTCTTCTTAAAGAACTTAGCACACTCTCTTAACCAGAAAGCGCTTTTTCTTGACCCTTTCGATCGTGCCACTCTACGTGCAAATGCGTATACCATATTTGGATCTGCTATAAACAAATTATTAAACATTAAGAAAACATACGTACATATTAACGCAGACCTTTTATTGCCGTCTCCCGTAAAATGCCCTTTAGCGATGTTATAGAATATTCTAGAAGCAACTTCATACTTATCCAATCCTTGTGAACTGCAAACGAAGTATGCTCGCTCGATAGATGAACCGACGTTTTCAATCCAGTACTGGTCAATGTTAGGTATGTACTTGCCGAGCATTTGATGCGGATAGTCTCCGATGACTTCTATCATCAACAGTACAGCATCTAAATCTACGTAGATTACTTTATGCATTCGCCAATTTCTTCATCACACCTTCAAAGCGTGTAGAAAAATCTTTTGCAATAAAAGTGATAGCTTCCTTTTTTTCTTTTTTAGGAAGATTCGTGTAGCCTTTTTTGACAAGAACTTTGAGGCGCTTCTTCTCAGTGTTGTTTAAGGCAAGTGTTGTCATACTCTTTAATATAGATTATACCATGCCGGTTTCTTCTCTGTACAAGGTCTTATCCCCTACACCCTACCATACCTGATATAACATGACAAGTGTACATTGTCAATAACATTTCCATAAAATCTTTGCGTATTTTAGGTGAGAGAACAGCCCTTGACACAAATTTCGCGTGCAGTATATCTTTAGCGACATATATATCCTTTGAATCGGGGGTTGAAGGATAAAAGAAAAACCACCGCGTTAACAGTGATCTCTCTTACTCTCTATTTAACTTAACCCATCGACTAATAACTACTGGAACTTTCCTGTTTGGGCCACTTCCATGCGTAACGAACAATCGATAATAGTAATAAAATTTCTACAATACTGCCGAATATATAGAAAGCCCATGTTTCTCCTATACAACTACCTAAAATACTTACAGCATACAACGTACCTACTATGATATTAGTGATACGATTTGCTTTAGGTTTTAATACTAAAGAAAGGAAAACCATCATGCTTGGAATCAAAATGTACAGCGTAGTGAAGAACAAGAACATTTGATTAACCTCGAAAATAGCTACTTTCCCCGCCAGTATCCCCTCAATAATTCCTGGTTTATAAAATGCAAAAATATCCACATATGCAAAGACAAATAGCATAGCTATCCATAGTGCTGAAATCTTTAACTTTACATTTATTTTTATATCTTCCATTTCAGTGGTCACACTATTTGTATTCATTATTTTTAATTATATCATTATTTTTCTTCCACTTTGTATGCAAACGAGGTGTTTTCAAAAACAAGAAACTTGCAATAAAACAGCATGTATACTATAGAATAGTAAGTTATGAAGCTCTTAATTGTAGAATCTCCCTCTAAAGCCAAGACTATCGAAAAATATCTCGATGGCGAATATACCGTACGTGCCAGCATTGGGCATGTTCGGGATCTTCCTAAATCTAATAAGCAAGCTATTGATATTGAGGCTGGCTTTGTTCCGACATATGAGATTTCTCCTCGAAAAGACGCGGTAGTTGCTGAAATAAAAAAGCTTGCAAAAAAGGCATCCCAAGTGCTTTTAGCAACCGACCCCGACCGAGAAGGCGAAGCGATTGCATGGCACATACAAGAAGCCTGCGACCTGAAAGACGCAGAACGTGTGACATTTAATGAGATCACGAAAGAAGCAGTGCTTGAAGCCATCAAGCATCCTCGCGCAATTGACATGAACTTGAAAGAAGCTCAGGAGGCGCGTCGTGTTCTTGATAGATTGGTGGGCTATGACCTTTCTGGACTTATCTGGAAAAAAGTACGTTATGGACTTTCGGCTGGGCGAGTGCAGTCCCCTGCACTGCGTATCATCATGGAACGAGAACGAGAAATTCGCGCGTTCATTCCTGAAATTTTCTTTGTACTCGATGGCGACTTTGAAACAACTGCAGCAAAAAAAATAAAGCTCACACTTACGTGCGACGAAGAACCAAAAACGAAAGATGAGGTTGCCCGCATCCTTAATATTGGAAACGCACACGATTGGAATGTAGTGGACGTGTCCCAGAGCGAAGCAAAGCGAAGTCCGAAGGCTCCATTTACTACATCTACTTTGCAACAAGCAGCGAGTTCACGTTTAGGATTCTCACCATCACGTACCATGGGCGTAGCACAAAAGTTGTACGAAAAAGGTTTCATTACTTACATGCGTACCGACAGTACCAACATGTCAGCCCAAGCAGTTGCAGAAATAGCGAGCGTTGTTACAAAACAATTTGGCAAAGACTATCTTGAAGTTCGACAATACAAAACAAAATCAAAAAATGCTCAGGAAGCCCACGAGGCAATTCGGCCAACACATGCAAGTGTAGGGCATGCTGGTGCAACTGATGATGAAAAAGAACTCTACGGACTCATTTGGGGACGAACACTTGCTTCACAAATGAGTGACGCAAAAGTGTTACGTACAAAAATTTCAGCCAATGTCGTTGGAAGCAAAGAAACTATTCCAAACTTTTCTGTAAACGGCTCGATTACTCTTTTCCCAGGATGGTTGCTTGCTGATCCAGATGGTAAGGGTGAAGATGTTGAATTACCCGCACTCAAAGCACAAGATGCTTTGAAAGTTCTTGAACTTCGATCGTTACAAAAACAAACAGAACCACCGAGCCGTTATACCGAAGCAGGACTGGTTAAAGAACTTGAAAAGCGTGGTATTGGACGACCTTCTACATACGCATCTATCATCTCTACCATCGAAGAACGTGGATATGTGGAGAAACAAGGTAAAACACTCTTCCCCACTGACACCGGCGATGTAGTGAGTAGTTTCCTTGAAGAACACTTTGGAAAATATATCAGCGACTCATTTACCGCAGAAATGGAAGACGAGCTCGACGAAATTGCAAACGGCACACGCACATACAGAAAAACTCTCGAAGAGTTTTACAAACCATTTCTTAAAGATGTAAAAGAGAAAGATAAGAGTGCGGGCAAAGCAACTGATTTAGGAAAAGCAGACGCTTCTATTCGATGCCCTATTTGTGGAAGTGACATGGTTATCAAGCTCGGTAAAAGTGGGAAATTTTTATCTTGTTCTCGATACCCAGAATGTACAGGCGCACTGACGCTTGATGGTCAGGAAGTTGGTGAAGAAAAACCTTTTGCTTTCGATTCAAAAACAGGCGAAGCTATTTATCTTCTCACGGGACGTTTTGGACCATACGTGCAACTTGGCAAAAGTCCTAATAAAGAACCAAAAGTAAAAGGAAAGAAAAAGAAAGTTGCAGATGAAGTCGCAGCGCCAATAGTGCCTACGCCAAAACGAGCAAGTCTTCCTCCGCGTTTCAAGCCAGAAGATCTTACTGCTGAAATGGCGATTAAACTTCTTGAGCTTCCACGCGATTTGGGCACAGATCCAAAAACAGGAGAACCTATCATTGCAAACAACGGACGCTTTGGGCCATACGTTGGACGTAACCGAGAATTTAGATCTATCAAAAAACCACTCGATGCATACACCATAACCCTTGAGCAAGCAGTGGTACTTTTAAACACACCTAAAGCATTGCCAAAAGGTGCAACACTTGTGCGTACTGTTGGGATTCATCCAAAAACAAAACGTGAAATTCAAATCTTGAACTCAAAGTCAGGATTCTTTGTAAAGCAGGGTTTGCAGCGTATTTATATTCCTGACAGCATGAATGTTGAGACAATAAGTCTTGATGAAGTTATCGACATTATTAATTCTGCAAGTACACGCAGAAAAAGATAATTAAGAAATACTTGTCTTCTTCGCTATAAGATGGTTGTATATAAGAAATGGCAACCATACCAACGAAACCTTTTTCCGAATTAAAACCCCTTCTTAAGGATAAGAAGCTCTCTGAGATTGCACTCATTGAAAAGGCATACCATTTTGCAAAAAAGGCTCACGAGGGTCAAGAACGAAAAAATGGTGAACCATACTTTAACCACGTGTTTGCAACTGCAAAAAACGTAGCTGAACTCAACATAGACAGTCACACCATTTGTGCCGCCATGCTCCACGATGTGCTTGAAGACTGTCCGCAAGTTACTGAAGAAGAATTCAAAAAAGAATTTGGAGAAGACATCACCTTCCTTGTACAAGGTGTCACCAAACTTGGAAAATTAAAATACCAAGGAGTTGAACGACACGTGGAATCGCTCCGAAAGTTTTTTATTGCAATGGCGAAAGATATCCGTGTTGTGATTATCAAACTTGCTGACCGTCTTCACAATATTCAAACTCTTGAGTTCGTTAAAAAAGAAAAACAGATGCGTATTGCGGTTGAGACCCTTGAAATCCACGCACGTCTTGCTGACCGACTTGGAATTGCAAAAATGAAAGGAGAGCTCGAAGATTACGCCTTTCCTTACGTATATCCGAATGATTATAAAAAAGTTGTTAAACTTTTGCAGACACGTAAACAAGATGATGATGAACATGTCCAGAAAATGTTCCGGAAACTAAAACGGAAGCTTGCAGAACAAAACATCAAGACTTCGATTAGTTACCGCGCAAAGCACCTCTATTCATTGTGGCGAAAGTTGGAGCGATACGACATGGATATTAATAAAATCTACGATCTCATCGCAATTCGTATCATCGTAGACTCGCCTGAAGAATGTTATCGAGCTCTTGGTGTTATCCATAAAAACTGGCGACCAATTCCTGGCCGCATTAAAGACTACATCGCGGTTCCAAAACCAAACGGCTACCAAAGTCTCCATACAACTATTTTTACGGGAGACGGAAGCACGGTGGAAATACAAATCCGTACTCAGAAAATGCATGACGAAGCCGAACTTGGTATCGCTTCCCACTTGATGTACAAAGAAGTTGGTAAAGATAATATCTCTAAAGAAATTGCCAAAAATACCACGTGGGTACAGCAATTACTCCACTGGCAAGAAGATGTTGGATCTCACGAGCTCATGAATATACTCAAAGCTGAGGTGTTTGATAAACGAGTGTTTGTTCTCACGCCGAAAGGTGAAGTGGTTGACCTTCCTCGTGGTGCAACCCCTATTGATTTTGCATACGCCATTCACTCTGATTTAGGAAGTCATTTAGCGGGGGTGAAGGTAAATGGAAAAATGGCAACGCTCTCTACCCCACTTACAAGCTCTGATATTGTTGAGATAGAAACAAAAGAAAGCGCAAAACCAACTCGCAAATGGCTCGAGTATGTAAAAACAAATGATGCCCGAAGACATATTCAAAACTTTCTTGACGGAAAATAGTATACTATTTGAATGCGAAGCGTTGAGCATCTCATAGAACAACATCATCTCGCGCAAGAATCGAAAACCTCTCTTGCGTTAAAAATTACCTTCGAACAATACCAGGATGATTTTTCTATTTCTGAAAAAGAACTCGGAGAAGCTGTCCTTCTTGATGTCGGTGCAGGGGCAGGTGAATTTGTACAGTACCTCAAAAAAACATTAGGAAATGACCACGCCTATGGAGTAGATTTTAATATCTCAACACCATCCCCAAATCATCCATACCTCACACATGGAGACATCCAAGCTCTTCCGTACGGCGATAATCTTTTTGACATCACCCTCTCTCGGAATGTACTCCATGGAATTTTTTTAAGTAGCCCTGCTGCATCAACCGAAAGAGCTTTGTCAGAACTTATGCGTATAACTAAAAATGGTGGTCAGGTATTGTACGCAATTAAAAGCCCGGAGGCTATTAAAAAGGCAATCCTGAAAGACATCCAGGGGGAAGAAACTCGAGAGGAACTCTTAAAAAGACTCCGGATTGGTGTCGAAACGGAAGCTCTTTATTTGCAACACCTACAAACACTTGGCAATATGATTTCCGTGGTTTTCAGAGGGTCGCGTAAGATAGTAAAAATACACAAACGTACGGTACAATAGAACCATGAAAGAATACGATTTTGTAGCTATTGGCGACACAGTAATTGATGCCTTTATTCACCTACAGGAAGCAGAGGTGCACTATGATGCAAATCAAAAAAATGCCAAACTTTGTCTAGATTTTGGAACCAAAATTCCATATGAAGCAGTATACGAACTCCCCGCTGTAGGTAATTCAGCAAATGCAAGCGTTGCAGCCGCACGCCTCGGACTTTCTTCTGCCTTGATTACAAATATTGGAGATGATATGTATGCTGATAAATGTATAACCCACCTAAAAGACGACAATGTTTCTATTGAATACATTGTTCGGCATGAAGGCAAGAAAACAAATTATCATTACGTACTTTGGTTTCAGGATGAACGAACGATTCTTATCAAACACGAAGCCTACACATACAACCTTCCCGCTCACTTCGCAGCCCCAAAATGGATGTACTTAAGTTCTTTTGCCGAAGAAGCAGAAAATTTTCACGACACCATTACTGACTACCTTCAAAAACACCCGAGTGTGAAGCTTGCTTTCCAACCTGGTACTTACCAACTAAAACTTGGTTTGGACCGACTCAAGAGCTTATACGCACGCACAGAGGTATTTGTTTGTAATGTTGAAGAAGCCCAGGGACTACTTGGAGACACTACGTCACCTGTTCCGGATCTCTTGAAGTCAATCCATGTACGCGGACCAAAAATAGTTGTCATCACTGATGGTAAGCGTGGTGCATATATGTTGGCTGAAGGTAAGAGTTACTTTATGCCACCCTACCCTGACGCAAAACCACCCCTTGAACGCACTGGTGCAGGAGATTCCTTTGCCTCAACGTTTGTTTCGGCACTGGCGCTTGGACTTACTCCACTTGGGGCTATTATGTGGGCGCCAGTAAACTCCGCTTCAGTTGTACAGTATGTTGGTGCACAAAAGGGATTACTCACCAGAGAAGAACTTGAACAATTCCTTCGTTCAACACCTGAAAACTATAAACCTCAAGAAATACAATAATGAACACTCCTTTCCAAGAAAAAATTAAAAAAATACACTCGGAGAAAGTAGCGTTCATTTTTGACTTTGATGGAACAATAAACAAAAAATATAACGGGATAGTAAAAACCCCTTCCATTATTTCCATTTTTAGAAATGAAAATATTCTAAACGAAGAGTACTCAAAACAAGCACATGCTTTAATGTCTACATACCAACCTATTGAACTTGATCCCAGTATTCCTTTGGAAATAAAGACGCAGAAAATGGAAGAGTGGTGGCAAAAACACATTCAATTACTCATCAAACATAAACTTTCTCAAAAAAACATCCACGAAGTATCGTACCACAAGAGTCTTCTTGTTAGAGAAGGAGTTGTTAATTTGTTTTGTTTTGCAAAAGAAAACCAGATTCCGATAATTATTTTTTCAGCATCTGGCACAGGGTTTGATTCAATCCGATCTTTTCTTGAGCGTCACAGTATTTTATTTGAAAATGTAACTATCATTTCTAATCGATTTGAATATAAAGATGATCTTGTTAGCTCATACATTCCCCCACTCATTCACGCACTTAATAAAGATGAAAATATATTGAAATCTTTTCCCGAAACACACAAAAAACTTCTTGAAAGAAAAGATGTGCTCCTTTTTGGCGATTCACTTAGCGATGCAAGGATGGTACTGGATCAGAATCACCATCACATAGTTCGGATAGGGCTTCTCAATGAAAAAGATCCAGAGGAAAAGATAGATTTACTTCCAAGATTTGCAGAAAAGTTTGACCTTGTTATTGAGGATGACGGAAGCCTTGAGCCTGTATACGCCACACTGCTTCAGTTAAAAACTAAAGTTCCTTTGCCGCTCTGACAACATCATCTGCGGTAAGTTTATAGTGTTTGAAAAGTTCGTCTTGGGTACCAGATTGTCCGTATTTGTCTTGTATACCAATGAATCGCATTGGCACAGGATAATTTTGAGCCAAGAATTCTGCGATCACACTTCCCATACCACCCGCAACCTGATGTTCCTCTGCGGTGACAATTTTTTCGAAGCGTTTTGCAAAAGAAAGAACCGCTTCGGCATCAAGAGGCTTAATTGTGTGAAGATTTAAAACCGCAACCTCACATCCTTCTTCTTCCAACTTTTGGGCTGCACCGATTGCGTGATACACAAGCGTACCGCACGCAATGATTCCGACCTTCTTTGCGTCATTCCGCACCTCTGACTCAAAAATCGTATACGCCTTTCCTAGTACAAACGGAGTTGCATCGTCAGTAACAATTGGAGTCTTTTCACGACCAAGACGAATATACGAAGCACCCACTGTTTCAGCAATAGCGAGTGTGGCCTTTTTTGCTTCAACAGCATCACATGGAACCACAACAGTCATTCGTGGAAGAACCCGCATGAGAGCAATGTCTTCAATAGCTTGATGTGTACCCCCATCTGGACCGACAGAAACTCCCGCATGGGCGCCGACAATTTTTACATTTACATCATTATAACTAATAGTGGTGCGAATTTGTTCCCAATTCCGCCCAGGAGAAAACATTGCGTAGGACGCCATAAATGGAACCTTACCCATAGCCGCCATCCCTGAAGCAACTCCTGACATATTTTGTTCTGTGATTCCTACTTCAAAAAAACGTTCTGGAAATTTTTCTTTAAATAAAGAAATTTTAGTCGAATCGGTTAAATCTGCACATAAAGCAACAATGCGAGAATCTTTTTCTCCTGCCTCAAGCAACCCTTCGCCAAACCCTTGACGAATAGGAGCGTATTGAACATCCGACGAGTTTATTTTCATACAGGCTTTGTATTATTCTTAGTATATCATCACAAAAAACAAAACGACTCAAATGAGTCGTTTTGTTTTTAATTAAACTCTTATTAAACAATCTTCTTGAAACGACGACTACTTACAATCGCTACAATGATACCGATAATGATCGGAAGTACAATAGTGAGCACAAGGCCAATAACACCCTGTACGTTTGCAAAAACATCAGCAAGTGCTGTTCCAGAATCAGCAATTTGTTTCATTTGAACACCTAAAATAATAAGATAAAAAACCGCAACAGCAACTCCTGAGAAGAATGCTGATTTCAAAATACTTCTGTGTAGAAGTGCGGAACCAACGATTATAAGCGCAAGTGAGAGTGGTAAAAGAATATTTACCGCGAAAACACTTAATTGAAATACGATGTCTAAAAATAATTGCATATGTGCCTCAAATTATACCACCAAAACACTAGAAACACACAAGAAAAGCTATTTGAGAAGCGTCTTTCCAATCCAGAATGAAACCGCACCCACAAGGATTGCTACAAAGCCAATTCCTGCAATTGCTCCCGCAAAAGATATCTCAGCGTTCATTCCCAAGATAGACGGAATGAATGCGTACAATCCCCAAAGAAACACGACGATTCCACCAAAAAGAAAAATCCCGCCAATGATTGTTTTTATTGTTTTCATAAATTAATTATTCATCTTTTTTAATTCCTCAATTGCGAGCGCACCCTGTTCCTTGTTTGGAGGCATACCGTGCCATTTGTAATCATTCTCAAACATCTTTACTCCTTTGCCAGGAATAGTATGGGCAATAATGACAGACGGTCGATCAAATACCGCTTGCGCTTCGCCAACAGCAGAAATAATATCTTGAAAATTGTGTCCGTCTATTTCTTGTACATGCCAATTAAACGCTCGCCATTTATCCGCAAGGGGCTCGAGAGGCATTATATCTTCGGTATACCCGTCAATCTGGATGTTATTACGGTCAACAATTGCGATAATGTTCCGCAACTTTTCTTTCCCTGCATGGAGTACCGCCTCCCACACTTGTCCTTCATTTAATTCCCCATCGCCGAGCATTGTATAAAAAAATACTGATGACTTTATGCCATTATCTAACCGATCAGCGAGCGCCATACCTACTGCCTGCGAAAGTCCAGATCCGAGCGGACCTGATGAAGTTTCAAGTGCAGAAAAATATTCTCGATGTGGATGCCCCTGAAGTTTTGACCCAAACTTACGCAACGTTTGAAGCTCTTCAACTGGAAGGTATCCGGCATGTGCCATAGTTGCGTAGAGTACTGGGCAAATATGTCCATTTGAGAGAATAAGTCGATCACGATTTTTCCACGTAAGATTCTGTGGATCATGATGCATAATATAAAAATAGAGCGCGGTAAAAATATCAGCCATACCTAAAGGTCCGGCAGTGTGTCCGCTTCCCGCTTCCACAAGCATTTTGATTATCGACTGACGAATATCATTCGCTTTCTGTGTAAGCATTTCTATTTTTTCATCAGTAAGGGTTTGCATCATTATTGGGTAGTATTGAACAATCGTTCTAACTTCTTTATTGTACCAAGGGAATCACCTGACTCAAAGATTGCACTACCAGAAATAAGTCTATCTGCTCCTGCTTCAACAAGAAGATGTGCTGTTTCTTCGTTTACAGCACCATCAACAGAAACAGTCATCTCGGGATATTTTTCTTTAATCAGTTTAATTCTTCCGAGAACTCGCTCATCGAATAACTGCCTCTGAAATCCGGGTCGCTCTATACCCATACATTGCACAGCGTGTACCTGATGATCTTTATCAAGGAGTGCAAAGAGCTCTTCGAGAGGTCTATTGTTATCTATCGCAAGTACAGCTTCCATATCGTAGTGCTCAAGCGCACGAAGCGCTTTCAGCATTTCATCTTCTTTTGCCGAGCCCACATGAAGCACAGCACGCATGCCACCAAGCTCCATTACTTTTTCAACAGCGAACACTGGGTCAGCAACCATCAAATCAAATTCATAGTTTATATCCTGCCAAAAAGGAAGCTCAGTATCTTGTGGAATATTTTCGAAACCACCATCATTGTATGGCCATGTTTGAGATGGCACAAATTTACCATCACAGAGATCTACTTGGACCCAAGGTACAAACTTAGCCACACGTGCAACTTTATTTTCTATTTCTTCAAAATTTTCGGGCAGAATTGCGGGAATAATGTGCATACTCATTTTGTAATAGCATCAATTTTTGCAATGCGACGCCCATGACGTTCCTCTGTTGAAAAATGAGTATCCAAAAAAATATCAACCGCAGCCTGAACTTCATCAAACCGCATCATGCGTGCGCCAAGCGAAAGTACGTTTGCGTTGTTATGTTCACGCATAAGTCGCACGATGTCTAAGTTGCCCCCGTAGTAGAGCCCTGCACGAATCCCGTGGTATCGGTTTGCGATAATTGCCTCGCCTTGCCCTGAACCACCAAAAATAATGGCTCGTGCATTTTCAACTCCAAATTGAATAAGTGCTTCTATTGCAGGTGAAATAGTATCTGGATAATCATCGGTTTCAATATATGTTTCTGCCCCACAATCTTGCACATCGTGATTAAGTGAGAGGAGATATTTCTCCACCCGCTCTTTAAGTTCAAATCCAGCATGATCTGACGAGAGAAAGATTTTCATTTTTCCATTATACCTGGTTCATAAAAAATATTCGACAAAACAAAACCCCGCTGCAAGACACAGCGGGGTATCGACTATTTGCAACCCCAGAGCTAGAGCTGGCGCTCTGAAACCGTGAATGCAAACGCACAATCTTCACGATCCCACCCTAAAGAGTCTGCTACCAGAGTGTTGGTAAGATCCGTAAGAGCCAAAGATCCAGACTCCGGAACACGCGCCACAGAAAACGTTTCTGGATGGCGACCGAAATCTGGGAGACACTCGATCGACCCAGGCATTACAATAATGTAGCCTAATCCCATAGCTTTGATCTCATTATGTGTGAACTTTTCAGCGATCAAAAAAGCTATTTTTCGGCTCGGCTTCAAGAGCCCACGATTTTTTACCTCAGTCAAAAAGTTATTTGTTCTCGGCTTCTTGTGGGGAAAAAGAGTGCCTGGAAGGACCGCGATTTCGGTCACAATTCCTTTGCTTGACTCACACCCTGAGTAAAATCCTTGATCAGCGAAACTCAAGACATTCCTCGCCTCCAGACGAGACACCAATTGATCACTCGTAGCTCCATCCGTAGGTCCAACCGAGAATCGAATGAGGCCGTTTTCTCGGTGCCACGAACGGTCCCACTCTGCAGCAACCCACTTGCCCGAGTTGATAAGTTTGACTGCCTTATTCGGGTCAGTCTCACCGGTCTGAAGCATGATATTTTTCACCAATGCGTTCAGTTTGCCAGGCAATACATCTGCGATTGCGAATTCATTCATAACCGTGTCCCCTTGGGCTAATTTGCCCATTTTTCCCTCTCATCCGAGGAAGAACCAAGACCTAGTGTGGTCATAGCGAAGAATAGCCTATTTGTAAGCAACTTTTCGCTATGACCACATTTGAACAAACTCAAAGAGCAACTTCCTGTATTAGACACTTCGAACTATCTTTTGTCAAAAATTAAATAGTCTTCCCTGTCTTCAGTACATGATCCACAAGTGTGTATGTATACCCCATTTCATTGTCATACCATCCTAAAACTTTTACTAAGTTTCCTCCAACAACTCGCGTCATTTCCAAATCCGCAATTGAAGCGTGGCTTTCTCCAAGAATATCTGTTGAGACAATTGGATCGTGCGTCACTGAGAAAACTTTATTCCACTTTTCACTCTTAGCTGCTTTTTCTAAAATAGCATTTACTTCTTCTTTGGTTGTATCTCGCTTTGCAATAAAAGTAATATCAACAATAGAGCCAGCAACAACAGGAACTCGAATAGAAATACCATCAAAAAGTCCTTCTAATTTTGGAAATGCTTTAGTAACCGCAATAGCAGCACCAGTTGATGATGGAACAATATTCATCGCCGCAGCTCTGCCCTCTCGAAAATCTTTTTTGTTTGGACCATCCACAATTCCTTGGCTTGCTGTGTAGCCATGAACAGTATTTAGAATTGCTTTTTCTACACCAAGCGCTTCATCTAAAATAGAGATGAGTGGTGAAGCGGCATTTGTGGTGCATGATGCGTTTGAAGTGATATCGCACGTGCCAAACTTTTCTTCATTAATCGACATCAAAATAGTTTCACCTTGCGCACTACCAGTATCACCCTTTGCGGGAGCTGAGATAACGACTTTCTTTGCACCCGCTTGAATATGAGCTTGAGATTTTTCGTATGTTGCAAAAAGTCCGGTAGACTCAACAACAACATCTATATCAAGAGCTTTCCACGGTAAAAGAGTTGGATCTTTTTCTTGAAGAAATGTAAGGGGTGCACCATCAACAAGAATTGATTTTGCATCTGCAGATACAGCAACAGAAAAACCAGGATTTCGATATACGGTGTCGTATTGCAAAAGATACGCAAGGTTATGGACATCACCAAGATCATTTACTGCAACAACTTCTATCTCAGGATTTTTGTGTGCAACCCGTAAAAAGGCTCGGCCGATGCGACCAAATCCATTGATTCCTACTCGAATTTTTTTCATTGATACATTATACCTAGATTATTAAAAATGTTCGACATTATAAAAGGCCCGACTCATCGGGCCTTTACCATTCATCTTTTGGCGCATCAAAACACATATTTGATGGCGATCTGGAAATCAGAGTGATTACCAACTCCCAGCACCTCACATCCAAGCTGAAAATTTATCCCCTCCTTCTTCAGCCACACCTGCGGCTGATAGAGATCTGGAGCATCTTTTCTGGCGCGAAAAAAGCCAGTGGAATACATCGCTAAGGTGTCGGTCAGCTGCCAATCATTGGTCAACCAAACAAATTTCACTTGCGGCTGGTCGCCAAACTCACTCCAAACACCAGGATACGCAGTGACCCGGAAGACCTTCATACCCGGAACGGAAAAAGATCTTCCGATACCGAGCTTGGCGGTCTCTCCACGATTGTTTGCGGAAAGCTCAGTACCAACGAAGAAATTGTCGGAGACTGCGCAGTCGATAACATTGTTCGTAAAAAACCTGGAATCTTCGTAGAGGTCCACAAAACTGAGACCTCCGCAATTTTCACCTTTCCAGAGATACTCCGGAGTAACCGTAGCTCCTGGATCAGTGGCATACAGAAACTGCACGTTGCCACCGCCAGCAAATACAGAACTGGAAAGTACAGAGAGCAGCACAATAAAGATCAGCTTCATTCTTTTTCCTTTTCCCTTCACGGACCATCCGTGATTACCTTAATTCATTAACATTAAAATAGACACTAGTCAAACACCTAATCTTTATTATTAAATAAGCACCTTTTTGCTATACTACCTTCATGTCAAAGGAGTATTACACAACCATTGGACTCGAGGTCCATACCGAACTCAAAACCGCCTCAAAAATGTGGTGTGGATGTAAAAATGAGCCAGATAATGAGCTACCGAACACAAATGTTTGTCCTGTGTGTACTGCCCAGCCTGGAAGCCTCCCTGTCGCCAACAAAGAAGCAATTAAGAAAGTTATTACAGTGGGCGTTGCTGTTAATGGCATCATTCCTGACTTTACTGAATTTGATCGTAAAAATTATTTTTACCCAGATATTCCAAAAGGGTACCAGATTAGTCAGTATAAATATCCTCTGGTCTCTGGTGGCGAACTAGCGGGAGTAAAACTCACTCGTATTCACCTTGAAGAAGACACCGCAAAATCTTCTCACGGAACAGGCTCTTCACTTGTTGATTTCAATCGTGCCGGTGTTCCCCTCATGGAACTCGTAACAGAGCCAGTAATTAAAAACGCCAAAATGGCCGGAAATTTCGCACGTGAACTACAGCTTCTTTTACGGACACTTGGTGTCTCAGATGCAAATATTGAAAAAGGCCAGATGCGCATCGAAGTAAATATTTCTGTTTCGGAAGATCCAAATAAACCCGCTTCAAAATATGTTGAGGTAAAAAATATTGCTTCATTTCGATCAGTAGAAAAAGCCATCGAATACGAAACAGCACGACAAATTGAAATGATTGAAAATGGTGTTCCGTTTGTAAAAGAGACGCGCGGCTGGGATGACAGCACAAACACAACGTTCAGTCAGCGTAAAAAAGAAACTGCTGAAGAATACCGCTACTTCCCTGACCCAGATCTACCTAAACTCTATCTCTCACAAGTACCAGAATTTAATGTAGCAAAAATCCGCTCAGAACTTCCAGAACTTCCACAGCAGAAACGAGTACGCTTGCAAGCTTTGGGATTAAAATCAGAAACAGCTGAACAGTTGGTTTCTGATGAAGTATATGGGGTTCTTTTTGACACAATCACCGGTATCTCAAACAAAAAAGAGATGCTCGTAACAGCTGCAAACTATCTCACCGTGGATATTCCTGGCCTCTTACAAAAAGAAGGCTCAAGACTTCCATCTGCTGAAGCACTCACAGAATTATTCCTTATGACAGACAAGGGCGAACTTTCAAGTCGAGGTACGAAAGATATTCTTGCAATGCTTGTACAAGGTGAAAAAATGTCTCCAAAAGAACTCGCAGAAAAGCATGGCCTCATTCAGAAAAATGACCCTGAGGCTCTCCGGCTTCTTGTGCGTGAAGCAATTGCGTCAAACCCAAATCAAGTTGCTGAATTTAAGTCAGGAAAAGAAAGCATCTTGATGTTCTTTGTGGGGCAATGTATGAAAGCATCTAAGGGATCCGGTAATCCGGGGCTATTCCAAGAATTGTTGAAAGAAGAGTTGAGTAAATAACACGCTCTCTCATCCAAAATACACACTAGTTTAGAAATGCACGCATAAAATTCTGGTGAATTTTTGCTCCGCTCGACTGCCCGCCTGCGCAAGGCATTTCTAAACTAGTGTGTATGGGATAAATAAAAATACCGCACTTGAGGCGGTATTTTTATTTATCTAAACAACAAAGTTATTAATGTTATATAGGTCAGGATCATCTGTGTTCTCTTCTTTTTTAACTTCTTCTTTTGATCTATCATCAATGAGATTCTCTTCTTGCTCAAGACTTTCTGTATACACTGGATGCTCGACAGGCAAAGCGTTTTCAAGAGGTGTTGTTTCTACAACTGTATTTGTGGCAACCATCGGATGTTCGAGAGGTGCTTCAACAATTGTTTGCTCTGGGGCAACATCTTGAGCAACCGCAGGAATCACAGAGCTGGCTGCCATCATACCTTTTGGATTCACCCTATCAATCATTTCGCGCATGCCTGATTTTGAAACAGGAGCTCCTGTTTTGATGTGATCTAAAATAGATTGCAACTCTTCATATGAGAAGAAGTCGATTGAGATTTTTCCACCAACTTCCCTCTTTTCAATATGTACTCGAGTACCCAGCGTTTCAGCAAGTGAGCCTTCAATTTCAGCGATATCTGGATCAAAGAAGCGATCCTTTTTGCGCACTTTGTCATACGCAATCCGTCGTGCAATGCCTTCAGCTTCACGCACCGTCATCTTTCGTAAAAGCATTTCCTTAAACAAGGTGAGTTGCTCTTCAGGACGATCGATAAGCATCATGAGCGGCCGAGTATGCCCTTCTGAAATCTTTCCTGTGGCAAGTGCACTCAACACATCTTCCGGTAGAGTAAGAAGTCGTAATGTATTTGAAACATATTCCCGACTTTTTCCCATCTTTTGCCCAATCTCACCGTGCTTTAAATTAAACTCAGATGAAAGTTGTGCGAATGCCTTGGCGCGATCAACAGGATTCAAGTCTTCACGTTGTAAGTTTTCAAGAATAGCAAGTTCGAGTTTTGCACGAGAGTCATCACCAACACGAATAAGTACAGGAACCTGTGTGAGTCCAGCTAATTTTGATGCTCGCAATCGACGTTCACCTGCAATAAGCTCGTAGCTTACATTCAAACTTCCATCTTCATTCCAGTTTTCAATACGCGAAACAACAAGTGGTTGTAAAATCCCATATTGTTTAATTGAATCAGATAGTTCTTTGAGTGCTTGCTCATCAAACTCACGCCGAGGTTGATACGGATTTGGAACAATCTTCTCAACATCAACCCAAAAGATTGCATTCTCGTATGGATTTTTTGCGTGTGTTGGTGGCATATTGGTACGGGTTGAACAGATTTTATCACAAACAAAAAAAGAGTGCGCGCACTCTTTTTTTGTTTTTTATTTTTTGTGCCGGGGAGAGGACTTGAACCTCCATGAGTCACCTCGCTTGCTCCTAAGGCAAGTGCGTCTACCAATTTCGCCACCCCGGCGTTATTTATTTTTATCTACAGATGTTTTGAGTTAAAACATCCGACTTGCCGGCAAGTGACAATTGTTCGTTTTGACCAATTTCGCCACCCCGGCATGTCCTTGGATTCTAAGTCAAAATCGTGAAAAAGTACATCTGCACTATTACTTCAACAAATCTTGTATCGCTTGAGCAAGAAGAGTGCTGTCGTGACGAATAAAACTCCGGCTCTCAGCAATAACGTCTGCCTTCTGAAAAGAAACTGCCCCTTGAGATAAAAGCGGTAATCGAACGGTCTTCTTGTTCGTAGGAAGATCGTCGACAACAAGCACCCCATCTCCCTCTTGAAGCTCATATTTCTCCAACTGTTCTTTCGATGGTGGAAGGCTATTCACCAAAACAATATCAAGCGGTCTTTTGAGATACCGTTCAATATCTTCAACGTAGCCTTTTGCAGTCCAATACAATGTATGGCCTTTTTTGTTTGTAAGATTTATAGGAAAAATAATTTTAGCTTTTGTTTTCTGTAAAGCCTCAACCATACCAGAAACCGCAATATTAGGAAGTACTGAGCAGTAATAGTTTCCTGGGCCGAGAATAATAACGTCTGCGTCCTCTATAGCATCATGCGCACGGGCATTAAGTACAACATTAGTTTCATAATATATATTTGCAACCCCGCCCGCCTGCATGTCGGCGTGATTAATTGCATTCTCACCTTTTAAAAGAGTTCCGTCTTCGAGTGTGATATAAAGATGAGCCTTATCATCCGTTACGGGAATAACGGACCCACGAACCTTTAAGATGTCGCTTGCCACTTCAATCCCCTTTATAAAACTTCCTGTCACCTTCTCAAGTGCCGCAAGAAAAATATTTCCAAAGCTGTGACCCGAGAGACCTCCTTCTTCAAAACGATATCCCACTAATTTTCGAACGATATCCGAATGTTCAGAAAGTGCGATTAAACACTGTCGCACATCTCCAGGAGGGAGCACCCCGAGTTCGTCTCGAAGAACACCTGTAGAACCCCCATCATCGGACATAGAAACAACAGCAGTAATTTGCACGTCAGGAATATCCTTGAGCCCTGAGAGAATAGTGAAGCTTCCGGTACCACCACCGATTGTCACAATCTTTTTCATGCGTTAATTGTATCAAGGAACCTGGGGACAGTAGCCTTTACAAAAATGAGTTTAGTAGTATAAAGGAAAGGTTGTTCTTTATAAAGACTACTCTGTATTTAAAAGCCCGAATACATTGTAGTTTACTCAAAAGGGGCTCACGAGGTAATCATGTCGAACATCTCCATCGAAAGCGCTGTGAGTGTCGCACAAAATATTTCCGGTGCGATGCCGGATAGCCGTATTGTCGCAGCGCATCGTGCGCTCGACGACAAGATTGACGAAGCAAATGCTGGCGCCCAGGGCTTCACCAGCGAAACTCTACGTGAGTGGAAAGCTCATCGTCTGGTATTGAAATTGGAAATGCAACGACGGGGACTTACATCCTCGGAACGCCCGGCACGGGCACTTTCGTTCCAACAGCAAGGAGTACAAGCATGAGTCGCGAACTTCTCAATCAAGCGATCCGCGAGGGTCGCACGGTAAATGGACAGACCCCTATGTCTACGATCACGGAGAGTTCAGCAAGGCTGAATGCTGCCCTGCAAGGAAAGATCCCTGCTGATGATCGACAGCGATGCCAAGCGGCACTGAAAAACCTGACCCAAGAAGCCCGTCAACGCAACGCAGGGCAACGTCAGGATCAGCGAATGAGTCTGATTCTTGCCTGAGAATCTTCCTCAGTGCGGTCATGGGGACCGCGCTGAGGAATTCAGAATAAACACTGCACTATGTGCGGTTTTTTTGTTGCCTTTTATTAGAAGCTGTGCTTTAATTACCGAGTTCATTTCAAATTAACAACAAACACGAGCTTGTAACCATTTGCCCTTCTTCCCTTTCTGACAAGGCAAATCCATCTCGTGCAGGAAAAAAGCTCAATTCCTTTTTCCTGAGGAATTTTTTTGTTTAATAATGAAGAACACAAATTAATATTTATGAAACCAGAATTACAAAACGCAAACATTTACGGTGACGCAAATAACACACAACTTAAAAATGCAGTTCACACAGCTCCTCATCGCCTCAAAGCAGACGACGTTGTAGACGGCACTGTAGTATCTATCAAGAAGTCAGCAATCTATGTTGACCTTGGTATTCATGGGGTTGGTATCATTTATGGAACAGAGTTCATCCAAGCTCGCGATGTTATTAAAAAGATAAACGTTGGTGACGCTATTAAAGCGAAGATCATTGAAACTGAAAATGAAAATGGTCATGTAGAACTCTCACTCAAAGAGGCAAAGCAGGCCGCGATGTGGAGTGACGCCGAAGAAGCTATTAAAGCAAAAACCGTATTTGATCTTGTTATCAAAGAGGCAAATAAAGGTGGACTTATTCTTGACTGGCAAGGTGTGGCTGGATTCCTTCCCGCATCACAACTTAAGAGCGAGAACTACCCTCGCGTTATGGATGGCGACAAAGAAAAAATCTTGCGAGAACTTAAGAAACTTATTGGAAAACGTATTTCTGTGTGCGTCATTGGTGCAATGCCAAAAGAAGGTAAGCTCATTTTCTCTGAAAAAGATGTTGACGGAAAAGAGAAGACAGAGGTTATGGACAAATATGCCGTTGGTGACGAAGTTGAAGGTAAGGTAACTGGTGTTGTGGAATTTGGCGCTTTTGTAGAACTCGAAGACGGACTTGAAGGACTCATCCATATTTCTGAAATGTCATGGTCACTTATTGATGACCCTAAGACGCTTTTCAAAGTCGGTGACAAAGTAAAGGCCCGTATTATCGAAGTAAAGGATGGAAAAGTATCACTCTCTGTAAAAGCCCTTACTGTAAACCCGTGGCTTGAAGCAGAAAAGAAATTCAAGAAAGGAGATATTGTAAAAGGTGTTGTGATTAAATTCAATAAACATGGCGCGCTTGCTTCTATCAATGAAGGAGTGGCCGGCCTTGTACACATTTCAGAGTTTGCAAGTGAAGAAAAAATGAAATCATCACTCGGGCTTGGAAAAGTATACGACTTTGCAATCACATTCTTTGAACCGAAAGAGCAGCGAATGACGCTCACCTACATTTCAAAAGAATAATCTTTTTCTGAAATAAATAATAAAACCACCAAATCGGTGGTTTTATTATTTGAGTTGAAAAAAGAAGGTTTTAAGAAACTTGCGCAGACTCGACGGAGCGAGCGTAGCAAAAATTCACCAGAATTTTATGCGTGTTTCTTAAAACCTTCTTTTTGAAATAGCCCCTTTTTTACTTCCCATTGTATATTGACATTGCTTTCGGTAAACCTTCTTCAACAATCATTTCGAGAGCCTGGAGGACCGTTTTTGAAAGTTTTTTCAGTCCATCTTTTTCTTCGTCTTTCATAACACCAAGAATCCACTTGCCTACTTTTTCCTCACCAAGTGGTTTTTTCAATTTACCTCCCGTTGTTGTTGGCGAAATCCCAACCCGAACCCGAATAAAGGCCTCGGATTTCACTGCTTTAATAATCGACTGAACTCCGTTATGCCCACCAGAACTGCGATTAAAAGAAATCTTGAAGGTCCCCCGAGCAAGATCAAGATCATCATACATAACAACTAATTTTGTTAAATCTTTAGGCGACTTAATCAAAGGACCAACTGCTTTCCCGGAAAGATTCATGAAAGTATCTGGGAGCACAATTATTGCTTTTTTATCGGCAATCATTGTTTTTGTTTTCTGCGCTCGAAGCATGCCGTCAGTTTCGAAAACATCAGCTTTGGTTAGTTTGGCAACATAGCTCGCAACAATTCGCCCAACATTATGTCGTGTAGATTCATATTCTTTCCCAGGATTTCCAAGCCCAACGATTATCATATTCTTCTATGATACACTATAGAAAATATTTTATGCGAAACCCCCTGGACTGGATAGCAGATCAGATTCTTGAGTTCTTTTTTATTTTATACAACCTGAGGAAAACAAAGGAGGAACGCGCTGTGGCACGACGTGCGGCATGGTACGCAAAGGTTCAAGAAGTGCTCCGTTTTATTGCGACAGTTGGATTTTTCTTTACGATTATTAAAACCTTCCTTATTCAACCATTTCTCGTACAGCAAACTTCGATGGTACCGACGTTTGAACCATACGATTACATTATTGTCGATCGATTCTCATACACTTTTTTGGAAGAACCTAAACGTGGTGACGTAGTAGTATTCAAATCTGGTCCAGAAAATGGCAACCGATACCTCATTAAACGGATCATTGGGCTTCCAGGAGAACAGATCACTATTGATGGCACAACCACCATCGTTACAAACAATACTCATCCTGAAGGGCTTATACTCAATGAGACGTACATTAAAAATACAGACGGGCGAACAAAAAAGGTTTTGACGCTCGGCGCAGATGAATACTTCATGATGGGAGACAATCGACCACTGAGCCTTGATTCACGGCAAATCGGCCCCATTAAACGAACGCAAATCATTGGAAGAACGCTCGTACGCCTCTATCCATTCACCCAGATATCACTTTTTCCTGGCTCAGTGGACGTTTTAACTAAAACCCCGTAAACTGAAACAGTAATCGATATGTAGAAGAGTTGGTATACACTATGTCAAAAGAAAACACACAGAATGTAAATTCACTTCAATCTCCAAAAGGAACACGCGACATTATTGGAGATGCCTACTACAAATTTCAAGGACTTTTTGAAAAAGCACAAGAAGTTTCCGTGTACTATGGTTTTAAACCAATAGAGACCCCCATCCTTGAACACGAAAATACATTTACGTCAGCTGTTGGTGTTGGCACAGATATTATCGACAAAGAGATGTACACCTTAAAAACAAAAGGTGGTGACCACCTCGCTATGCGACCAGAACAAACCGCAGGGCTTATGCGTGCATACATTGAGCACGGCATGCAATCACTTCCCCAGCCCGTGCTTCTTTATCACTCCGGCCCCGTATTCCGTCATGACAATCCGCAAAAAGGACGCTATCGCCAATTCTATCAATTTGACGTCGATGCACTCGGAAGTGATTGCAGTATTTTAGATGCTCTCATTATCAAGACTATTTATACCGTACTTACTGAAGCGGGCGCAAAAGATTTAATTGTTAATATAAACTCAATTGGTGATAAAGAATCTCGTCCTGCATATATTCGTGCACTTACTAACTACTACAAAAAACATCTCAAAGACTTACCAGCAGTAGACCAAGAGCGGCTCAAAACAAACCCACTTCGTATCCTCGACTCAAAACACCCCGTTACGAAAGAAATAAACCAAGGTGCGCCAGATGCAGTAAGTTTCCTTTCAAGCTCTGGTAAAAAACATTTCAAAGAAGTGCTCCAATACCTCGATGATATGGGCATCACCTACGAAATCGACAAACTTTTGGTACGTGGTCTCTCCTACTACACTCACACCGTGTTTGAAATAATGGAAAAGACTGAAGATGGAAGTCTGGTAACTATTGCAGCTGGTGGACGCTACGATTACCTTGGTAAAATGATTGGTTCTAAAAAAGACATCCCTGCCGTTGGTGGCTCACTCGGCATGGATAGAATCGTTGAACGTCCGTGGTTCAAAAACCTCGCCCCACGAATCATGAAGAAGCCGAAAGTATTTTTTGTTCAGCTTGGTTTTGAAGCAAAGTTAAAGAGTCTTGCGGTACTGGAAATCTTGCGGAAAGCACGCATCCCTGTTGAGCAATCGATTTCAAAAGACAGTCTGGGTAGTCAGCTTGGCATTGCAGAGAAACTTGGTATTCCTTACGTACTTATTTTTGGACAAAAGGAAGCGCTGGAACACTCAGTAATTGTGCGCGATATGGAAAACAGATCTCAAGAAACAGTAAAGATTGATGAACTAAGCGATTACATTAAACACCTCAAAGACCATCAGACAAAATAAACAGAGCCCACGACCATCGTGGGCTCTTCTGTTTCTGCAGACATTTCATTCATTGTGGGTATTTACCTTCATCTACCCTCATTGCATGAAGGAGGTTAATGATGGTTTCCCGAACTAACTCCGAGGTATTTTGTGGTGTGAGACGAAGAGGACGTACTTCGGTATCAACACCCAGACCAACAGTGCGCACATACTCATCCCCATCCTTATCCTGCATAACCTGAAGACACCCTCCTTCTGTCTCGTAAGAAATAATGCCTCGACGATCCTCCTGCCCACAAAACATCAACTGTTGTCGCAGTACAGCCAATACCCCGCATGTCTCCGGTGATTTGGAGCCACTTCTGGTGAATTCGACAAAACGATATTCACCAAGCTCATTCCTTGATCCACTACCAGCCATGATCAAGTAGTTTCCTTGCCCACACGCCTCAAGGGAGAGGGTAGCGCCGTTTCCCATATCACCTCTACGGATTATCATGACAAACTCCAAAAGAACACCCAACATTGGGTATCCTCATTCATCTCAAGAAACCATCTTAATGTCAAATAACATTACTTAAACGCCCTTTATCATTGCAAAACAAACGTGAATGTGGTAAAAATATGGTTACTTATGCCAACCGCTTACGTAGAAATAAAACAAGGACAGAATGAACCAGCAGCAGGTACACTTCGACGATTCACAAAAAGAGTTCAGGAGTCAGGAATCATCCCGAAGAAACGAAGCCAGCGATATGCTACACGCGCACTTTCTCCTCTCAAAGTAAAGAAGGCAAAACTCCTCAAGATCGGACGAACAAAAACGTACAACCGCTTAAAGAAGCTCGGCAAACTCACTCCTCCGAAAAAGAAAGGCCGACGATAAAAAATGACAACGTTAGAGAAAGAACAAATTACAATCATTCGAGAAACGGTAGGGACAATTCCGTCCTTACCGTTTTTTGATGTTACGCAAAAAATACTCGGCAAAAAATACACGTTACATTTGATATTCAGCACTGAAAAAAATATCCAGCATCTCAATAAAACACATCGGAAAAAACTATACACCCCGAACACCTTAGCATTCCCTCTTTCACAAAATACAGGTGAGATCTACATGTCACTTAAAGTAATGCGTTTACAAGCAAAAGAGTATTCTCTTTCATATCGTGATTTTATTCTTTTTCTCTTCATCCACAGTTGTCTTCATTAGAAAGGATACTAACAAGGGAGTACAATGGAGAAACAAGAACAAAAGTACTTAAAACAATTTGCTCCACATGCCACGAACCCATACGACTATAGTGACCGGAATTGATATCGGCACCTCTTACATAAAAGTGGTCGTTGGTGAGCGTGCCGAACATGACACATATCCAAGCATTCGTGCGGTCATAACAGTTGAAAACAATGGGATGCGTCGCGGATATATAGATTCAACTCCTGATGTTACCCGTTCAATAGAGCGCGCGCTTTCTCTTGCAAGCAAACAGTCAGGATACCCCATTACTCGAGTTGTGGTTGGTGTTCACGGCCTTGGACTTACTTCAATTCAAGGCACAGGACACGCAGTAATTACACGTGCTGATAGCCAAGTTACTACCCTTGATACAAACCGTGCTATACAAAATTCAGAAGACACGCTGGGTGAGCAAAAAAATCAAAAGATTCTTCACGTAATTCCACAAAAATGGAAGCTCGATAATAAAGACGTACTTGCAAAAGTACTCGGTCTCATCGGTGGAAAACTTGAAGTAAAAACACTCTTCGTTATCTATCCTGAGCAGCAAATAGAGGAGCTCCACGCAATCTTTGAATCACTCGGTGTTGATGTGGACGATACAATTGCAAGTCCTATTGCAACAAGCTTATGTGTACTTTCAAAAAAGGAACGCACCACTGGCTCAGCAGTTATTGATATCGGCGCAGAGACAACGACCATGGTAGTATACGAACACTCTGTTCCCCTTCTCGTACACACCGTTCAAATAGGAAGTAACGATATCACCAACGATATTGCTCTTGGACTTAAAGTTTCTATTGAAGACGCAGAAAAAATGAAACGTGGTTCCTACGAAGGCATTGTTTCAAAACGAAAGATAGATGAGATTGTCCGTGCGCGCACCACTGATATTTTTGAACTCCTTGATACGCAGTTACGAAAAATCCACCGTAGTGGATTACTTCCTGCAGGTGCCATTCTCCTCGGTGGTGGCTCTAATCAGAAACTCATTCTTGAAATTGCTAAAGATATCTTACGCATTCCTGTAACCACAGACTCTCAAGAGCTTACAACCATAACAAAAGGCAAGATTAAAGATCCAAATCTTGGAGTTGCTTGTGGGCTTGCACTCCTCCAAAGTGACGCTTCGGTGGGACGTGTTGGAAGCGCTACGGAAACACTCTCTCAGACTTTCCGAGCAATTATTCAATTCTTCAAACAGTTCCTACCGTAATAACACAGATATTGAAAATGTCATCTTTCTCTTTCCTTCCGATCCTTTTGTGCTTGACACACCTTTCTGATACTATATAGCTATTCAAAAACACGTGCGTTTATTGTAATATTTTATGCCAAAAATCAATCCAGAAATCGAAAATTTTGCCAGAATTAAAGTTATTGGTGTCGGGGGTTCAGGAAAGGGAGCAATTAATCACATGATTGAATCGCGTGTTAAAAACGTAGAATTTATCGCGGTAAATACTGACGTCCAAGACCTCCACAATTGTCTTGCTGAACGAAAAATTCATATTGGTAAAAACTTCACCAAGGGTCTCGGTGCAGGAATGAATCCTGATGTAGGAAAACGTTCCGCAGAAGAAACAAAAGAAGAAATCCAAAATGCAGTGAAGGGTGCAGACATGGTATTCATCACTTGTGGTATGGGTGGTGGAACAGGAACAGGCGCGGCGCCAACAATTGCAAAAATCTCTAAAGACGAAGGTGTGCTCACGGTTGCAGTCACAACAAAACCATTCTTCTTCGAAGGTGCGCAACGAATGAAGATCGCGGAGCAGGGATTAGCTGAGCTTGAGCAAAATGTTGATGCTCTTATTGTTATTCCGAACGACAAGCTTCTTGCAGCAGTAGATAAAAACACATCCCTTAAAGATGCTTTTGCAATGTGTGATGAGGTATTAAAGCAGGCAGTGGAAGGAATTTCTGAGCTTATCTCAAACTCTGGAATCATGAACGTTGACTTCGCAGACGTACGGGCAGTAATGCAAGATTCAGGAACAGCGCTCATGGGTGTAGGGCGAGGAGCGGGAGAAAACAGAGCAGTCGAGGCGGCTCATGCGGCCATCAATTCCCCATTACTCGATGTTTCTATTCATGGAGCTCGCGGAGTACTCTTTGCTATTTCAGGAAGTGATGATCTTTCACTCTTTGAAGTTCAAGAGGCAGCCAAGATTATTACTGAATCAGTCGACAAAGATGCAAAGATTATCTTTGGTGCATTCAAAGACGATACGCTTAAAAAAGATGAAGTTAAGGTTACCGTTATCGCAACTGGCTTCCCTACGATAAGTGGCAACAAGCGAACAACCCCACTTTTTGGTGGCAACATGAATGCCTCTCAAATTCAGTCATCAATGCAGCAGCCGATTAATAGGAATCCTGAGCTAGAACGAAAAGAGATTCATAATGTTCTTCCTGTTCAAGAAATAGAGACAAAAAAAGAAGCAACAAGCACAGCAAACTCTAATTCAACACAAAAGCAAGGAGATGTGGTTAATGTTATTGAAGACGATACTGATGACTGGGGTGCAGTTCCCGCATTCCTGCGACGACGAAAGTAGTTTCTTTTGGTATTATTACCCTATTAACAACAGATCTAATCACAAACCATTATGTTTGATCTTATTATCATTGGTGGAGGCCCAGCAGGAACTGCAGCAGCAGTATATGCCGCTCGCAAACAACTTAGAACATGTATGGTTATCAAAGAATGGGGTGGACAGTCTACTGTTTCCTCTGACATTCAAAATTGGATTGGTACCCCACACATAGGAGGTAATGAACTTGCTGAGAGCTTCAAGAAACATGCTTATGAATACAAGGGAGAATTCCTGACTTTTAAAGAAGGCTTTTATGTTTCGAAAGTAGAAAAAAATGATACTGGATTTTCAGTAAGCCTTGAATCAGGTGAGGTGCTGGAGTCAAAAACAATTCTCATTTCTACAGGAAGTGCGCGTCGCAAGCTTGGTATTCCAGGAAGTGACACGTTCGAACACAAAGGTGTTGTGTATTGTGCTTCGTGTGATGGTCCCCTTTTCTCAGGAATGGACGTAGTTGTAGTAGGTGGTGGAAATGCAGGCTTTGAATCTGCCGCTCAACTTCTTGCGTACTGCAAAAGCGTTACCCTACTCAACCGAAGTGAGACATTTCGAGCTGATGAAATTACAGTAAAAAAACTTTCAGCACACCCTAATCTTAAGATTATTAAAAATGCAATTCCAACAGAGGTTCATGGTGAGAAATTTGTAACTGGTATTTCATACAAAGATGCAGTTACGAATGAAGTGCATCGCATTGACTGTGGAGGTGTTTTCGTGGAGATTGGACAGATTCCCGCAACAGACCTTGTGAAAGGACTCGTGGACATGACAGATGGTGGACAAATTAAAATTGATCCCCGAACACAGAAAACTTCTGTACTAGGCATCTGGGCCGCTGGTGACTGCACCGACGTTCTTTATCACCAAAACAATATCGCCGCCGGCGATGGAGTACGCGCCCTTGAAGACATTTATCTCGCCCTCCACGCAAGCTAGACCTTTTTGTTACAATTATGGGATTAACACATAAGGGGCGGTGTCTCTTTATTATTATTTACTATGAAAAATTTTCTCTCAACAACCTCAATCTATATAAAACTATTTAAAAAAGAGCTCTCTTTTCTTTTTTTACTTACCTTACTTATACAGCTTTCAAGTATCGCTTTTCCATATATAAGTGGTAAGTTGGTAGACGGATTAATTACCCAAACAACCACCGACACACTTTTCAATCTTGTCTGGCTCCTCCTTACTGTAGAAATAGGGCGTATTCTACTTTCCTATGCCAAAACAACATATGAGGTTAAGAAAATTGAATACATAGTCCCTCATACTGTTCGAGAAAAAACCTACGAGCTCTTGAGTAATATGCCCGCTGGACAAACGCTTCTTAAACATTCTGGACTAAAGCAAACAGTTATTCAAAAAGGAGAGTCAGCACTTGAAAACACTATTTATATGCTTTTTTCTGAGCTCATTCCGACGCTTCTTTTCATCTTTATTGCGATTGGAATGTTTTTCTTTATAGACCCTTTGTTGGGATGGTTTATCACCATTACGATTTGTGTCCCCTTTACTCTCATTGGTTTATGGACACCGCGTTTTTATAAAAAAGTTTCTAAAAACAATGACGAGTGGGATGTAATAAATAAAAACCACTCTGAGTTTTTACGCTACGCCACACTCATTAAAATGAGCGGTACTGAGAAGCAGACCTCAAATGATCTGCTGACCACCTGGGAAATACTAGCGCGTGAAAGTGAGCGAATATGGATAAAAAATGTACAAGTCATGCACGGACGTGATTTATTTGGAGCCATAGCGAAAGTTGGGATCCTTTGTCTTGCGTTGTATTTGGTATATCAAAAAGCTCTGACTCCGGGCTCACTCATTCCTATCATTTTCTGGGGCAACATGGTATTCAACCGCCTCGGTGAAGTAAATGGATACTTTAGACGAATACTACTTCAGACATCACAGATTGCTGCGTTGTTTGGATTACTCAATGAGAAACCTCTCTTTGAAGAAAAATCAGGAGTTATTCCCTATAATCCTAACTTTAAGAACATTCATCTAAATAAAATTAACTTTATCTATCCTGGAGTTGAAAAACAAAAAGCTTTAGAGAATTTAGGTCTGTCATTCGAATCAGGCAAAACCTATGCCCTTGTTGGGCACTCTGGCGCTGGAAAAACAACCATCATTCAGCTTCTCTTGCGAGCGTTTGACCCAACGTCCGGCTCTATTACCATTGATGACACAGACTTACGAGACATCAATCTCGAAGAGTATCGAAGAAGTATTGGTTATGTAGAACAACATGTGGAACTCTTCGACAAAACTCTTAAATATAATATTCTTTTCGGTGTCGCAGAGGAAAAGAAGGCTGAAGCGGAAAAAGATTTAGACCGTGTCGCGAAACTTTCTCGCATTGACCAATTCTTTGATCGTCTTGAACACGGTTACGACACTATCATCGGTGAAAAAGGTGTGAAGCTCTCTGGTGGCGAACGCCAACGTGTTGGTATTGCACGTGCCTTAATTAAAAACCCTTCAATCCTTATCTTCGACGAAGCGACAAGTAGCCTCGATGCTGAAAATGAAGCTCTAATCCATGACGCAATGAAAGATGCCCTCAAGGGTCGCACCGGTATCATTATCGCCCACCGCCTTTCTACAGTACGAGATGCAGACCAAATAATCGTTATGGACCATGGGCAAATTGCAGGTATTGGTACACACGAAGAACTTGCAAAAGAATGCGAGCCGTACAAACGACTCATTTCTCGCCAAGTGGTGACAATGTAAAGACTCTTGCTACAATACAAATATGACACTTTTTTCATCAACGATCTCAACTCCCATTGGGCCACTCACCTATCTCTACGGAGAGGACAAAAAGGTAATTGGTGTATTTTTTGACACCCAGGCAACACTTGTAGAAAAATATCTTGAAAAACACCTCGATACGTATCGAGTAAAGCAGGTTACCAAAGGTTCGTACGACACTGATTTCAAAAAGTATTTCAAAGATGCTAAACATTCACTTCAAAATATTCCCGTTGCTGTCACGGGCACAAAAGGTCAAATTGCAGTGTGGAATGCTGTGGGAAAAATAAAAGTAGGTCAGGTGGCGCGATATAAAGACATTGCAAAGCGTACAGGAAATGAAAAGGCTGTGCGAAGCGTTGGTACTGCTATCGGCACAAATCCAGTATGCCTCATTGTTCCCTGTCATCGAGTATTTGCAAGTGACGGATCTCTTGCTGGCTACTCTGGTGGTCTTGATAAAAAGGAGTGGCTCCTCAAGCATGAAGGCGTTTTACAATAAAATATTCTTGTATGGAATTACAGCGAAACAACGAAGAGCTTGAAGTGCTCAACCAAAAACTTAATGATGATTCTTTCCTCAAAGAATACAAAACAAGTTACGACTCTTACCAACCAAGTCTGCTACCGCTCTTACTCGGAAAATTTCTTGTGTGGTGTGGAAATTTTGTGTACGGAAAAGAACCATCATATTTAAAGTTTCGCTCGGTTGAAGTAATTGCTCGTGTGCCCTATCATTCTTGGGCTTCGTCTGTTTACACTCTTTTAACCCTTTTTTACTCTCATGAGAAAAAGGCGCTCCAGCTATCAGATGTGGCTCAATTTGCTCAAATAGCCCAGGATAACGAGACGATGCACGTGGTCGTCATTTCCAAGCTTGCAGAGAAAGAAGAATGTGCAGGAATAATCCGTCACACCCTTATCCCAATGCTTTTTGCCTTCTTTTACTTTTGGGCGTCATATTTTTTATACGTTATTAACCCTCGGTACTCGTATGAACTTAACTTCTTATTCGAAAGTCATGCTTTTGAGCAATACAGTCGCTTTTTAGAAAAACGAGGCGATGAACTTAAAAACAAATCTATCCATAGTGACTTTTTGAAGTGGTACGGACGTGAACCAAAAAATCAGTATGAATTTTTCCTTTCAGTTCGCAACGATGAAATAATTCACAGGAATAAGTCAATTGAGGAGATAGAGAAAAGTTCTTAATTAGCTAGCACAAACATAACTAAGATAATTAAATTAAGTAGTATGACTATCCAACGCCCAATCTCAAACCAACCGATTCCAGGTCATGCAGAATGTATCTACAAAGGAAAAATCTTTGATGTCTACCAATGGCAACAGTTAATGTACGATGGAACAACAAAAATATTTGAAAAACTCAAGCGACCAGATACGGTAGTCGTGTTTCCAGTACTTGATGACGGAAAAATATTATTAACTGAGCAAGAGCAACCAGGAAAGAAACCTTTCATTGGGGCTTGTGGAGGTCGTGTAGAAGAAAATGAAGACATCTTGGAAGCTGCAAAACGTGAGTTTCTCGAAGAAACTGGATACGAAGCAAAAGAATACATACTTTGGAAGGCAGCTCATCCTACATCAAAGATTGATTGGGTTGTTTACTTCTTTATCGCAAAAGGTTGCAGAAAAGTTGCAGATCAAGCACTCGATGGCGGAGAAAAGATTGAACTAAAACCCGTTAGTTTTGACGAGATGCTTCAAATTGGTAGAGATGGAAGGTTTATGGAAAAAGAAATTATTCCAAATCTCTATGAGGCACTACTAGATCCTGCAAAATATACAGAATTAAAGCAGTTGTTTGCACCCCTTTCTTAAACAGATACCTGCTTTTTGCTTATCTTAGAGCGGAGGATGTGAGATTCGGTCACACATAAATTTGCTTCACAAATTTTGCGCGACCCCGCCTCCTTCGCCACAATTCGCTTTACTCATATAGTGGCTTCAGTCCGGCTTTCGAATCTCGCCGTCATACCGCTTGAAACACAAAATTCCACACCTAAAGAAAGTGTGGAATTTTGGTTTGGCGGGCCATGTGAGTTCAGTACCCACGCTCTCAAGCCTTATAAAGATATTCTAGCGCTTTTTGGAGTGTCTTGCTGAGGCATGTGAGTCGGGATATCTTTCTTTAAAGAAAGAAGAGATGACAAATGTTGAATAACAGACTGTAGATAAAGAACGAACCTAAGAGAGCCGCGGCACCGAACGTCATCAGACCGTACATGACGGGAGAGTAAATGACTGGAACAGAAACCTGTGTTGGAGTCTTAAACAAATCAATTGATTTGTTTTCAAACTCTTGAAGCTGCTTAAGATTGTTTTTAGTGATGCTTTTCTTCGACATCCACTCGTTGTAAAGAACCATATACTTTTCATTTCTTTTGTCATAAAACTCCCTGAGTCTTTTTATTTCTTCCTCAATTGATCTAAATTCACCTTGGTATATGTTTTGAATCCAGAATAGACCATAGAAAATAGAACTCAGTAGTAGGGCCTCTCCTACAAAAAAGAGAAGTTCGCTTTGAATTTGACTGATTGCTGTAAATCCGAATCCTGCAATAAGTCCTGCTGTACCAATAACGACAGTGGTAAACCCAATAGATTTAAAATAGATATCCAATTTCTTTTTTCCGTAATCTTCAAATATTCGAGACTGGAGCTGGAAATTCTCTGAGCCTAATTTCTCGTGAAATTCTTGAAACTGTTCAATGCTTAAATTGATTATTTCATCTGTATTATTTTCCATAAAATAATTTATTCGATCTTTGGGAATATACCTGTGTACTGATTTCCAAAATCGTCTACACAAGAAACTTTCCAATCGTAGTAATCATAAGAGTAGATAGTGTGTTTTTCAGTCGCACTTCTTGCATATGTTGTTTCTGAATATGGAATAGCTGCGTTTCCTCCAGTATACGTCCAGACACATGTTGAAGAATTTCCGCTTGGAATAGAAAGCGAGTAACCATCTTTGCCATCATAAAAAGTACCGACCTGTGCAGTCGTAGATTTAATAGAGATGTCTGTTTTTACATCAATAGTTTGGTCGTTGGTATTTTGAGAATTTCCAAGCCAATAAGCACCACCTGCAATAATTGCGATAACGATGAGTACTATCCAAATTTGTGAACTTCGGTTTTCCATTGCTTAATTTTAACTTAAATCTACGAATTTAGGTACTAGGGTCATGCCGATACTAAGTTCTTAGTGCGGAGGATGTGAGAATTTCTCTCCTTACAGGAGCAGTACACCTTTCCGATTTGTTCGGAGTAAAGCTCCTCACAAATAACGGAAAGCTTTTCGAATCTCACACGAAAGTGCATTAAGCACTTTCTATCCTCCGCTCAATAAAAAATGCCCTTGTTAGGGCTTTTTTACACGAGCGGAGGATGTGAGATTCGAACTCACGGACAGTTTTACCCGTCGGCGGTTTAGTAAACCGCTGATTTAAACCACTCATCCAATCCTCCAGACTTCCCTATTATACGCATTTTCCCGATTATTTCTACTTCCGCACCACTTTCTTTTTTGAGCTCTTTTTGACGGCTTTTTCAAGCGCAAACTCATAGGATTCTTCAGCCAATTCACGAAACAAATGAGGATCTTCTTGAACTTCTTCAGGTATGCACCAATATGACATTGTAATTGCTCCTTTATCTTTACGACTATAGTGAAATGGTTTACTGCCAAAAGGCTCATATTTTTTAGTTTCCCCCTCCCTTACTTTAAAATACAACTCTCCTTCAGCAATGAGTCCAAACATTACCCCGCCTCTGTATATTCCATAACCACCAAACATTGCTCGAGCAGAAACATCATCGAGATAGCCGAACAAATCCCCTACAACATACTCTGCAAAACCCTTGTCTTTCATATCACCTATTCATCCACGTAATCGAGAGTTGTAAAAAAGTAGCAATAGACACCCAAACCAAGTATGGAATCTGCAGTGCAAAAATTAATTTTGAATATGGAAAGATGAGAACCATGCTGGCAATAATAGTACCTAAGACTACAAGAATATCGACTGCTGCAAGAGGAAGGTTTTGAAGTCCAAACTGAATTGGAGTAAAGATAATGTTTGCAATCGCATTTACAAGAAAAACCCAAAATATCATCATTGGTATTTGCCCTTTGAATGCCCTTATGCAAACCCATAGAAAACAGAAAATAATAATCGGATAAAGAATGGTCCAGATAAGCCCAATTGTTTCTCCAGATGGAGTCCAGGAAGGTTTTACAAGCATTTCGTACCAAAGTGAAGGCATGTATAGATTATAACAGAGTATAGCAAACGAAACTTGCGAGTTTTTAGAGATGCCGTAGTATAAATAGATGGATATAGAAAAAATGACCGGGAAAGTTGTAGAACTCGGACAACTTTCACTCTTCTTTGCCAGAACAAATCGGATCACTTTCCACGAAGATGGAATAACTCCTGAATCAGACACAGACCACACCATTATGTTAGGGCTCTGTGCTTGCGCAATTGCAAGTTCGTACGCCCCACATCTTGACCTTGGTAAAGTTGCTCAGTTCGCATTAATTCATGATCTAGTCGAAGCATATGCTGGTGATACACCAACACTTACTATCTCAGATGAAGGAATGAAAAAGAAAGACAAGGTGGAACACGAAGCCCTCCTAAGAATTACATCAGAATTTGAAGAAGTATTCCCTTGGATTCACAACACAATACAAGAATATGAGTCACTCGATACAGAAGAAGCAAAATTTATCAAAACACTCGATAAGTGTATGCCGAAAATAACACACGTTCTAAATGGTGGGACTGCTTTAAAACCAACTTTTAAAACCAAACAAGAAGCTGAAAAATATTTTGAAGACCAGAATACAAAAATAAAAAAGTCCTACGGATCAAACCATAAAATTCTTATTAATTTACATACTCAATTAGGAAAAGAAGCCGTGAGAAGTACCTACGGAGATTAACGTTTTGATTTTACTACATCACTCTAATCTTTATTGTGCGTCTATTCTTTTTCAATAGTTTTAGGTTTTTCTAGATAGTCTTCAACAAGAACACAGATTTGTCTTAATTTTAATTTATCTGCATGAAAATATTTCCCACCACGAATATCTAAAACAAATTCACTCATCCCGCTGTCTACGTATGTTGGATACAATATCATGTTATACAACTTTTCATCCCAATATATTCCACCAATTAGCGTCGGTAACTCATCAATAATATAGCCAGCCAACTTATCTTTATCTTCGGCTGACAGAATACTAACATCTCTCAGTTCGCAGTATTTATTCACAAAATACAATACTCTTTCTTTGAATTCTAAATTATTTTCGTATTCATCATTTAATATTTTTCTGAGTTCCGTATAGCCTTCATTAACTATATCTTCCCAAAATATAATATGTACCCTGGAAATGTAGCTCGCATCTTCTTTTTCTTTGGCGAGAGTTCTCTTTGCTTTTTCAAACATGCCTAAAATTCCATACCCTTTATCTTTTACTTTCTCCAAAGACTCTTCTCTAGAAAGCCCTCTAAAAATTTGCCAGTTAACGGCATCTATTTTATCAGCTATTAATATAACGCAATTATCTTTTGTATTTCTGTGTGCCCACTCTACATAATGTTTACAAAGTTCAGGAGTTAGCAATTTGTTACCAAGACTTATTCCAACAAAAATATTGAACATTCTCAAGTCGATTTCTTCTTGGGTTACATTAAAGTATTTCATGACGTAATTAAGGCTATATACTGATTATATCGCCATTTTGCACTTTGTGGTCGTAGCTCTTTTTTGTATTTGTGAACCTAATCGAGACAGATGTCGAACTGCAGTGCGTGAAGTACTTGATTCCAATAGTGAAAATACTAATCCAATACCGGACAGCACCCCATAGTTGACATAATATCTGACTCATTGATTTATATTGCTATGAGGTATAAGATTATTATATAGAATAATAAGTCTAAATATAAAACATGACTGACACATATCCATACGTTATTTCCAATAACAGACTTCCTGCTTTTTTTCAGAAAGCAAAAGCTGCCGCTAGGCCAATAAAGTATACAAATGAGTTTCTTAAGCAAATGGGGTTTGGTAGTTCCAATGATAGAGCCATAATTCCTCTTTTAAAGAAACTAGGTTTTCTAACAGAAGCTGCAACTCCCACTGATTCGTATGATCGGCTAAAAGATGCCTCTCAACATCAATACGTAATGGGCGAAAGAGTCATTGATTTATATAAAGATTTATTTGCAACAGACCAAGAAATCCATAAGGCATCAGAGGTTGAGATAAAGGGGGCATTTTCTCGAATTACAGGTAAGGATGAGGCGACTGTTGGACGGTATTACAATACATTCAAAGCACTTGTTGGATTATCTAAATTTGGTGACTCTCCTCAACCAAAAGAAATTAAAACTGACTTTAAAGAAAGCGAGGAAGGGATTCGAAAAGAAAAACCACTCGTTGTTTCTGGACTTCCTGCAGAGTTTCATTACAACATTCAGATTCACTTACCCGCTACCACGGACGTGAGTGTTTATAATTCTATCTTCAAAAGCATTAGAGATAACTTATTGGAATAATGAAAAAAATAAGCCACCTTAAAAGGTTAGTCTTCGATGGTTTTCTAGCACAAGACGAGTTGAAAAAGCTGGAAAACACGGGAATCGGTTTACATGTTGATGTTAGCCCGTTAGCCAGAATTGAAGAAAATGACTTTAATCCAGTTCTGGTCCATGATGCTGAAAAGATGGCGTCAGTATATGTGGCCTTTTTCTGCTTGGAAAACTCTGCCAGAGAACTGATATCTACTCGGCTAGCAGAGCGGCAAGGTTTAGGTTGGTGGGATTTATGTGTTCCTGAAAGAGTTAAAAAGGCAGCTAGTGGTTTAAAAGAAAAGGAAGCAAAAAATAAATACCACACGCAAAGGTCTTCATCTTCATCTTTAATTTATTATACTATGTTCGGAAATCTGGCTCAGATAATAATTGGAAACTGGGAAGATTTCTCTGATCTTTTCCCAGATCAAGCGTGGGTCAACTCTAGATTTAATGATCTTGAGCTCTCAAGAAACATCATCATGCATACGAACGTCTTACCTGAATTAGAGCAAGAGCGAATTGAAAGCATTACCAGAGATTGGGTCAGACAGGTTGGTTAAAGTTTTCTGTGTTTATTAAAGACCCCGAAGAAACCCGTGCACACGTCGCGGGTTTCTTCGGGGTCAATCACTGAATGAATTCACCTAGAGCTTCATCAAAGCATCCCATAGAGGAGCTGCCGGTACTGACTTCTTGACTCTTCCGAGAGGACGTCTTGGTGGGAACGTTGTCTTTTCTACAGAGTCGAATCCGTCGATGACTTCACGGATTGCTCTACGTGCGCGTTCGCGTTCTGCTTCAAGATGTACCTTCCGTGGTGTTGGTTGTTGTTGCTCCATATGATTGCGGGTGTGGTTACCACCCTTACACATTCCTAGCAAAGAAATTCGAGTTTTCTTCAAGTGTCTGTGGATACCGACCATCACGGTAACCGTGATGGCAGGCACACATCAAGAACACCTTGCTTTTGCAAGGCGTTCTTGACCGTCACCATATGTTCGAAGATTGATACTAATGTGACCCTACGGAGAGTCGAACTCCGATTGACGGATTGAAAACCCGCTGTCCTAACCATTAGACGATAGGGCCGAATACATCCAAATATACTACATTTTTGAAAAAAGACAATAAAACTGTTATAACGTATATGGAATTTGGAGACGTGGCTGAGTGGTTGAAGGCACTTGTTTCGAAAACAAGCAACGAGGCAACTTGTTCGAGAGTTCAAATCTCTCCGTCTCCGCCAGCAGCTTTAGAAAGTGATAAAATGAGTGAGCCATAAAGGGATTCAAACTGCCATGAAATATTTGCAAAACACAGAAGAAGAACAGGCGATCGAGTGGATGAATGAGGCGGCTAAGGTCGCCGAGAAAGCTCTTTGTCTCAAAGCAAAGTGTGGAACGGTAATCGTAAAAGACGGAGAAATTATAGGTGAAGGATATAATGCTCCTCCGCTTGATAACGAGAATAATCGCACATGCTTGGATACTTATGAGTTTCCAGGAAAACCAAAATACGATCATACCTGTTGCATGCACGCAGAATGGAGAGCTATTCTCGATGCAATAAAGAAAAATCCTGAAGACTTAAAGGGTTCTCAATTATATTTCACTCGAGTTGATAAGGACGGAAATATAAAAAAGTCAGGAGAGCCGTATTGCACCGTGTGTAGCAGATTCGCACTTGATGTAGGTATTTCTGAATTCTTACTTTGGAATAATAAAGGTATTTGCTCTTATCATACAGATGAATACAACAAACTGTCTTATGCTTATACAGATTCACAATTGTAAATACTCTAACTGAATAAGTGATATTATATTCTTAGCTTATAAGAATGGTCTTCTAAGCTAACCCAAAGGAGGATGTGTCGTGAAGATTTTTATTGCCTATTTTGAGACACGGGCGGATTGTGTAAGTGCTTACGAAGACACTCAAACACTTGGGCTCGGTGGACAAAGACTTGATTCAGAACGGCTCTTTCTGGTCTTTACTGGTACAGAAGAAGATCTAGTTCAACAAGTGGAGGTTTTTACAAACAACGGAGTCGTCAATGTACAAGAAATCATATAGAAAGCGAGGGTGTTTCAACGAGATAGTTGAAACACCCTCTTTTCAAATAAAAACGGTATTCTTACTAATTAATCCTTGAAATACAACGGATTTTTGGATTGTCCATAAAATGTTTGACAAAAACTTAGTACCCTGCTATATTGTTCAACAGCTCAAGTGAGCTCGTTTTTATTTTTAGCTCTTTCACTTAATCAATTAGGCAGTAGCGAGTAGCAGAGTGCGTATCTTTTTAAGGTACCTACCCTGCTACTCGCTAAACCGACACAGTCGATTGCGATGCTGGCGCCACCAACCAACCCAAAACGGAGAAATACCCGATGAAGACGAACACCCGTACGATCGTTCTTGCCATGGCCATCTCGCTGGCTGTCGCAGGCACCGCTGCCAACGCCGCTGTCGCCGTCGATACGGTGAGTGGCGAGCAGATTGCGACGACCTTCAACCAGAACACGGACATCAACCTCTTCGGCAAGCTCGACAGCAACGTCGCCATCGCGGTGAACGACGAAATCAAGGCGATCACCGATCTGGCGACGTTCTTCGGTCCGTCCGCCAAGACGGTCCTCGTCCGCTACCAGGCCGAGTACAACACGCTGAAGGCAGTCGCGCTGAAGCACAAGGTCACGACGCCGGAACGCCTGGCCGAGACCGAGGTGGTCAGTGTGACCGACAAGGCTGCAATGCTCGGCATCGGCGACATCGACGCGTACGCTCTGAAGACCGGTCTGGTCACGTTCGACGACTACAAGACGAGCGGCCTCGCCTACGAGACCAAGCTCCTCCTGGCCGTGAACAACGACCTCGACCAGCGCCTGGCCTCCGGCGAGCTCAAGCAGGTCAACCGCTCCATCGTCGGCATCGTGCCGATCCCCACCAAGGGCATGTCCTGAAGCAACTGCGGGTGAAAACCAGTAATGGTAAGTAGCTCGCAATTGATCGGCGGCCGGATGATCATCCGGCCGCCGATCACCTACTGATTAAAGAATCCAACATACCGCTCGAAAAGTTCGAGCAAAAAGCAACCCGTAACGCAGCGTTATGAGGTTTTTTTATTTGTATTTTTAGATAAATTTTAAAACAAGTCTATGCTAGTATACCCATATGCGAATTTTGGCTATTGAAACAAGCTGCGACGAAACAGCACTCAGCATTATCGAATCAAGCGGAAATACTACCCCTCTTTCTTTTACCGTACTTGTAAATCAAGTGCTTTCACAAATAGATATGCATAAAGAGTATGGTGGTGTATTTCCCGCCGTTGCTAAACGAGAACATGCTAAAGCACTTGTACCACTTCTCAAAACAACATTAACCGAAGCCAAGCTTTTAAATCTCCGAACACCTATTGCAATGCCCGAATCTTTCATTTCCCTATTTCCCCAAGAACCAGAACTCCTTGAAGCACTCCCTGAAGTTTTAACATGGCAAAAACCAGCAGTAGATGCAATAGCTGTAACCAGCGGACCTGGGCTTGAACCTGCGCTTTGGGTGGGCATTAATTTTGCCAAAGCGCTTTCCACTCTCTGGAACCTTCCACTCTATCCAATAAACCACATGGAGGGACATATTTATTCTTCTGTACTTGAAAAACATAGTGAAGGATACACGGTGCCGAGCCTCTCATTTCCCGCTCTTGCGCTTCTTATTTCAGGCGGACACACTGAACTCATCCACATAGAAAAATTTGGAACATATGCAAAAATTGGCGAGACACGCGACGATGCAATTGGTGAAGCATTTGATAAAGTAGCTCGCTTACTTGGACTTGAATATCCTGGCGGACCAAAGATCTCTAAACTCGCAGCAGAAGCACGTACTGAAAATCTAGTAAACGACCGAGTGCCAGTACTTCCTCGTCCCATGATTCATTCGGGTGACCTTCATTTTTCTTTCTCTGGAATAAAGACAGCGGTACTCTACCTTACTCAAAAACTTAAAATTCTAAGCGACGATGATAAAAAAGCAATCGCACGCGAGTTTGAAGACGCTGTTACTGAAGTACTGATTTCAAAATGTAGAAAAGCGTTACAAAATACAAATGCACAAACACTTATCATTGGCGGCGGCGTGTCTGCGAATACATACATTCGAGAACACATTCAAACACTGTGTGCAGAACTTGGCGTACATGCCTACATTCCAGAACGACACTTATCAACCGACAACGCACTCATGATTGGAATCACAGCACTTCTAAAAATTAAAAATGCTATGCAAGCCTCAATGCCAGAGACAATACGTGCAAATGGCAGACTTTCTTTAGAGACTCAAATAAATTAAAAACCTTAGTTGCACCAGGAACGAACAATGTTTTTTCTTTGGGCTGGGCGAGGTATGGCAAAGAAAAAATACTGTGAGTAAAAATGGTGCGATAATAGAAAAGAAATCTACTAAAAACCAAGTGTTTGCACTTCTGGCTCAATCACAATTCTTGTTTTTTCTAAAACCTCTTTTTGAATTTTGTGCGCAAAGGCAAGGACAGCTTCTCCAGTAGTATTTCCATAATTCACCAAAACAAGAGCTTGGTTTTGATACGTGCCCACATCACCATCCCGTGCACCTTTTAAACCAGCAATCTTATCAATCAAAAAAGCGGCGGAGGTTTTTACATAATCAATTTTTTCTGTGGGATAGCTAGGAATGAGGGGGAAATCTTTTTGCAAATTCTCAATCACCTCTCTTTTGACTACAGGATTTTTGAAAAACGAACCAGCAGTTCCGAGAAGTTCAAGATTTGGCAGTTTGTGAGTACGAATATGTATAATTGCATCACGTACGGATTGAAGTGTTACCTCTCCACCATTTTCTTTAAAATAATTCTGCACATCTTTGTATTCTGTTTTAAGTACTCCTTTTCTAGAGAGAAGAAATCGTACCCCAACTACAATATATTTTTTCCCTTCTCTTTTCTTAAAAAGACTATCTCGATATCCAAATTGGCACATTTCTTTTGTAAAGGTTTCAAAAGATTTTGTTTCAATATTAAAAACCTCAACTGATTCTATAGAATCTTTCACCTCGACTCCGTAGGCACCGATGTTTTGAATTGGTGCTGCTCCAACAGTTCCAGGAATAAGTGAAAGATTTTCAAGTCCGTACAATCCACGCTCAACAACAACTTGGACACACTCATCCCAAGACATTCCGGCTTCTACAGACATACGTACTGTATCAGCGCCATGATCCATAAAAGAAATTCCTTGTATCGCAATTTTAATTGCTAGTCCCTCAAATCCTTTTTCACTTACTAAAACATTTGAACCGCTTCCTAAAACATAAAAAGGAATCTTTTGTATCTCTGCATACTCTATAGCCCCTTCCAATTCATTTCTCGTAGTAACACAACAAAACAGGCGAGCAAACCCGCCTGTTTTAAAAGTCGTATGACCTTTTAGAGACACTTCGTGCTGTATTTCCATTCGAGGCTAGCGGGGTCTACTCCAAAAACAAATGTCCTAATGTGAGTGCAGCCGCTAGCCACGGATAGAAACAAACAAAACCTCTTCTGTAACTCTAACAAGAAATCAGTTTTTTACAAGACACCGTCAAGCAATGCCCGGATACGCGAAATCCGCCTTGCGGCGGAGCTCACGCGGACATTCATTTGTTTTTGGTGAGTAGCTTTCACCACTCACACTGAGAAGTATAGCAAAAAATAGGCTTTTGTCAATGTGATTTTTAAATAATAAAGAACGCGCCGAGCGAAGTTGCCCGAGCGCGTCGTGGAAATCAATCATCGATGGGTTCAAGACCCAGTCTGTCTGGAGGATTTCGCTGGAGCTCGTCCAAAATTTGAGAATCCCCAAAAGGATTGGTCTTCTTTTTTGGAAGAAAAGGATCCACACCCATTTCGATGGGTTGCCCCATCACCGGCTCAAACACAGGAGGTAAGGGTTTCTTGTATCTAGCCTTCTTGGGCTTCCTCCAAAAATACCACAGGGTCCAAAAAGAAATCCCTCCGATGACAACAAAAAGAACATACCACCCAATCATACCCTTCTCCAGCAACTGTTATGAGATTATTACAATAACACAAAATTCAAGCTTAATCAACTTTCTTATAGTACCGCTTGAGGAATTGCTCTTTGAATTCTGTGTAAGTACCATCTAAAATACTCTGCCGAATCTTTGCCACCAGAGTAACTACAAAATGCAGATTGTGTATTGAAATAAGTGTCGCGGCAAGTATTTCGTTTGAACGCAATAGGTGCGCGATATAACTTCGAGTAAATGTTGAAGTGTAGTTTGTAAGCTCAGGTTCAATTGAAGATATGTCCTCTACGTACTCTTTGTTTTTTAGATTTATACGCCCATCAAATGTATATGCCGCACCATTACGAGCAACACGAGTTGGAGACACGCAGTCAAAAGTATCAATACCATTTTCTATACCGTAAAAAAAATCTATTGGTTCACCAATGCCAAGTAAGTGTCGTGGCTTCCCTTCTGGGAGTTCCTCGCACACCCAGCGCACTGCAGTACCAATATCGTCTTTCGTAAATGATCCTCCTATTCCAAAACCGTCGAAATCCATAGCTCCAAGTGTACGTGCAGATTCACGACGAAGATCTTCATACGAACCACCTTGCACGACCCCAAAAAGTGCTTGCTGTAATCCTGTTGAATGCGACGCACCTAGTTTTTGATGCTCATCGAGACTTCTTTTGGCCCATCTATGGGTACGATCAATTGCTTTCTTTTGATATTCATGAGGCGCAAGGGGTGATGTGCATTCATCAAATGCAAAAAATATGTCTGCGCCGAGTGCATGCTGGATTTGCATACTTCGCTCAGGAGTAAAACGGTGCCACGAACCATCAATTACAGATTGAAAATCAACTCCCTCCTCATCAATTTTTACTTTTGTTTGCCGTTCAACTTTTTGCTCATCTTTTGATTCAGCAATTTTAGCTGCAAGCGATTCGCTCGTGGCAACTTTTGAAACACCTTCACCGTACGCAGCACCAAGTGAGAATACTTGGAATCCACCTGAATCCGTAAATGTCGGACCATCCCAATGCATCATTTTTGCAAAACCACCATGCTTTGCTACGAGATCTTCTCCTGGTTCAAGATAGAGGTGATATGTATTGGCAAGTACTGCTTGTGACCCCAAATCTTTAACTTGCTCAACGGTAAGCGCCTTCACCGTTGCCTTTGTACCCACGGGAATAAAAGCAGGTGTGTGTATATCACCATGTGGAGTATGAATAACTCCTGCTCGCCCAAGCGTGCCTTCTAACTTTTTTTCTATTTCAAATTTAAATTCCATTCTTTTACTGCACTTACTACAACACCAACAACACCTCTATCAAACATATTAGGGAGAATCATCTCCGGAGTCGGATTTTCGACATAGGCGGCCAACTTTTGCGCCACAGACAAGAAGAGAGCGATATCAAACTGCCCCACATTCTCCTCAAGCGCACCTTTAAAGAGTCCCGGGAAGACGAGAGAGTTATTGAGCTGATTTGGATAATCACTTCTTCCAGTGGCTACAATAAACGCACCCGCTTCCTTTGCAAGTTCAGGCATAATTTCTGGAGTCGGATTTGCAAGTCCATAAATAATCGGCCGTTCTGCCATAGTACGAACCATTTCCTGTGTTAATGCTCCCGCTACGGATAATCCAATAAAGATATGCGCACCACTAACTGCGGCAGCAAGTGTTCCCGCTTCAGGGTGCGCGCTACTTTTTTCAAGCAACTCTTTTTTCTCTTTTGTTAAGTCTGTCCGACCTTTATGAATAATTCCTTTACTGTCACAAAATATCATATTGGTGATACCGTACACGAGCAAAAGACGCGCTGTAGCCACTCCTGCCGCGCCAATGCCGTTTATAACTACTTTGGCTTCAGATTTATCCAATCCCCTCAATTTGAGGCTATTTATGAGCCCAGCCAAGGCAACTGTCGCGGCGCCCCATTGATCATCATGCATCACAGGAATAGAAAGCTCTGCCCGAAGTCGTTCTTCGATTTCAAAGCACCTCGGCGCAGCGATGTCTTCTAGATTTATTCCACCGAACACTGGCACCAACTGTTTGACTGCTTTAATAATCTCCTCTGTGTCTTGAGTATCCAAACAAATAGGAAACGCATTCACCCCAGCGAATTCTTTAAAGATTGCAGCCTTCCCTTCCATAACAGGAATGGCAGCATACGGGCCGAGATTTCCAATACCTAAAATTGCTGAACCATCGGAAACAACGGCGACCGTATTTCGTTTTAAAGTATATTCTCGAGCAAGCGATGTATCCTTTCCTATTTCAATACTCACCTGAGCAACTCCAGGACTATACGCCTTGGAGAGTGCGTCCCGAGAATCAAGAGCAACCTTACTTTTGGTTTCTAACTTTCCTCGATATTCCTTGTGAAAATCAAGCGCTTGTTCATATATTGTTTTCATGAAAACTAAAATCGATTACGAATAAGAATAAAGAGCCAGTACAAGAAAAGGAAGAAGAAAATATAAAACAAGAATTTGTAGACAAAGAAAAGACTTAAAAAGAGAAGCAGGATGAAGAAAACATAGCTAAGAATACTTTTGTTTGCTGTATTGTTATCAATATCGTATTTGAATGCATTTTTATAGTGAACAAGTGTTGTACCAATTGATGTTCGTACTGAATCAATTCCTGCTAAGATCCCATTTCCTGCCCCTTCCACAACATACTGTGTCTCACTTGCGACTCCGGTTCCTAATGACCATACACCATTACTTATTGCGCGCTCAAGGGCTGTGTTAGTAACTAAAAGAAATGCAATTATGATACTGAGAATGATAACTGTTTTATTCATAGTGTGTATTGTACCCCAACTTAGATAAAATCAAATTCACGAAATACGCGTTCGTAGAGCCCAATAATTCTTCGTGTTTCGCGTTCAGTAAGAGTAAATGTACTTCCCTCATGAGCAATTTGATTACGAACCTTATGTGCTTCCCACGCATCTTGCAGACTTTTGAATTTTTCTTGGTCAGCAGATTTTAATTGCTCACCAATTGATAAACCTAGATATCCTCGCCTATCTAAAAGTTCAGCAAGCATAGTATCTGCTTCCAATATTGCCAATCGCCATTCTGGTTGATTAAGCGACTGTGTGTGTGCAAGAACCGTTGCCCAGCGAGGATGTTTATATTTTGGCGGCTCTATAGTATGCGGTGCTTTATATGCCTCATTGAATTTTTTCTTAGCAATTTTGAGTTCCTCTTTCCAGCGAATATAGCTAAAGAAAATCATCCCCGCAAGGACAAGCGCGATGAGTGCAAAAAAGTAAGCGAAGAAATGGATAATCGAACCAAACACTGTGTCGTTAGTCGCAACGCTGCCACTGCCAAACAATCTATCCCAAAATGAAAGTCCGCCATTGGTCGCATCAAGAGGAAATTTATCAAGAGCGTCTATAATTCCGTCACCGTCTGTGTCGGAATTAAACGGATCTGTTCCAAGTTCCCGCTCTTCATCATCAGTAAGTCCATCACCATCACTATCAAGCCTGCTCGTTCCCGTACCAAAGAGAATGCTCCCTACCCAAGTAAAAAAAAGATACACCTGGTAGAAAAAATAATCTATGCTTAAGAAGCGAATATTATCCATGATGTTCAAATATTTTACCTATCTCAAAAAGACCTTCATCGTTCCACTGCGCGGCCATAAATTGAATACCAAGCGGTAAATTGTTTTTTGTTTTTCCTGACGGAATAGAGATGGCAGGAATTTGCGCAATATTTACCGGTACGGTGAATATGTCTGCAAGATACATAGCAAGAGGATCTTTTGTTTTTTCACCAAAAACAAAAGCAGGGATTGGAGATGTTGGTGTTGCAATAAATTCAACCTGCTCAAATGCTTTTGCAAAGTCTTTTATGATTGCAGCTCGAAGTGCAACTGCTTTTTTGTAGAAAGCATCATAGTACCCATGAGACAATACGTAACTTCCAAGCATGATGCGCCGTTGTGCTTCTTTTCCAAATCCAAGACCACGAGTATTTATGTAGGTTTCATCTGGGGTTAACCCCGGAACCGAAAGCCCGAAGCGTACGCCATCAAACCGTGCAAGATTAGTAGACGCCTCAGCAGGCATGATGATGTAATACACGGCGAGCGCATAGTGCGCAAGAGGTAAATCAATCGGTACAATCTCATATCCCTTAGATTCAAAATCTTTAAGAGAGGCTCTAAAGTTTTCGAGCACCTCCGCATCAACTCCCTCACGCTCAACAAATGAAAATGGTACTCCAATTTTTTTATTCTTAATTCCTTTTGTAACTCTCTTTGCATCAGGAACAGAAGTACTGTCGTGACGATCATACTCTGCAAGAACTTTATACACTAGTTCAACATCTTCTGTGTTGTGCGCAAATGGTCCAATTTGGTCAAGCGAACTCCCTAGTGCCATAAGGCCAAACCGAGAAACGGTACCGTATGTCGGCATAAATCCAACTACACCACATAAAGATGCAGGCTGGCGAATAGAGCCGCCTGTGTCTGAACCAAGTGTAATAGTAGCTAAATCTGCAGCCAGGGCTGCCGCAGAGCCACCTGACGAACCTCCAGGTACTCGAGAAAGGTCGTGTGGATTTTTAGTTGCTCCATAGGCAGAGTTTTCCGTAGAACTTCCCATAGCAAACTCATCCATGTTTAAACGCCCTAAGAAGATAGCCCCTGCTTTTTGTAAGTTTTGAACGACTGTCGATGAATATGTAGCGACATAGGGCTCCAAAATTTTAGACCCCGCACTCGCATGAAAACCTGCACGTAAAATATTATCTTTGAGTCCAACACATACACCAGCAAGTGGCAAAATCTCACCTGTTTCAATTCGACTATCAACAACACGCGCCTGCTCTAAGACATCAGAATAGATCTCTAGATAGGCATTAATATCTTTATTTTTTTCTTCAATTCGACGTAAATAATCCTGTGCAATTTCTACAGCTTTTTTTTCTTTTGAAGAAACAAGTTTTACTATTTGAGAAGCGGTGTACATACAGATTATAAAATTTGTTTTACCTTAACATATCCACTTTCAGTGTGAGGTGTCTCACGCAAAAAAGCATCTTTGAAACGAGCGTCTTCCACTACATCTTCCCGAAATACATTAGCAACGGTAGAAATGTCATGAACTTCTGAAACATCCACCGATTGAATCTCCGAAACATACGAAAGAATCGCTGAAAAGTCTTCGGCATATTTCTTTGCTTCAATGTCCGAAATATGAATCCGGGAAAGGGCTGCAAGATTTTTAATATCAGCTTCTTCTAACTTCATACCTACAGAATATCATGATTTCTTGCTGTTTATAAGCCGCAGAAACTCGTCTTCCGAAAGGACCTGGACACCTTTTTTTTGCGCTTCGTCAAGCTTACTTCCAGGATTTTCGCCCGCAACAACAAAGCTTGTTTTTGAAGATACGGTATTTGTTACCGTCCCACCCCTCTTTCGTATTTCCTCACCTGCTTTTTCACGAGAATATGCATCCAGGGTACCTGTTAAAACAAAGGTTTTGTCTTGCAAAGAGTTGCTTACTTTTTCCACAACGAACGGCTCAATAACAAGATACCTCAAGAGGTCTTGGTATATCTTTTTATTTTTTATATCTGCAAACCAAGACACAAATGATTTTGCAACAGCGCCGCCCACACCATATAAAGCTTCGATTTCCATTTCAGTAACATCAAAAACTTTTTCTGGTTTTTGAATATGGATGGCAAGCAAACGAGCATTCTCTTCTCCCACGTGTCGGATGCCTAATGAAAACAAAAATCTATCGAAAGGTTGTTTACGTGCTTTTTTAATTGCTTCAATGAGATTTAGAGCCGATTTTTCGCCAAATCCTGGTAAGCCTTCTATATCTTCTTTCTTGAGTCGAAATATATCGGCATAGGTATGCACAAGCCCGAGATCAATAAACGTCTCGAGTATTTTCTCTCCCAAACCTTCTATATTTAATGCCTTACGACTTACAAAATGAATAATATTCTCTCTGTGCTTTGCGGGACAATTTTTGTTTTTACAATATACTGCTACTGATTCGTCACCAGAAACTGATTGTTCATTTTTAAGTACCGAATTACAAGCAGGACAAGTAACAGACATAACAAATTGTTTTGCGTTTTTAGGACGCAGACTTATTAGTACATCAAAAATTTCAGGAATCACATCACCCGCCTTACGCAACATCACAGTATCTCCAATGCGTACATCAAGACGGTCTATTTCCTCCTTATTATGGAGTGTTGCCCGCTTAACTAAAGATCCTGCGACACGTGTTGGCTCAAGCTCTGCCACAGGGGTAATTGCACCTGTGCGACCAACTTGCAACGTAATTGCTTTTATTTTTGTAGTTACCTCTTCGGCGGGAAACTTGTAGGCGATTCCGAAACGAGGCGCTTTAGCTGTGTATCCAAGACGTTCACACAAAAACTGTTCATTAACCTTCACGACCAGTCCATCGATACCGTACCGTTCATTGTGTCTCCGCACTACCCAAGAATGATAAAATTTTTCTACTTCTTCAAGACTTGTACAATGCTTGGAATCAGTATTTACTTCGAATCCAAGTTTTTTTAACAGCATTAATTCTTCCCATTGAGAATCAAAAAGTTTTTTACCTTGTATGCCTTCAATATCATACGCAAAAATATGAATATTTCTTTTTGCAACAATATTTGCGTCAAGTTGCCGAAGTGTCCCAGCAGCAAGATTTCGAGTGTTCGCATATAAAGGTAATCCTTCACGAGAGCGTTCTTTGTTAATCTTTTCAAGATCGTGCTTGTCTATCCACGCCTCTCCGATAACTGTCATTGAAATTGGCTCTGAAAGAAACAGTGGGATCGATTTTACGGTTTTTATATTCTCGGTAATATCTTCCCCTGTTTCTCCGTCGCCACGCGTTGCTGCGCGAACAAGAATACCGTTTTCATATGTGAGAATAATTTTCAAACCGTCTATCTTGAGCTCTGCGACGTACGTCGGGTGCTCTTTGATGTTCTCTTTATCTAAAATATTGGTCAACTTTTTCTGCCACGCGAGAAGTTCCTCAAAAGAAAAAACGTTATCGTAGGACCATTGCGGAACCTGATGTTTTACTTTTTTAAACTCGATTAACGGCACACCCCCCACCCGATGAGTTGGACTCATGGGATGATCAAATTTTGGAAACTCTTTTTCTAAACTCTCAAGCTCACGAATAAGCGAGTCGTATATTTCGTCAGAAATTTCCGGCGTATCAAGGGTGTGGTACAAATACCGATGATGCTCAAGCGTCAAGCGAAGCTCTTGTATTCGCTTTTTAGCAAGACTTTCTTTCATACCTAGTATTTTACTTCAATTGCGCGTTCAACACGCTTTGTATTTTCAGTATTGCAATCGTTATACCCCCGTGATTCTATAATGGTGTCAAAGCCACTTTTAGGATTCCCTGTGATGGCTTCGGAATTATACCTCTTTGAAACACGCACACGGGCACATACTTTGCGATCACTTGTTGTATCAAAAGCAAAATTTGTAAGAGTTACGAAACCAGGAACTTCATCGATGTCAGAAGTGTCTTCAACAGAAATATCATACATTATTCCTGTACCACAGCTAAAAGATTCCTCACTTGCCAATTCCGTACCTACTTGGGCTGAGTCAGGATAGCCAGCTGAGACAATGTCAGGATTATCAATTGAGAGTCCAAACATGCCTGTGTAATTATAAGGAAATTGTTGATTTGGAAAACCGCTCGGATCACGCGATGTGTGAGTATCCCAATACAAGGCACATTCAGCTCCTGCATCAGCGGCATAAAAGGCAATCTGGGAATCCTTTGCGGAAGAAGTAAGAACAATTTGTTTCAAAAGAATATTAAAGATACCGAAGGCAAGTGCAAGAACAATACTCGACAAAAGAAGTGAGAACGCAAGAACAAATCCTTTTTTATGTGAAGTTATATTTGCCATGGTGTTAAATAATCAGTTACTGTAAAGCTCCGCTCATCAATCCCGTTTGTATTCCACAATACCGTAACCTCTACCTGAACGCGTTCAAAGGCATTTTTACCGACAACAACCGTCTTTACCGTTCTCAGAAACCACTTATTTGAACCCTCCACTGGTGTATACGAATACGTACCACCCGCTTGTCGATACAGTGAGTCACATTTTCCTCCACATTCATCTATTGAAGGACTATCCTCAAGAACACTGAATTGGCAGCCACTATCAGACATACAGGTATCAATAGCTGATTTAAAATCCACCCACGCACCACTTGGAGACGGATTTAAGCTTGCGTTGTCACGTACAAGTCGCACAAACTCGACAGCTTCTTGGGCAAGATATGACGCGGTAGACTGATCTCGCACAAAATTTGAATAGGCATACGCCTTTGAACCAATAGTAAGTGGCACGACAACCGCAGTAATGAGGATAAAAACAGCTACTAATACTTCAATAAGTGTGAAGCCTTTACTTTTTTGTTGTATCATTTTATTTATCATAGAGTCTTTGGGTTGCAAGCGACTGGAAAGAAAAATCAAAATTATGTTCATTTTTCGGAAGAAGTGTTTTTCCTTTCACAAAAATATTCACATGTGCCTGAACATTATCTAAGACAGAGGCGCCATTCACATCAAAAGAGAGAACTTCAATAGCGATATCTGGAGATGTAATAGCGACTTGCGGACCACTGTTTATGCTTCGTATCATCTGATACGAAGTTTCCTCCTGTCCAATAGCGAGCGGACCTTCAATTAGTTCGTAGGTAACAATATTTCCACTTTGATCTCTAAAACTTAAACTATTTGCAGTACAACTTGGTCCCACTTGACAGTAGTCATACCCGAGACGAATGTTTCGCATCATCGTTTCCATTGCTAAATTTGCGTTATCCATGGCATTTCGTACACTTTGAACTTTTTTGTTAACATCAACCATTTTCAAAAATGCACCAAGGGTTGTTGTAACTACAATCATAAAAATAGCAATTGCAACAAGCATCTCCACAAGAGTAAATCCCTTTCGAATTGTGGGCGAGAAAACTTTCATACCGTTCTTCCCATTATACCCTACCTCACCGAAATCTGCCCGGTTGTAAAGACCTCAACATTTCTTACATATGAACCAGATCTATTTGAAACCTCAATTGAGATACTTGCAGCAGATGGTTCTGGTGTGTCTCGGATACTAAAGTACGCATCTGGATTAGGACGAACAAAAACTGCCGTCAGAGAATCAACTTCATCTTCACTTTCAGTCTCCAGCGCACAACTAGGAATGCACAGCTTGGTTATCTTCTCACCTCCAGTAAGCCTAAAAGTTTCTAATACTGCATCGTCTTCATCAGAAAAAATAAAGTCTTTGTCTTTATCAGCGAAAATAATGAGCTCAGTTTCATTTAACACCCGATCAATGTGTACACCGTAACCAATACTAAAATCATCATCTCCTTCTTCACGAACAGAAATCCCATATACTTGAGCTTCACGATAGACCGTCGCTATTTGAGCGGTGAGATTATCAAGTGCGCTTCGGCTTCGAAACTCAGGATAATTGGCAAGAATAACGGCGGACATAACAGTAAAAATCCCGACAGAAATAATCATTTCAACCAACGTAAAACCTTTATCTGTATCTTTAAAAGAGATCATAGAGAAGTGATACTCCTAGTATATCGCTTTGTGTGTACAAAAAGAATAGCGTGGACAGAATAATGAATGGACCAAACGGTATCTCTGACTTAAAACCAAACCGACGAGGCGAAATATACGTGAGAATAAGGGCAACTATCGCACCAATCCAAAATGCAAAAAGAAATGCCTGTACTCCAAGTACAAACCCGAGAAGAAATCCAACACCAAGAAAAAGAACTCCGTCCGCAAATCCAATCCACTTCCCCTTTGAAATAAGCCACAAGATAAAAATAGGTGCTGCTAAAATGAGGCTCGAGAAAACATCAAGTAAAGTTCTCTCATTTCCAACAAACAAGAAAAGCGTGTGCACAAAAGAAATCGCCACAAAAGAATAGAGTACCAAACTTGGAAGTATCTTATGCTTTACGTCGTACACAAAAAGAACAACCAGAAATGAGCTTATAGCTGCGTAGAAAATAAAAATTGCGAGGGTTTGTGCTGATGTCTGAAAAATATTAAACGATGTGCTGTATGCAGAAAAAATAAAAAGTATTCCGGTAAAAACCTCTACGAGCGGGTACTGCAATGAAAGTTGTGCCTGACATACCCGACAACGTCCTTTTTGCAATACAAAGCTCACGATCGGGATAAGTTCGTACCAAGCAAGAGTTTTATTGCAAGAAAAACACCGAGAGCGCCCTTTGTGTATAGAAAACCCAGTGCCGAGGCGATATATGACTACATTCAAGAAACTGCCGATGATTGTGCCGAAAATAAAAATAAGTCCAAGATTAAGAAATTCCATTCATGTATTATAAAACAAAAAACCACCCAATGGGTGGTTTTTTAGATTAGAGAAAGATCTTTTATGGACAAGAAGGTGTTGTTGTCACGGCAGAAGAACTTGTTGCCGCAACTCCTGTACTGTCTGCACAAAAATGACCACCTGAAATAGGACTACTGAAAGCCCACGCAGTAGCACTGTCGGCACAGTTTGTTCCTTCAACGGCTCCAAAAGCTGCTAGTCCAGGACAAACAGTAGCGTACGATCCATTATTAGCTGAGGCAATTATTTCTGCTTCGGCACGAGCACCAGAAACTTGCGCTTTTGTTTTTGCATCGTTCGCACTTGTTCGCGCACTACCTAAAGATGAAAGTACCACTGTCGCGAGAATACCGATGATCGCGATTACCACCAAGAGTTCTATCAAGGTAAAACCTTTTTTAATATTAGACATAATTGAATGAAAACGTTTTGATTTATCGGCTACGTTAGCCTACATATAGTATAGCACTCACACATTTTATGCCTAGGGCTAAATACTTCCTGCGATATTGTAAATTGGGATAAGTACTGAGGTAAGCAAAAGTCCTACTCCCACGCCAAGTGCTACAATCATGACCGGCTCAATAAGTCCTACAAGAGTATCCACCGCACTGTCTACTTCCCGTTTATAAAAATGCGCCAAATTTTTAAGAATATACCCAAGCTCCCCTGTCTCTTCGCCAATTTTTGTCATTTGGATCATCAGGTTTGGCATTTCTTTATGCTTTGCAAAGGCTTCCGAAATAAGTGCTCCCCCTTTCACGGATTCCGTGCTTGCTACGAGCACCTGCTCATAGACTTTGTTTTCAACTACGGCAGAGGTAATTTCAAGAGCACGCACAATAGGAATGCCTGATGAGAGCATGGTATCGAGATTGTCTGCAATACGAGACAGATAGAGCTTTTCGTAAATAGTTTTGATATACGGAATTTGGAGCTTCAGGGTATCCCAAATGTTTTTATCTGGGTTACGTCCGTTTTGCCAATAGAGGTAGGCAAATGCGAGTGCAATAAAAATAAGGATAAAAATTCCGTAATTAACAAGGAAATCACTAAGAGCAATAACAACTTTTGTATAAATTGGAATTTCACCACCGGAATCTTGAATAATGACTGAAAGTTTTGGAATTACAAGTGTCAGCATCAAGATCATTACAATAAAGAACGTTCCAATTACAAATGATGGGTAGATGAGAGCATTTTTTGTTTTTGAAGTGAGCTCATATGTACGGTCAAGATAATCTGCTAAATAATTAAACGTTTGATTAAGTTTTCCAGATTCTTCACCAGCCTTGACCATATTCACATAAAACGAAGTAAACACTTTTGGGTGTTTTGCGAGTGAGTTTGAAATTGAAGACCCACCCTGGAGATCATCTGAAACTTCCGTAAGCACTTTTCGTAAACTCTCGTTCTCCATTTCAGCAGAAAGGAGGCGAAAGACCTTAAGTGCTGAGACACCGGCTTCAAAAAGAGTAGCTATCTGTCGGGAAAGAATCACCACGTCTTTTTGTTTGACTCGGTCAAAGAATTCAATGTTTGAAAAAATACCTTTGTTTGTGCCCTGCTCTTTAATATCCAGAATAATAAAACCACGTCGCTGAAGAGAAGAAATGGCCACCTCTTTATTCAGCGCGTCGATAGTACCTTTTGTTTGTGATCCAGTATCGTTTATTACTTTATAATCAAAAATCATAACTACTATTGAAGAAGACGCTCAAGAGCGTGTGGGTCTGTTGAATAGCTAAAAGCTGACTCAACAGTAATTTCACCTCGGCGAACCAGATCAACAAGTGAGCGATTAAGGTCGATCATTCCCTGTTCCGTACCTGTTTCAATCACAAGGTTAATCTCATTCGTTCGACGCTCGCGAATTAAGTTTGCTACTGCATTATTGTTAATGAGAAGCTCATAGGCAGGAATAAGGCCGCCTGAAATACGTGGAATCAGCCGCTGAGAGAAAATTCCCAGAAGCGACCCGGCAAGCTGTGTGCGAATCTGATCCTGCTGATCACCTGGAAAGGCGTCAATAATACGGTCAACTGTCTGAGAGGCAGAGTTTGTGTGGAGCGTTGAGAAGACCAGGTGTCCTGTTTCAGCTGCAGTAACAGCTGTAGCGATGGTCTCTGCATTTCGCATTTCACCAATCAAGATAACGTCGACGTCTTCGCGAAACACAGATTTCAGTGCCGACTGAAAATCTTTTGTATCTAATCCAACTTCACGTTGGTCGATAATAGATTTATCTTTCACATACACATACTCGATCGGATCTTCAACGGTCACAATGTGTTCTCGACGATTTTGATTGATGAGATTAATTAAAGCAGCAAGTGTTGTTGACTTTCCATGGCCAACTGGACCAACAACCAAAAAGAATCCCTGGCGTTTTTCTGCGAATGTTGCAAGAATTGGTGGCAGATTGAGCTCGGTAAGAGTTTTTATCTTGGGCACCAATCGCATCACAATACTCACAACGCCTTTCTGGAAAAAAGCATTCCCACGCAAACGCGTATCTTGATACTCGTATGAAAAATCAATTTCTTGAGTATCCAAAAATCTTTTTAGTTTTTGATCGTCTAGAAGTTCTCGAACAAACCCAACCGTATCTTCAGCTGTGAGTTCTGGTTTGCGAGTAAGCGGAATAAGATCTCCAGAAATACGGACAATGGGGTGACTCCCTACCGAGAAATGAATATCTGATCCACCTTCTTTAATAACGGTAGAAATAAGATCAACGAGTTCTAGTTTGTAGTCGAGTGCCATAAGAATAGTATAGCGTATTTTTACAGATTGTATGCCTCACGAAGTGGCACAAATCCATCCATACTTTTAAGAAGGGCGTCTTCCTTCATGGTGAGCATTCCCTGTGCTCGTGCAACTTTTTCAATATCAGGTTCCTGAGCACCATTTAAAATAACATGCTCAATCTCTTTGGTAATAGGAAGAATTTCAAGCACAGCCACACGTCCCGTAGTGCCAGATGGAACATCTTCATTCCCTTCTGCTTCAAAAAATGGTCGCGTAAGATTGAGCTTCTTTTTAAATTCATCTGGTAATGATTCAAACTCTTTTTGAATCATTGAGCGCATGCTTTCCTCGTGTGGAACTTCTTTTTTGCACTCTGGATTTATTTTTGGCACAAGGCGTTGTGCCATAGTTAGAATAAGTGTTGGAGCAATCAAATATGGGTCTACTCCCATATCAACAAGACGTGGAATAACACCAATAGCACTATTGGTGTGAATTGTAGAGAGTACGAGGTGTCCAGTGAGTGCGGCTTGAATGGCAAGCTGCGCTGTTTCTTTGTCGCGAATTTCACCAACCATGATCACATCGGGGTCTTGGCGCAAAATAGAACGCAATCCCGTAGCAAACGTATAGCCAATTTCTGGCATAATTTGCGACTGATTCAGTCCCGGAATATTATATTCTACCGGATCTTCAAGAGAAACAACGTTTTGTTTGTCACGGTCAATTTCATTTAACATCGAATAGAGTGTGGTCGTTTTTCCACTTCCAGTTGGACCACTAATCAGAATAAGTCCGTACGGGCGGCGAATACTGTCACGAATAATCTGCAGTGCTTCTGTGGTAAACCCAACATCTTCAAGAGGCTTTACTCCACGATATGAGTCGAGAATACGAATTACCACTTTCTCACCGTAATATGCAGGAAGCGACGAAACACGAAAGTCTATTTTATGTCCATTAAACATCGAAGAAAAACGTCCGTCTTGGGGTTTACGTTTTTCATCAAGTTTTAAACTTGCCATAATTTTTATACGCGCAACAACAGCACTATGCACGGTTGGAGGAAGCGTGATATTCGTTTCAAGAACACCGTCGATTCGGAAACGAACCTTCACCTTATCTCCTACGTGTTCGATATGAATATCTGATGCATTTTGCTCAAGCGCGTGACGTAAAATAACTGAAACAATTTTTGTTACAGGTGCATCTTCAACAATCGCATTCGCATTCCCGCCTTTTGCCACGGCTTTATATGCTTCAGTGAGATCTTTATCGTTCGAGTACTTATTGTCGGTATCATCTAAATTTTCAACACCGAATTCTTCAAGCGCCTTGTCTACCTCACCACTTATTCCACGATACATTTCAAGCGCCTTGTCGAACTCAGATTGAGCGATTAAAACTATAGCGTACGGCAAACCTATTTTTGCCGAAATAAACTGTAAGGCATCTTTTGCAGACAAAAATTCAGGATCAACCATCCCCACCTCAAGAATACCGTCATTGACGGCGAGCGGAATGAATTTATACTGCGCCGCAGACTCTTGGGCAATATATTTCAATACTTGGGGATCAATTGTCTTTGGGTCTATTTTTCTAATAGGAATACCGTAGAGATTGCTGCGCGCCTTCAAAAGCTGATCTTCAGTTACGCCATATTTTTCTACATACGCATCAATAGGCGCTTCGTCCTCCACCGCACGATGCTCAGAGAGGGCCTGATTTGCAGCAACTTCTGTGAGATATCCCAGTCGTACTAGTTCGTCGACTAAAAGCATACCAATTAACGAGAACTAGGGGTTCCTTGTAAAATTACCGATGCTGACATGCCGTCTAATGCTTGAAATGGGTTTTGTTTACCCAGCGGTGCAACAGCTTTTGTTTGGTCGAGTTTTATGAGTGCATTCTGAGTGTGGTCAATAAGGTTTGGATATTGCTCTCTTGAGAACACTCCTCTATCAAGTCGTATACTGTTGAGCTCTGTAAGAAGTTTTTGAAACTGCTCAACATTTACCTGGTCCGATGGGCGCGCACTCCCAGCCGGAAGAGTTGTCCCGCCAGGGGTTGTACGAGTGAGTGACGCTGTGTCTGGATCACGAATAAGGAATATATAGACAATGGCCCCAAGGGCGACGAGTCCGAGAATAATGAGAATTGGTTTAAGTTTATTTTGCATATTATTTCATCCAATACGTCTGTGCCTTAACAGTGTACTGATACACATCGACCCTATCATTTGCAGTCAACACCACCGAAGTAACATCTGTAACACGCAATCCTTGTTCAATAAGATCAAGGAATGTGCTGAAATTTTGATATCGCCCAGCAACATCAAATGTTACTGTGAAGGTCTCATATGTCTTTTTTGGAGTAGCACTTGGGAGAGTAGCGCCTGTTGGTTCTTTTTTAGCATCATCAAACTTAATATTTTTAAGTGACATTCCTTGATCACGTGCAATAGTATCAAGCTCCATAATAAAGAGAACTGGATTGATTTCTTTTGGCAACATTCGTTCAAGCTTGTTCAAATCATTTTGAGAAATCTCATTTCGCAAAGCAAACAACTCTGTTTGTTTTCTTTTTAGAACATCGAGGTCAGAACGCGCCTGCAAAAGATTTGCCTTCTTTTCCTGCAAAGCAACTATCCCCTGGGAAGCATCCTCATATGTTGGCTTAATATACACAAAAATAATTGCGATTGAAGCGGCGAGGAGAACTGCATTAAAAATAAGTCGCATCATAATTAATTTATAGGAAATGGATCATTTACTACTTCACCCTCACTTGAGGCAGGTACATCCGAAGCTCCACTTGAGAGCGATTGTGAGTAATCAATCTGCTGCGAGATTGCATCAAATGAAACCGCCTGCTTGTTTATTATTGCACTCATATCAAAGAGTACATTTCCTGCTTGATCTAAAGTAAGATTTGAAAATTCATACTCAAGTACTGCATCGCTCAGTTTTGAGAAAATATCCGACTGCAAAGCAACAGATGCATAATCCTTGGCTTGCCCACTTACCGTGACTTTTAGTTTACTCTTATCAGTGAGGAGCGGGTCGATAGTAAACTTGCCGAAACGAACCGTTTTAATAGTGTTGTCATTCAAAAGCTGGAATATCTTCGATGTATAGAGACGAGAATCAAGGAGTTGGGCCGAAGCAGTAAGACGCTGGTCAAGACGCGTAAGGTCTACGATGCCTTGTTCATTAAAAGATTCTTTTTCTCTTACCAATTGCGCTTCAACTTCTGCAACCTGACTTTGGAGTGTTTGTTTCCAGAAAAATATACCGCCCGATGCTAAAAGAATAATAAAGAAAACGAGTGTAGAAAGTACGGTAAAAATATTTACCGTATCGGCACGTTCAATGCGAGTTTGAGTATCTAAGGTACGCTTTGGAATAAATGATGTTTGAGCATCCATAACTTACTCTATAGTATACCCTTCCACCTTTTTTTTGGCTATAGCAAGTGTTGATAGTTATTCCCTTTTTAATACAAAAGAAAGACCCGCGGCGTAGGAACGCCGCGGGCAAAGTAAAACAAATTTTATTTCTTAACCTCAGAATCAAAAAGTCTAGGTGTTGCGAAAAACCCGAAGACCCGCAGGCCAGCGAACCCCACCGAGCTCCCACGCGCTCACGCTCCACCCACGACCGTCAGCGTACCAGAGGACGCTGACCACGAAGAGCACTCCGTTTGCACCAACCACGTAGAATAGATTGGCGCAGCCGTTGTTCTGAAGCTGGCCAGACTCCCCATTTTCCTGGAGATTGATCAGGTCGCTGAGCTGATCGGGAGTAAAAGCGTGCTTGAGCACGTTTTCTTCGCCGCCCATCTTGGTGAGGATGTCTTGGTCCGACGAGCCATTCGTCAAATCAAAACTTTCCACCCCATGAAGTCCCCGGGGCACAAGTGCTTCGGGGTAGGCGGAAGTGATCCGCAACTTGAAGTCGGTGGATACCCAGAGCCCTGGACGAGTAATGAAGTACTCACCCGTCAGGAAGGTGGTGGCAAGGGCGGTTGCCAAAGCCGTCTTGAGCAGACCTGGATTTTTTATCCAATGTTGCCGGACCGCGACCGTCATCTCTGGTAGATGACGTACCACCTGTGCTACGAATTCGTTATGGTTACCCATGGCGCTTTTCTCCTGTATGGAATTTCGCCTTGCAAGAATAGCTTAGGTCGAAATGACCCTTAGTTCTACCCCAGCTTCAAATATTCAAATTTTCTAAATACTTAAAGCTAGGGCAAACCTTGTTTTAAAGAGCTTTTTGACTCTTTTCATTATAGCACAAAAGTACTACATCTGTCAACTACCCCAACTCTTCAAGTTTGCGAAGTGCAAGACCAATAGCCACAGCAAATTCTGGACCCGCTTGGGAGAGAATATCGTGTAAAAATACCGGAGCCTCCACAACGGAGAACGGATGTCCTGTGATTACTTCCATTTCAAGTTTTTCTTGCGCATCAGTAAGTACACCTTTAAGCAGTGCCCCACCGCCGGTGAGAATTGCTTTTTTAATAATTTTGTTTTCTTGGCGTTCGTACGCAAGCGCAACTTGAGCAGCTTGGCTAAAAATAAATTCCGAGGTGAGTTCAACTAATTCACGAATAGCATCGTCATCTTTTTTGCCAAGCGTTCCATAGCGACGCTTCATGTCTTCGGCTTGTTTTATAGAAACACCCAGAGATCGGGAGATAGCAAGGGTGATGTCTTGCGAACCACGATTGATGTGGTGCGAGCGTTTAAGTACCCCACGCTCCACCAAAGAAACTTTTGTAGCGCCTGCCCCAATATCTATCACAAGTGTTGGCGACATTTCGCGACGAAGTACAGAGCGCACTGTACTAAAGAGTTCTATCTCATAAAAAGTAGGCACTATACCTGCTGTCTGACTAATGACTTTGTACTTCTCAACAGTTTCATTATGAATAGCTGCAATAAGGACCTCGACTTTTGGCACTCGTGTCGCTTCGTCTTCAGTTTCACTTTCAACAGCTTGATTTGGAATAACCCACCAATCTAAATTTACCTCTCCGATCGGCACAGGAATATATTTGCGCGCTTCAATAGGAACCATGGTTGCTAATTCTTTTTCACTCACCCGAGGAAGTGTCACCGTGCGCACTAAGCTTGCCGAAAGCGGAATGGCTATAGCGCAGTCTTTTGTAGTCACTTTCGCTTCACGGATAATATCGGTGAGTGCTTGTGCAACCTTTACTTGATCTAAATTGGTTGCTTGCCCTACTTCCAAGCCAGCATAGGGACCAAGAGCGAGTGCACCGTATGTTTCAAGAATTGCTTTACCATCCTTTTTACGCAACTGCACTACTTTAATAGCAGAACTTCCAATATCAATACCAAGCACGCTTGATCCATGACCACCTTGAGATGAACCTGGTATAATTTTCTTAAGGAATTCGAACATGCTTTTTCCTAGTATATCACGCTATATAATACCGCTACCCATACATTAATCTATGAAATCATTCTTCTCAAGGATTATTTCCTTTCTTTTTCCAGAAACATGTGTTGTGTGTGGCAAAAGAAATGTTTCTGTTTGTGAAATGTGCCTGCAAGGTTTCCCCCTCGCCCCCTATCAAGAAGATCCTTGGATACATAGCCTATTTTCTTATCAAGACCATGGTGTCAGAAATACAATTCATGCGCTTAAATTTAAACACATGCGCTCAGTTGCAGACTGTTTTGCCCCACTTATGCACGAAACTATTCAAGAAATACAAGGAGCGGATATCGCCCTCAACGAACAAACTCAAGTTATTCTTCTTCCTGTTCCAAATATGAAAACCCACGTTCGAATACGAGGATTTGATGCAATGGAATACTTATGTACCAAAATACAAGAACAAGAGCCTGTGCGTTACAAGGTATGCAGCAAAGCAATAGTACGACTCAACACAAAGGCGCAAACGGGGCTCACCAGAAAGGACCGCTTGGTAAATATGCGTAACGCTTTCCAGGTGATGGAACCTAAAGTACTCGACCGGCAAACCATATACATTATTGATGATGTAACAACCACAGGAAGCACACTCCGAGAACTAGAGAAGGTATGTTTTCAGGCTGGAGCAAAAAAGGTCTCCGCAATCACGATTGCACATTAATCTACGTAAGGAGGATTAGCTTGTTGTGCACAGTCCTGCAACATCTCCATTGCACGCAAGGTGTATACTACATAGGTATGAATAAAAAATATGGATTTGTAATTGCCCTTGCGTTCTCCTTGCTTGCAACAAGTACTTTTGCACAAGAAAGCAGCGCAACAAGTGCCCCCGTAACAAAACGTGACACGGGTAAAATGGAAATGGCTTGTTCTCGAATAACTTCACGAGTTGATGCACGAGTTAGCAAATACAGCACTTACAGTGCAGATGTTGATGCACAACTTTTAAAAATAGAGACTCGTTTAAATGAAGTGTCGGCAAAGTTAAAGACAAATGGCGCAGACACGACAACGCTTGATGCCCAAATCAAAGTGCTTATTGAAAAGAAAACACTTCTTCGAACTGATAAAGCGGCCTTTATTGCCAAACTAACTGAGTCGAAACAGTTTGCGTGCGGTGCCTCACAAGGACAATTTAAGACAACCTTGGAAGCAGCACGTGTGCTTCATCAAAAAGTAATGGCTGACCGACGAGATATAAAAACATATATTGATGGAACTCTTAAAGTAACACTCCAAAATCTCAAGTCATATCGTAAACCAGTCTCTACAGCAAACTAACCGTATGAAGAAAGTACTCATCCTCATAGCTATTGTAATACTTGGCTATATTGCATACACAACTTTTGTGACGCCAAGCAATGAACGTGTCCTTACAAATACCTTTACGCAAATGAACACGCTCGATGCAAAAGATGCCGAAAATAATGTTTCGGAAGAAGATATCCCTAATGAAAATACTGCCAACGGAACAACAAACACAGAAACAAGTGCGAGTATAGATGCAGCACTTGTAGACATGTCCGGATTTAATAGTACAGAAACAACAAATCCCTTTGAAGGACTTTAGAACTCGTGGATGGCTTAAAATACACGCCGACGAATGTCGGCGTGTATTTTTTAGACCCTTGTTATAACTTCCTCTTTTGTTTTTCTTACTTTCGCCATTGAGGCAAAAGAGTCGTCTTTTGCACGATATCCTACCGCACATAAAACAACCGGAGAAAATCCTTCCATATACTCTCCTAGAATTCTTTTATATGCACGCTGATCAAATCCTTCCATCGGTGCCGCATCTATTTTTTGGTGTGCACATACGGAGATAAGGTTACCGAGTGCAATATACACCTGCTTCGTTTGCCACTGTCGAAAGATTTTAGTGCCAAAAATAAATTCAGGAATACCGAGGAGCCACATATTTAAATTTCGCGCCCATACAATACCATAAAGTGTTTTTTTAAGTCCTGAAAGAACCGTTTCCGACACGCTTCTTATCTTCATCGTCCTATCTAAAAATGCCCGCACATCCCGATTACCAACATGATCTTGTGTGCATAAAACGATGAGAGCTGCGGCTGTTGTAACCTGCTTGTTGCCCATAGAATATGGGTCAAGTTTTTGACGAATAACCTCATCAGTGATGACGACAAATTTCCACGGCTCGAATCCAAAAGAAGATGGGGTTAAACGTAACGTTTCTTCAAGAAGAGATAGCTGTTCTTCGGAAAGCTTCTTATTTCGATCAAACTTTTTTACCGCGTAGCGAGTATTCAAAGCATCAAGGGTTTCCTGGGGCGTTATCATACAGAGCTCATTATACCCTAAGTCCAAATCTATTTGCTTCGGGGAGGCGTGCATGCGTGGTAAGGCGTAGTTGATAGAAACCAAAGATAACCGTCCCAAAGATCATCCATACTTTTGCCTCTACCCACATATCAGGTGATGCAAAAATACGTATAGTTTCATTCGTAAAAGCAAGTAAGATATAAAAAACTCCCCAACGAAAAGTGAATTCTCTCCAACCATCTTTTGTAATTGCAAACACATTTGCAAAAAAGAACTCCAGGCCTGTTTTTTGATATCGAAGACTGGCTAAAAATATACCCCCGAGAATGATGTCAAATATGGTGTCACGAAAAATAAACACATCGGGAATATCTACAAAAATTGAAATACTCCCAAAAAGAAGAACTGAGATGGTATTAAAAATAGCAAAATATGGAGGGTGTTTTTCAAACGAAAAAAGTACCGCAAATGAAACCATCGTTGCAATAATCATTGCATATGTCGCAGTGGCAAAACCATACATTTCGTATGTTGCCAAAAAAGCCACAACAGGGCCAAACTCACATAAAAGATTCACCCATAATTTTCGTGAAAAGAACGCTTTCATTCTGCGTAGTATAACGTACTTAGTTCAGATACACACAAAACAAAACACCCGACCAAGGGTCGAGTGTTTTGTTTGAGAAAAGATTAGAATCGGCGAGGGCCACCAAATCCACCTGTTCGTCGTGGAGCTCCAGCTCCCATAGCTCCCTCTTCTCGAGGCCGAGCTTCGTTTACGATGATGTTTCGTCCATCGAGTTCTGATTCATGGAGTTTTGAAATGGCTGCATCTGCTTCTGCATCGTTTGTCATTTCAACGAATCCAAATCCTCGTGATCGTCCTGTCATTTTGTCCATCATAACGATGGCAGATGACACTTCACCAAAAGGCTTGAATGCTGCTGCAAGACTTTCGTTTGTAGTAGACCATGCAAGATTACCAATATAAATTTTTTTCATAGAATGTTGTTTGTTGTAAGCTCTTCTTCTCTCCTACGTTCTCTAGCTTACAAGCTCTTGAACCCAAAGAAACCGACACTTACTTGGATGCAATAATACCACAGATTAGTAAAGAACGCTATGGTTATCCACAGGCTCTTTGTTTTATATGGTTTATGCGCTAATAAAGGTAAACGCCTTCCCTATCTTTCCACCACGACCTGTTCGTCCAATACGGTGCACATAGTCATCGTGAGTCTGAGGCACAGTGTAATTAATAACGTGACTTACGTCTTTTACGTCAATTCCACGAGCTGCTACGTCGGTTGCGATAAGAATATTTACCTCGCCATCTTTAAATGATCGTAGTGTTCGTTCTCGTTCACGCTGTCGTTTATCGCCATGCAAATATGCGACCTGCAATCCTTTTGCTCGAAGATCTTCATAAAGGGCCTCTACTTCTCTCTTTGTTTCAGCAAAAATAAGACATCGAGTTGCATCTTTTGCAGAAAGAAGCTTTTCAAGCTCCACAATTTTGTGCCGTCGGTCAAGTACACGGATCACGTCTTGTTCAACGTTTTTGGTACTAATACCAGAGCCAATGTCAATTGAAAAAGGATTCTTGAGGAAATCATGCACAATTGTTTTAATTCGCGGTGGCATTGTCGCTGAAAAGAAAAGTGACTGTCGTTCTGTAGGAAGCTTTTTCAAAATAGCAGTAATAGCGTCGATGAATCCCATGTCGAGCATATGGTCAAACTCGTCGATAACAATATTATTGAATTCTGAGAAATCAATAATCTTTCGATCTGAAAGATCTTGGAGTCGTCCCGGAGTACCAATCACAAAGTGATTGAGTCTTCGGAGATGTTGAATTTGATTGTAAATAGACATACCTCCCACACACACCGTTGAAAATAGTCGCATACCATGTGAGAACTCACGAAGTTCCTCATTGATCTGCATCGCAAGCTCACGAGTTGGTGCGAGAATAAGAACTTTTTGTGTTCGATCTTGAGCAAGTTTTTCAATAAGGGGAAGTAAGAACGCGCCTGTCTTACCAGAACCAGTACTTGCAAGACCAATAATGTCGCGACCTCCCATCGCGTGCGTAATCGTCTGATCTTGAATTGGTGTTGGAGCAATAAAACCACGCATTGCTAAATTACGAGATATTGGTTCTGAAAATTTGAAATCAGAAAACTGATGCTGTACTTCGTAGATTGGCGCTTTGTGGACACCTGTTGGTTTGTAAATAAATTTTGACACGTCGATAGACTCGCCAAAAGAACGTTTTGGTTTAGAGAATCGTCGGCCACCACCAAAGCCACCACGAGATCCTCCGTATGAAGAACCACCGTGTGGACGAGGTGAACTATGTCCGCCACCATGCGAAGCCGCTCCTCGGAAAGATGGTCGTGGAGCACCAAAAGAAGAGCCACCGCTTCGAACTGGTCGAGACGAGTGAAATGGTCGCTTTGCTGCAAAGCCACCTGAATAAGATGAAGTCATTGTATGTGATTGTTCTATACGCTCCGAGCTGTACGTACAGCGAAAAAATAAAATTCGCTCAGAAACACTCGCTCGGATAGATCAGACAAGGAGAAAATAAACTACCCTAAAATCTACGAAGCAAATGTATTACTGCCTAATATACAACACTTTTTTGAATAATGCAAGTATCCAATATAAATCAAAAATTATTACCTAAACCCGTGAATGAACCCCTAGGCTAATCTTTTTAGAATGACAGTGCCTTTTGTCCAATCTTCGCGTACATTTGTGCTCCTGGAACATCAGGATTCTCTACCATTTTACTCGAGTCGAAAATTGATATAGTAATACTGTTTTTTGTATGTGTCTCCTGTGGGTTAATTTGTATCCCTACCCCGTCTATATAGCCATTGTGATAGGTTTCTGTTCCACTAAGCTGCGATCCTGCCACAAGCGTCGTTGTTGCTTGATCGAGTGAATAAGTATAGAGAGATTGTTTGTCGATATAAAGTACAATGTCTCTTTCTGGTGCAAAGTAATGTCGTAAAGTTTTAGAGATAGGTGTGACCTGTCCAGTTTGCGAATCGATGATTACGTCAGTTAAGCTATCCGCACCTGCTAGTGCAGCAAGAATATATCTCTTCCCAATGGCGTTGATCCAAAAATCATTTCCTGGCCTGAATTTAAAGACTGGATTTTTTGGGTATGTCACTACATACTGCGCAGTCAGTAACATACCTATATTCGCTTCTATCTTTTTCTCGTCGGTAGTGAGCATCTGTCCCTGCTGCCAAGTCGGCACGACAAGGTGTGGGGTGATATTCACCATATCACTCTGTAACTGCGTAAGGGCAGTTTCGATCGTCACAACATCTGAAGTACTAACTACTGGAGTACTGGGTACCTTCGGGAGTTTCCAAACTATGAGACCACATATGGGAACTACCAGAATTATTACTGCACTAATAATAGTCTTTTGATTCATAGATTTATCTTACCATTATATATACAAAAAGACGGCAAGAGACAAGCTCTTGCCGTTGAAGGCGAAGGATGACTGAATCAGTAAGAACAACCACCCACCCAGAGACATCCAGGCTTCGATAGCAGCAGATCTGCATAGAAAGATGCTGTGCGATACCCATAAGGGTCAACTATTGTGTAATTCTCCCGGGCGTAGTAGTTGGTTGCATTTGGTGGCGAGGCTTTCCGCTGTAACACTTCCAGATGCAGATGGATCGGGACTCCGCCAGGTGCAACGCCAGCAACCTTTCCAAGAACCCAGCTCGTAGTGACAGGCTGGTTCAAACCGCTAGTCGCGACACCGTAGTTCAGGTTCGACATATGTAGATATTGCGTCACGAATGCGTTCCCATGGTCGACAGCGACTGCGCCATACGACTCACAAGTACCAGCGTTGGTGAACGTCTTGATGCACTTCATGAAGATGATGTTCCCACTGGCTGCAGGATGCACGTTTGTCCCACTCGAGATAATGTAATCATATCCCGGGTGATTGTCGTAGTTGAGTGCAACATTCGTCAAGCAGCCGGTCGTTCCGGTATACACACTCTGCAGAACAGCACGCCAAGTCGACGTCTGGTTCGCATTCGAAGGTTTCGGATAACACCCCAGGTTCTGATTAGGGTACGTCGGTGACGAGGCGAGAAAGAACTCTCCCGTAAAGGAAAGCACAGCCCCACTATAGCCGTATGGTCCAACCGACGAAGGTGCGCCGAACGGCGGCGATCCCACGACCAAAGTGTGAGGCACTTCGTGGTCGAGTACAGAACTCATGATTCCTGGCGTGAACGGACCAAGTCCCGTTACGGGGAAATTTATGAACTGCTGCGCGTAAGTTGGCAACGAGAACAGTACCACTCCGAGAAGTGTAGTTAACTTCAACAAATATTTCTTCACTTTTTACTCCCTTGAAAGAACAGCTGTACATCATTGCACAGCATCAGCTACGGGTGTAGCCAACCTTGATATTTTAACAACTAAGTGGAACCAGCACAAATCCATTCATCTCGGTAAACAATATAAACTATCTTTTGAGCCAATGGCCGGAATCGAACCGGCGACCTACTCCTTCGTTTTACACCTCTACTTCATTACAAAATAACTTATAAGAGGACTAGACTGTATCTTGTACATATTTTTTAAACTTAGTACCCTTTGTCAGTCGTTCGGGCGATTTTTAATCGCCACGGTCTTACCCATTTACAGAGCTTTAACCGTTATTCAGGATTCACGATCTTGTTTCCAAAAAAGTGGGCTATACGATAACCATGGAGTTGCTCTACCGTCTGAGCTACATCGGCTTATACTTATGTTGCTTAATAACAACGTAGAGATTCTAACATACCAATCATGAAATCACGAGCTTTTTTATTATGAAAATACACAATAAGAACGCCATATTTTGTCTTTGTTTTATACGTCCCCAATCCCCGAGACTTTGTAATAGTAGTCTTAGTAAATTGAGAGTCTGAGACCTTTAGATATTTTATCCAAAATTGTTGCGCCGCTATCGGATTCATGTCAGAAAATATCTGCAAGCTAAATTTTAATTTGTTTTTTGGAATACCTAATATCGTATCTAAAAACCTTACGAACTGTCTGATTAAATCAGGATCCGTATTTCCGAGACGAATTGATGTTGATTTCGCTTTTGTGCCCTCACCCCAAAATAAACCCACACCTAATCCCGATAAAAAACTCTCCTGTATATTTTTTGGTTTTCTAAAAGAAAATGGATCACCTTTTGGGTTATGCTTAAGATACACACCCTCACTAATTGACCGTGTTTTTATTGCGTACTTCTTAAACCAAGACTGAACGGTGCTTGTTGCTAGTTTATATTTTCTTGCAATCTCAGCAATTGATTTATTTTGGTACTCTTTTTCCAGAACCTTTTTACTTATCATACTATGTTGTAGCTACATTATAGTATACTACTATATAAATTCTTTCAGACTTTCAAAATCTTTTTTAAGAACGTCTCGCATACTACCGTTATAAAGCGCCACGGCTGGATGATACAAAGAAACAAGTGCCACGTCGCCATACGGAAGTTTGCCCTGTAAAACTTTCCCGTGAAGTATAGAGATAGGCTGTACGTCATTTTTTAGTCCGAGTTTTTCCATAATGTAGACCATTGAAAATCGCCCCAAGGTTGCAATAACTCTTGGTTGGATAATTTCAAGCTGTCTATCTAAAAAGGGTCCGTATAGGTTTATTTCTGTCTGTGAAGGATCTCTGTTGTCTTCCGGTCTATCTTTTACAATATTAGTCACATAGACATCTTTGCGATCCAGACCAATATGAGCACACAACTCATCTAAAAATTTTCCTGATGCGCCACAAAACGGCCGTCCAGTGAGTGCTTCTTTTTTTCCTGGTGCCTCTCCAATAATCATAATGTGCGCATCATGACTCCCCTCTCCTATAACTGGAAAGAATTTATTTTTTGTTCGATATTCATAAAGTGGCGACTGGCTAAACACAAGGAGTTCATCGCGAATTTCTTTAAGCGCTTCAAATTTTTCTTCCTTAGAGAGCATATATTCCGTAAAGTAAAAATTCTTTATTCCCATCACCACCAACAATAGGTGATGGAGTTACGTCACGTATAGAAATCCCATTTTCAGTTGCGCTTTTTAAAACGGCGGTTACTGCATCCTCACGAGCTTCGTCGCTTACAACGATACCCCCCTTCCCGAGATTTGCCTGACCCACTTCAAACTGCGGCTTGATGAGCGCAATAATGAATCCTCCTGGGAGAATAAACTTCGAGAGAGTGGGAAGTATTTTTGAAAGCGAGATGAACGAGACATCGACAACAATGCCGTGAACACGTTCAGGAAGCACGGCTTCACGAATATCTGTCTGCTCCATAAGCACTACCCGAGAATCTGTTTTAATCGTATCCACCATTTGAAATGTTCCCACATCAACCGCATATACCTTTTGTGCACCGTTTTGCAAAAGACAATCGGTAAAGCCTCCTGTCGATGAGCCAACATCAAGCAGTGTTTTTCCTTGTATATCTATGTGAAAATATTCAATCGCGTGCTGTAGCTTCACTCCACCACGGGAAGCAAATGGCATATACTCTGTGATTCGTATAGTGTCAGTATCAGAGACCTCTTTGGCCGGTTTTGATTCTACTACTCCATTAACAAGTACTTTACCGTGAGTAATTCTATCCTGTGCCTCAGTTCGACTACGACACAAGCTGCGAGAGACAATAGCGAGATCTAGGCGCTGCTTCATTTGAAATTTATTTTTTCACGAATCCGTCAAATGCTTTCAAAACCTCTACTGGTACCATGTAGATAACTGTGTTTGATTGATCGGAAGACATGTCGTTGATAGACTGCAACGTACGAAGATGGAGCGCGCCAGGAGTCTCAGCTAAAATCCGTGCCGCGTCGGCCATATTTTTTGCCGCCCCAAGCTCACCTTCCGAAGTAATAATCACTGCACGCTTTTCTCGCTCAGCTTCTGCTTGTTTTGCAATAGTACGCTCCATTTCTGGTGGCAAACTAATATCTTTTAATTCCACATTTTCCACGAGAAGACCCCAGCCAGCAGCAGTGCTCTCAACAATTGACTGAATACGCTCAGCTATTTTATCTCTGCCCTGTAAAAGCTCGTCGAGGGTTACCTCACCAACAACACTACGCATTGTTGTTTGGGCAAATTGTTCAACGGCATTCTGATAATACTGAACCTGTAAAATTGCCTTGCTTGCGTCAACAACACGATAGTATAGGACGGCGTTTACATTCACTGAAATATTATCCTTTGTGATAGTGCGCTGATCGAGTACATCAACAGCTTTCAAACGCATATCTACTTTCGTCATGCTTTGAAAGATAGGGATGATGATTCTCCAACCCGGCTCAACCATTCCTGTAAAACGACCCATTGTAAACTTAACTCCACGCTGATATTGATTGACCTGACGAATAACTATAAAAAGGAGAACAATCGCAAATGCAATAATTGGTATCATAAAAAATAAAGTGAATAAAAGTTCCATGTGTCTATTTTATCACATACAAATCTTGATTAAACCCCCCTATTCCAACATGCATAACTGATGGATCTTTTTGTAAAACTTTCTCAAATGGCTTGCAGTGTACACATCCTGAATCTCCTTTTGGACACCTAAATTCATTATCTACCCGAGCCTCTTTTACCTTACAGGCAACTTCAAGTACATCCTTTCGTGCGGTATCAAGATCTGGTAAATCTTTTTCAACAATCTTGTCAGTCTCCAAATACCAATACGACGCTTTGGTAACTTTTCTTTTCTGGAGTGCGTGGCATAAGAGAAGATATATTGGTAATTGCAAAGAGCCTTCACCTTCTTCATACTTTCCTGTTTTGAAATCAATAATATGAAGCGAGTCTGTTTCAGGAAGATACTCTATCCAGTCAATAAGTCCATTTAAAATAATATTGTCATCCTCACTCAAATAAAAATTTGGATTCATTTCTCCTTTCGGAAGCTTAATGCGTTTTTGTACAAGAAATTTTGGATCACGCTGTACGTTTTCAAGCATGGCAATACCACGAGCTTTATACTCATTTTCTTGCTCTACACTCATAAAACCACCCTGTATGCCTGAAACCTTTTTCCAAACTTCTTCAAACCACGAAACCAAATCTCTCTTCATGCGAGATTCACTTGAAAAATCACCCAAACCTTCAAGCACTTCATGCACCGAAACGCCAAGAGAAAGCGCCGGGGTAACAATATTCATTTTTCGCTTTGTCTTGGGATCTTTATATACATTTTTCAGATAATACAAACGTGGACACTTGATAAAATCCCCCATGGAAGAATGCGAAACCCAGATTGCTGTATATTTATCAGGCATAATTATATTTTCCCAGCTAATAAATCATCCTCGAAAGCTAAAATTCCTTTATAATCTTTTGAGTACTCGCTCACATCAGGAAAATCAAGTGCTCTTATTTTTTTATACACAATACCAATAAGTTTTTTTGTTCGTTCCACGTCTTCAGTGCTCGGATCAAGTGCGAGTTCCACCACTGGAGAATCTTCATTTCCCTCTACATATTCCAGAATAAGTGAGCTGACTGAAAAGTTTTTGAAACGATTTGAATTCTCGAGAAGTATTTTGTAAAAAATAAGCTGTAATTTTTGATTGTGGAGTTTTACTTTTTCGTAATCTACTTTTGCACGATCCCATGAGTCAAATGCTTTTCCTGTTTTAAAATCACGAACAAAAACACCATTGTTTTCTATGCGTAAGAAGTCTAACTTTCCCGTTAAGTGCGCACCCTCAACAACAGCCCCTTCATTTTTCATGTCAACCTCAACCTGATCATTATGCAAGAAAAAATCTCCGCGAAGAGCATAGTACTTCTCAAGAAGTTTATGTCCTCGATCTCTTTCTCGTACATCATCTTCTTGTGGAAGACGTGCTCGAGAAAGCGTGTGATCGAAAACACCGAGCACGTGCTTGAGAGCTGGTTTCTCGCCACCATAAAATCGTGGATATGTAATAATTTCTTCAATGGCTTTGTGTACCGCACTTCCGTAGGCACCCGAAGCATTCAATGGCGCAGGAAAACGGAGAAGGTTTCGCTCAAGGAAAAGGGCAGGTCCGCCCTCTATAACATTCAAAAAATTCGTAAGGTGCGTCACTGGCATCTGATAATTTTCCACCAAGCGTTTAAATATTATTTGTTCATCATTGGTATATGGTGCTTGCGCGAGTCCAAGCACTTGCTCATGCAAAGAAATAATCTCATCTTCAGAAACCTCTCTATCATCTGAAGATTCATCTTTCCCTTCCACATCTTCTCTCCCCACAAGATACCGTACTTGTTTGTCATGAGAACTTATATGTAGAGTATGTTTTGCACGTGTAATTGCCACATACAACAAACGGATGAAGTCATCTTCCTCATCTCCAGCAGGCGTAAGCAGTGTATTCAAAACAAGTGGCAGTGTAATTTTATTTTTTCGTTTTGATGGTTTTGCCCAGCTGTCCTCATGAACATTTATAAGATAGACACTTCCGAACTCCAACCCTTTTGCATCATGTGCTGAAAGAAGCGATACCGCATGCTCGCTTTGTGTATATGGTGAATGCGCTATGAGCGGAATATCGTAATCCTTATGCATTGCAACAAATGAACCAACATCAGCTACAGTTAATATTTGACCTTCTTTATGTTCACGAAGTGCGTCGATGAATGTTTTGAGATTAGCTAGAAAGTGCACATAATCTCCCGGTCGCTCTTTACGAACCCTTTCACTGAAATAATATTCCTTGAAACCACTTTTCTCTATAAAAAGATTCAGCACGTGTTCAAGTGGTGTTGTTTTTGCGTCAACAGAAAGCGTTGCTAAAAGCTCGAACATGTTTTGCACTTTTTTGTCACTGTTTTCAGTAAGTGCCTTTGCCCATGATATATTTTCTTTTTTAACTTTTTCTGCTAGTAAAAAAAGTGTTGTCCGTGGAAGATTAAAAAAGGAGAAGGAAAGAATCTGAGGAAGTAGATCAGTGCGCGTACCCTCATACGATAACCCTGAGGCTAGATACTCACAGATAGTTATAAGTTCGCGTATATGAGGTTCATCAAAAACATTAGCACTTTTTTTATACGTATACCCAATGCCCGCATGATGTAAATGTGGCAAAAGGTTTCGCAACTGCTTATGTTCACGTGCAATCACTGCAATTTCTTCTGGTGGAATACCTGCATCTAACTCGGCACGAATTTTTTTAACGACCGATTGATACTCCTCCAGATCAGAAACGTAGGAGACAATCTCAACGGATCCCTTTGGAAGATCTGTACTTGCTGAGGCAAGTACTTTAGTAATGTCCTGATAACGATTTTCAAGACGAATATTGCCTTGGATTATAACGGAACGCGCCAAATCTAAAATATCCTTTGTAGAGCGGTAGTTTTTATCCAAAACAATCGTTTGTACATCTTTATATAAACGACTACGAAAATCCATCATGTGGGATATTTCAGCACCTTGGAATTTATAAATCGCCTGATCATCATCTCCCACCACACAAATATTTGCCTTCCCTTCATACACTTCATTTTGTGTGATAGCACGGACTACATTCATTTGAGCCTCATTTGTGTCTTGAAATTCATCAATAAGAACGTACTGATATTGCTCTTCTAATTCTGCACGAAGTACATCATATTTTTGTAAAGCATGTGACACATCAATAATCATGTCATCATAATCATAGTAGCCTCGGACATGAAGTGTTTCTGTATATTTTTCATACACATCTGCAAGTGCCTGCATTTTATCTACCTTTGCAAATTCTTTTAGTATTCTTCCGTCAGAACCTTTCACGGTGTACGTATTTTGCCACTTTGTAATCGTGGTCGTTTTGTTTTCTTGCTCTGCTTTTTCAAGTGCAAGCAAAAGCGTACTTACTAATGCCCGGGCAGTTGTATTCGAAGAAAGTTTTAGAAGCGATTCGTACACAGCGCGCACATCTGCGATACTTCCCTTGCCTCGCATTGATTCTGGCCACAAAGAGAATGCTTTATGCACGGCTTCGTATTCAGAAAGTGTATGTTCTAAAACCGCACGAAATTCTTCTGGAGTAAATCCGCCGTTTTTTATATGTTTGATACGTTCTTTTGCATTATAAAGATACGCATATCCAAGTTCAGGATGATAGCTCGCCAAAGGATGCTTGTGTGGCAACTGAGCAAATATCGACTCTAGAATCTCAGCACGAACAACATCAGAAATATTTACAAATGTTGCAGCATTATAAAAATATTCAGGGAAGCGAGAAATGACGTGACTACAAAATGCGTGGAATGTAAAAATACCTACACGATATGCATCTGCGCCCATGAGCTGCACAAGACGCTCTCGCATATTGAGCGCGCCACTATTAGTAAATGTAAGGCAAAGAATATTCTGCGGACCAACATTGCCCTGCCGTAAAATGTTTACAACACGTAACGAAAGAAGTTCGGTCTTTCCTGATCCAGGCCCAGCAATAACAAGCACCGGACCTTCTGTTGTATCAACGGCCCGTTTTTGCGCTTCGTTTAATTTCTTATATCGCTCTTCAAAAACAGCCTTCATGTATAGCAGTATACCACCCGGCTCACAGCGTCGTTCTTAGTTATTTTCTGCTTTTTTAGGTAATTCTTCCAATACAATTTCTTGATACAAAGAGGTTAGCGTAAAGGCGATTGTTGCGATAAGTGGACCACCAATAAATCCTATAGGTCCGAACACCGCAAGTCCGCCCAAGATTGAAAACAAAAGAATAAGCGGATGAATTTCTGTTCCCTTTGAATAGAAATATGGACTGAGAACGTTATCAACAAGCCCAACAGCTGTGATTCCCCAAACAATGAGCACGAGCGCAGGCACAAACTGCGACGTAATGAGAAGGTAGGCGATTGAAGGAATCATAATGACGCTTGTTCCTAAAAGCGGAATAGGTGCGGCAATAGCAGCAATAAGCCCCCAGAAGATTGCGTTCTCGATTCCCACAAACCATAAACCCAATCCGACAAAAAAACCTTGAATAAGTGCGATGAAGAAAACCCCTTTCACAATTGATCGCGCCGAAGCCGCCACATGTTGGAAAAGTTTGTCGTCGTGAACATCTTTCAGCGGACTTAGTTTTACAAGAAGTGACTTAATTTTTCGTCCATCTTTCAAAATAAAATACAAGGTAACAAGCCATAAAAAGAATTTAAAAATAACTGATGCAGTTCCTGAAACAATATCCCCAACATTTTGAGCAATAAAAGTAACAACAGGATTGATATACTTCTGAAGATCAATCGTGTACGCTTTATTGAATGGTCGGATAAGAGTATTTACATACTCCGAAGCATCTTTAAGCTCGTACTGATTTCCTGCTATTACATTTTGATATACATTTTGTGCCTGGGATGCAAGCTGCGTACCGACAAGACTTGTAGTTGCTCCTAAAACAATAACAACGACAAAAACAACAAATAGAGATGCGAGCGACGGTCCAAGCTTAAGTGTTGTACGTGCCCACACAAAAAATGGTTCCAGGGCAATTCCTGATACAACCCCAAGAAGAATAACTGCGAAGAACGGACTAAAAATATATGCAAGTACGCCAAATGCGCTTAAGAAAAGAGTGAGGAAAAATATTTTTTGAGTAGACATAAATATATACATACATAATATCACGAACCTCATACTGTTTTGAGACAAAATAAAAAGCCGCATGCAAGCTAAATTCTCGAACCTTCCGAGTATTTTCACTTACATGCGACCTTTGCGCTCCCTCCCCTGAAATCAGGTGTAATTTCCAGCACCTGGATCGAGCCCTGTGGCGGACTGATCCTGCCGTTCTTTGGTAAGCGGCTGGCCACCAATTGGTGACCCCCTTGTCGTGCTCGGCACGACAACAACTACTGGTTTATCTGGTGCGCCTGTTGGTCGTCGGCCAGGCCTCTTCTCATCAAACGCATCCATCGGGAGACACCCTTCTCCGATCATGTTTTTCTCCAACTTCAGAAGAACCACAAATTTTCTAATGAAAAACCTCCGAATCGCTTCGGAGGCCTTCTGAGTCGGTGGAATGTGGATTACCCACGACTCAAAGCCCCCATAGTCGGGTACATTTTCTTGCAAATGACTTGGTGGCTTACCATCTGTTTATATAACCACGTACCATTATCCCCTGTCAACAAAAAATGCTTTTAGTTTTCCCCAAAGAGAACGTCTGTTTCTAGGAAGTGGGTACTGCCAAAACTCTTTCAAAAGTTTTTTGTTGTACACGATGCGTGAAATTGCCTCCGCTGAAACCATAGCTCCCGTGAACGCATTGTGGGGACGAGGCTCTTCTGGCACACCAACATGTTTCAATATCGCATCAAGGGAAAGTGCTGCGCGACCGTCTTTTTGTGGCACAGGAATCTTGCGATAGACATGGTCGAGATACGCAATCGTATGAATATCAATAATTCTATATTTAAATTTAAAATCAATTCCGGCACGAGCAAATGAATCATTTAAGAATGCCATATCAAGAAACACATTTTGTCCTGCTAAGGTTTTATCTGATATCGGCTGTATCCACTCAAACACTTCACGCATTGCCTCTTGCAACGTTTTTTTGTTTTTATCAAAGCACTGTTCAACAGTAAAACCACACACCCCAAGTGCTTCTGGGTCACATTCCACACCTTCCCACGCTTGGCACTCTATATAGAGTCTCCGTTCTGGATTTTCAATGTCTACTGCCCCAATGCTCACAATAGAATTTTTCTTTGGATCAAGCCCCGTCATTTCGCAATCAATAATTACCATATTCTGTATTTTAAAATTTTAGCCTTACTGCTTGTTATTTACAACCTGATGCCATAGTATACCCTTTCTTTTCTGCTTCTTGGATTGTTTCAAAATACACACGATTTTGTGGAGCAATGCGCGATGCTCCCGAACACCATACAAAGTAATACCGCGAACCGTTTTTAGAGGCAACAATTGTGCTATTGCCTTGTGCTATATCTTCACCTTTCTTAATACTCGCCTCCGTCACCGGAGCAATACATAGATTGTCCTTCACCGTAACCACAGGAACATTTTTTTGACTGCCAGCATGAAATCCAAGCGCAAAAGAGATAACAGAGACAGAAAGAATCACGATAATAATGAGAATATCCCTCCTTGCCAGGTACGTCTCAAGGATGTTGATTTTATTCCTAAAGTATCGTATTATTGTACTCACGTTATTTATACGTAGTATATTACTATATGGCAACAAGAAAAGCCGCCGGAACGGCAAAAAACCTCAGTGATTCAAACCCAAAGTATTTGGGTATTAAGCTGTACACTGGCGAGAAGGCAAATCCAGGATCTATTATCGTGCGGCAGCGTGGCTCTAAGGTGCTTGCAGGTAAGAATGTTCGAAGAGGTGTTGATTACACCCTTTACTCTGTTACAACAGGAAAAGTAAACTTCACTTCGAAGCGAAAGAAAAATATCGACGGCACAACTTCAACAAAAAAAGTTGTCAACGTTGAATAAATTTCCTTTCTCTATAGATCAAAATAAAACCGCCAGCTCGGCGGTTTTATTTTTTGGTTACTATCTCCTCTCTTTAGAAATCTTCTCTGCTACCAAAGTCAAGGTAAGTATTTTTTTAATCTTCCCCGCTTTTAGCTCAATTTGGTATTCTCCAAGATTCTTTAGTGGTTCACGAAGATGAATAAGCCCTGGGGAAAGCGCTACGTGATATGAAGATTTTAATGCCTCAGATATTTCAACCGCATGAATATGTCCGTACAAAACACCTTTTTCATTTACTCGTACAGGAATTGTAATCTCTTTGTTTTCGAGCTGCACATATGCAGAGAGTAATATTTCCATCTCTCGGTTCTCCCCTGCATCCTTTTGTTTTTGAACATGAGCAACTTCTTTAACGGTACTTGTGGTCGCAAGCTTTGCCATCTTTTTTTGGATAAGAAAAGTACCGTATCCGTCAGCAACTTCAATTACTGATCCTTTTTTAGCAAGTTTCTTTACATCAACAAGAAGAAGTACCTTCATATCTATGATTTCTTAAGTTCTGTAATTGCTTGCAAGAGCTGTACATCTTTTATCTCCTCACCTTCTTTAGTACTCGTTGCGTACAAAACCACAACATCAGGAGTTATTCCTCCATCAGAAATAGATTTCCCTTTTGGCGTAAGCCATCGCGCAATGGTGACCTTAAGAGAAGTGTCATTTGTAATAGGTATTAATTCTTGTACCGAACCTTTCCCAAACGACTGCTCACCAACTAAAATCGCCTTGCCATGATCCTGAAGTGCACTTGCAAGAATTTCAGAAGCAGACGCTGAACCACCATCAATTAAAATAGCAAGTTTCAGACCATCACCAAAGACATCAAATCCTCGACTGCGGTATATCTTTTCACCATATTCACGATTCCCCACTTCGCGCACAATCTCTTTTCCTTCAGGAAGGAAAAACGACGCGATATCAACTGCTGATTCCAAAAACCCACCCGGATTGCTCCGAAGATCTATGATGAGTTTATTTGTTTTGCCACTACTAAAGAATGGTTCAAACTCAAGAAGTGCGTCACGGAACTTTGGCGCCGAATTTTCCGTAAAGCTAAACAAGTGGATAACAAATACTCCATCTTTGAATTCTGTTTGAATGGTTGGGACTTCAATAATTGCACGCGTGATTGCAAGTTCAATAGTACGTCTTTCTGATTCGCGGAATATTTTTAATGCCACAACGGTTCCTGGATTGCCATGCATCAAGGCCACCGCCTTATCGAGTGACATTTGTAATGTTGAAGTTCCATCTATCTCGATAATTTTATCGTTTGCTTTTATGCCCGCACGAAAAGCAGGAGTGCCTTTGAGCGGCGCGACTACAGTGATTACTTTATCTTTCATGGTCACCTCCATTCCAACACCACCAAATGATCCTTTTACACTTTCTGCAAAAGCCTTAGATTCTTGTGGCGGGAAAAATGTTGTGTATGGGTCTCCGTATGAAGAAGCAAGTCCTTGGATAGCTCCCCAGACCTTATCTTGATTTGCAATAGTTTTTGTTGAACTTGCTTTTGATGGCGCTATCTTTTGATCCAAAGTTGCCCACGCTTTCCAAAGTGGTGCAAAGTCTGCATCTTGCACATCTCCTGGCACAGCAGTGCCCGCAACTTGTTTTGCAATAACCGTTTCCCAATTATAATTTGAAATTCCCAGAGTATAGCCTCCATAAAATATCCCCGCCGCAAACAACAGACCAAAAAAGAGTTTCGTACGCATGTATAGAGTATTCCAGAATTAAAGTGACGGGTCAAACATAAAAATAACCGGAGCGCGCGCTCCGGTTTATTTGCCTTGGTTCTGGATTCGGCATGTCTCAAAAATTCCTTGAGACCCCAACCCACGTCGCGAGCTCACCATGTCGATCGCCGACGGTAATCCCGTCGCTGAAGTCGACACCGAGAGATAACTTTGCTGATTCACCGAGCAAGGAAGACCCCGACAAAGATAGCTTCCCGAAAAGCCCCTCCTCGAAACCAAAGCTACCAAAATCATAGGCAACCTCGGTGCTTGCAACGAGATCCCAATCATGGAAAGTTCCTAGGGCGAATTTCCGACCAACACGTGCAATCTGACCGCCTGGAAACGGCAACCCGTGGGTGGCAAAGCTTGAGAGCTTCCCATAGTACGGGCCGCGTTCAAAACTGATTGTCACATCCGAGGCGCCGCCCGACATAGCAAGGTCGTAGTAGGCAACCAGCAGGCCGACAGTTGTGTCGCCGACCTTCCAGTTGCAGCCTCCATTGTAGTCGAGCTCGTCACCCGCACGAACCTTCCAGGCATCGCCGGCGGTCGAAAGCCAGACCGATGCCCAACAGTTTCCGTGACTGACCGAGACCTCAGTCTGCATCACGGGCTGATCTTCAAAGATGGCGCCATTGGCGCCGAGGTATTGCGACTTCACTGAGGTATTGAGTGAGAATTCTTGAGCACCAACATTCGCGCTCAAAAAGAAAAGAACGGTCAGAAACAAATGAACAATGCGCATGAGACACCTCACGGTTCAGGTCGGAATGACCTGCTTAACATCAGTATAACATAAGAACACAGTATGTCAATGATACTTTATTAACTAAACTTGCTAGAATTAGCTTTGTGATTACACGCTTTGAAACAAAAGTATTTACCTGGATTGACGTACAGAGTCCAAGTCTGGAAGAAGTCGAGGAGTTGCACCGTGAATTTAAATTCGACACTTCAATTCGTGATGAACTCGCGCAATATATCGAACGCTCTAAGGTTCGTTTTTTTAATACCCACACCTATGTCGTCCTTCAATTTCCAACCTATGAAGGTGTAGTCCACGGTGGCAAGAAAAAAGAAATAGACTTCATTATTGGTACAACATTTCTTATTACCGTTCATTACGAAAAAATTGGCTCAGTAAACGATGTTGCTACTGATGCAGTAGACACTAAACAAATTAAAACAGCCCGAGATTTATTCTTTGATGTTGTGTATCGTCAGTACAGAAACATAGGCAAACAACTTGAAGATATAGATGGCATCATCCAACATACCGAACAAAAGATATTTGGTGAGCGACACAAAAAGACTGTCGAGAAGATCTCTGATATCAATCACCAACTCTTAGACTTCAAACGCGCACTTCGTTTTCACAAAGATATCTGGAATCAACTCGATGAAAACGTTCTCTTCCGAACAGATGCGAAACACATAAACAATGAGTACCAAAAAATATGGAACGCTCTGGAACATTACCAAGAAATTATCCATAGCTTACAGGCTACCAACGACTCCCTTATTGCGTACCGAACAAATGAGGTCATGAAAGTTCTTACGCTTCTTAGTTTTATAGCACTTCCTCTTGCTGTTATTCCCCAAATATTTGTTGCACAAATTGTAGTTGACCAAATTACCATGTTTGCAATTATCTTTTTTGTAAGCTTTATGATTTATATTGGATTTAAAAGAAAGAAGTGGCTATAAAAGCTATCCGTATGAATATCTGTTTGTATAATACAAAAACTCGCACAAAAGAAACCTTTTCCCCCATTCATAGTGGTGAGGTACGTATGTATCATTGTGGACCTACCGTGTACAATTTCGCACACATCGGAAACTTGCGAGCATACGTTTTTGCAGATACGCTTCGCCGAACATTTGAATGGAACAGCTACACAGTTAAGCAAGTGATAAACATCACTGATGTTGGGCATCTTGTGAGTGACGCCGATGATGGCGAGGATAAAATGCAAAAAGGCGCGAAGCGTGAAGGTAAAACAGCCTGGGATATTGCTAAGTTTTATGAAGCGGCATTTAAAGAAGACCTTTCTTTACTAAACATAAACACCCAAGGCACACATTTTCCTCGTGCAACAGAATACATTCAGGAACAGATAGTATTAGTACAGACTCTCGAACAAAAAGGATACACCTACAAAACATCTGACGGTATTTATTTTAATACGAGCAAGTTTGAACATTATGCAGATTTCGCAAAACTTGATGTGAAAGGAATGGAAGAGGGTGCTCGAGTGGAAGTAAATGACGAGAAAAAAAACGCGACAGACTTTGCGCTGTGGAAATTTTCTCCCACAAACGAAAAACGCGACATGGAATGGGAATCTCCGTGGGGTATCGGATTCCCCGGCTGGCATATTGAGTGCTCTGCAATGAGTGAGAAGCTTCTTGGCACGCCGTTTGATATTCATACAGGAGGTATCGACCATATTCCCGTACACCATACAAATGAAATTGCCCAATCAGAATGCGCTTCAGGACATGAGTACGTACACTATTGGATGCATGGAGGTTTTTTAAATATCAAAGACGGAAAGATGGCAAAATCTGGAGATAATTTTATTCGTCTTCAAACACTCATTGACCGAGGTATTTCTCCGCTTGCCTACCGCTACTGGCTTCTTACGTCACACTACCGAAGCATGACTGACTTCTCTTTTGAAGCCCTAGAAGCAGCACAGACAGCTCTTAACCGCTTATATGACGCATATCTTTCATTTGGTGATATCTCTGGTGAAATAAACTCTGCGGTAATTGAAAAAAGTAAGGAATCTATAAATGATGACTTAAACACCGCTCAAGTTATTGCCCATGTTTGGGAATACGTAAAATCTGGAGATACTAACGAAAACAAGAAAGCAACTCTCGACGAATTAGACAAAATTCTTGGGCTTAATTTTTCGCTGCAGAAAAAAGACGTTATTCCTGAAGAAATTATCGCACTCGCTGAAACTCGCCTTCTTGCTCGAGTAAATAAAGATTGGGCCGAATCAGACCGTTTACGGGGAGAAATTGAATTAGGAGGATTTACTATCAAAGACACTGGCGACCGATACGAGATATCAAAAAAATAATCGCGGCCGTCTTTCAACGAACCGCGACACGTATGAAGAGGGCCCCATGGGAAGAATTCAGAAATCAATCCTGATACCTGCCTTGAAACCCAAAGGATTACTCTCCTCATGATCCCAGAGAGGCTTGAAGAAAAAGGATCCTTGCCAACCATCACGCTCAAATCTTTTTGAGAGACGTAGAGATGGTCTGGTCTTCAAAAGTTTGCGGTCACCTTGATTGATAACCTCCGTCTCAATACCGATACCAATCAGATGACTTGCAGGTTGCCAGGTGACCCCATACAACCGCACTCGATCTAACTCTCTGTGTTGCGCGACTTCATCAAGAGTCGTCGCTGGTTCGATATCCTCAATTTCAAGCCGAAGGCCACCTGAAAACATAAGTTCCAAAGTAGACGATGTGTGCCCAAGTTGGAACACTTCGACTTTCGCTTGATTTGAGTCAGGGAAATTCATCTGTTTTGCAACAGTTTTTTGTTCAAGAGTCGTCATCGGCTTTTGAATATCAACGTCTGCCGCGAGAGTAGCAACACTGAACATGGCTAGCCACAAAAAAATGAGCGATTTCATGAGACCCTCCCAGGCCTTGGTTAAGAACATTTTCCTAACCTCTATCCAAAATGGTACACCTGATTTTGTCTACCATCAATACGATTGTTCTCTCCTAGTAAACAAAAAAGCTGCTGGTTTTCACCGAGCAGCTTTTCGAATTAAACCAATGAGCAGTATATTTATTTGAGTGAAAGCCCTCGAGTAGCCAAGGCTTCCTTTATTTGCAGGCAGGAAATTTTACCCAGATATGGCATGCGGAGCAATTCTTGCTCAGAATAGCTACACAAATCTGTTAAATAGTAAATTCCATTAGCCTTCAAAGAGTTGGCTACGCGTGCCGTTAACTCAAGCACATCGATGGATTCACCTTTTTCTTCTTGTCCGAGTAGCTCACTGATTGTGTTTCGAGCTTGCTCCAGCTCGACAACAAGCTGTCTCCTTTGAGCTGCCAGCCCTATCACCTGACTGTCAATCGCCTTGAGTTGTTGAATCTTTGCATCAATCGTTGCGTCCGACATGAGACCCTCCTCAGGGTTTTGCGAAGCACTGCGCTCCACATAACTGGATGCTAGCAACACATTTCTATATTGTCAATTTTTTACATACAAACAAAAAAGGTTTGGTCACAAGTAAACAAAAAATACTCAATCTTAGATTGAGTATTTTTTGTTTATGCGCAGTCGAAGGGACTTGAACCCTCAACCTCTGCCGTGACAGGGCAGCGCTCTAACCAGTTGAGCTACGACTGCATAACCATCTTCTGCGTGGGGTACGTCATTTATAACATACAATTTTGGTTTAAAAAACTGTACGTTATGGTGTCGATAGGTGGATTCGAACCACCGACCTGAGGCTTATGAGTCCTCCGCTCTAACCACCTGAGCTATATCGACATGTGTCACTTCATATCGGGAATTCACTTATATGGGTGACTTGGTAGCGGGAGTCCGAATCGAACGGACGCCTTCAGGTTATGAGCCTGACGAGCTACCTCTGCTCTATCCCGCTACATGCGAGCATATCACAAAAAGGCCATTTATCAAACCTATTTAACCCAATTTTTCGCCTTGAGCGCACCTTCTGCTGCTTGCTGCTCCGCTTCTTGTTTGGACTTCCCCTCACCTTCGGCAATGAGTTCTGCTCCAAAATATACTGCCACAACGAAACGTTTATCGTGATCTGGACCAAGCTCTTGCTGCACTTTATACAGTGGTGTAACTCCAAGATGTTCTTGAGCTTTTTCTTGCACTAAACTTTTCGGATCCTTCCACAAACCCTTCTTCATTACCTCTTCTGTTTTAATTAAAATGGTGTTTTGGACAAACGTATCACAAGCAGCATAACCTTGATCGAGATAGAGTGCTCCTAAAAAAGCCTCGTATGCGTCGGCTAAAATAGAAAAACGTGCTCGTCCAACATCTTTTGCCTCCCCTTTCGAAAGCATCATAAACTCATTCATTCCAAGATCATTCATCGCAATACTCCCCATAATTTGAGCATTCACAAGGGCGGCACGGTACGAAGTAAGATCTCCTTCTTGTTTATTAGGATATTTTCTAAAAAGAAAGTCTGTCACAATAAGCTCAAGGACTGCGTCACCTAAAAATTCCAGACGTTCGTTGTGTGAAAATCCCGTGCGTGGATTTTCATTAATATACGAACGATGAATAAACGCCTGCTTAAGCAAGTTTTTATCTTTAAATGTTACGTTTACTTTTTTCTCAAATTGACTGAGATCTATCATAAATATGCTCTATTCGTACCCTAGAATGACTATTTATGCAAATAGTAAACTATTTTTTAAGGATAACTTGTACCGCTTTAGAAAGTATCGGCACAAGGTCAGAATACAAAGGAAGTTCACTGATTTCTTGGACAGGAAACCACTTCGCATCATCAAGCCCTCCTTCGCTTGTAAACTGAATTTCTTGAAATGGGGCTTGAGCAATGTAGTATGTAACTTGCTTTCGTACTCGTTTCTTTTCTAGATTAACAGCCACATACTCATTTTCACCAATTTTCTCTTCAATCACGATGGGAAGTCCCAGCTCTTCGCGTACCCGAGTAATCGTTGCGTCAACAACATCAAGTGTATTGTCTAAATGACCTTTGGAAAGAGTCCACTTCCCAAATATGTCGTGCACAAGAGCAAAATAAATGGCACCGTCGGCATTTTTTGCATACACGACTGCTCCACCCAAACGTTCCACTGGAAGCAAGGAAATATCTTCTTCTTTTTTATGAACAACTTCTTTATCTTTTCTTTGTTCGTGCTTCCCCGGCTCACCCATTTCTTTGTAAATTGCCCCAAGCACTCCGTTTACAAATTTTCCACTGGTATCTCCTCCAAAATTCTTAGCAAGCTCGATCGCTTCATCAATAGCAACTTTTGGCGGCACCTGTGTTCTGTCACCATACAAAAGCTCCGCAAGCCCAAGGCGAAGGACGTTACGATCTACATTTGCGATTTTTTCAAGTGGCCACTCAGGAGCAGCTTTGGTAATTATCTCATCAAGCGTTCCTCGTTTTGCGAGCGTAAGCGTAAGTAAGTCAGACGAAAAATCTTTAAGTTTTGCTCCGAGCGCAAACTCTACAGTATTTCTTTCAAGCGAGCGCTCGAAATCTTCTTTGTGCTCAGCCGGAGACAATATCCATCCGTGCATATCCCCTTCAAAGAGGGTTTGGACTACAACCGAGCGTGCAATGTGACGATTAGACATAAAAGAACAAATTATTTTTTTAATGCAAAACGCTCAAATACATGAGCGTTTTGTGTGACTTACTTCCGCTTCTTTGCAGGAGCTTTTTTCGCGATCTTCTTGTCGAGTTTTCTCTGAAGCGCTTTTACAGGTTTACCCTTGTAGGTTCCTGTTTCCTTTGACGCAGTGTGGTTCAATCGGATACCATCTCCTTTTGTTTTCACTACAGGAATATTTGTAAGCGCGTGATGACTTCGACGATTTCGTGTGTGTCCCCGCGTATGTCGCATTCGTACTACCATATGGGAAACAGTATACAACAGAATACCAAAATAAAAAAGGGCTCCCTTGCTTGTCGCATCGGGAGCTTATCTTTTTGCCTTCGAAGCCTCATTGTTCATCTGAATGATCACCTCGAGGCGATGAATATAATGCCGTAAGACGTCGTGACACTTGTCCTGCTCTTTGTATTTATTTCTAACACTTTTCACTAGAACTTTGATCAATTCAGGTTCGCAGACAGTCAGCCCTGTAAACCCTTGCAGCCAAATTATTGAATCCAAAAGAACTTCTCTAAGCCACCGAGCCTCTTTTTTGGTGCAAGAGAAACTCTGTGACTCACGAAACAATTGCAACAGGAGCTCTCTTGTTTGAGCAGACTCCAATTTATAATCCTTACCATTCATTTCCAACCCCTTCAAGAAAGTACCTTTAATCTACCTGCTTCTGTATGTTTTTGCAAAAAGACTTTCTGTGTACTTGAGAAATTCCAAACCTATATATTGCCTCCCTGTGCTTTTTAGTTCCATACCCTTTATGCACTTCAAAACCATACTTCGGATATTTTTTTGCCAAACGTATCATATATCTATCTCGCACAACTTTCGCAATAGTCGCAGCAAGCGCAATAAGCGGCTCTTTACTGTCACCCTTAATAATAGTTTTTTGCATCCTGTATTCAGGTTTGAGTTTAAGTCCGCCGTCTAAAAGGTACTGCTCACTATAAACTCCTTTGACTTTTTTTATTCCTTCATACATACAGACACGAATACTTGGAACAATTCCTTTTGTATCTATGTAGTGTGCACTTTTAAAAGTCACCTCCCAATCAATCTTTTTTTCTTTTTTCCAGATCACTGCCTTTTCATACCACTTCTCTCTTTCAGCTTGAGTTGCCTTTTTCGAATCACGAATACCTGAAAGTAACTTGGAGTATTGTTTACGCGGAAGAGCTGTGCGAACCACTCCAACAGACACAGGGCCCGCAAGTGGACCACGCCCCACCTCATCAATTCCAAGGGTGTATAAGCTTTTTTTACGACTATTTTTCACTCTTACACTCTACCAGGTATACTGGGAGAAATGGAGCCGTTTATTCATCTTCACACTCACTCTCATTATTCCCTTCTTGAAGGTCTTGCAAAAATAGACGAGCTTGTAGAACGTGCCAAAGAATTCGAGATGCCTGCCCTTGCCCTGACTGAAAATGGCAACATGTACAGCACGATTGAGTTTTATAAAAAGTGTAAGGACTCTGGTATAAAGCCAATCATCGGACTTGATGCATTTGTTGCTACTCGAACTCGGTTTGATAAAGATAGTAAAGAAGACACTCGCCGATATAGACTCACCCTCCTTGCTAAAAATGAAGTGGGGTATAAAAATCTCATTAAGCTCGTTACCCTTTCTAACTTAGAAGGTTTTTACTATAAACCCCGTGTCGACAAAGAGCTTTTACGTGCTCACAGTGAAGGACTTATTTGTCTTTCTGGTGGTCCTGGCGGCGAACTTTCAAAAACAGTCATCATCGACAAAAAAAGAGCCGAGGATGTTGTTCGTGAGCATCAAGATATTTTTGGAAAAGAAAATTATTTTATTGAAATTGTTGCACAAGTTGCGTATGACAACGCAAAGCCTATTCGTGATGGACTGGTAGTGCTTGCAAAAGAGCTTGGCGTTCCGCTTGTTGGTACACAAAACGTGTACTATCTGAATCCTGATGACCGCGATGCCCATGAAGTACTTGTGGGTATTCAAAATGAAGGTCGTGAAAACAAATATGGATTTGGTAAAGATGATTATTCTTTCATTGATACAAAAACTGCCAACAACTACTTCCGTGATATTCCAGAAGCAGTTGCAAACACCCGAAAAGTTGCCGAGATGTGTAACCTCGAAATTGAACTTGGAAAATGGGTTTTCCCAAACATAGATATCCCTGAAGGAAAAACCGCTGATGACGAACTCCGTCGTATTGTATTTGAGGGATTTGCAAGACGAGGAGTAGAGAAAACAGAGAGTGCGCTTACGCGTGTAGAATATGAACTTTCTGTTATTAAACAGAAAGGATATTCGCCTTACTTTCTTGTGGTTGCCGATTTACTTGCATATGCTCGCTCTCACGGTATTCTTTCTAACATTCGTGGATCAGTATCAGGATCTATGGTCACTTATCTCTCCGGTATTACCAACATTGACCCTATTGAGTTCCAAATTCCTTTTGAACGCTTCTTGAACCCAGAGCGTCCGTCTGCGCCGGATATCGATATGGACTTTGCCGACAACAGACGAGATGAAATGATTGACTACTCACGACAAAAATATGGCGCTGATAAAGTTGCTCAAATAGGAACATTTGGAACCATGGCTGCCCGTGGCTCCGTGCGAGACGTAGCACGTGCCATGAAATACGAGTATGCAGTTGGTGATAAGATTTCAAAACTTATTCCCATGGGCTCACAAGGTTTCCCGATGACAATCGCGCACGCGCTCGAAACAACACCAGAACTTAAAGAGTTGTACGATCAAGATCCAGATACAAAAGCAATTATTGATACTGCAAAAAAGATCGAAGGATGTGCTCGACACGTTTCTGTTCATGCCGCAGGCGTAGTTATTTCTCCATCCGCACTCACCGACTTCACACCGCTGCAATATGACACCAAGGGTGAGAAAAAAATCATTTCTCAGTACGACATGTACACCATCGAAGAAGCGGGGCTTCTTAAATTTGACTTCCTTGGACTTAAAAACTTAAAAATCATTAAAAATGCAATTGAGCTTATCGAAAAAAGATTCGGCGTTCTTATTGATATCGATAAAGTTCCTCTTGATGATATAAAAACATTTGAAATGCTCGCGCGTGGCGAAACTGCGGACCTGTTTCAGTTAAACGGTGACGGCATGACTAAATACTTGATTGACCTTAAACCAACAAGTATTCACGATATAAACGCCATGGTGGCTCTTTACCGCCCCGGACCTATTCAATTCATCCCTGAATATATTGCTCGTAAGCATGACAGAAGCAAGATTTCATATCTCGACCCTGCACTTGAGCCGATTCTTGAAAAGACGTACGGTATTTTGGTATACCAAGACGACCTTTTAATGATGGCAAACAAACTCGCTGGCTATACCTGGGGTGAGGTGGATAAATTCCGTAAAGCTGTAGGAAAAAAGATTCCTGAGGAAATGGCCGCACAAAAAGAAAAGTTTATCAAAGGTTGTGTAACTCATTCTGGCTGGAGTGAGTCGAAAGCAAAACAAATTTGGAGTTGGATTGAACCATTCGCCGCTTATGGTTTTAATAAAGCTCACTCCGTATCGTACGGATGGGTAGCATATATCACAGCATACCTCAAAGCGAACTATGCTGCTGAATATATGGCGAGTGTCCTCTCTGCTGAAGCGGGTGACACGGAAAAAGTTGCTGAATCTATTGATGATTGTAAAAAGCTTGGTATTGACGTACTGCCTCCGAGTGTAAACTTTAGTGAGGGATCATTTACTGTAGTGCCAAATAAAGAAACCCGAAAAGACGAGATTCGTTTTGGACTCTACTCAATCAAAAACTTTGGTGAAGATATTGCAAATGGAATCATTAACGAACGTAAAGCAAATGGACCCTTCGTCTCTCTTTCAAGTTTCTTACAACGCGTAACGCATAAAAATGTGAACAAAAAATCTATCGAAGCACTTGTGATGTCAGGTGCGCTCGATGACCTTGGTGACCGTGGCATTCTCTACGGTAATGTAGAAAATATTCTTGAGTATCACCGCAACCACATGCAAAGCAATGCTTCCCAAGAAAGCCTCTTTGTGATGCATGATGATTTTCATGACATTCGACTCAAAGAAGTTCCCCTTATTTCAAACGACCAAAAACTCCAGTGGGAAAAGGAACTCCTTGGACTCTTCATTTCTGGACACCCACTCGATAAATGGAAACATGTCTTCGAAAAAAAGAAAGAGAATTTTGCAAAGTTAAAAGGCGATGAATGGCAAGATGGGGAAACGGTGCGCGACCTGGGCTGCATTATTCAAGAAGTTCGTGAAATAGATACTAAAAAAGGTGAGAAAATGTGTTTCCTTAAACTTGCCGATCTCTCTGGTACCACAGAGGCGGTTGTATTCCCTCGCACATACAAAGAACTCAAAAGTATTCTTGTGCCGGACACATGCCTTTCCATTAAAGCAAAGGTATCACTCAGAAATGATGAGAAATCGCTCATCCTTGAAGAAGCTCGAAAAATTTAATCTTCGTTAAAAAATAGTTTTGTTCTGCTCGTTGCTTTTTCGTACCATTCGCCTGGATAGTCGTGAATTGCAACATTAAGACGCTCTGCGGCTTCCCTTTCCCATCGCGCCCCACGCGAGGTGTGCCAGTCTGGCATAAAGTACACACCGTGTATGTGCCCTGAAGCGAGCAAGGCTTCGTACACATCAGTAAGCACATGATTGCAATATTCTGACTCGGGATTACAAGTAAGCCATTCTCGCACCAAACGCTGCAAATGCTCTTCAAGCATTGTTTGATTAAACACAGTTACACCTGCTTTGATCGCTTCGTCTATCGCATGCTGAAACAGGAGAATATTTTTTGAATATGAGCCCATGCCACCAGTGGTCATCGGACCCGAAACCATAAAAAGAGGTTTCGGCATTCTCTCTGCTACTTCACACACAAGCTCGCCGAGCAACTTAAAATCATTTGCAGATTTCGCTCGTTCTATGTGGTGGTCTTCCCAATGAGGACAGGAAACAACTCGTGCAAAGAATGGTTCGGAATTAGTGTAGGAAAATGAAGAAGTATTCACAACATTTCTAGTATACGCTTATTTCAATTTTCGCAAAAAGTCTGCTATTATCGAGCAATCGTATGGGTTCCCCATACAATATTGCCAGATCGTCTAAAGGTAGGACAACAGCCTTTGAAGCTGTGTATCTTGGTTCGATTCCAAGTCTGGCAGCCAACTTGAGATAGGTTCAGACTCCGAGGAGGGTCGAATTTACTCAAATATCCTATTCAGTCATTGCATACCTGCTGAGAGCAGTAACTAAAACAATAAACCACCCATCACTGGGTGGTTTATTGTTTTACTTGCACTATACCCCCTAGGGGGTATATAATGTTGGGTATGAAATATATGGAAGATAAAAATAAGGGAAAGATCATTCGTCGCCTCAAGCTTATCGAGGGCCAGATTCGAGGGCTACAAAAGATGATTGAGAATGATACGTACTGCATTGATGTGATCACTCAAACCTCAGCAGTCAAGCAGGGACTTTCTAATGTCGAAGACTTACTGCTCGAAAATCATCTTGGCGGATGCATCCTGAATCAGGTGAAAGCTGGGCAGACTGAGAAGACCAAGCAGGAGATTTTAAAAGTTTATAAGCTAAAGAGAAAATAATTTATGCACACACAAACATACAACGTAAAAGGAATGCATTGTGCCTCATGTTCATCTGTTATTGAAAAAACATTTAAGAAAGTTGATGGTGTGCATTCTGCAGAGGTGAACTATGGAACGGAGAAGGCCAAGGTTTCCTTTGATCCTTCAAAAATAAGCCCTCACGACCTTTCTAAGCATATCGAACCTCTCGGATATTCACTCGATGTCCCCGAGACAGCGAACGAGATGGGTATGTCTGAAAGTGAGCATGCGGCTCACTTGGGATTGAATCAGTCAAAGAAAGAGAAGCTCAATGAGGTTGCGGACATGCGGACGAAAGTGCTCTCCGCAATTCCTCTGGCAGTTTTTGCTGCTTTCGTTATGGGTTGGGATATTCTCGCTGAGTACAGCATCGTTCCTGCAATGAGCTACACACTCAAGGAATTCTTTCATCATCTTCTCCCGATATTTGCCACCTATATCCTTTTTGTAGTTGGTAAGCCATATCTCCTTGGTTTTTATAGATTTCTCCAATACGGCAAAGCGAATATGGATACCCTTATTGGTATCGGTACAGTAGCCGCTTTTCTATACAGTTTCGCCGTCAGTGCTTTTGAGGACGTTCTTAAGCCGTTTATTAATGTCGAGTACCAGTACTATGACGTGACGATAGTGGTCATTACCTTTATTGCGCTCGGTAAATACCTCGAAGCCAGATCTAAAATTAAGACAGGTGATGCGATCGAGAAACTTCTCAATCTTCAAGCCAAAACAGCATTGGTTGTTCGTGACGGAAAGGAAATAGAGATTTCAGTAAACGATGTAAAGCATGGAGATCTGATTATCGTGAAGCCAGGCGCAAAAATTCCTGTTGACGGTGTCATCACGGAAGGCTCATCTTTTATTGATGAATCGATGGTTACAGGAGAGCCAATGCCTGCCCAGAAAAAGATTGGCGACAATGTCGTATCTGGCACAATGAATACAAGTGGGTCATTCACCTTTAAAGCCACAAAGGTTGGCTCAGAGACACTGCTCGCTCAGATTATAAAGATGGTTGAAGATGCTCAAGGGAGCAAAGCGCCAATACAGGCAATGGCAGACAAAATATCAGCCATCTTTGTGCCCATAGTTCTTGTAATCGCTTTTCTTACTCTTGGTGCATGGCTCATTATTGGGTCGCAGTATTTAGGATTTTCTCAGGCACTTTCATTCGGTCTCGTATCCTTTGTGGGAATCCTAGTAATAGCTTGTCCATGTGCGCTTGGTCTCGCTACTCCAACTGCAATAATTGTCGGAGTCGGTAAAGGTGCCAAGGAAGGAATTCTCATCAAAGATGCGGCTACTCTCGAAAAGCTTCATAAGGTAAACACAGTTGTGGTCGACAAGACAGGAACAATAACCAAAGGAAAGCCGACACTTGTCGACATACAAAACCTCGCAAACTTGAAAGATGATGAACTTGTTTCAATTCTCGCTTCGCTTGAGAAAAAATCAGAGCATCCGATCGCACATGCAGTCGTAAACTACGCACAGGAGAAAAATATCTCGATATCTGATGTTTCAAACTTTGAAGGAATACAAGGAAAAGGTCTCAAGGGAGAGATCAGAGGCACTGAATATTTTGTAGGCAATGCGAAGCTTGTGAGCGACCTAAAAATTTCATTTGACGCTGATAGGTTAAATGAGTTTACCTCGCAAGGAAAGACACCAGTCATTCTTGCTACCAAAGAGAAGGTACTCGGTTTTGTGATGGTGGCAGACGAAATAAAGGCTGAGTCAGTAGAGGCTATCAAAAGTCTTCATGCTCTCGGCATAAAAGTGGTTATGCTTACAGGAGACGATGAAAAAGCCGCTAAGTACATTGGATCACTCGTTGGTATTGATGACATTGTGGCGCATGTATTACCACAAGATAAGCTTGAAAAAATAAAAGAGCTCCAGTCACAGGGTCGTATTGTCGCTATGGCAGGTGATGGGGTGAATGATGCTCCCGCACTTGCCCAAGCTGACGTCGGTATTGCCATGGGAACAGGTACGGATGTCGCGATTGAGTCGGCAGGAATCACCCTCCTTGGAGGGGACATTTCAAAGCTCGTCAAAGCCATTAAGCTTTCAAAAATTACCATGCGAGGAATCAAGCAGAATCTTTTCTGGGCATTCATATACAACATCGTTGGTATACCGCTTGCGGCAGGTGCTTTCTATCCAATCTTTGGTTGGCTTTTGAATCCTATTTTTGCTGGATTTGCTATGGCGATGTCGTCGGTCTCCGTAGTCTCGAACTCACTTCGCATTAAAGCTAAGAAATTATAAGTATGAAAACACACATATTACACGTATCTGGTACGCATTGTGCATCATGCAAAATCTTGATCGAGGATGTCTTGAATGAACAGGACTTCATACAAAATGCACGAGTCAATCTGAAGAATGAAATTGTGGAAATAGAAACTGACAGTGATTATTCTTCTGAAAAATTAGCAGATATGCTGACAGATAAAATCAAATCTAATGGTTATATTCTTTCCGTTGAAAAAACGGTCAAGGAAAAACAAAGAGACGATATTATTTGGAAAGCTCTTCCGATTGGACTTGGTTTCCTGGTGTTGTTCTTTTTATTACAGAAATCAGGAGTTCTTAATCTTGGGATCGGTGGGCAGACCACACCAATCACAAGCTTCATTATTGGGCTCATAGCTTCGGTTTCAAGCTGTCTTGCCATAGTGGGAGGATTGGTTTTGTCTCTATCAGCAAAGATATCTCAAGACAATGTGAGCGATACCAAAACGTTTCTACTCTTCCATATAGGAAGAATTGTCAGCTTTGCAGTATTGGGTGGAGTGCTTGGCGCTGTAGGAAGTGCTATCGGCATTAATTTTACCCTTACGGCAATCTTAGGTCTTTTGGCATCGCTTGTGATGCTGACGTTGGGTTTGAATTTGGTTGGAGTTTTTAAAAAGAACAAAATCGCTCTGCCGTCGGGAATCTTTAATTTCTTCAGGAGAATTGAGCATAAAACGTTCACACCTCTCATTCTAGGTTTTGCCACATTCTTCTTGCCTTGTGGCTTTACTCAGTCAATGCAGGTCTCGGCATTAGGTAGTGGATCTTTTGGTTCTGGAATGTTGATCATGCTAGCTTTTGCTCTCGGGACGTTACCAGTGCTCTTACTTCTCTCATTCGGGTCTGCATCATTCGCGCACGGAAGACATGCGCCTCTATTCTTTAAGTCCGCAGGTGTCGTAGTGATCGGTCTCGGACTATTCGCACTACTTGCTGGCTTGGCAGGACTCGGAATTATCAATCCATTATTTAATATATAATTAACTTTATGAATAAAATTGCTTTATCAATTATTACTATCGGGCTCATTATTGGAATTGGCATTATTTTTCTAGGCTCGAAGGGTAGCGATAATACCGCATCAACACAGGCTATACAAAATGTTGAAGTAAGGGATGGGATTCAATATGTAACCATAGATGCAAAGGGTGGTTATTCACCTCGGGTCTCTTCTGCTCAGGCTGATATCCCAACAAAACTGATTGTTAAAACAAACGGAACATATGATTGTTCTTCTGCCTTAGTGATTCGCTCAATCGGATACCAAAAGACGCTTCCTCAAACTGGAGAAGAGATCATAGATATTGGCACATTTAAAGCTGGATCATCTATGCAGGGTATGTGCAGTATGGGCATGTATAATTTTTCAGTAAATTTTAACTAAGATCTTTCCAGAATAATTTTCTTTTGGCTAAGCAGGATTTTGCTTTTTAAACATCCAAGTAATTCACGTTTCTCTAAATCACGAGCCTCTCTGAGGACGTATTTTGCATAATTACGTATATCTATGTCCTTAATCTCAATCTTCTCCTTAGAGCCCAAAATGACCCTCTGGAACTTCTTAATACGCTCCACTTCGGCTTTCATCTTCTCTTTTATCCCAATCTCATCTAAATCTATTGTTTCCATTAATCCGACAAGTTGCTCGATGAGTTCTTCCTCGTTGAGTTAAAAATCATTCCCAGACACGCAGCAAATGGTAGTAGTAAGCGGATAAAGTATTCAGCGCCAACTTTCCCACTACTTAACCGCCTGAATAATGTCTGGTCGTGAACTTCCAACAACTTGAATAGTTGTCCATGCCCCTTTGTTCATACGTGCAAGCGCATGATCCACAACAGTAAGGTCCCCAGGTACTTCAGCAGTAAATTCTACAATCGCAGAGCCCCCTGGTAATACGGCCGTTGTTTGAACATTTTTTAGAATAGTAGAACCTTCACCCATTGCACCTTCCGGATACACTCGGTCAAAAATTTCTCCAATAATGTGGAACGAAGAAATAAGATTTACTCCCCCATTACCCACAAATACACGGACACGGTCACCTGCGTTTACCTTCATTCGTTTTGTATCATTTTCAATTCTTCCATTGAACACGACGTAATTTGGAATCCCATCTTGTAGTGCTTGAGAATCGAAACGAGTAAGACCTTTTCTTCCAATGTCACCCGCAGTGTAAAACTCACCTTGAACAAGGTAGAATTCTTTGTCTACTTTTGGTAACCCACCCTTTGGTTCAACAAGTATCAAACCATACTGTCCATGAGAATTATGCACACTGACATTCATTGTGGCACAATGATATATGTATAGCCCTGGATTCAATGCCTTCCACCGAAATGTCTTTGTTTCTCCAGGAGCAGCACTTGTAAGACCGGAGCCACCACCTGGACCAGTAACAGCATGGAGATCGATATTGTGGTGATGAATACTTGTTTTGTCATTCGTTAAAGATAATTCAACTGTGTCACCCTCTACAATTCGCAACATCGGACCAGGTACTTGACCATCAAATGTCCAATAATTGAAATATATTCCTGGAGCAATTTCAGAGATTACTTCCTTAACGGTCATGGCTATTTTGACCACCTCAGATTCGGTTCTTTCTAATGGTGCGGGGACATCGTTTGGATCTCGTGATATATCAAGAACACGTTCAAAGTTATTAGCATTCAGGAAGAAGGACACGATACTCACCAGCGGTAAATTAGGCGCGTGATGATTTGGTGCAAATGAGTGCATCCAAACAGGCATAGCAAAATCCGGTGGATATGTTTTTTGAGAATACACTCCCAACATCACTGCACAAATAAGGATGATGAGAGCGAAACGAAAACGAAAAAGTTTTTTTCTCAAACCGTGCTGAGCTGGGAGAATATGGAGAACTAGATAAAACAGAACTATTCCTCCAAGAAGCCATGCGATGATTTCCAATATGAGATATGTATACATTTTATTTTGTTAGTTACGGTAATTATATACCACTTAACGCTTTTCTATACGAAGATGTGGATACAAACCCTGCAAGGTAGCAACCAAGTTTGACACATCTAAACGATTATTTTTATTGAGATTAGTATCAAGAGTTACAGCATAATTTATATCCTGAATAAAATACTCTTCCCCTGGCAAAAGCCATGATGCCATCTCAATAAAGTCAGCTTCTGTATGAATGCCTGGCAAAACCGTTGTACGCCATTCGTGTGGGACAGAAGATGTTTGTATTATCTTAAATGTTTCTTTGCATTTTTCAATGAAACCTTCTTTACCAGGAGCAAGATTTGCGATTTTCTGATACTTATCCCAAGTCTGCTTGAGATCCATAGCAAAGTAATCGACAAGCTTTCTATCAATTAACTCCTGAACCATTGAAGGAGTAATGCCGTTCGTATCTAATTTAACTGAGTACCCAAGATCTTTTATGTAGGTAATGAACTCAGGAAGATCTTTATGCAATGTTGGCTCTCCCCCACTAATGCAAATACCCTCAAGAAAGTCTTTCCTTGCTTCCAAAAAATCTTTTACCTCGGGAAGAGGAATTATCACCCCTCGTTCAGGGAGAACAAGATCAGGATTATGACAATACGGACACCGAAAAATACAACCCTTGGTGAAAATAATCGCAGCAACTTTACCTGGAAAATCTACAAGGGTGAGTTTTTGTAAACCTCCTACAATCATACTTTTTCTTCTACAAGCACACGATATTCAATTCGTTCAGCATATTCACTTTTTTTGCCCTTGTTCCATTCTTTAACTGGCCTAAAATAGCCAACTATACGAGACCATACCTCACACTCTGTGGTACATGTTGGACAATGCTGGTGTTCTCCAACCAAGTACCCATGCGTTGGACACACACTAAACGTTGGAGTGATAGTGAAGTATGGAAGACGGTACCGTCCAGCTACTTTTTTTACAAATTCACGACACGTTTTCCAATCACGAACTTTCTCACCAAGAAAGAGGTGCAGCACTGTACCTCCTGTATATTTTGTCTGCAACTGGTCTTGGTGATCTAATGCCATAAGAGGATCTTCCGTATAGCCCACGGGTAAATGAGTGGAATTTGTGTAGTATGGCGCTGTTGGAGTACCTTGCTGAATTATTTCTGGAAAACGTTTTTTATCTTCTTTTGCGAAACGATACGTTGTTCCTTCTGCGGGTGTGGCCTCAAGATTGTACAGGTTTCCTGTCTCTTCCTGATAATCGGAGAGTTTTTTTCTCATAAAATCTAACACTTCGAGAGTAAAGTTTGTGCCGTCTTCAGTAGAGATGTCCTTTCCGAGAAAATTAAGTGCGCATTCATTCATGCCGTTAAGTCCGATTGTTGCGAAATGATTATGAAGTGTCTTGAGATATCGTTTTGTATACGGAAGAAGTCCTTGCTCTATATTTTGTGTCACAACTTTTCGCTTAAGCTCAAGTGACTCTTTTGCAATATCCATTAACTCACCAAGTCTTTCAAAAAATTCTTCTTTTGTTTTTGACACATATCCTATGCGCGGCATATTAAGCGTTACTACCCCGACACTCCCCGTCATCTCAGCAGAACCAAACAACCCTCCCCCACGTGCACGTAATTCCCGAAGATCCAACTGAAGCCGACAACACATACTTCTTACATCACTTGGATTTAAGTCAGAATTCATAAAGTTTTGGAAATACGGTATACCAAACTTTGCTGTCATTTCAAATAAAGCTTGTGCATTTTCATTTTCCCAGTCAAAATCCTTCGTGATGTTGTAGGTAGGAATTGGAAAAGTAAAAATACGTCCTTTTGCGTCACCTTCTGTCATGACCTCAATAAACGCCTTATTTATCATGTCCATTTCCGTCTTACAGTCACCGTATGAAAAACTACAGGTATTCTTTCCAATCGTTGGTTTTTGATCTTTCATGTCAGAAGGGCACACCCAGTCGAGTGTAATGTTGGTAAATGGCGTCTGCGTTCCCCAGCGAGATGGCACGTTGAGATTAAATACGAACTGCTGTATTGCTTGTTTCACCTGTAAGTAGTTCATTGCATCTTGCTTAACATAGGGAGCAAGATATGTGTCGAATGAAGAAAATGCCTGCGCACCCGCCCATTCATTTTGTAGTGTTCCTAAAAAATTAACCATCTGGGAAAGTGCGGATTCAAGGTGTTTTGGTGGTAGTGACTCTGTTTTTCCTGGAACACCATTAAAACCTTCTTCAAGAAGTTGTCGTAAACTCCACCCCGCACAATATCCAGAAAACATATCTAAGTCATGAATATGTATATCACCTTCAACGTGTGCCGTTCTTATTCTTTCGCTGTATATTTTATTAAGCCAATAATTTGCTATCAGTTTTCCTGAAGCATTCAATATAAGTCCACCGAGCGAATATCCTTGATTTGCGTTTGCATTCACTCGCCAATCAGATCGATTAAGATATTCGTCCATTGTCTTTTCAACATCTATAAACACGTGCTTATTTTCACGTGCTTGACGTCTTTTTTCTCTGTATAAAATATATGCTTTTGCTGTGGCAGGAAAGTTTGCACGGATAAGCTCAATTTCAACAATATCTTGAATCCTTTCTACATTAAAAGGATGCGGCAAGATTCTAACTTTTTCCAAAATACATAGAGACATCTTTGCCATCTGATCTCTCGTTATCTCATTTGTGCTATCTACAGCCTTCTGAAGTGCTGCGATTATTTTTGAATTATCAAACAGCACTGTTCGCCCATCTCGTTTTTGCACATAATCAATTGATTTCATAATTTTATTTAATTTTTTACACAAAAAATACCCAACCATTCTCTGGTGGGCTTCGAGAGCCTCTATGTATATTTACCTCCGCATCATTTACTTGGTAGCACCACCCTGTGTGGACACGGATGTTTCAAGCAGATCAACTTACTTGAATCAACACCTTTCAACACTTCGATGTTTCCACACTTCTTACATTTTACTTCTACCTCACTATCTACCAAAATACCTTTGAAAAAGAGTTTTTTGCACTCTTTACATCGGTATTCATGGTAAGCAGCAGGTATCACAAAAGTATCCTTTCATAATATGCGCCCTGGGGGTGTCTGTCAATTTATACTTTCACCTTTCATTTACAAGCCTACAAAGCGTATACTGAAAGTATACATTATCTGCAAAGTACCCCATGCCAAACACAACCCTTTTTGAAAAACTTGCCCCACTACTCGATGGAGATGTTTTAACTGATGTTGCAACACGTAAAACCTACTCTCGGGATGCCAGTATCTTCGAAATCACTCCGCAAGTTGTTATTTACCCAAAGCACACGAAAGATGTTCAAACAATTATTCGTTTTGTACAAGAGCATAAAAAAGAATTTCCAAAACTTTCTATCACGGCTAGATCAGCAGGAACAGATATGTCTGGGGGGCCACTCAATGATTCGATTATTCTCGATTTTACAAAATACATTAACAAAATAACTGAGGTTGGAGCTACGCAAGTAACTGTTGAGCCAGGATGCTACTATCGAGATTTTGAAAAAGTAGTCGGACAGTTTGGATCAATGCTTCCAAGTTACACCGCGTCAAAAGATCTCTGTACTGTCGGAGGCATGGTTGCTAATAATAGTGGTGGTGAGAAAACTATTAAGTTTGGAAAAACAGAACGCTACGTACAAAAACTAAAGGTAGTTTTCACTGATGGAAACGTATACGATATATCTCCTCTTACCAAATCAGAACTTGAAATAAAAACACAACATGCAACTTTTGAAGGAAATCTTTACAAAGCAATTTTAACACTCATCCGCACAAATGAAAGTGCGCTCAAAAAAGCAAAACCAAATGTATCTAAAAACTCAGCAGGATACGCGCTATGGGATATTTGGGATGAAAAAACACAAACTTTTGACCTCTGTAAACTAATCACTGGATCTCAAGGAACACTCGGTATCATAACTGAAATAACTTTCTCACTTGTTCCAATCGAAAAATATTCGAATGTTGTTGCGGTTTTTATGCCGTCACTTGAAAACCTTGGTGATATCGTACGCGACATTGTTGCTTTAAAACCTGACAGCTTTGAATCTTACGACGATTACAGTATGAGGCTTGCGGTACGTTTTTTCTTTGATTTTTTTAAGTACCTGGGTTTTATAGAAACCATTAAACTTGGATTTCGTTTTCTGCCTGAAGCAAAAATGATACTCACTGGCGGAATTCCAAAATTAACCCTACTTGTTGAATTCGCAGGAAATGACCAAAAAAATATTAAGCAACAACTTGAAAAAGTAGCCGCTGTCACAAGTAAATATGGACTTAAAAGTCACATAGCAAAAAATAACAAAGAAGCTGAAAAATATTGGAAAATACGTCGAGAAAGTTTTAACATGCTCCGAAAACACATGACAGGAAGACGCACCGCTCCGTTTATCGACGACCTTATCGTATGCCCTGAGCACATGGCTTCGTTTTTACCAAAGCTCCAAGCACTTCTGAAGGAATACAACCTAACATACACAATCGCTGGGCACGCAGGAGATGGTAATTTTCATATCATTCCACTCATGGATCTTGCCTTGCCAGAAACACGAGATATCATTTTAGAACTCTCAAAAAAAGTATACGACTTAATTCACCTCTACAATGGCTCAATCACCGCAGAGCATAACGATGGCATTATCCGCACACCATTTTTATCTCAAATGTTTGGCGCCGATGTGTATAAACTTTTTAAACAAACAAAAGAGATCTTTGACCCCCTCTACATTCTTAACCCGAGGAAAAAGGTTGGCGGCACATTTGACGATATAAAAAAGTTTATCCGTACAGGTAACAACTAAGAACCATTGAAAGTGACGTCTTCTTGTAACCTTTTATACCCTATCCCCTGTCACTTTTGTCACTTTCCAAAGTGCTCAAGGACCGTCGTCTTGATATATTAAATTTATTATAAATAGCATTACAGGACTTGTCCGAGTAAGGTTCTTGCTCGAAGATCTCAGCAAATTAAAACCCAATATCACAATCTAAAAGATTTGATATAGTTCTTTTATGTCCCCAGCTAAAGAGAAATTACTAGAATTAGAAGCGACTGGGAAATATGTCTTTCACGGCTCCGAATCTAGTATCGAAGTATTCGAACCCCGCCAAGCACATAACTATATTGACGGAAAAAATCATCCTGATGGTGAGCCAGCAATATTCGCATCGAGCATAGTTGAATATGCTATCTTCATGGCAATTATCAATGAACTTAACTGTCCAAAAGGATACCACTCTTCTGCTGGCACCTCTTCTGGAATTATGAAATATAAAGCTACTCCGGACACACTTTCGCAACTAGCGGAAATTGCTTCAGGATGGGTATATGTATTTGATAAGAATCTTTTTAGGCAGCGCGAAGAGGATGGTGTGGAATACGTAAGCTATTCAAATGTAACCCCCATCGAAAAGATACAGGTATTTCGAGAAGATTTACCGAATAGTATCGAAATTCAATAAGGTTCCAATTTCGTCTCAGACCTGCAGCCAACCTTTTTGCTATAATAATTTTATGCAAGATCAACTCTCAAAAATAGGTAATTCGATCACTTGCCCAGTTATTGCAATAATAAAAAATAACAAAATACTTTTGGGTCATAGGCATTACAAAACCGATACATGGAAAAATATTTCTGTTTGGACTCTACCAGGTGGAAGGTGTGACGAGGGTGAAAGTATCGAAACAACTTTAAGAAGAGAAGTATTTGAAGAAACAGGAATCAAGAATTTAACTATCGGTGATTATTTGGGAGAAGTTCCGGGTGCAAAAGAAGGCGATAATGTTTTAGTGTTTACTGGCACAACAAATGATGAATCAAAACTTATGGAGCCTGAGAAATTTTCTGAATGGTCATGGTTCAGTCTTTTAGAGATTCCTTCAGATTTTATTAATGAAAAAGCTAAAGAATTGATTTTGAAGTCTGTTGCATACTAGTTCCACTTCGTGGCAAATAAAAAGGCTTCAATTTTCCGAAGCCTTTAAGCAACCTGACGTTCCCCCTTCCGTTCTTCTTCGCGCTGACGTTCTATTTCTTTGTTAGTCCAATCGTCAAACGTTGGGCCTGGACAGCAGGGATAGTGGTATTTTTCCACCAAAACTCCTTTAGCCAGAAAAACGTTCCGACGATACTCCTCGCCAGGATAGATTGGGCTGATGCACCTATCACACTGATGCTCTTTGTTTGCTCTTTGCAAACTTGTGCCCAAAATTCTGAACAGACCTCTCTTTTCCCTCTTTATTCTTCTCTTTTCTTCACGAAAAGAGTTGATGCTAAACACATTCATGGCGACCTCCAATGAGCTAATCTGTCGCAAATATACACTCTTTGTTCAAATCAACCAAAACAAAACCGCCCTCCTGACGATTTTGTCGGTGGGCGGGTCACTTTAGTTTCCTGTGCCTTATTTCTTGCGAAAGTGTCCGGAAGAAAGCGGGTTTTCCCTTCCATTGGCTCTCAGTGCTCCTTTGCAACATTTCGCGAAGCTGCTGATCTGAGTACCCAGCAACCACGCTACGCTGAGAAGCGATAGCTGTCACCAAGACATGCCCTTTCAAAGACCTGAGGAACGCATCCATCTCCATGGTGATTGACATGCCCCTAAAAAGATACTTGAGGGTCTTCGACAAGTCACTACCCTGCCCAAGAGAATCAAGAGCTTTACCCACATCACAACTTTCCTGATGTGGCTTAGATGACACCTCCGGCTCAGCAGGAAGACTTTTTCTTGGGAAGAGTTGCACCACCTTACCCATGTTACACCTCTCTTTTTCAAGTGAGTTGTGATTTTTTCTAAAGATCAGAATCAATTAATTCGTACCACGAATTAGAAACGATGTCTATTTGGATCAAATAATCCACCCCTAAAATAATGCTACAATTCGAGTATGGATATTTGGAAACATGGGAAATATGCAGACCTTTGGTCAGTAGTACATTTTCTGTCTGGCTTTCTTCTTGGGGCAACTTTCTTTGCCCTCGACTATACTTTTTTATCAGCATTGCTTACCTCAACTATCTTATTACTCCTCTGGGAAGTTTTTGAATGGATAACTAAAATATCTGAACCTTCTATCAATGTCACAATGGATATGGTTTTTGGCTTGGCAGGGTTTTTTGCCGGAGCATATTTATATTATTTCTTGCAGATACCTTTTGAGATGCTTCATTTTTCAATAATACTAACAGTGACTCTCCTTCTATCACTTTGGGGATTTTTTGACTTCCTAAAGAAAGGCTACAGATAAAGTGGTCTTGTAATTAAAATGTTAAAATAACACTACCCAATAGTTTATGAAATGGATTTTATTTACAGGCACATGGAGACTCACAAATAGTGAGGTTGAAGCTGATGTTCGAAAAGCTACCCGAGAAGTTTTAGAACGCGGAGATGGAATCGTTACAGGCGGAGCAACTGGAGTAGACTTCTTTGCCATGGATGAAGCATTGAAAATGAATCCGAATGCTTCGCATCTGCGTGTAATAATCCCCACAAGCCTCGAAAACTACATCAAAGACTACCAAGAGAATTGGTGTCTTGAACCCATCACAACGGAAAACATAAACGAACTTGCGAACGTACTTACAAAAATTAAAGAAACAAATCCCGTGAGCCTTATGGAGCTGCCATATACAAATATTTCTCAAGATGAACATGATCTCCGACATGACCAAGAAGTACTCTATTCACATGAAGTATTTGCTTTTCAAGTAAATGAAAGTACTGGCACTCAAGACACTATCGATAAAGCTACAGCCGCAGGTTTACCCATTACTCTGCATAAAAAGTACACGATTGCCGAATAAAATAAAACCCCGCAAGCGGGGTTTTATTTACTCTGCAGGAGTCTCTTCTGTTGGAGCAGGAGTCTCTTCTACTACTGGAGTTACTACTTCATCTGCAGCAACTGCATCTGTTGTGTTGATTTGATCCATATATATGTATTTGATTAACCAGTAAGATGTCTTACGACCTATACAAGATAACATATACAACCAATTATTCCTACCCTATTGCACCAACACCCCAATCTCAAATCCTGCAAGCGTTGTTTCTGGCTTTTGTTGTCCACCGTGTTTGCCAGTAAAGGCGGACGTACCGTCTTTACCACAAAGGCCTTTGATTGCCTGCTGTCCACCCGGATGTTTTGTAATCCAATTTGTTAAGTCATATACAGATCCATTTACCACCGAATAACAACTCGTTGCATCTGCGTGCAATGCAACTTCAGCCATAGTAAATACTTTTACCATCGGTTTCGTTTCTGTCGGGGTCACTATTGGCTTCGTTTCTTTTTCGTTCTCCATCTCTACTTCCTTTTCTGTTTCAACAACAACAGGTGCAGGTGTTATGTTTTCTGATGTGTCTTGTTTTTCAAAAACAGTATACCCAATAACACCTGCTGCAATAAGTGCAACAATAATAAGAACGTATTTCATATAAAAGTATTATAAAGTAATTTGTTATACTATGCACATGAACGATATTGTCGTACCTATTCACGTAGGAATTCTTACCCTCACCATTATCTGTGTTTTGTGGGCAGACATCTATGCATCAATGTGGCTCCATGGAAAAAAGCGGATGCTTAATCCCATAATTGTTGGCAGACTCCACACCGCAGTTACAGTTGGACTCACTGGAATGATTGTGACGGGTGTAACTTTGTTTTTGCCACTACAGGAATACCTCGTCAGCCAAAGCGATGCTTTCTTTGTAAAAATGTTTTTTGTCTTTGCGCTTGTGGTGAATAGTTTTGTGATAGAAAAATATATGACGATTGCAACTACCCGAAGCTTTAAAGAAGTTTCCGTGCGTCAAAAAGTGATTCTTTTTGTAAGTGGAGGCATATCATCTCTTTCTTGGGTCGGAGCCATTATTGCAGCCACACAACTTCTCTAAAATAAGATCTAGTGCATACCAAGAACGAATCCTCATTTTTCTTGAGGTGAGAGTAGGTCTGGGAAAGAAAACAAGGATGAGTGCTGGAGATACCCAAAGTCTGATAAAGGCCGTAATCCTTAGACTAAATCGTCGTTTTAGCGTAGTATGTACAAACTATGGCAGCCGGCGAATCAGTGCTCCGTTTTGAGAAGGTTTCGTTTGAATACGGACCAAAAAAGCCGATCCTCCACGAGGTCGACTTTTCAATTCGACGTGGCACAAAAACAACCATCATGGGGCAAAATGGCGCTGGAAAGAGCACCCTTTTTCAACTTATTACAGGGGAACTAAAGCCAACTGAAGGTATCTATAATAAAAATAAAGATATTTCTATTGCAATAAGCAAGCAAGTTATTCCCCGAGAATACCTCGACCTCACCGTACGTGATTTTTTTCAAAAAAGTTTTGACAAAAAAATCTACGCGCTTGATCCAATGATCGAAAAAGTACTCGAAGTAGTCAACTTTCACGCACCACTTGAAAGAGTTATCCGCAGCTTCTCTGGTGGACAACAGGCACGTCTTCTGCTTGCCTCAGCACTCATTCAAGATCCTGACATTCTTCTTCTTGATGAGCCAACCAACAATTTAGACAAAACAGGGATTGAACACCTCACTGATTTTCTTGTTCGGTACGACAAAACATGTATTGTTATTTCTCACGACGCAGAGTTTTTAAATGCCTTTACAGATGGCGTACTCTATCTTGATGTTCATACAAAAAAAATAGAACAATACTCGGGCAACTACAACACCGTGCTTCGAGAAATTGCTTTGCGAATTGAACGAGAAAACAGAAAGAATGCTCAACTCGCAAAAGAAATGCAGGCGAACAAAGATAAAGCAAACTTTTTTGCAATGAAAGGAGGCCAAATGCGTTTGGTAGCAAAAAAAATGCGCGATAAGGTAGAAGAAATGGAAGAAGAAATTGTCGATGTACGCAAAGAAGACAAAGCGATACGTCCATTTACTATTCCTTGCCAGGAGGATATTTCTGGCGAAATCCTTTCCATTAGTTCCCTTTCAGTCATCAAAAATCACAAGCCAACAGAAAAGAAAGTTGTTCGTGAACTTCGTCGTAATCAACACCTCCTTCTCACAGGACCAAATGGAATTGGAAAGACAACGCTTCTTGAATCCATTGCCCACGGCACAGCAAAAGGCGCAAAGCTCGGCAAAGATGTCGAGATTGGATACTACCGCCAAGACTTTTCAAACCTAAACTTTGATCAAACCGCACGTGAGTCACTCCTTGAAGCGATGCACGAAAGAAACGAACAGGCTCTGCGAGGTCTTGCAGCAGGATTCCAAATTACTGGAGACGTTATTAATACAAAAATTGGAGATCTTTCTGAGGGACAAAAAGGTTTAGTTGCCTTTGCACGACTCGTACTCCAAAAACCAGGATTACTCATACTAGACGAACCGACAAACCACATTAACTTCCGCCACCTTCCTATTATTGCAAAGGCGCTTGATACATACCAAGGCGCAATGATTCTTGTAAGCCACTCTCACGAATTCGTAAACCAAATTCGTATTGACGATATTCTTGATTTGGAGAAATAGTTTTTAAAACAAAGTCTCAAGCCAGAGCTCTGGAAATGAATTATGTTTGATGTTTTGGTATGCAGCAAGAAGTGCTTCAAGTGTTTTTGAAGTGAGCTTTGGATTTTTTGCCAACGTTTTTATCGCACCAAGATAGGTGTCTCCGTATACTTTTTCAAATTCTTTCAAACGCACTCCATCAATTCGAGCAATAAGTGCAAAACGTGCAAGTTCTAAAACTTCGCGAAAAAATAATGGTATCGATATCGAAGCCGCACGAATGGTTTGTATTATTTCTCTTCCCTTCTTTTCATCACCCTCAGTATACGCAGATAAGAAATCAATGATGATCTGCTCATTCGGTGCACCTGTTACTTTTTCAACTTCGCTGCGGACGATCTTTTTATCTACTGATACGAGGATCGCTTTCTCAAGCACAGAAAAAGTATCTCGATACGAACCATCGCCGAGCATTGCTATTAAATGCGCAGCACTTCCTTCAATTGTGTACCCTTCTTCTTTCGCCACACGTACTACCACTTCTTCAAGAACAGCCTCGCTTGGATTTTTGAATGTATAAACCTGACAGCGTGAAAGAATTGTCTCAGGAACTTTTTCAGGATCTGTCGTAGCAAGGATAAAGATAACATGTGCGGGTGGCTCTTCGAGAGTTTTAAGGAGTGCGTTAAAGGCCTCTTTAGTAAGCATGTGCACTTCATCGATAATATATACCTTGTACTTTGAATCATACGGCATGGTGCGCACACCATCGCGAAGAAGACGAATGTCATCGATACCACGATTCGAAGCGGCATCTATTTCATAAATATCAGATGGGTCAGTTTTGAGTGTTGATGC
>JBBSJU010000001.1:0-167106 GCA_038256975.1 Minisyncoccia bacterium | reverse complement strand
TAAAAATCTTCTGCACTCGCAATAAGCCGTTTTCAATTATTATTCCCATGTAATGTAAAGCATCAAGTATTCGTGTAAAAATTGTAGCTCGGGAAAATGATTCTCCTGTGGTAGAAGTAGCGGTTGGACTACCTAAAACTGTATCAATCTCCGAAATCGCACCAAGACTATAGTACAAAAGTGGTGCGGTATCGACGGTCTTAAAACCATCTTGATTTAGTGATACTAACTCAGGAAACACCCCTTCGACATCTTGTGCTATTAAACCCGTGATACTCGTGTCCTCTGTATATTTATACTTCTGAGCAGCTATTTCGTTCCACGAATATGTAGCTGGTCTAAGTTTAGTAACTGTATTTAAAATTCCTGTCATGTAGGTGATATCTTTCTTGAGATCCTTATCTGAGGTACATGTCCCTGTAAGTGCTGCGCCATCAAAACGCTGCACACAACCATTGGTACCACTATTTCCAACACGAACATCGCCAAATACTTGAAGTTTTGTCGCTGGAGTTGTTGTACCTATACCTACCAATCCTTGGAAAAATGCAGAAACTTCTGTAGTGCTTGCTGTTGTTGAAGCAAAGGATACTGAAAGCGGACCATTTGAAAATATTCCACCAGACCCTACATTCAAACCACTCCTAATAAATACATTGTTTCCAACATCAAGATTATTCGTAATTGTTACTTCTGCAGATGAAATATTTCCAATATTCGCCACAGAAATATCAGCACCTTTCAAATCAATAATCTTGAGAAGACTGTTAGTCGGATCAACAACGTAAGCATATTTTCCTGAAACATAAATACTGTCTCCGAGCGAAAAATTTGACGGGAATATCCCAGCTAAAGAACCAACTAGAACAGGAGCCGTTGGTGTTGAAACATCAAAAATATAAAATTTACCATTTACACTATCCCCTGTATAAAGATACTTGCCTGCAACAAAAACTTTATTGTCTAAAGAAATTAACCCTCCCGGGTTATAAGACCCGACTGCAGTAATCGCAGACGGATTCGAAATATCTAAAACAGTAATTCCATCAGTCCCAACAGCAAGGTATGCATACTTTCCAGAAACATATGCGCCATAAACACCCGATGTATTGGTGTACGATCCAACCAAGACCATTGCTGACGGGATAGATACGTCATAAATTCTAAATGCCTTCGTCGTATTGTGATAAGAAAGATACGCATATCTTCCTTGTACAAAAACATCTTGCGGCCCAACACTAGCCCCAGCACTAATAGCACCGACCTGATGGGGCGCTGTGGGGTTTGAGACATCGACAACAATCAAGCCGCCATTTGCCTTTGCCTCATAAACATACTTACCTTGAACATAGATGTTTTCAGTCCAACCAAATCCACCCGCAGTCACAAAATTACCTACAAAAACCGGAGCCGCAGGATTAGATATGTCCACAATCCTAGTACCACTTCCACCAGAGGACAAGTACGCATACCCTCCAGCAACTTTTATTCCAACAGAAAAATCTCCTCCAGGAACTGTTGTACTCGATACAATACTTGGATTTGCTTGATCACTAACGTCTGCAATAATAAAATTAAAACCTCCTGCAATATATGCGTATCGTCCACTCACAACAACTCCAGATACCCCGGGAATATCAAGACTTCCAATAACAGATACATTTACAGGTGAATCAACAAGAAAAGATCCGTCATAAAGATGTAATTTTGATGCAGGAGTAGATGTGCCGATGCCTAATCTTCTGTTTATGGAATCAAAATAAAGATTACCATTATCTTGCATAACCTCCCCGCCAGACCCAATAAATAAAAGAGAACCTTCTGTGAGACTTGAAAGAACAAGAGGGTTCGTAGAGATACTTGCAGAACTTACTGTGGTTGTATTTGACGTTCCTCCACCACTCCAAAACACCAAAGGCATATTTGGAAATGTGGGCGATGATCCCGCTACCCCAGCCGGCCCTTGTGGCCCTTGTGGTCCCGGAATATCACTCACGTAATAATTAGTATAGTAATTATTAACAACAGGCTTTGTTAAATCATCTACAACTAAATCAACCGGCCTTGAAGATGATGCCTTTACAATATCTTTTGTGTTAATTGCTGGAGTTGTTGTTGATACTAGCAAGGAAGAATTCGCCTCTTTCATTGGAGAAACACTATCTACGGTTTTTTGACATCGTATATCCTGACTTCCAAATAAATCACTCACCCAACAATAAACCCCGAGAGAAACTCTCCCGAAAAAACTTACTTCTTTTGTATCTGAGTATCCATTTGCTGATGTCTCGGTCTCTTCTGCAAATACTGGTATTGCATACAAAAATGTTCCCACAAAAACTATTGAGGTAACAAAAAATGCTGACAGATAAAATATCCTCCTCACGCTTATATTATATGAACAAACCTTCGCCTTTACAAATAGTTCAGAAAAAACAATTACTGTCTCCACTTGCTCCCCACTTTGACTCTATTTAATTCTTTTTCAATAAGCGCTTCGAACCGTGCAAAATCAACGTCAGACTCATGAACTTTTTCTTCCAAAACCTTTTTTGCACGTGCCACAGCTTCCTCAGCTCGCATAATATCAATGTCTTGCGCACGTTCAGACCTATCCACTAAAACATTCACCACGCTTCCTGGACGGATATCTATCACTCCAGCAAAAACAGCAAAAGGTATTTCTTCATTTTCAGTTTTTAAAACAAGCTCACCCGCCGCAATAGAACTCACAAGTGGCGTGTGTGTTGGGAGCACAGTAATAACACCTGTCGTCGTTGGCACGGTCATATGTATCACTTCCCCATCAAAGATAATCTTTTCTGGCGTGATGAGTTTTACATGCAGATATGCGCGCTCCATATATTATCTTACTTCTTCAATTCCTCCCTTCATGTAGAAATTAAGTTCCGGAACATCATCGTGCATACCGTCGAGTATCTCTTTGAACCCACGAATTGTTTCTGCGAGTGGCACATATTTCCCAGGTCGTCCTGTAAACTGTTCTGCCACGAAGAATGGCTGTGAAAGAAATCGTTGAATTTTTCGCGCACGAAGAACTGTCTTGCGATCTTCTTCTGAAAGTTCATCCATACCAAGAATTGCAATAATATCCTGCAAATCTTTATAACGCTGAAGCACCAGCTGCACCCCACGAGCAACTGTATAATGTTCTTGTCCTACAATTTTTGGATCAAGAATAGTTGAGTTTGAGTCGAGTGGATCTACCGCTGGATAAATACCAAGTTCTGAAAGTGGTCGCGAAAGCACTACTGTTGAGTCGAGGTGTGAGAAGGTTGTTGCCGGTGCTGGGTCAGTAAGGTCATCCGCAGGCACGTATACAGCCTGCACAGAAGTAATCGAACCTTTATCAGTAGAAGTAACACGCTCTTGTAAGCGACCCATTTCTGAAGCTAAGGTTGGTTGATACCCTACTGCAGACGGCATTCGCCCAAGAAGTGCAGAGAGCTCAGATCCTGCTTGCGTAAAACGGAAGATATTATCGACGAAAAGAAGGATGTCTTTCCCTTCTTCATCACGGAAATATTCTGCCATCGAGAGTGCAGAAAGCGCAACACGAGCACGTGCACCTGGTGGTTCATTCATTTGTCCGAAGGCAAGCACTGTTTTGTCGAGCACGCCCGACTCTTCCATTTCTCGATAGAGATCATTTCCTTCTCTACTTCGCTCTCCTACTCCAGCAAACACAGAGTAGCCGCCATGCTCAGAAGCAATATTACGGATGAGCTCCTGAATAATTACTGTCTTTCCAACACCAGCACCACCGAAGAGTCCGACTTTTCCACCTTTCAAGAACGGACAAATAAGGTCAATAACTTTAATACCCGTTTCCAAAACTTCTGCCTTCGTAGACTGTTTTGCAAATGCTGGCGCGTCGCGATGAATAGGGTATCGTTTCTTTGTTACAGGAGCTGGTTTATTGTCAATTGGGTTTCCAGTCACATCAAACATTCGTCCAAGTACTTCTGGTCCCACAGGGACAGAAATAAATGCACCTGTGTCAGCCACTTCCTGTCCGCGCATAAGGCCATCTGTTGCGCTCATGGCAACAGCCCGAACTTCGTTGAGTCCAATATGCGCAGCAACTTCAAGAGTAAGTGTTGTCTCCTTTTTGTCTGCACCAACAATTGTTGCAGTAAGGGCATTGTAAATCGCGGGAAGTGTTCCCTCAAATACAACATCGACTACCGGGCCAACTACTTGTGTTATTTTTCCTTTGTTCATAAATGTTTATATTATTGATGCTTTTAATTTGCAGAAAGCGCAACAGCTCCCGAAGAAATCTCAGCAATTTCCTGTGTTACTGCATCCTGACGGACTCGGTTATACCGAAGCTTTAATCCTTTGAGCATATCATTTGCTGCATCTGTTGCCTGCTTCATAGCAAACATGCGCGCACTATGCTCCGAGGCATGACTTTCAGTAAGGATTTGATGAAATGCCACATGAAGCAACTGTGGAACCACCGTTGAAAGAATGGCTCCGGCAGATGGCTCAAATGTATAGAGTGGCTTTGGTTGTGCAAGCTCTAGTTTTACCTCTTCACTTCCTTCAGAAATTTCTTCTAGGAGGTTTTCGAAAACACCCGTACTCACTGGAAGCATCTGTCGGGCAATCGGTTTATACAAACTTGCCTTTACGTAGTTTGTAAAAAGAACAACAACTGAAGTGTAGACATTTGTTTCAAATTGACTAACAACAAATTTTGAAAGTGCGCGCGTGTCATCAATAGAAGTATAGTTTTCAAGATCTATAAAACTTGCAACAATATTGAGCTTCATTCGTTTTGCAATTTTTTCTGAAAACTTTCCAACCGTAACAACATCAACATTCACATTTCCATTTTGTTTGAGATATACAGTAAGAGCACGAGAAACATTTGTATTATAACTTCCACACAGTCCCTTATTTGAAGACACGACAACAAGAAGTGTCCGTGTCGCATTTTTTGGTGTCATAAAAAACGGATGCGCATCTATTGTCTCTTTTGAGATTGACTCAATAAGTTCAAGAGCGTGCACAGCATAGGGTCGCACAGAAAGAGTCTGCTGTACCGCTTTTTTCATTTTCGACACAGAAATCATTTCCATAGTACGAGTAATCTTTCGAATACTTCCTACGGACTTTATTTTTACTTTAATTATTTTTGCGCCCGCTGCCATAGCATTTATTTAGATGTTCCTGCAAAACGTTCTATCGCCTGTCGGAGTCCTGCTATTACCTCATCATTCCAACCCGTCTCAATTGCATTCAAAAGTTCACCCTCTTGCTCGCCTAAGAATGTATGGAATTTTGCTTCCCACGCAGGTACTTCTTTTGGATCAATCTCTGCAAGCGAACCTTCATTTAAGGCAAAGATAGATGCAACTTGGAACGCCACTCGGAGTGGTGCATTTTGATCTTGTTTGAGAAGCTCCACTGCGCGCTTTCCAAGATTAATCATTTTCTTTGTTTCAGGATCAAGATCAGAGTCAAATTGTGAAAAACTTTCAAGATCACGATATTGTGCAAGTGTCAGTTTAAGCTTCCCTGCGTTTTTCTTCATTGAAGAAGTCTGCGCGGATGATCCTACGCGAGATACAGAAAGTCCGACGTCAATTGCTGGACGAATACCTTTATAAAAAAGATTTGAATCAAGAAAGATTTGTCCATCAGTAATAGAAATTACGTTTGTTGGTACATAGGCAGAAATATCTCCGGCTTGTGTTTCAATGATAGGAAGCGCGGTGATAGACCCGCCTCCATTATCTCTATTACGACGACATGATCGTTCGAGTAATCGTGAGTGCAAATAAAACACATCCCCAGGATAGGCCTCACGTCCCGGTGGACGCTTTAAGAGAAGTGAGAGCTCACGGTACGCAACCGCATGCTTCGAAAGATCATCGTAGACCACGAGTACATCTTTTCCTTGGTCCATAAAGTATTCAGCAAGCGCTGTTCCAGTGTACGGAGCAACATACGAATACACCGAGCCTTGAGAAATACCAGCGAGAACCACACATGTGTATTCCATTGCTCCGGCAATTCGGAGTTTTTCTACGATTTGGGCAATCTTAGATTCCTTTTGACCAATAGCAACATATACACAGATAGTGTTTTGTCCTTTTTGATTGATGATAGTGTCAATCGCAATTGTTGTCTTCCCTGTCTGACGATCACCAATAATAAGCTCGCGCTGACCGCGTCCAATTGGAATCATGGTGTCAATCGCTTTAATCCCGGTCTGAAGAGGTTGATTCACTGGCTCACGTGTCATTACTCCTGGCGCAATCTTTTCTACTGGATAATTTGTCGCGGCACGAATGGCACCCTTTTCGTCTACTGGACGCATAAGTGGGTCCACAACTCGTCCAAGAAACGCTTCTCCAACTGGAACTTGTAAAATAGTTCCTGTCTTCGTTACTGCTACTCCTTCAATAATTTTTTCGCCCGTACCAAAAACAACAACACCCACAGTGTCTTTGTTTAGGTTGAGTGCAAGTCCAACATCCCCTGTTGCAAAAGTAACCATTTCCATCGACTGCACCGAAGGAAGTCCTGCGATCTGCGCAATCCCGTCAGACACAGAAATCACAACTCCTTGCTCGGAAACAGCAACTGAAGGTGTAAGTCCTTGTATCGATTTTTCGAGTTCTGAAATGATTCCTTGAATGTTGTTCATAAAAAAATTATTTTTTGTTTAATAATGAGGAGAGCATAGTTTTCACACTTCCATCAAACACCTTTCCTTTGTAGACTGCCACAAATCCTCCCACCAGACTCTTATCTACCGTCATACTTACTGTTTTCGGAATACTTCCTACTTCCTTGTGTGCTAAATCAGTAATTCGATCAAGAGAGTTTTCAGTAAGATTTGTTGCGGATATGATGGAAATTGCATCTTGTTTATTTTCTTGCAGCGCTCTTTTTTTGAGAATGAGTGAAATGGCTGGAAGCAGGTGTGTGAGATGTGTTCTGGCAAGAAAATCTGTAAGTGACCGAACTGTTTTTACTTGTCCGTGTTTCTGAGACACAGAAATGATCGCGTCAGTAATTTGTTTTGTGGAAGGAACCATAGCTTACTTTACGAGCGACTTAATATACGACTCGTTCACATCTTGTGTAAACTTCTCAGAGAGCACCCGACGAGCAAGTTCTACTACAAGTTGCGGTGACTTTTCTTGCCATTCGGCATGAAGTTCTTTTTTCATTCGTCCAAGCTCACCTTCTGCCTTAGTCACGATTGCTTCAGCCTCACTTTCTGCTTTTGCAATCACAACCTTTCCAAGAGTGTCAGCTTTCGCGTGAGCTGCTTGAAGAAGTTTTGTCTCTTCTTCTCTTGCTTGTGACAAAATTTCTGTTTTCTCTGCAAAAGCATTTTTCCGATCATGCTCTGCCTCATCTCGAAGGGTAAGCCCTTCTATGATTTTCTTTTTTCGCTCGTCGAGTGTCTTGCCTAAGCTCTTAAAGAAAAACTTATTCAAAATAAAAAGAATGATGAGAAAGTTTACAAAGTTGGCAAGTGCAACTTTCCAATCAAACCCAACATTACCTAAAATTTCGAGAAGTTTTTCCACGGAACAGTTTTAACTTATTTAACTTAGATAACAAAGAATGCAACCAGCGCGTAAATAGCGATAGCTTCAATCATAGCCACTCCGACGATCATTTTACTGAAAATAGAGCCCTGTACATCAGGATTTCGTCCGATTGCTTCAAGAGCTTTACCCACCACAAATCCCTGCGCGAGTGCTGTACCGAACATAGACAAGATAATAAGTCCTTGTGCGAGATACTTCATTCCATCTACTGTTTGAATTGTTTCTTCCATAAAATGCTTATTTTGTAATGATTATTGATGTATTCTAGCACAGATTCAACATAAAAAAAGCCGGCTAGCACACGCTAACCGGTTTCAGGTTCCTCTTTGCCGACCAATCAGTTCAAAACTTCAAAACTGACTAGCCAACGGAAATGTTCGTCCATGACATAACGAATCCTTCCACTCTTTCCATCATCACACACGTACTCAATTCCTTGTTGTGTACGCCGGAGACCATGGCAATTTTCCACAACATCCACCTCCATGCAGCGATGACCTCGATATTCAGGACTACGACAGGCTTGGTGGCGGTATACTGTGTTTGAAAAAATGTCACCCACACGAAGCGGGAATTTGATATTGCTCACTGCCCGGTACATCGTACCGTCGTAAACAAGATGTCCATCCCACGTACCTTGCCTCATGAAGGCAGGACCATCGAAGAGGGTCATCGACCCAACCGTCACCTTGGCATCAAACTGCCACCAGGAGACAGAATGCTTCTCTACCAACCCCCGAGACACTACCGAAATATCGGCGATGCCGAGAAGGGTATCAATAGAAAAAACTCGCCCCTCACCCGCCGGATACTCGGGTGCCCGGCCAACGAGCACCTCTTGCGCATTTGCAACCGTTGCGAATGCAAGCATCATGAAAATTACAAAACAACGAACAATGTTCATGAAAAAACCTCCCCAGGTTTATAAAAAGGCGGACTTGCCCAAATCAATGAACAAAATTATTATACCATACGGACTAATTTTTGTCTAGTGCCCACCATTCCCTTCTCCCTCTTTAATTACCATACCGTAATAAATAGAGACAAGTATTCCAAACACCATTGCCTGCACAACCCCAACCAAAATTCCAAACCCCATCCACACAACAGGAAGCACATAGGCAAACGCACCAAGAATCACAACTGTTAAAACTTCGTGTGCAAAAATATTTCCAAATAAACGCATTGAAAGTGAAATTGCTTTTGCTCCTTCACCAATAAGTTCAAGGAGTCCGACAAAAAGATGGATGATGCTTTCAAAGCCTGCTCCCAGACCTTTTTTAAATCCGTGGTACACATCATGAATTGGAAAATACCGACTAATAAATTTGAAAAAACCCCACTCTTTAATACCAATAAGCTGCGTCACCACAACCACCGCGAGTGCAAGTCCAAACGTAGTATTAAAATCTGCTGTCGCTGGACGGAACAAGTGATGATCGCCAAAAGTGAAAGCAAACAACCCCGGTACAAGCGGAATAAGATTGGCAACACCAATGTAAAGCATTATCGAACCAACAATAGGAAGTGCGATTTGAGCGCGTTTTTCAGAACCAATGACTTGGGTCATTAGATTCAAAATCATTTCATATATATGTTCACAAAAAGCCTGGAATCTCCCTGGCACAAGCTTGAATCGCGCAACGAAAAAGGCGAGCCCAACAAACACAAACGTAAGAAAGACAATCATTAAGAACGAATCTTTTACAGGAAAATTCCCTATTTCAAATAGGGTGTGTGCTTCGATTTCTGGAATATGCTGCTTTATCTGCAGGAAACTACTCTCTGTTGAGGCCATTATTTGTAAACATTAGCACAAAAGCATTGAGACTTGAATTGACATTTAATCTATATTGTTGTAAAAATGCATTCAGGTTCTTTCCCTACAACATGGAGCAAGACATGCCTACGCGCAATTTCACTGTAAATATCTGGACAGTCGGTCTTGTTGTGCTTGTAGTATTCCTACTCGGCATCATCTTTGGAATGTTACTTTCCATAAGATGAGTCCACGAACCAGAAAGGCGACCGCGTAGGTCGCCTTTGTTATTTTATATCTTCAACCCTCTTCCTTGTTTGAAAAGCATGAGCAGCCAAAGTACCGCCACAATAATAAGACCACTCAACACTGAGACACATACCCATATAGACACATCACTGACACCAAGAAATCCATATCGAAATCCATTGATGAGATACATGACAGGATTGAGATATGAAAGTTTCTGCCATAATTCTGGCAATAACGCCAACGAATAGAATACCCCGCCAAAATATGTAAGCGGTGTAAGAATAAAGGTAGAGAAAATAGAAAGACTATCTATTTTATTCGCATAAATGGCATTAATCATTCCTCCTAATGAGAACAAAAGTGCCGTACCTAAAGAAAAGAATAGTACTGCGGACACAGAAGCAACTGAAAGCGGAATAAAGAAAAGCATCATGAGAATACTCAGTAACGTCACAAGAAGGGCACGCATCACTCCCCCACTTACAAATCCAAGCACAATAGTGAATGGGTGCACTGGTGCAACTAAAACTTCTTCCAAACTTCTCTGGAACTTAGAGAAATAGAAAGAAAAAACAACGTTGGTAAATGCTGCAGTAGCAAGAGACATCAGAATAAGACCTGGGGCAATATACTGCATGTACGAGAACCCAGCGATGCCCCCAACTTGTGACCCGATAAGTTTCCCAAAGATCAAGAAGTACAACCCCGTCGTAATAAGTGGTGGTAAAAGTGTCTGTGCCCAAATACGAACAATACGTATGTATTCTCTTCGCATCATTGTCACATATGCAACATATTGTGTTCTAAAAAAATTCATACTATTTTTGGGTAAGTGTGATAAAAAACTCTTCCAGTCGATTTGACTTTGGACGGATACTCATTGGCCGTATACCTGAAACTTTACATATATCAAAAAAGTCAGTGAGTGAGTGGGCTGTACTGATTAAGATTTCAAAAGTATTGTCATCAACTTTTTTAGGTAAGAATATCTCAAGAGCTTTCAAATTATCATCAGAAATAGTTCCTATGATATCCACAACGAAAAGTTGTGTTTCTTGTCCTGACACTAATTCTTTAATAGCACCCTCTGCAATTACCTTCCCAAGCTGAATCACGGCCATATTTTTACAAAGCTGCTCTGCTTCCTCAAGATAATGGGTAGTAAGGAGAATAGTTACGCCTTTTTTATTCAATTCTTCCAAGAAAACCCACATATCGCGACGAAGTTCAACATCAACCCCTGCTGTCGGCTCATCTAAAATAAGTATTTTTGGATCATGCATGAGCGCACGTGCAATCATAAGGCGACGCTTCATACCACCTGAAAGCGTCCGTGCCTGATCATTTCTTTTTTCCCACAGCGAAAGTTTTTTGAGCACCTCTTCGGCGCGAATGAGTGCATCTTTTCTTTTTACTCCATAGAAGCCTGCCTGAGTAACAACAATATCAATGAGTGTTTCAAAAATACCGAAGTTAAACTCTTGTGGCACGATACCTATCAAGCTTTTAATGTAGGTATGATTTTTTGAAATTGACTCACCAAAAACAAGCACCTCACCTTCTGTTTTTGGCACAAGCCCTGTAAGAACATTGATTGTTGTTGTCTTGCCTGCACCGTTTGGACCAAGTAACGCAAAGAATTCTCCTTCCTTAATAGTAAGAGTGACATCATCAATCGCCCTTTTCCCTCCGGGGAAAACTTTGGTGAGGTTTTTTATTTCAATCGCGTTCACAAACGTAATTTAATTATTATCGTACATTGGAATTGTTCCAACATAATCCATTTTTCCTACAGCAACACCTTGGTTTCGTAAAATCGCATACGCAATAGAAACATGGAAAAACATATTCGCAATTGCCATTTTCTCAAGAAACTCACTTCCTTTGAAATGCTTCCCAGCGAGCCATGCAAATGCAATCTTCGCATTATCCGCATCAGTAAAATCTCCAGACGAGAATGTATTCAAAAGTTCTTTAGTTTTCAAGATACGACTCTTGAGCTCAGAAATACTCGATTCGGTGTCTGGCATAGAAATAATCTCTTTGCCAGCAAGCCGAGCAGCATAGCCCTTTGCATTATCAGAAATAAGTTGTATCTGGCGAGTAAAATTAAACATGTCTGGCGCAAGCGATGCCTGAATCAGCTCATGTTCGTGAATCCCCTTCTCTGAAACATACGCTTCTGCTTTGTCTAAAAGATGTAATGCGGTATCCAGGGTTTGCTTTGCAAGTGTAAGAAATAGTTCGTATTTTGAATTCATATACAAACAGTATACCTGCAAATACTTAGCATGTAAAGTGTCATCTCAAACCGTGTGCTGCCTCAGAGCTTTTTAATTTCTTAAAACAGCCACACCTTTATACATAAAAGCAAGTGGTTTTGATTTTTGCTCAAACTTTTCAAGTTTTTCAAAGCTAAAACCTGCCTCAGTAATCAAATTTTCAATTTCTCTATCCAAGTGACACCCTCCTGCAAATAATTTTGACCCAGGTGTGAGTACTTTTTGCCACCAGGCAACACTTCTTTTTGGTGACTTGCCATGTTCAATAAATACAAACTTCCCGCCTGGTTTCAAAACCCGAGCAATTTCTTTAAGCGCCAGATTTACATTTGGAATACTACACAAGCTCCATGTGGAAACCACACAATCAACAGTTTCATTTCCGAGCGGAATACTTGCTGCAGAAGCCTGGAGGTATTCAATAGGAAATGCAGCATCTTTTATTTGTTCTTGAGCGAGATCATAGAGCTCTCTTGAGGGGTCAAGTGCGTATACTTTTGTGACATTTTTATAAAAAGGCACATTACGACCTGAACCAAAACCAATTTCAAGAACCACTTCTGATGCACCAGAAACAACTCCTAAACGATGTTTTTCCATATCCCCTCTTTTCATTGCTGAATTGATAAGTTTAGGGAGAATATACTTCGAGTAAAGATTCATTTGCTTGGTACCCCAAAAATCTTTGAGGTATTTTTAGTTTGATCTCTTGAAAAGCGGAAGGTACGTCGCTCGATATTGCCACAAGAAATAGAGGTTAATGAAAAGCATAATATTACCTAAAAGTGCTCCGGCAGTGAATAAGCCGCCATCAAGGAAAAGATGGAATCCTACAACGTTCACAGTGATAGGCAAAATAAGGAGTGCGGCAAGGGCGACACGATTAGTCCAAAGTAAAACAAAAGAGATAGCAAAGACAATGGCATTAATGTATGCAATGTAACCTCCCATCACAATCATCTGAATAAATGCAAATGCTTCGGGGGTATTGTAGAGGTCGGGCGTTGGTGGAGGAAAAATTCCAAGTGCCCCAGCTATAGGCATGAGGATAATAAGACTGAGGATGGCTTTTAGGATGATGTTGATTGTTTTCATATCGTTATTTAAGTATACAACTTTTGTAACTTTGGGGCATTGAATTCTGGTAGGAAGACCCTCCTCCCTACTCAGTTAAATACTCGCAGAATAAGGTAGTGATTTTATATAGTTTTCCATAAATTGCCAGTTTGGGTTTCCATTTTTATCAATAGGAAGTTTTATTTTTGTATTTTTTAGCTTTTCGCCATTCCATTTTCTCCCAAATGAATATTTGAAACGCTCTTTATCAAGAAGAGTTATGATAAAAATCGCATTGTGTTTATTTAGGTTATCATTTCTACCCATTGAAAGAGTGGTCGATCCTATAAAATCTGCTTCTTGATAGGTAGAGTATCCAACGGACCCTTGTCCATCTCCAACAAAGACAATACAATTACTTTTTGTAACGTAGTTTTCGTCTCTAACAACCTTATACATAAAACCATTGTCTTCTTTTTTGGCACCAACATATGAAATCTCATCTCCCTTCTCCAAAAGTTTTTCTGCGCTACCACATTTTCCTCTTTCAAAAGTAAACAAGTCGCTCAGTTTAAACCATTCCCAATTTTTATCTTTCAAAGAGATTTCTGTGCTCTTTTCTATATTTTGTATTTTTGAAACATTTGGCATTTTTTGAGAATTCACATAATCTGGAAAATCGGGCAAGTCGATATTTCCAATCCTTTTTGGAGTCACTTGTCGACCATACATATATCTGTAGCGGTCTTTATTGATCAAGAGAGTTAGATATAACATCTTCTCGTCCGATAATTTTTCTCTTGGCGAAAGAACGAGACAATTGTCGTCTATACAACAATCGTATCCATGATAAAACGCCCAACCAACTGAGCCTGTACTAGCGACAGATATAACATTTTTATATCTAGGCCTTATATTAAATCTTCCAAAAAAACCATTATCACTTGCTCCCGAAGAGATAAGTGGTATTGAACCATGCTCATCTTCCAAGAAAACTTTTGAGTGGTATTCTCGTTGACCGTATTCAATTTCGCATAAGTCTTTTAATTTCATAAATTATTAAAATTCTTAAACATTGAATATTTCTTTAATTCTTTCGTGAAATCATTTACTGAAATATCGGAATAATCTGTCTCGAGATATGCTTCTGCACACCACTCATCATCTTTCGAAACTTTTTTCCACACACTTTTACCCGGTACTTCTTTTCTGCGAAACATTTCTAACCAATCTTTTTTTATATCATCCCAACTGTTGTTAGTTTTTGGGATTCTGCCTAAAACTTTATCTTTCCTAAAACCATCATTTTTCCAATATCCAAACCAACTCTCGTGATGCTCATCATTATTGTGTGGGGTGTGTGCAGTAAATACCATAATACAAGTTACCGTACCGGCAGGATAAAAAAGCTCATCAGGCATACTCATGACTGCCTCAAGTCTATGCTCACTTAAAAGTTTTTCCCTTAGGGGATGCCTAATATCAATAGCAACAGACATTGGAACAATGGCTATTCCTGTGGCATTTTTACACAACCCATCAAGCATTCTTATTATAAAATTCCACTCGTGCAAATTATCTCCTTTTTGCGAATATGGCGGATTCATAAAACCAGCATTTGCTTTGTTTTTAATTTTATTGAAGAGAGAGTCATCAAAACAGTCGCCTTGATAGAGGTTTGTTTTTCCGTCACCTCGCAAAATCATGTTTGAAACGGCAAGTGCAAACATTTGAGGCTCCTGTTCAATACCAATCAGTGAATTTGATAGTATTCTTCTTTTTTCTTCGGCAGAGACCCTCTCTGTCATTTTCTTCATTGCGGAAATGAGAAATCCTCCCGTTCCAGCACAAATATCAAGAACAACGGAGTTTTTGTCGAGTTTAGCTAGCTCAGCAAATAAATCGGTTATATGTTTTGGTGTAAGAACGATACCAAGGCCTTTACCATCTCCACCTGTATATCGGATAAACTCACCATAAAAATTACCTATGATATCGAAATCATAATAATCCTTGGTAAAGGGCTGTACATGAAGGTGTAAATCACGAACAATACGTAAAAGGGGTGATTCGTTTCTTTTTATATCGATTTTTTGTAATTCAGGATGATGCGCTATAAAGCTAAAAGCATTGATAACGGCCTTTTTCTTTGTTTCGTGAGTATCTCCTAGTTCTGCCTTCTCAATAATTTTTATTATCGAATTGAATGTCTCATTCGCCAATTCTTCTCCTTCATATTTATTATAGGCAACTTCAAATCCTTTATCCATCAGTGCGAGCAAAACACCACTAACCAGAAGTGGCTTTTGGGCCTCAGTGATTTTAGCGTAATCACGCATGTAATCGTGAAGATCACGAGAAAATCGCATCAAGTCTGAATGTCGAGATTTCGCAAGTATAGGATCAAATTTTGCGCGATCAATATACCTGTCCCAGCTTAAAATCTTATTGATTTTCTGATTATTCTCATCTAGTAAATCCGTATATGTGGGAGATTTTTTAGCATATAAGAAAGTACTAATTTTCGAATCATCTTCATTTTCCCCACTAATACCAATAGCTATAACGTTAAATTCTTTTGATAAATGGCTCGCGTACAAAAGTACCCCATCAACTGCGAAGTCTTTGTACATATCTCGATTCTTCGATTCATGATATTTGGTGTCTGCCTTACATTCAATAACCATTAAAAAATCATTATCATCCTTTTTACGAATTATGAATTCTGGTTTTCCAAGTCCTGTACCTGATTTACTAGCACTTTTTAGCAATTTTTGAATTATAGGATTATCGCTTTTTTGTTCTTCAACAATAAAAGCATCGTTATCAAAAATACCAGCTTTAGTTAGAAGTCTCCGAGATAGGTTCTCAGTTTTCTTCTCATTTTTAGACATATCAAAATTATATCAATCTTTATACACAAAGAACAGGAGTATTTAGAACACAAGGAAACACTCCGATTTAAGTTCCATATTTCTAAAAAAGTTACCCCGTAATATATTTCTTAAAAAACATCACCAAGAGCTTTTGATATTTAATACCGACACCAACAACTATCATGATAAAGGTTACTAAAATAGTTTTTGTGAGTGTTATGTGTAGACCACCCGCATTAATATTCCCTGTATTATTTTCAATAATGGGGCTATTATCTCCGTAAGTTGTTTTACTTCCCAAACTACCTCTTACAATTCTACCGTTTACTGAAATATTCTCTCCTTTAAAATCTGATTTAATTACAATAGGGTTATCAAGGGTACCAAATGCATATTGCACTTCACCAGAAGACTGCAGTATTTTAGTTGCATATTCTATTGCATTATCGAATGGTAAAACAACATTATATTTTCCAACTTCATATATTAATTGATCTGCAATTTCTTGCACATTAGTTGCATGGGTGAAAAGTGGGAATGTGGCAATAAGTACCATTGGAATTGATAACAAAAACTTATTCATATTGTCGTCAGAATAGCACCAAAATACAAAGACGGCGAGATTCGGTCACACATAAATTTGCTTCACAAATTTTGCGCGACCCCGCCTCCTTTGCCGCAATTCGCTTTGCTCATATAGCGGCTTCAGTCCGGCTTTCGAATCTCTCCGTCAAACCGCTTGAAACACAAAATTCCACACCTAAAGAAAGTGTGGAATTTTGGTTTGGCGGAGACGGCGAGATTCGAACTCGCGAGGCCCTTTAACAGGCCTGCCTCTTTAGCAAAGAGGTACATTCGACCGCTCTGACACGTCTCCAATATAAGCCAAAATATCATATTTTACCTTCATTTCATAATGCAAAAACTACGTTACAATGACTTTTAATATGCAACAATTTTTGAAGCTCAATTTGAAAAAAGAATTTTCATGGGTAAAGTGGACAAAGGAAGACTTCGAGAAGCTCCCAGAAAAACTCGTTGCGCAAAAGCAAAGTATTCTTGATCAGATTAAAAAAACTCCCAAAGAATTACGTACGTTTGAAAATACTGTCGGTGCACTTGAACGATCCGATGAGCCGATAAGTGATGCGTTCGCCCATCTTGAAATACTCTTAAGTGCGCACCCCAACAAAGATATTCGTGACACTTGCGCCCACACCACTACACAGCTTTCAAACTTGACTACCGACATGGTGTTTGATGAAGGTATATACAACGCAATTCTCGAATACGTACACTTTGGCAAGGCTCCACAAAAAGAATCCCATAAAAAGTTACTCAAAGAAACACTCGATGCGTACAGACGACTTGGTTTTGGATTACCAAAAGTAAAACGTACAAAAGTACAAAAACTTTTCAAAACACTTCATGCGGCGTCACAAGACTTTGAGAGAAATATAAACGAGTGGCAAGGAAGTATTTCAGTTTCAAAAGAAGAACTCGCCGGAACCCCGCTTTCCTATCAGGAATCACTTGCACAAAAAGACGGTAAATATATCGTAACAACAGATTATCCTTCAATAAATCCGTTCCTCACATTTTCTAAAAGTGAAGAAAAAAGAAAAGAACTTTGGACTCTTGCCCAGCAAAAAGGCGGTAAACAAAATCTTGTAGTTCTTAAGAGGATGCTTGCACTTCGAAAGCAAATCGCTTCCCTCCTTAATTACAAATCCTGGGCACACTACCAGCTTGAAGAATATTTAGTAAAGACCCCCGAGAATACGCGCACCATAATGACACAAGTGCTCGCAGGAACAAAAAAATTAAAAGATGCCGATCTCAAGAAATTAAGTGCGCTCAAGAAACAAGACTCCAAAAAACCCCTTTCGCCCTGGGACATGGCCTATTATGACAATCTGCTGCGTCAGACAAAATATCATATTGATGAAAATGAATTGCGCGAGCACCTCCCTCTTACCCATGTGATTCAAACTATGTTCTCTATTTTTGAGAACCTCTTAAGCATCTCGTTCAAAAAAACAAATACTCTTCCCACATGGTACGAGGACGTATTTCGGTACGAAGTAAGAGATGTCAAAACAAAAGAAACAATTGGTCACCTACTTCTTGATCTCTATCCACGCGAAGGTAAGTACGGGCACGCTGCCGCATTCCCTACAAGTGACGCGCGAAAAGACATCGAGACGGGGCTCCAAAAACCAACTGCAATCACCCTTATGTGCAACTTCGCCAAACCAGGCAAAGGAAGTGTCTCATTACTTTCTCGCTACGACACGGAGGCATTTTTTCACGAGTTCGGACACGCGCTTCATTCGCTTCTTTGTCGTGTTGAGTACGCATCTCAAAGTAGCGCTCACACAAAATTAGATTTTATAGAGTCGCCTTCACAACTTCTCGAACATTGGTGTTGGAATCCTAAAATCTTAGCGACACTCACTAAGCATTACAAAACAGGTAAGCCACTTTCAAAACAGAAAATTGCTGCGCTTGTTAAGTCGCAATATCACCTCGAAGGGTACACATGGACCTCAATAATAACAAAAGCAATCTTTGCACTTGATATACATGAAAAAAATATCCCTGATCTACAATCCCATTTTCGCAGTCTCAGTAAAAAACATCTCGATATTGATTATCCAAAAGATTCGCTCTTCCCTGCTGGTTTTTCACACCTAACCAATTACGCCGCTGCTTATTACGTGTACCTCTTTTCTAAAATATATTGTGACGATTTTACAAGCGTATTCAAAACAAACGGAATCACAAATAAAAGCATAGGGATGCGCTATAGAAAAGAAATTCTTGAACCAGGCGCATCGCGAAACGAAGATGAGTCGGTAAAAGCATTTTTAGGTCGCCCTATAAACTCAAAAACATTCTTGAAAGAAATTCGCGGCGGTAATTAGTATTTCAATATATAATACGACTTATATGAAAGGATTTATTGATTTTGTACGAACACAAGGCGTCGTTGGTTTGGCAGTTGGTTTAATTTTAGGCGGAGCGGTTTCTGAATTAGTGAAGTCGTTGATTGATAATCTTATCAATCCAGTTCTGGGACTCATTTTAGGATCAACAACAGGTCTTAAGGGTGCAAGTTTTATGCTCGGTGACGCAACAATCACCTACGGTATTTTCTTGAGCACACTGATTAACTTCACTGTAATCGCTTTTGTTGTCTATTTCGGAGTAAAGAAATTAAAACTCGACAAAATTGATAAACCAAAAGAATAAGGTATAAAAAAATAAAACCCCAATATTACTTGGGGTTTTATTTTTTTATACCTCAACTGTCTGACCTTCAATACGGTCCATGATTTTCACCACTTCGCGTACATAGGTTTTGATAACAGTTCCATTATAGAAGTGAAGCTTCTCTTCAGTCGACTTACCTTTATAATACATTTCTGTACGAGGATTCTCACCAGCTAAGTTTCGAGCAAGGGTTTCAATAGCTTCTTCAAAACTACTGAATTTAATCTTACACGACCCCCAACCAAATGGGTTGTTGTAACATGCAAACTTTCCACCAGTTGATTCACGCATAGCAATCGCTGGAATGAGACGCCAGTCAAGATTATACTTGTCAGCCATCTCCACCATAAACGCACCATGGTGTGCAAGTGGTAAGTCCCATGTCCCAAAATATGAGTTGATTCGTGCAGCACGAGTATCCACTACCTTTGGCGCAGAAATTACTTCTGTTGCCTGAGCAAAGAGGCTTCGTGAGACACTCAAAGTCATAACTGGGGCAAATGTAGGTGTTTCCACCTTAGTATCCGATATGATCGCACTAGGATTTGCAATCGCAAACAAAGGAAAGATTGCAAGAACCTGGGCTGTTTTTTGTATTGTAGTATTCATCGTATAACGGTTGTGCTCCGTAAAACTCTGTGTCTGTAGTCCTGATTTACCGAACGAGCTGTCTCTTGCTTTAAGAGATAGGACTTCTTGTAGTCTCAGAAATTTAAAGGCCTATAACATAAGCTATAGGCACAGGACTAATGAGTAATATAGCAAACTATTAGACAAAAGTCAAGTCTTTTTGTCAATATTAGACCCCCTAAATAGCATAAATAACCTTATATTATAAGGTTATTTATGCTATTTCTGAAACATGGCTTTTGACCCCTTTTTTCGACTCCAACGTTACCGAGACCGGCTTTTTACCCATTCACAGTTTTCAGGGTCTATTTCGCCACATTTCTTCCATTTTTTACCATTTCCACACGGGCAAGGATCATTCCTTCCTGGCGCATCCTTCAAAACTTTGCCATTAAAGGGCTTCTGAGCTCCACTTGGGGCGTTCGTTACTCCCTGTCCATCACTATCATAGTTCTCAGCGACTTTGCCCACATCATATGCAGGGGTAACAGAAAGAGTTGAACCATGGAGCTGTTTGATAACAGCGGCGAGATTTGGAATGAATTCAAAAATTCTAGTTTTAAGAATTTCTTCCATCTCTCTGAAAAGACGTAATCCTTCCTTTTTGTATTCAACAAACGGATCACGCTGTCCGTATGAACGTAGATTTACTGAATTACGTGTATACTCCATCACCTCCAAATGATCCATCCAGAGCATGTCCATGGTCTGGAGAATAATACTCCGGAGCGTACTGTAATATTGCTTTTCGTCTGCCCCACGCTTTGTTGCATTAAGACTCTCTGTGAGTTCTTCTGAAAGTGAGAGCGTGTCGATAAATGCGTCAATTGCATCATGCTCTCCTAAGAGAATCTTCTTCCGTCTTTCATACATTGCTTTACGCTGCTGATTGAGTACATCATCGTACTGTAAAATAGTCTTGCGATTGTCAAAATGAAGTCCTTCGATTTTTTTCTGCGCGCTTTCAATTGATCGAGAGATAAGTTTTGATTGAAGTGGCTCATCTTCGGCAACCCCCGCTTTGCCCATTGCCCACTTCATGGTGTCTGGTGAAAAAACCCTCATAAGATGATCTTCGAGAGAAACAAAGAATTGTGTTTCTCCTGGATCGCCCTGTCGTCCAGACCGTCCACGGAGCTGATTGTCGATACGTCGGGCTTCATGACGCTCGGTACCAAGCACATAGAGTCCGCCAAGACTCTTCACCTCTTCTTCTGCGCCTTTGCTGCGAGGAAGTCCTCCGAGCTTGATGTCCACGCCACGACCCGCCATGTTTGTTGCCAAAAACACACTTCCTTTCTTTCCGGCCTGCGCAATCACTTCTCCCTCACGTTCATGATTCTTGGCATTCAACATTTCAAACGGAATCTGTTCGCGCTTGAAGTACTCAGCAAGAAGCTCATTTTTTTCAATTGAAGTTGTACCAATCAGTACTGGTTGCCCTTTTGCATTCAACTCTTTAACCTTTCGTGCAATAGCTTTAAATTTTCCTGCTTCAGTTTGAAAAATAAGATCTGGATTATCAATACGTTGTATATTTCGGTGTGTTGGAATTTTTACTACTGGAATGTTATATACTTTTTCAAATTCTTCAGCTGAGGTCTCAGCAGTTCCTGTCATGCCTGAGAGCTTACTGTAGAATCGGAAATAGTTTTGGAATGTAATAGAAGCAAGTGTTCGTGATTCTTTTTGTACCAACACCCGCTCCTTCGCCTCCACTGCCTGGTGAATACCATCTGACCAACGGCGCCCTGGCTGCATACGTCCCGTGAATTCATCGACAATTATCACTTCGCCACTTTTTACAACATAGTCACGGTCTTTGAGAAAAACCGCCTTCGCCTTTACCGCGGTCTCTATATGATAGACAAATTTAATTCCCTTCTCGGTATAGATATTAGAAACATTCAATAATTCTTCGGCTTTGTTAATACCAGCATCGGTAAGAGAGATAGCCTTTCTTTTTTCGTCAATTACATAATGTTCTTGTTCTATGAGTTTTTCGGCCAAAGTTGCGCAGGTTTTGTAGAGATCTTCAGACTCGGCACTTGGAGCAGAAATAATGAGTGGTGTTCGTGCCTCATCAATTAAAATAGAGTCAACTTCGTCGACAATGGCAAAATTGTACTCCCTTTGCACAATTTGGTCTTCTCTGTGAGCAATGTTGTCACGTAAATAATCGAATCCAAATTCATTGTTCGTACCATAGGTAATATCTGCCGCGTATGCCTCTTTGCGTGTACATGGCCGCAAAAACTCATACACAACCTTAAATGTAGCCACATCATCGCGAAGCGCGTCTTTTTCTGTGTGTGTTGGATCATACAAAAATGAAGACTCATGGTTAACAACAGAAATGGAAAGTCCAAGAAGGTTATACACCTGCCCCATCCACACCGCGTCACGGCGCGAGAGATAATCGTTTACAGTAATAACATGTACACCTTTCCCTGTGAGCGCATTCAGATACGCTGGAAGCGTAGCAACGAGGGTCTTCCCTTCACCGGTTCGCATTTCAGCAATGGCCCCATAGTGCAACACTTGTCCGCCAATAAGTTGAACATCATAGTGTCGTTCATTAAGTGTTCGTCGAGAAGCTTCACGCACTAAAGCAAATGCCTCGGGCAAAATATCCTCAAGTGTTTCTCCTGTGGACAGACGGGTTTTAAACTCTTGGGTCTTAAGAGTAAGCGCATCATTAGAAAGCTCTTTATAGAGAGGTTCAAGGGCGTTGATTTCAGCCACCCGCTTCTTAAAACGCTTTAAAAGCTTATATTCTTCAGTCCCAAATGAGAGAAGTGTCCGTAATAATGACATAACCAGGGTATTTTAACACAAAAACACCCGATTTGGGTCGGGTGTTTTTGGTGGTAAAGCAGAAACTATCGTTTCTTTTTAGCTGCAGTTTTCTTCTTTGCAACTTTCTTTACTGTTTTTTTAGCAACTTTTTTCTTTGTTGCTTTCTTTTTTGCTGCCATGTATGTGTCGTATGTATTAAAGAGTCACCTGTGGCGAGTACCCGACTCACTTCACGTACGTGAATGATGTACATCACAATGTGCTCCTACATATAATTATCGGACATCTAGAATACAAATCAATAGTAAATGCAACAAACATGTGGATAACTTTTTTTATACTTGTATTTATTATATAGAAAAGAAAAATAAGATTTTATAGTTTGCATGTGTATATGTCTATAGCAATATATGTGTACATACTATATACTCTTAAAATGAAGCAAAAGAAACAAAAACGTAATCTGCGTGCACTGAGTGAAGAAACTATGCTTACTTTTTTAAAAACAATTGCTGTGCTCAAAAGAAAAGTTTCCATTCCGTCTATTGTTGCAAAAATACAAGCCAAAAATACCGACCTACGTCCGAAAAGAGCGGGTGCGATTGTGCGTCATCTGCAAAAAGACTCCTACATTCGTCTTCTACGTGGTACTTACCCCATTCTTGCGGAAAAAGGACGTGTCTACCTTGAAAGCATCACCCAAAAACAAAAAACTCACTGGGACAAACGCTTTCGAATTATTCTTTTTGAGAGCTTACGAACAACGCGAAACAATCGCGAATACATCCGTACAAAAATTAAGCACTATGGCTTTATGCACTTAGAGCGTGGCGTGTGGGTTTACCCGTATATGTGTGATGCGTTCATCAAATTTTTGCAACTTGAATATAAACTTGAATCATCTCTTATATATATTGTTGCTCAAGACAATGAAAGCATGCTTTCTGTGCGAAAACATTTTCGTCTTCGCTAACTAAGAAGCTCTTTCTTCAGTGCACACGAAGAACACCGGCAGCCAAACGGAGTAATGTGTTCCAACACATACTCTTCTCCATAATCAAATGTTATTTCTTCGCTTGGTGCGATATCGCGTGTAGCAGTGATGTATATACGAGCACGACGATCTTCTTCGGATTCAGCGTTTGGATCACACGAGTGGTTTGCATATCGAGCCACATTCCAACGCGGAGTGCCGTCGATTGTTTTATTTTTCCGAACATCAAAGAGATACTTGCTGTGTTTTCTTTTTTCAGCTTCTTTGTCGTTTAAAATAATGCCAACATATTCAACAATTCTTTCTCCTTTTTTAATATAGCTTGTGGCGAAAAGTCCGAAGCCAGTACGCGACTTACCAACCCGAAATTTTCGTGGAATAAGGTTTTCTGTATCGCCTCGGTATTCGTACATGATGGGAAAATGTAGAGAGGAGTATACGTGATATACTTCAAATATAAAAGAGTTATGCACGAAAGAGATGTAAGCCCGCTTGAAAAGCCCTATGATGCAAAGGAGCACGAAGCTCGTCTCTATAAACGATGGGAGGACTCTGGCTACTTTAACCCCGACAACCTCCCCCCTCGACACACAACACCGTATTCAATAGTTCTCCCACCACCAAACGTAACAGGGACACTGCACTGTGGTCATGCCACTATGCTCGCAATTCAAGACGCTATTGTACGCTTTAAACGCATGCAAGGTTTCAAGACACTCTGGCTCCCAGGCACTGACCACGCAGCAATCGCTACACAGTCAAAGGTAGAAAAAGAAATCTCAAAGAAAGAAGGTAAATCTCGCTACGATCTAGGGCGAGAGGAGCTCTTAAGAAGAATTGGTATCTTTGCTCAAGAAAGTCACGACACTATCATAAACCAGTGTAAATCAATGGGTAGCTCGCTTGATTGGAGCCGAGAAGCTTTCACCCTTGATGAAACCCGCAACAAAGCAGTATACAGAGCATTCAAAGAAATGTACCATGCTGGGCTCATATATAGAGGTCAGCGTGTTATTAATTGGGACCCGAAAGGTCAGACAACTATTTCTGATGATGAAATAGTATACGAAGAACGAGAAGCAACACTCTATACATTTAAATACTCAGATAACTTCCCTATTACCATCTCTACAACCCGACCAGAGACAAAATTTGGCGACACCGCTGTTGCGGTACATCCAGACGATGAGCGATATGCAGCCTTTGTAGGAAAAACAATTGAGACGTCTTTCTGTGGCGTACCGCTTTCTATAAAAGTTATTGCGGATAGAAATGTAGAAAAAGATTTTGGCACTGGCGCACTCGGCGTAACCCCTGCACACTCTAAAGTAGACGAGGAAATGGCACGAGGAAATGATCTTCCTTTCGTACAAGTAATCGATGAAAAAGGAAGAATGACTGTTGGTGGTGAAGATATAATTGGTAAAAAAACAGCTGAAGCGCGCGAAATTGTTGCTCAAAAGCTTCGTGACGCAGGATTAATGGTTGAGGAAAAGAAAATCACCCAGAATGTTTCTACTGCTGAGAGAACGGGGGCTATTATTGAACCACTTCCAAAACTCCAATGGTTTGTGGCAGTGAACAAAGAGTTTCAATTTCCACACAAAAATAAAACCATCGCAAAACAAGGAGAGATGGTAACGCTGAAAACATTAATGCATCGAGCAGTAGAAAGCGGCGCAACAACCATTCTCCCCGACCGCTTTGCAAAAGTGTACGAACACTGGATTGATAATCTTCGCGACTGGTGTATTTCGCGCCAAATTTGGTACGGACATAGAATTCCTGTTTGGTATAAAGAAGGTGAAGTATATTGCGGACTCGAGGCACCTGCTGGCGATAAATGGACTCAGGATGAAGATACGCTCGACACATGGTTTTCTTCTGGGACGTGGTCATTTTCTACACTTGGCTGGCCAAATGATACAAGTGACCTCAAAACATACCATCCGAATGATCTACTTGAGACAGGACGGGATATCATTTTCTTTTGGGTAGCGCGCATGATTTTAATGTCCACATACCTGCTCGGTGGAGTGCCATTTAAAACAGTCTATTTGCACGGGCTCGCGCTCGGAAAAGATGGCAAAAAAATGAGTAAGTCAGCAGGCACCGCACTCGACCCACTTGAAGTTACAGAAAAATACGGTACCGACGCGCTCCGCATGGCGCTCATTGTAGGAAATGCTCCAGGAAATGATTTTCGTCTCTATGATGACAAAGTAAAAGCCTACAAACATTTTGCTAATAAAATCTGGAATGCATCTCGTTTTGTACTTTCAAACACAAAGGGTGCTCAAATAGACGAAAAGCTCCTTACTGAAAAAGACGTGCTAACTTTGGCAGCTTGGCGAGTAATACTCAAAGATATTACTGAAGACATCGAGAAATACAATCTCCACCTCGCGAGTGAAAAACTGTACTCATATTTCTGGCACACATTCGCAGACGTTCTGATTGAACAAACAAAGTCCCGGTTTCAATCGGAAGACATTTCAGATAAACAAAGCGCTCAGGTCCTTATGCAAATCTTGCTCGAGGAGCAGCTCAAGGCACTCCACCCATTCATGCCATTTGTTACCGAAGCTGTGTGGGAAATTATGCACGGAGACGCTAAAGAAAACCTTCTTCTTATTCAACCATGGACGACAGACTTCTAGCAATTTTTAATTCTGTTACTCCATTTCAAGAACGAGTTCTCGTTGCGCTTATTGGCGGACTTATTCCTGCACTTATTTGGCTCTTTTTTTGGCTTCGCGAAGATGAATGTAAAAACCAAGATACCGTCGCCTATATGTGTGAGCCGGAACCAAAACCAATGGTTTTTCTCACCTTTATAACAGGAATGATTATGGTTCCGGCAGCACTTTTTCTGGAGCGCGCAGTGTACCCGTTCGTTGCTGGCATGGGACTCATTATCGCCTGGTCATTCATAGAAGAAGTACTCAAACTCTTGGCGTACTGGTTTATAAATGCAAAAAGTAAATTTATCAATGAAGCAACCGATCCAGCAATCTATATGCTCACGGCTGCCCTCGGTTTTGCAGCTGCTGAAAATGCTTTCTTTTTGTATCAAGCCCTTTCGCTCGGAGCTCCACTTGATAGTGCATTTGGAGGGCAATTTTTACGATTCATTGGCGCATCGCTCTTACATGTAGGGGCAAGTGGTGTTTTAGGTATTTTCATCGGACTTGCCTTCTTTAGATCAAGATTTGTGCGCTTCTTGGCAATACTTATTGGTATTGCGCTCGCGACAGGACTCCATGTTATTTTTAACAAACTTATTATCTTTGCACCACACACCGAGATACTCCGCGTGTTTAGCTTCGTGTGGGTTTTGGGATTAGGGGTTATAATACTATTTGAACGACTAAAAGAACTTGCACCATATCGCACACAAAAATATGAATAAAGAAAAACCATCTATTTTCGAACGGCTCCTTGGCACCGTTCGACTGGAAGAAAATTCAAATGAACTCCTACAACACGAGTCTGGTAAAAAAGATTTCAGTTCACTTAAAGTTCATGGTGCCGAAGACAGCAAGCTCACTCAAGAAGATTCTGAAGAAGAGGGTCAACTTTCTGTTGACATGTACGAGACGGACAAAGAAATTATTCTCGAAGCCATGGTTGCTGGCGTACGTCCCGACGATCTCCAGCTCAATATCGCCCGTGATCACGTCATTATTCGAGGAAAGCGTGAGCCGAACACTCAAATTCAGGATGATGGCTATTTCATCAAAGAACTCTACTGGGGTGCGTTTTCTCGCACAGTGTCCCTTCCTCACGAAATCGTCATCGAAGAAGCTGACGCTGTGGAAAAACACGGACTCCTCATTCTCCGGCTTCCTAAACTCGACAAGAACCGCCAAACAAAGATTCGAGTGAAGAGTATATAAACAAAAGCCGCAATCGTGCGGCTTTTGTTTATATGGTGCTTGAGGCCGGGGTCGAACCGGCGACCTATTCCTCTTCAGGGAAGCGCTCTACCAACTGAGCTACTCAAGCATGTGGAAATACTATAGCAAATTAACGCCCTATCACAAAATATTGCTTACTGCCCAAGGAATTTCAAAAGTGTATCGAAAACTGAAGGTTGTGTTGAGGTTGCTTGAGTTGATGTCGCTGCTGTTGATCCCCCAAACATACCCTGTACTTTATCAGCGGTAGACTGAAACTGTTTAAATGTGTCAGAGGTTTTGTGATATGTGTCAGTTACTGTTTTCACGTACGGCTCTATATAGTAGTACGCCCCAAAGAGAATTCCAGCCACAATTACCCACCGCGCTATCCAAAAAAACATACTCCAACGGGCTCGACGATGGACACCCTTTAGAAGGTGATTGTTCTCCCGTGAGAGCTCAAGAATTTCCTGGAGCTGTTTATCTTGTGGTTCCATAATATACGGTAATTATAACATGGAAGAATACTCCGGCAGGAATCTTTCCCTACGGGAACAGTATAGGTTTCGTATCGTACTCGCTTCGCTCCGTGCGATATACTCAACCTTTTCGATTCCTGCACGAAAGCGCTTGAAGCGCTTTCTCTCGAGCACACACATTTAAAAATCCTCCAGGTGAGGATTTTTAAATGTGTGTGCTCTTGGCAGGAATCGAACCTACATTTTCTCCTTAGGACGGAGTAGTTCTATCCATTGAACTACAAGAGCAATGCGAAAGCACCCTTTCGGGTGCATTTCTATTTACTTGATTCCAAGGAGCTCTGCAATCTTTTCTTTGTTGAACCCAATAACAATATCGTTTTCGATTTTAATTACCGGCACTCCAAGCTGTCCTGTTATTTCAACCATTTCAGCACGGCGAGCTTGGTCTTCTGCAACATTATAGTTTGTATACTCAATGTTGTTATCTGCAAAATAATGCTTTGCAAGATCACAGAAATGACATGTTGGTGTTGAGTAAATCTCTACTTTTTTCATATAGGTCTATAGTACACAAAATAATTACTAAATACCAACACCTAAAATTAGTCCCAGAATGGAATTATCCTCTTTATCCAAGACTTTTCTGATTGCAAAGTAGAGCTCGCCTGAAGCTTAGGGGTATCAACAATCACATAGACCTCCTCTCCTGAAAGCACCATTCCTTCTTTTTCACGCACATACGCGTCTTTCCCACGAGTATCATCAAGCAGGGCAAGCTTCTCCTCAACGTCAATAAGAGACTGCGAGACCGCGCTGTAATAGGTTTTACTTTCTTCGAGAAGACTTTTTGTGTACTGCTTCTTCGAATAGACGTCCCAAACCTGAAACAGAACATACGCCGTGAGAAGCCCGATCAAAATAAGAACAACGGGAGAAGACAAGAAGCCACTCTTCTTTCTTGGCGAATATGACATATATCTGCTAGGATATCATTATTCTTATATGTTATACAGTAAAAAGAGTAAAACGTTTGTAAAAGTGTTCTGGATTGTGATTGCAATATTGGTAATTATCTCCATGACGATATCTGCTCTCCCTTTTGCACTTTAAAACAAGGTTCCAAGAATAAAATCCCTGAGTTCTCAGGGATTTTATTCTTGCTTCATCATCTTCATAAAGACATCATGTCCCAGATGCACCTTACCCCTACCAAGCATTTTCTTTTTTCCTTTCTTTTGTTTTTCAAGAAGCTTCATCTTTCGAGTAATATCGCCTCCATACAAATACCCCGTCACATCTTTTCGAAGAGCTTTTAAGGTTCGCGAAGAGACAATCTTTCCGTGCGCTTTTGCTTGAATTTTAACGACGAACAACTCCTGTGGCAACAACTTAAATAATTTCTCAACCGCATCCTCACATTCCTCCTGAACTCGTCGGGTAGACACAACTCGAGAAAAAGCAGGTACCAGCTCTTCCGCAACCAGTATGTCAATACGTTCTACAAAAGCTTCCCGCATCTCCGCAATCTCATAGGAAACAGAGGCGTAACCAGAAGTTGCACTCTTCAACTCATCGAAAAAATTACGCATCAGCTCTCGTAGTGGCATTTTGAGGTGAATTGCCATCCGGTTATCACCAAACACTTCCGTGTCCCCCGTTTCTGCCTCATGTTCATACAAAAGCTGCATGATTGGGGAAATATAATCAATTGGCGTAATGACCTGCATATTTGTCCATGGTTCAAAACATCGAACATAGTTCCCGTGATCAGGAAAATGTACTGGTGAGTACACGCGTTCAGTTTTTCCGTTTTTATACTCTATATCGTAATGAATAGACGGAGTCGTAATAATAAGATCAAGATTGAATTCACGACGCAATCGCTCAGTAATAATTTCCAAGTGCAACATTCCTAAAAAACCGCAACGAAAACCACGCCCAAGTGCCCCAGAACTTTCTTCTTCAAACGTAAACGACGAATCCGAAAGCTTGAGTCGCATAATTGAAGATTTCAATAAAGTAAAATCATCCTGACTCTCAGGATAGATAGAGGCAAATACAAGAGGGCGTGGTTCTTTGTAGCCTGGAAAAGCAGGTAGCGGTTTTTTAAACAAGGTCACCGTATCCCCTACACGCGCCACACCTGGTTGCTTAACACCAGTCACAATATATCCAATTTCTCCACACGAAAGTGATTCCGCTTCTACCTTGCCAGGATGAAACATTCCTATCTCGTGTACAAAAAACTTTTCTTTCGATTCTACAAAAACCAATTGATCACCCTTTTTAATAGCTCCATCCAAGATACGTGTGTATAAAATTACCCCTTGATGATTCGAATATTCAAAGTCAAAAATAAGAGCCCGAACATCTTGAGGTCCAGTGTACTCAACAGTTGGTGCGGGCACGGTTGCAACGATATGGGTCAGGAGCTCAAGAACACCTTCACCTGTCTTTCCCGAGACCTCTTTAATGTCTTCTGCCTTGCATTTGAGAATTTGGATTATTTCTTCTCGAACCTCATCTTTGCGAGCAAGTGGTGAGTCAACCTTGCTGAGTACGGGTATAATCGTGAGGTTTGATTCCTGAGCCATTTGAAGGGTTGTGAGTGTCTGTGCTTGTACACCTTGAGTGCAATCAACAAGAAGAATGGAGCCCTCAACAGCCTTTAATGATCGAGAGACTTCGTACGAAAAATCAATGTGTCCTGGAGTGTCAATAAGGTTGAGAATGTAGTCGACACCTCCTACCCGATGCTCCATGCGCACTGGCTGCATTTTGATAGTAATTCCTCGCTCTCGCTCAAGCTCCATTGAATCAAGCACCTGTTCACGCATTTTTCGCGCTTCAATAGTATGCGTCACTTCAAGCATCCGGTCAGCAAGCGTAGACTTTCCGTGGTCAATATGGGCAATGATTGAAAAATTTCGTATGTGTGCGAGATCCATAATTATAACTCCTGCAATTCCCCTTGAACAATATCCGTCTTCCAAAAACGCTTCTTAAGCGCATGAATAAACTCATGCAGTTCTACTGAGCCTAGTATATAGAGAATCCCAAACCATGCAATAGCCCCAGGAATAAAAGCAAAAATAGCGTGTGCCGCGACACCAACAAATGTTTCCAGATTAACGTACGGAGACAAAGCAGTGAGGGTTGCATATGTCACGAATGCTCCGACAATTGATGCTCCAAATGAAAATACAAGTACTCGACGAAATGCGGCAAATCGAGCAAAAGGGACATGGACACGAAGAACCACCCATAAAAAGCCCGCCAAGGTTATTGCTCCACACATATATGCAAACCCAAGTATAAGTATTGAGGTATCTGAAATATCATTTACACGAAATAAATTTTCAAAAAAATACTGCACCACAATATTTTTTTGCCAGAGTAACATTCCATATGTAGCAACAAAATACGTGACACTAAAAGCAATAATTTGCGCTACTAATTGTGTGTATGCGTGTTTGAGAGCGTATAGTGCCCGCATAAGAAGAAGCGATACTCCTTGAGCAGCTAAGGCAATTACCATAACTGCAAGGACAGCTGCTGTGAGCCGGGTATCCGTCCAATCAAACGCGCCTGAGCCATATAAAAGCCGAATGATGTGCGCGCGCAAAATAATTACAAAACACGTAACAGGGACAGACCAGAAAATAATATGTCGAATTGCAGAGGCGATGCTCCCCCACAGATTTTCAAATTGTTTCCTCTGAACATACTCAGCAATCATTGGAAATGCGGCTACTGAATAGCTCAAGCCAATGAGCGTTAGTGGTACGGCTTGAACGTTAAACGCAAGCGTAAAAACAGCCACGGAACCAAGAGCAATATATGTCGCCTGCGCCACAAGAAACGTTTGAGTAATCTGTACCGCACCCAGAGTAGCTATTCGCGGCAAGGCAATAAGAAAAACTTCACGAATAAGTTTCCAATCAATAGAAGAAGTATACCGAGGAATTAATTTGTATACATGGGCAGCAGGAATTTGTATACCAACATGAAGCAATCCACCAATAATAACTCCGTACACTACACCCAGAATGCCGTACGAACTTGAAAACATGACTATTCCCAAGATAATACCTATGTTATAGAAAACAGGTGCCAATGAATACATGAAAAAATTCTTCTTCATCTGAAGGACAGAGCCTATCAGATTTGATACACCTAAAATAATCGGCGATAGAAGCAATATTCGTGATAATAACGCCAACTGTGCGTGCTGTTCACTAGAAAACCCAGGAGCAATGTACACAACAAGCGCTGGCATAAAAAAATACAAGACAAGGCAACACACAACAATCATTGCCATAAAAACAGTAACTAACGAATACATCACTCTTTGCGCACGTTCAAGCGAAACTGCGTAGGCAGCTGTAAGAATAGGCAAGATAATGATTGCGGCCATAACAGACGCCAGAGAGGCATAGACCATGTCTGGGATACGAAAAGCGGCATAATATAAACTCAAGTCTCCCCCAGCCCCAAAATAATGGGCTAACATTTTATCCCGTACTACAGCAAGTATCTGTGCCACAAGTGACAAAGCCGCAATGAGCAGTGCGGCTTTGTGCATCGAGTAGGTCTCCTGGGTTAACTTCTGTATAAAAGCAGAAACCATTCTTCCTATTGTACCTTATTTCCCTATAGACAAAAGATTTACTTTCTAGGGAGCAAATTGGGATTAGTTGCGAGAAGTCTGCTTGAGTTTCGCTAAAATTGCTTTAATTTGAGCATTATTTGGATCTATCTGTAAGAGGGCCTCATAGGTTTCTTGAGCCCTGTTGATTTCTCCAATCTGAACATAACTTTCAGCAAGAAGGGTTCCTATTTCTGTTGGGATACTTCCTTGAACCAAGAATAGCTGTTCGAATGCTTGCGAGGCAGCCAGGTAATTCTTTGCTTCAAATTGCAACTGTCCGTAAATATATAAGGCTCGTGAATTATTTACATTTGTTCGGACCGCGTACTCAGCTGCAGTTAAAGCATCCTTCAAATTACCTTGTCTAATTTTAATCTGAGAGAGAATAATTGCAGCATCGGTATAATTTGCTTTCTTTTCAATTGCATTCAAAAGAAGTTTCTGTGCTTCGTCGGCATTATTTTTCTGTAAAAATAATTGCGCCTCAAGAATATCAATTGTTGCATTACTTGGCGCAAGTGCTCGTGCATCTTTTACGTCAGCACGTGCAGTTGCAAAAATAGTCGCATCACCGTCTTGGCCCACAAAGTTTGAAAGAAACTGCGCCCTTCTAAAATAACTCGCATAGCTACTTTTATTTGCAGCAATAGATTGCGTATACGTTGTAATCGTATCGTTTACTCTCTGATTAAACTCAGTAGAGAGTCTCGCACGTTCTTCTTCACTAATTTCTTTACTCGCAATTTTTGTAGAAATTTCTGAAAGAAGTCGCTGTTGAACCGTGGCAAGAGCGTGATAGTACACTTCGTGTGGAGTAATAGAAATAGCTTTTCTTAAGATGGTTTCTGCCTTTGTAAGTTGGGCAGGTGTTTTTGTAGTTATTTGCTCAGATTGCATCACAAACGTAAGTGCAAAAGTTCGACTCCACACACCATACACAGGGAGAGCGAGCACAAACACAGCAATAAGAAACACAAGTATTGCGTGTGTTTTTTGAGTAAGCGCAATAATTGTCCTTTGTTTATATGAAAAAACAATTCCTGTAAGTGCATAAACGACCAACATGAGTCCGGCTGACGGAGTCTGTACAAGAGCAAAAACCCACACAATTGCTGCCAAAAGCGCACTTATTTTTTCTTCAATATTATCTGACCGAAGTGAATGTAAAATACCTCGAAAAATAACAAAAAGAAACGCGAACAGTCCAAGAAGTCCGAGTAGTCCGAACATCACAGCTACAGTAACAACAATGCCACTTCCAATACCAAAATCAATTGCCCACCACGCTGTTTCATTTAGAGCAAGGGGTCGATGTTTCGCCCATGCTTCCTGAAAACGGGCAGCCCCTACCCCAAAGATTGGTGACTCCTGCATAGTCGCCTTCACAACAGTAAGCGAATCAGAAACAAACGTGTTTGGAAAATCTCTGTATACAATATCAACTCTTGTTTGAGAAAATGTCGGAACGTTTTCACTCTGGAAAAATAATGGCGAACGGCCTGTAAGTCCTTGAAACACGAAAGCGACAAATGAAAACACCACAACAACAAGAAGTGTGCCCGTCGCAAGATTTTTTCTTGTTGAAAATCCAACATGCACCCCAAGCACATACCGTACAAGAATAGCGCCCAACGCAAGAAGGAGTAGCCCAACAAGTGGAGAAACTATCACGAAAAATACAAAAGAAATTACAAATAAAAGAGCAGTGGTAATCTGCATTATTCGTGTCTGTGCTTTTACAGCAAAAACAACAATCGCAACAAGGGAAACCAAAAGCGCAAGAATACCTAGATCAAACCATCTTCCAAGAGTGTTCGCCACTGGATCAGTAAAAATAGAGAAGGTGCCTATTGCCCCTATACTTGCTATTCGTACGAGTTGAAACAGTATCGAAAGTAATGCTCCATAGATGAGAACATACATAAACTTTCGACGCACTTGAGTATTCTGTGCATGTACTGAAACCAGGATAAAGAAAAGAAGTCCTGCGAAAATATGAGTTACGGTCCAGGCTTCAATACCAATTCCAAATAAAGAGACTTGTCCGCCTTTTACAAACAAGGTCGCACAAAGTAGCGTAAGCGCGTACAAACTGGTTCCTAAAAGAACATGTGTATGTGGTAAAGAAAAACGTTTTTCGAACAAACTCGCCACTACATACGTAAGAGCTGCGATAGTAATAAGTAATCCACTTATCAGAACCTTCGAGCCCTCAACCCACAACGGAGCAAAAGGTACAAAGCCTATAAGAGCAACAGCAGGAACTAAAATGGTAGTCCATATTGAAATGGAGTTAAAAAATGAACCAGTACGTGTGTTTTGCATACAACTAAATAATATGTCTTTTATTATATCTCAGCGTGTATGTAATAGATAGCAGTTTTAAACACAAATGAAAGACTCTCCTAAGCAAAAATCCCGAGTATTATCTCGGGATTTTTGATCTATACTCACACCTATAAGCCGAATTCTGTCTGACACATTTGCATGTGGAAGCAATCATGTATCTAGGATGGCAGTTGCCTGTCACCTCAAGCGACTCTTCCGCACAAGCCTGCTTGCGCAGACAAGGCGGACACGGTCTTGCACACAAGTAAGGATTTAGCCGTTTCACTTTTGTGTTGCCACAAAACTCATCCTAACGCCTGCTTGCGCAGGCAAGGATGCTTCTTTCTTTCGATTAAAGCGTCTCTGCTCGCACCTCTTTGGTTACCCAAGACGGGCATTACCCGCTACCCTACTCCATTTTTACATGGGTGTGTTCGGACTTTCCTCATCTATTTTCATAGACGCGATTGCACGGTGTGGGTACCGCTATACTAGCGCATCTTGGTAAGAAAAAGAAGTCTTGTTTACTTAAAAGATACGAGCTCATCAATCATCATTCCCACGCGAAGACCTGCGTCGTGGGTAGTGCCGGATGGCACCTCTACCACATATCGCGAAGCTTCAAGAGTCCTAAAGAGTCGCGGAGGTTTCTCAAAATAGGATTCAGGTGTTGCGTTTTCAAAAATCTCAACAACTTTTCCTTCTCTATTAACAAAAATAATATCGATAGCGAAGTTCATATCCTTCATCCATATTTCTGGATTCGCTGTTTCAGAAAATACAAAAAGAAGTCCAGTTTTTAGAGGAAGATCTTCTCGAAAAGAAAGACCGAGACTTTTTTGAGCAAAAGTACGAAGCACCTCAAGTTCAACCTCATCATTTTGTAATGTAACTGTTACAAACTCTTTATGCGTCGGGCTTTTATATTCATTTTCGTACCAGAAATATCCCGTAGCGCCAAGAACAACAATAGCGAGAGTAAAAATAAATTTATACATACATGCTCTTAAAAAGAATTGCTGTTTTGAGAGTCTGGTTGAGCAAAACTCGATTTCCAAATTTTTGGTTTTGTGACCCGAGGACCGAAAAACAGCCATTCTTTTTGCAAAGATACATATATTGTACACCCAAAACAAAACCCGCATGTGCGGGTTTTGTTTTGTTTACTTTGTTACTTTTGCAATAACCTTCTTTACTGCTTTTTTCACAGCCTTTTTCTTTGGTCCTAAATCTCGAGCAATTGATTTCCAATGCTTCTTAAGATCAGACGCGAGCGCCGTTACCTCGTCTGTACCAATATCTTTAATCTTTGCATACTTTGCCGTTACCTCATCAATAACTTTATTGTAGAGCTCTGGAGTTACCTCTTTGAGCTTCTCTATCTTTTCAACCACTTCTCCTTTTGCTTTCAATGTCCATCCTTTAATAGCCTTTCTATTTTTACTTCCCTGTGGACCAAAAATGAAATAGCTCCCAGCAGCGAGTGCGGCAAGGCCTGCAGCAATTCCAACAGCACCACCAACGGAAACCTTTTTTGTATTATTCTTGTGTGCCATGATCTTCGTTTTTATTTTTTTTGACGTTTTTACGCTTGCTTCCAAACGCTGAACGGATTAATTGTACCACGTTTAGTTTTTGCAAAAAGTCTTGTATGTTTTCTTGCGCACCCACAACCGATTGACTCACCTGCTGTACGGTATTTTTTACGATTTCCGATGTATCACGAGCAGTTCGCAGAATACGTATTACATACACAAGTAGTGTTGCAAGAAGTGTGGTCAAGAGCACAACAGCAACGGTTGTAACAAAAAAGAAAATATCCGCCTTAAGAATTGAATCCATGCGGATATTTTATCACACTCTATCTCAATCAAATTTATTTTCTCCCCGCTTTTGCACGCTCTGTCTCAGTGCGAAGCTTCTTTCGTAAGCGAACAGACTTTGGAGTGATCTCCAAATACTCATCCTGGTTCATGATTTCAAGTCCACGCTCAATAGTAATCTCCCAAGCCGGCACGAGCGTAATGGCTTCGTCGGCACCAGAAGAACGCATGTTGGTAAGCTGCTTTCCTTTTGTAGGATTCACCATCATCTCGTCACCTTTTGATGTATTACCAATTACCTGTCCTTCATACACCTCAACGTTTGGAGCAATGTAGAGCACCCCACGATCCTGAAGATTCCAAAGTGAAAACGCAAGCGCTTTTCCGTCTGTCATAGTCGTCATTGAGCCAATATCTTTTTTCTTAATATCACCTGCCCATTCTTTAAAGCCACAAAATTGTGCAGAAAGAATTCCTTCACCTTTTGTATCAATAACAAACTCACCACGATAGCCCAAAAGTCCACGCGTTGGTATCTCGGCATTGATGCGAGTAATACCATGCTTCTCCATCATGTTGGTAATCATTCCACGCCGTCGAGTAAGTTTTTCAATCACTGCACCAGAACTTTCTGTTGGCACATCAATAGTCACCTCTTCGTACGGCTCCAACTTCTTACCATTCTCTTCTTTCACAATTACGTTTGGCTGAGATACTTGGATCTCAAATCCTTCACGACGCATATTTTCAAGAAGTACCGCCACATGAAGTTCACCACGGCCAAACACTTGGAACGCGTCATTGTTCGAAAAGTCGACTTTAAGTCCCACGTTTACTTCGAGTTCTTTCTCGAGTCGATCACGAATTTGTCGAATAGTTACAAATTTTCCTTCTCGCCCACCAAACGGTGAATCGTTTACTAAAAATGTAAGGGAGATAGTAGGCTCATCAATAGTAATCGCAGGGAGTGTTTCCGTGTCCTGTGACATACAGAGCGTGTCCCCAATATACACGTCAGGAATTCCAGCAATAATAGCAATGTCTCCCGCTCCAGCTTCTCCAACTTCTGTTCTATTAATACCGCTAAAGGTGTAAATTTTTGTTACTTTACCTGTTGCAATAGTGCCATCACTTTTCTTTGCATACACTGTCGCACCAACATTTACTTTTCCATCATACAAACGACACACGGCAAGGCGTCCAAGGAAGTTATCGTACGCAAGATTGAACACTTGTGCTTGAAACGGTTTTGTAATATCACCAGATGCTTTTTGTACCTTTTCCAAAACAGTATCGAGAAGCGGTTCGAGGTTCACGCGCTCATCTTCGAGTTTCCGCATCGCTACACCTTCACGTCCAATTGCATACACAGTTGTAAAGTCGAGCTGCGCATCATTCGCACCGAGCTCCATAAAGAGCTCAAACACTTCGTCATGCACACGTTTCGGATCAGATGCTGGTTTGTCGATTTTATTGATAACAACAATCGGATGGAGTCCGAGTTCAAGTGACTTTTTAAGCACAAATCGCGTCTGTGGCATTGGACCTTCTTGGGCATCCACCACAAGAAGTACGCAGTCGATAGATCGGAGTACTCGTTCTACTTCAGAACCGAAGTCGGCGTGACCAGGAGTATCTACAATGTTAATCTTTGTGCCTTTGTAGTTTACTGAGGTGTTTTTAGCGTAAATAGTAATACCACGCTCTTTTTCAATTGAGTTTGAGTCCATTGATGCACCCACTTCAGACATACCTGTCTGCACCATAAGCGCGTCCGTAAGGGTTGTTTTCCCGTGGTCTACGTGGGCGATGATTGCGATATTGCGTATTTCCATATAATTAAAAAAGCGGGGTATCCCCGTATAGGTCCCCATAATACCACGCTTTTTTAATTTTGTTTAGCCCTTGTGCCAAAACCTATCCTTCGTAGTTTATTTCTAAAGGACCTCTTATATCACAAACCCTATCACTCGTGTCTTTTGTTTTATAGGCACAGATTCTAAGCATGTATCCTCCATCTGAGAGAACCTTACCTTCTAGATCGTACACTCTCCGGCGAATTGGCTCTAATGTATATTTACCATTATTTTTTACATCCTGAGCCATCATATATTTTCCATCTTCACTTATAAACTGAATGAAAACCCAGTCATATTCATCATTCATATCGTATGTTATCCACCGCACCTCATAGTCATAGTCATTTCCTGCCGCCCACCAATTCTGGAAGTTTTGTATCACAAGAATAGGTACAGGAGCCGCACTTGCAATACTTATATGCGACACAAAGGAAATCATCACCAATCCAAAAATAAATACAAATATTTTCTTCATACTACTCCCATTTTACTCCACCTCAATAAAATATCGAGTATTTATTTACAAAAACTTTATAAGCCTTAGTTCTTAATTAACCCTTCACTTCCCCTTCTTGAAAGAGTGGGAATGTTTCAGTGGGAGTAGTAGTCTGTGCCGGCTGTGATGTTTGGCTTGGGAAAATATTAAGTCCTGTTATTTTTTGCACAATCTCATCTACTTCTTCAAAGCCTGAGAGATATGAAAAGTTGTACCGTGGCGCTGTCGCAAAGACATACTTTGTATTTCGAGCTCGCTCGGTTGCAGGCACGGGCGCTGCAAACGGATGCTGTCCACTTTCGGGAGCACCTACTGGATACCATTTGTTCCACGTTGCAATGGGCACTACAAGCACAGGCACGTCCATGCGTGGGTTTTCTACTGTTGATTGCGGATGCGCAATATGCACTTCAAGATATGCTCCTTGGGCTTTTTCTGTCACAGAATATCCACGCCATGATTCAGGAAGTGCTAAAGAAAATCCGTACACATTATTGCGATACACAATCGTTCCCTGTCCTGGTAAAACCTCAGGGGTCGTTGTCGCGAGCTCGTTTACTTGTCCATCATTTGTAGATCCAGACCACATCATGTAACCAAACACTCCGAGTAGTAGAACCAAAATACCAGCACCGATGCCATACCATAGTTTTGTATTCATATATCTAAGTGTACTCTTTTTCTAGAAAAAATCTCCCTAGCCTTAAGTTATTTTCTAGAATCTTCTGAACCCAAAAAGATATCTAAGTACTTTTTATACACATACGACTGTCCATACTTTTTATCTTTGTTTTTAGGGGTAAGAATACCCATATCAATAAATCTATCAACAACAGACTGAGCGCCAGCACGAGTAAACCTTGTCCACTCTTGAATTACAGCGATATTCACAATCGGCTGACCAAAAAGTTTTGGTAACACAATCATTGCGGTTTCAGCAGCACGTTTACCAAGTACTTGTATTTTTTTCATATCTTTGTCTCGAAGTACTGTAACTTTACCAACTATATCTATAGCTTCATTTGCAATTTCAATGACACCGTCCAAAAAGAAGTCTACCCACTCGTTTATCTTCCCGTTGTGATACCCAAAAAGCCTCTCATAGTAAAGCTCTCTATGTTTCTTAAAGAATGAAGAAAGAAATAGGACAGGTTTTTCTAGATAACCCTCTTTCCAAAGATAGAATGTTATAAGCATGCGTCCCGTTCTTCCATTACCATCAAGAAAAGGGTGGATTGTTTCAAATTGAGAGTGCACCAGAGCTGATTTAATAACTGTCTGTATTGCGTCATTAGAATGCATAAACTTTTCAAGTTGAGTGAGTGCGGCATTCATTTCATCAATTGGTTTTACTGGCGGGGGTACAAAACGGGCGTTGTCAGGGCGTGTGCCTCCAATCCAGTTCTGAATTTTTCTAAACTCTCCCGGATCAGAAAAGTGTGTTGCACGAGCCTCATGCATTAATTTCTTATGAAGTTCTCTGATGAATCTGAGTGATATTGGAAAATTATCATCAGTAACTCTTTTTATACCGTAATTAAGAGCATTAATATAATGTAAAATATCATCAACATCTTCTGGTGTGTCAGTGTTAGTTTTAACAACTGCTTCAATCGCATCAACCATAGTCGCCATAGTTCCTTCAATTTGACTCGATGAAGCAGCATCTTTTCGTAAGTACATCAATAAGAAAAAATCTGCATCGGGAAGAAGTTTAGTAATTCCATCAAGCTTACCGAGAAGGCGTGTTGCTTCATCATTCTTCTTAAGAATTTTTGAGTCAAATTCAAAGCCGCCTTTTGGAGGGAATGGTCCGGGTATGAAGGCTTTAAACCCATCTGGCTGGTCTTTCATTGTGCCAATTTGAGAATTCATAGATTGTTTACATCTTTTTTTGAATGTATACAAAGTATATAGGTTTGTATACATTGAGTCAATAGATGTATACAAACCTTATCCACAGATCATAAAGAAGTTCCTCACAGTTAATTTATCAGCACTACGCTTTCCTAACAAACTCAAATCGTGGAACTTCTTTTCCATCAACCAAAACATTTTCCAAAAACATTTTTAATGGCCGTACAAAAATAACTCCATCTCCACCAAATTCAGGAATATTGTAGAGCGCTTGGTAGATAACCATCTCTTCATAATCATTTTCAGTATTACGTCCAATACCAATAACTTTATACAGTCTGTCTTTATTTTTGTAGTGGTGGTAGATGCCGGGTTTAATAATGTTCATGACAATAATTTATCACACATCTGGGTAATACACCTTTCTGATACAGTCCCTGATCAGAAAGTGTTGCACCTGCAAGTCAAGTAGATGAACCGGCAGACGCTATGAGAGTGGCGCGACGAAGCTCCGCCAGTCGTTCTGGCGAGATATTGATATTCTTTGTGCACTTAGATTTTGTCATGGTAATAAACTAATTGTTTATTAGTAATTTGTCTTGAAACGAATCCGGTGTTCCTTTTCAAGAGATCCGCCGTTTAGTTCAAGAAACGCTCTAACCAGGGAGCGCATTGCTTTTATAGAGTCATCAAAAGACTTACTTCCTAGGTAGATAGACAGGACCTGCTTGAACTTTTTGTCGGAAATTACCTTAAGTATATGCTTTTGCTTTGGAACACTCATGTGTTTGAGAAGGAAATAACTTTCTATGAGATCGGTCAACAGCTTAGCCTTTATAAGTTCCGCGCGATCCATGTCATTCTCCGCCACGACATCCTCTAGGTCTTTCAAATCGTCCTGTACAAAATATTTAATGGAATCAATTCTCGCTTTCTGAAGTTTAGGGAGTGCTTTATCAGAAAGCTTCTTTGCTTTAGTGACTAGTTTCCGCATTGTTAGGTTTGGGTCGTATAAAACCTTTCCGTTGGAGAACATACTGAGAGTCGTTCTCTTCGAGTTTTCCGACTCGAATTCGAAATATTTTTCTACCTGCTTTATGGGCTGGAGGAAGTATTCAACTTCCACTCCGTTGAAACACTTAACACCCTTCTCCCGCCACCCTGTTTCCGTAGTCACCATGAACAAATCCAAGTCTGAGTTCTTTGAGAGAGTCTTGGACACATAGGAGCCGGCTACTAAAATGCCGACCACTTCTTTCTTTTTGGAAAAGTAAGCAACTGCCTCTAATAGAGCTTTATCGAATTTTTGCTGCATAAACATATTATAACACTCAAGCAAAGTTCGAATCCCTTTGCCTCTATATTTTAAAACACCTTTATCTAAGCCACAAAAACTACTGGCGGAGGATGAGGGATTTGAACCCTCGAACGAGTTGCCCCGTTGCTACCTTTCCAAGGTAGTGCACTAGGCCACTATGCGAATCCTCCGAATTGCACATTTAACCAACCTTAATCGTGCACTATCTCCTTACAGGAGCTGTACACCTTTTGGAGATTCAGGAAAATCTCTCAAAAGGTCTTGCGGAGTGGCTCCCGCAAAGCCGGGTTCCCATATCCACTCCTCACACCATGCGAATCCTCCTGTCACGCGAACTCACTATTTATACATGAAATAAAGAGAGAAGAAAAACTGCTGCCACTCCGATGAGGGTTGCCAAGATCGTCTTCCATGAATTCTCATGTTCGTGTGCCTCAGGAAGCACGTGTGAAGAACTTACATAAATGAGCACGCCACCAACGAGAGCTGTCAAAAAGAGAAGTGCACTTGTAGGAAGTGAGAGCAAAGAAACTAAAAGAACACCAAGAACCGTCACCGCAATGTTAATAAATAAAAATAGTCTTCTGTTTTTAGACACACTCGCCTGTGCAATTGCTTGAATGTTCACACCATCCAAAAACTTATGCAAAATGAATGCAAAAACAATAGACGTTCCTAGGGTGTTTGACACCAAATATGCTGCTCCGATTCCTAGTCCGTCAATGAGTGCGTGCACTGAAAGCGTTCCTGCCGCCATACTGCCACCACTGTGTGTATGTGGTTCTCCATGACCATGCTCATGAAAACCGCTTACCTTTTCTAAAACATGCATTCCCAAAAATCCACACAAAAGCGCGATCGAGAGAATGTGAATTTCAATATTAAGCGCTACCGCTTCCTCAAAAATTTCAGGAACAATATCCAAGAACACAAGCCCTAAGATAGCACCACCTGCAAACCCTAAAGACACATGGCTTCCTCGTAAAAGAAACCTGGCAGAAAAAGCTCCAATAATACTTGCTCCTATGATGCTCAAAATAATAAGATACATAATTTATTTACTACCAACTTCCTGATGATCCTCCACCTCCTGAACTTCCTCCACCAAAACCGCCAAAGCCTCCGCCGGACGATTTACCACCAAAACCACCTCCTGTCCACATTCCCCCATCACCACCCTTGCGAAACTTTTTCAAAATGGAATCAGAATTTTTTGAGACAACGTAGTCAAATAATAAGCCAACAATTGCAAAGATTGCGGAGATAATAATTCCAAGAGTGAGTGTGACTCCAAACAATCCAAATATTGTGATAAGTGCCCCTGCACCACCACCTAAAACTCCTCCCAACCACCACGACTTACTGGAAGCAAAAATCTGAATGAGAATGTTCACTCCCCAAAAGAGTGCAAAGATAATAAAGAATCCTATTTCACCCCAATCAGTACTTGAAGAAGATGTGCCTTGCGTACTCACCACTTCTCCCTCCGTTGCTGCTATTATTCCCCCAACTCCGGCTTCGATACCTTTTACATAGTCCCCCGCCTTAAACTCAGGCAGAACATAATCTTGGATGATAGTATTTGCCTCACTGTCCACAAGTGCCCCTTCGAGACCATACCCGACTTCAATACGCACTTTTCTGTCATTGAGAGCCACAAGAAAAAGAATTCCGTTGTCAGCATCCTTTTTACCAATCCCCCATTCTTCAAAAAGCTTTACTGCGTAGTTTTCAATGTAGTCATCACCGAGTGTGGGGATGGTGACGACCACAATCTCGTGCGTTGTTTTTTGTTCGAATGCAGAAAGTTTTGTTTCGAGATTTGCTTTTGTTTCACTATCAAGAATGTTTGCGAAATCATTTACGAATCCCGTTGGACTCCCCGGCGAAGTATACGCAACTGCAAACGCAAAAAAACCCGCCCCGATAAGCGTAAGAGTTACACTTGCAATTCGTGCGAGCCTTTTTGTCATGAGACTACTGGAAATCCACTACAGGAGTTGTCTGTGCTCCATCTTGTGCCTTGAAGAGTTCTTTTTTATCAAAACCAAATAGCATCGCAATAAGTGATCCTGGAACACGTTTTGTTGCCACGTTGTATTCACCAACAACTTCATTGAATCGTCCTCGTTCTACAGCAACTCGATTTTCTGTTCCCGCGAGTTCCGCCATGAGAGCATTAAATGAATCCGATGACTTGAGTTGAGGATAGTTTTCTACAACAACAAGAAGTCGTCCGAGAGCAGACTGATATTCATTTGCCGCGGTAACCTTTGCATCCGTTGTCTGTGCGCCAGAGTATCGAGTACGAGCTTCTGCAATTGCAGTAAAGACTTCGAGTTCTTGCTTAGTAATACCCTTCACTGTATTTACAAGATTTGGTACCAAGTCAAAACGGCGTTGAAACTGATTCTCAACCTGCGCCCATTGTGTGTCAACTTTTTGATTAAGTGCTACAAATGAATTGTACTTGCCTGTAGTCCAAGTAACGACAACAAGGATGACAGCGATGACCACAACCCATTTCACAAACCCAGCATTTTTTCGTATTTCCATATGTGTATAGTATTTCAGAATTATTCAATTCTTCCAAGTAACGCATCTACACGTTCTTGCACCGGCGGATGCGTCATGAAAAGTTTTGTAATGAATCCAACTTTTTCTTTGCCATCAGCTGAGAATGCGTGCCCCATCGGATTTGCGATATACAAATGCGCCGTTGACTCTGTGGCATGACGCATTGGCTGAGCAAACTGAGAAATCTTTTGCAATGCTGAGGCAAGCCCTTGCGGATATTTAGTAAGTAACGCACCTGATGCGTCCGCTAAAAATTCTCGCTTTCGTGAGATAGAAAGCTGTACAATCATAGCCGCAAACGGTGCGATGATGCTTGCTGCAATTGAAAGAAAGAAAAAGAGTGGGTTTCTGCTTTCACCACTTCCACCCATTTGTCCACCGTAGGCAAAGAAGTTTGCTGACATACTCAAAAGTCCAGCAAGAACTGTGACTACTGTCATAATAAGAGTATCTCTATTTGCAATATGCGAAAGCTCATGCGCTATCACACCTTCGAGCTCTGATTTATTAAGGAGCGGAAGTATTCCTGTGGTTACCGCGACCGCTGCATTTTGGGGATTGCGCCCAGTGGCAAATGCATTTGGCATTGGATCTTCAATAATATAGACCTTCGGCATAGGCACCTCTGCTCTTTTTGCCAAAGTATCTATCATTGCATACAATTCTGGATAGAGAGCTTTGTCAGCTGGTTTAGCGTGAGATTGCGAAAGCGCAATCTTGTCTGAAAACCAATACGCAGTGACATTAGAGACTATTCCAAAGATTCCAAAAGCATAGGCAATGAGAGGTGTTTGAAAGACATACGCCAAAAGTGAGCCAAGTGCAATAGTCGCCAAGAAGAAAATGACCATTAAGAGCCAGGTCTTTCGGATATTTTTTGATTTTTGATCGTAAAGATTATTCATAAGGTAAATGCACCGGAATGCATATACAGTGATTGTGGAGGAGACGCGAAAAGGAGACCTTCTCACCGGTACCTATTAACTCTTACGCAAAGGAGGTAAAAAAGCAAGTCTTGACACCTGTAAACCTTTTTAGGTCGCAGGTACGGAATTCGCGTTTGAAAACAATGTGTTACTATTTCAGGATGGAAAACACAGCCTTAAACAACAAACGCCACTCCCTCGCCCATGTCCTTGCCATGGCAATACTACAGGCCTATCCAGAGGCAAAACTAACCCTCGGACCTGCTATTGATACTGGTTTCTATTACGACATTGATTTTGGGGCAAAAAAACCAACAGAAGATAATTTGAAGGATCTGACAAAAGCAATGCAGAAAATCGTCCGCAAAGGCGCGAACTTTTCACATAAAGAAGTTTCGAAAGATGAAGCGCTCGCCCACTTTGCGAACAATCCCTACAAATCAGAGTTGATAAAAGAAATTGCAGAAAAAGATGAAGCGATAACTCTTTATACAACAGACTGGTTTACCGATCTTTGCCGGGGTGGACACGTAGAAGATTTAAAAGATATCGATCCAGAGAGTTTCAAACTGGAAAAAATTGCAGGTGCATATTGGCGTGGTGACGAAAAGAATCCGATGCTTACTCGTGTGTATGGACTTGCTTTTGATACCAAAACAGAGCTTGACGCGTACATTACTCAACAAGAGGAAGCAAAAAAACGAGACCATAGAAAACTCGGAAAAGAACTTGGCTTGTTTATTTTTTCTGATCTCATTGGAGGAGGGCTTCCTCTCTGGACACCAAAAGGAACAATTATTCGTGAAGAACTTCAAGACTTTGTGTGGAGCCTCCGAAAAACCCGCGGCTATGGCAAAGTAGTTATTCCTCACATAACCAAACAAAGTCTCTATGAAAAAAGTGGGCATTGGGCAAAATATGCTGAAGATTTGTTTAAGATAAACACAAGAGATGGACACGTGTTTGCAATGAAGCCAATGAACTGTCCGCACCATACACAAATTTTTGACTCAGAACAGCGGTCGTATCGAGACATGCCTCAAAGATACGCCGAAAGTACAATGGTCTATCGAGACGAACAAACTGGCGAACTTTCTGGTCTCTCGCGTGTTATTTCTATCACCCAAGACGATGCCCATGTGTTTTGTCGTGTAAACCAAATTGAAGATGAGGTAAAATCTATTTGGGAAATTATTGAAACTTTCTACTCTAAATTTGGGTTCATACTTACTCCCCGACTATCCCGTCGAGACCTTGCCACTCCAGAGAAATATCTTGGGAAAGTGGAAAATTGGGAGATTGCTGAAAATAAATTAAAAGATGTCATCCTGAAAAACTTTGGTGCAGAATATATTGATGGCCCAGGTGAAGCAGCCTTCTACGGACCAAAAATCGACTTTATTGCAAAAGATGCTATCGGAAGAAAGTTACAGGTGGCAACTATTCAGCTCGACTTTGTTCAACCAGAACGATTTGAGCTTACGTGTATCAATGAAAAAGGCGAGAAAGAAAGCGTAGTAATGATTCACTGCGCTATCATGGGATCCTTTGAGCGATTCCTCGCTGTTGCCATTGAACATTTCGCGGGCGCATTTCCGACATGGCTTTCCCCTGTTCAGGTTCGTGTCGTGCCTATCGGTGAACGTCAAACAGAATTTGCAGACATGGTATACAAGGGTCTCAAAGACGCAGATATTCGTGTTGAGCTCGACGCTTCAAATGACTCGCTTGGCAAACGCATTCGTAATGCCAAGACAGACAAAGTGCCTTATGTGATTGTGCTTGGTGATAAAGAAGTCGAAAGTAAGATGCTCACTGTAGAAAAACGCGATGGAAGTAAAATTGAAAATATTTCTATAGAAGATTTCACACAAACACTTACACAAGAAATAAAAAATAGAGCTCTGTAAGACAACACTAATAGAAATAAAGCCGTACAAAATTGTACGGCTTTATTTCTATTTTAATTCCTACACGTCTAGATTTGCTTCCTTCGCATGTGTTTGAATGAAAGACTTTCGAGATGGAACGTCGGTACCCATGAGCACTTCGAATGCTTTGTCTGCATCGAGTACATCGTTAATAGTTACCTGCTTCAATGTTCGCTTCTTTGGATCCATGGTTGTCTCACCAAGCTCTTCAGGATTCATTTCTCCCAAACCTTTGTAACGCTGAATTCTAAACTTCTGAGTTTTCTTTGCTACAACTTCTTCGCCTTCCTCATCATTTTCTTCTTCACCCTCACCTTCTTCAACAACGTCACTTTCCTTTCCTATGATTGCAAGCTTCTCGGCATCATTGAAGGCGTACTTTGTTTCTTTTCCTTTGGTAATTTTGTAAAGTGGTGGTTGAGCAATATACAAATAACCATGATCAATTACCGGTCGGAAATATCGATAGAAGAGCGTAAGGATGAGCGTTCGAATATGTGCGCCGTCCACGTCGGCATCAGTTGCGATAATGATTTTATGGTAGCGGATTTTTGTAATATCAAAAGTATCTCCAATCGCAGTACCAATAGCAACCACAATGTTTTTAATCTGTTCTGAGGCAAGCATTTTGTCGAGGCGCGCTCGTTCGATATTTAGAATCTTTCCTTTGAGCGGCAAGATGGCTTGTGTGCGACGATCACGTCCCATTTTTGCACTACCTCCAGCAGAGTCTCCCTCTACAATAAAGAGTTCTGATTCTGTAACGTCTTTTGTCTGGCAGTCGGCAAGCTTTCCTGAAAGGGCAAAACCTTCAAGTGGCCCCTTTCGAAGTACTGCATCTTTTGCAGCTTTCGCAGCCTTTCGCGCACGAAGAGCAAGAATTGCTTTATTTACGATCTCTTTTGCATCATCGGGATTCTCTTCTTGGAAGAGTTCAAATGCTTCACCAAAAACAGTATTCACCGCACCTTGGGCTTCCACTGAACCAAGCTTTCCTTTTGTCTGCCCTTCGAATTGAATTTCACGAAGCTTCACTGAGACAACAGCGGTGATACCTTCAAGCACATCATCTCCTGTGAGATTCTCATCTTTTTCTTTGATGATATTACTTTTACGACCATAGGCATTAATGAGACGTGTAAGTGCTGTTTTAAAGCCAGTCACATGCGTACCACCTTCGGCATTTGGAATATTGTTTGCAAATGGAATTATTTTTGTTGAAAGGTCATCAACATACTGAAGTGCGATTTCCACACCAACTCCATCAATTTCTTTTTCTACATAGAAAATATTTTTGTGAATTGGTTTTGAAAGTTCATTATGAAAGCGCACAAGTGATTTAAGTCCACCTTCAAAGTAGAAGGTCATCGAAGGAACCTCAAGGTGTAAATCTGAAAGATAGAATACGTCTTCAAGGTCAAGCTTATGTGGATACTCGCGAGCATCAATCACCGTCACTCGAAGTTTTTTTACCAAGTATGCCTGCTGACGGTGATGGTTGATAATTCTTGTCCAATCAAAAGAAATTTCTTTAAAAATTTCGACATCTGGCTCGAAGGTAACAATCGTTCCTTGCAATTTTGAACTCCCAATTTTCTTTACCGCGGCCTTACGCTTACCTTGCGAATATTCCTGTATATACAACCCACCTTCACGATGCACCTCTACCTGACAGAAAATAGAAAGCGCATTTACTACTGATGCGCCTACACCATGCAAACCACCAGAGACGTTATATCCATCACCACCAAATTTTCCACCAGCGTGGAGTGTGGTCATAATTGTTTCTAATGCAGAAACTTTTGTCTTTGGGTGAATATCAACGGGAATACCACGCCCATTGTCTACCACCCGCACACGGTTACCGGGCAAAAGTGCGACTTCAATATGATTGGCATGACCATTCATCGCCTCATCGCGAGAGTTGTCAAAGATTTCAGAAATAAGGTGGTGGAGACCGTCAGGACCAGTTGATCCGATATACATTCCCGGACGCTTGCGCACCGGCTCAAGTCCTTCTAAAACTTGAATATCTGCTGCTCCATATCCTTTTTCTTTTGCCATACAATGTTCCCACTAGTATACCACAAAAAACATTGTTTTTCATTGACAATCAAGGGTATTTCTTGCAAAGCAGACGACTTATTTAGGCTAAAACAAAAACCGCCCTCCAAGCACGGTTTTTGTGCAAGTGGGCGGTAGGGGTGGTAATCTATGCGAAAGCTTCTTTTCGTTTCTTTTGTCGCAACCGTGGCTCAATGTAGTCGCATTGCGAAATAAGAAAAAACAAACTCAATGACATAAATTGTAGTGAAAGAATACTTATTGGAGGCACAATACTCAGAAAAAGAAACCAGAGAGAAAGTATAGACCATCCACGAACAAGTTTCCTTGGATTAACATGCCCTGGCTTAATTCGAGGCATGTCCATACGCCATACTGAGTAATTAATGGAGAACATCAGAACCCAAGACATCTTCGAAAGGACTGACTGTGTAGGAATAGCGAAAGCGGAAATGACCACATGAGTAGTCAACACAATATTGACAACACAAAAGAGGTCGAGGCCTTGCCGTGCGGCCCAATCTACAAATTTTTGGACATAGTTTAAAAGCCACGCATGGACCTTCATCATATAAAGAACTCCTGCCGCTCCGTGCGGTTGATATGTTAATTCATACAACAAAAAAATACCAGTGTCAACTGGTCTCTACGTAGCGCTTTATAAATTTTATTTTTCCAATTCCCGTTCCGCTTTTTCTATATCCTCTGGCGCAGTAATTTGTATCCAGCAAGTAGCATATACAGGAGTAAGAATGTACTCGTCTTTATGTGGGATGATTGTCTGTGGAAGTCCCCACTCGTTTTCTCGATCTGTTAATTTCACTAATTCAAAATTAAAAATTTCTGGAGTCAGATGATAAAGAGCTGCATTAATAGGTTCGCCTGGTTGCAGTATTGCACCTTCAACAACATCTACAATGCCATGATTTTGAATAATAACTTTTCCGCTTTTTGTTTCCTTCTTTACACGATCAAGGAGAATGCCACCCTTTGTTCTTAAAATCATTGCAATATCATCTGTGTGATACATGTCATCTCCCATCATCACTAAAAATGGTTCATTAAGTACATGCTTTGCGTTCCATACTGCTTTTCCAGTGCCTTGAAGTGTGTCTTCGATATAGGTAATAGAAACGCCTTTATACTCAGATCCAAAATAATCACGAATCACATGTTGCAAATACCCAACAACAAGAACAATTTCTGAAATCTGTTCAAGTGGCGTTGCCTCAAGTTTATGTTCTATTAAATTTTTACCAAGAACTTTAAGCATCGGCTTGGGAGTATCTTTTGTCAGTTCCCCCATTCGTGTTCCCTTTCCTGCTGCTAAAATAACAAGCTTCATACACTAATATTAACGAACTTCACATCCAAGAGATTCGATTTCTCTTTCAACGTTTTGCATACACACATTCACCTCGTCATCCGTGAGTGTTTTTTCTTGCGACTGAAACACAAGTCGGTAGGCTTGAGAGAGTTTCTTAGTTCCATCCTCAAGCGTTTTTTCAAATTCATCAAACATATCTACTCGCACACAAAGCGCACCTGCCCATAAAAGAAAAATCTCTTGTAGGTCTTTTTGTTTCGCTTCTTCAGAAACAAAAAAGGCAATATCTCGAGTCATAAAAGGATACACAGAAAGCGGTTTCCAATTCACATATTGTGATTCATGTACAAGATCTACAACATCTTGTGCTGCTTCAAAAAGTTCATTGTGGGCAGAAATTACTACTTCTATATAATTCTCTGTTTCTTTTTCGACATTTGTATCGAGACCGATTTCGCTCAAGGTTTGTTTGAGGACATCAATTACTTTTTGTTTCTTTTGATTTTGCTTAAATCCAGCAAGTGCCAAATGTATAACTTCTCCTTTTTCTTTCGTTACAACCGTTCCTATTTCAAAAATAAAAATATCGGTTCGTCCAAGAAGCGGTGCGTTGTATGTTGCTTTTGTGAGCGCCTCGCTCATACCCAGATACAAATTTGAACGAATAAACTTTTTATCATTTGCGATTGGATTTTCAAGCTCCTCTTCGCCTTCATTCTGAAAATGGTAAGTACGCACTTCCACAAATCCTCGTGCCACAAGCTCGTTTCGTATTCGATCAGTTTCTGTAATATACGGCACAACTTGCCCTCGTGGCTTGAGAGGCATGTATTCTTTTTCTTGTATGCCTGCATCATAGCCAAGCACTCGTCCAATGTGCCCAATGATTTGATATGAAACGTACTTTTGATCATCAACGCTTCGGATATTAAATAAATTGTCGTTACATGTTACCTCAAAAACACCCTCGTCTTTTTGTACGTGTTCCAAATGAAGTTTTGTAAGTATCTCAGAAATCTCACTTGAAGAAAGCTGCGTCCCCAGCCATTCGTTTGTTCGTTTGGTTGTTATTGTTGCGAGAAACGACATCTTTGGATTTGGATATATATCAGTGACTTCTCCGTAGGAAATGTCTGGTTGTTCTTTTTGCAATAAATACACATATCGCAAAAGCGTCTGCTCTGCCCATAGAGAAGGATAATTATTTTCAAATCGTTTTGAAGCATCAGTACGAATACCAACTTTAAATGCGCTTCTACGCACCGAAATAGAATCAAAATTTGCGCATTCAAGAATAATAGATTTTGTGTTCGCATCTACTTCCGCTTTTTTCCCGCCTTTAATTCCCGCAAGTGCGAGCACAGCCTCATCATCAGCAATCACCAACATCTCTTCAGTAAGAGTAAGCTCCTTATTATCGAGCGTTGTCATTGTCTCGCCTGCGCGTGCCGTACGCACCGTAATTGCACCCTTTACTTTTTCTGCATCAAACACATGCATCGGCTGCCCAAGCTCAAAAAGTATATAGTTAGTTAGATCAACTAACGTGTTAATACTTTTTTGATCAAGCACACCAAGTATTTCAGAAAGCCATGCAGGAGATTTAGCCACAGAGACATTCTCTATTCGTAGAGCCATGTACCGATGGCAAAGTTCGCTCTCAACACGAACAGGAACAGAAGAAACTTCCGTAGTTGGAGTGAGCGTCTGTGTTGCAACTTCGTTAAACTTTTTACCTGTGTGTGTCGCTATCTCGCGTGCCACACCACGGTGAGAGAGTGCGTCGTGTGCACGGTCAGGAAGCACTTTCAAATCAATAGCATCCCCTTTTTCTTTTTTGATAACTTCTTCAACTTCAAAAGCATGATTCGTCAGTACCGACTTCAAGGTTTCTGTGTCAGGTAAATCAGAAATGAATTGTTTTAAAACTTCTGTGTAGACTTTCATATTCTAAAATTGTGCCGATACACGCACATCACCATTATATAAATGCCGGACATCATCAATGCCATATTTCATCATGGCAATACGGTCTATTCCCACACCAAACGCAAACCCTTGCCACTCTTCAGGATTAAGCCCACACGCAACGAGTACTTTCGGATGAATCATCCCTGCTCCCATAATTTCTATCCAACCTGTATGTTTACATGTATTACAGCCACTTCCTCCGCACTTGAAACAACTCATATCAACCTCAACGCCAGGCTCAACAAATGGAAAATAACTTGGACGCATCCGGACGTTAATTTCTTTCTTAAAAAGCTCACTAAAGAATTGAGCGAAAAAAGATTTCATTGTGGCAACAGAAACATCTTTGCCAACCATAAAACCATCGAGCTGGAAAAACTGCGCTTCGTGCGTTGCGTCTGTTGGTTCGTAGCGAAAAACTTTACCAGGCACAAGTACTGCAAATGGCGGCGTATGACTCTCCATATATCGCGGCTGGACAGATGATGTATGGGTGCGCATTACTCGTCTCCCTTTTTCTGCAAGTGTTTTGACCCAAAAGGTATCCCACATGTCCCGTGCCGGATGCCATGAAGGAATGTTGAGCATGTCGAAATTGTACTTTTCCTGTTCAAGTTCTGGACCATCTACAATATCAAAGCCGAGCTTTACCCCCGCTTGTGTAATATCATTTATCAGTATTGAAAGTGGGTGCAAATGCCCTTTTTGTTCCATTTTTCTATACTAACATACAGAAAAGTTTTGAATATAAATACCGGTGCGCCTTGCGCACCGGTATCCGACATCAAATGGTTCCTTTTGCTTCCTTCTTGCGCTCGGCAAACAAAGTTGGGAAGTCAATCAATTTGTGCCAACAATTCTCCTGACCAATCTCAGCCTGACTAACCCAGCCATGTCCTCCAGGAATCCACCCTTCGTCAAGATGAATCCAGTGGATCCATTGGCCTTTTTCATTCTGGAACACTCCTTGCCTCACGGTATCTCTCCCCTTAAACCCCTTCGGGCGGTAATACATTCGTACTACACAAAGAATTCAAAGTCAACATGAAATTGAAAAATGTCAAAATTATGCTATAGTTCCCTACATGTTTTCAGGTGCGCCGGAAGTCATTATTCTCGGGATTATCTTCATTTCCCTCTTCTTTCAGGTGTTTCTTTTGATTACCTTTTTTGAAAAGAAAGACAATAAACTCACAAAAGCAAAGAAAGGAGGTCCAACTCTTTTTTCAGTTTGCATTATTGTACCCGTATGGAACGAGGAGCGAACGCTTCGTGGAACCCTTGAAAGCCTTCTTGCTCTCAACTACCCGAAAGACAAACTTGAAATCCTTGTTATAGACGATGGGAGCACTGACAATACTCTCTCGATTTCCAAAGAGTTTGAACACGAGCCCCAAATAAAAATATTCAGCAAAGAAAATGGGGGTAAGCACACGGCAGTAAATTTTGGGATCAACCAAACTAGAGCAGAACTCGTTGGATGTCTTGATGCTGACTCCTTTGTACACCCTGATGCATTGCAGGAAATAGTTACAGTATTTCAAAATCCCGACATGATGGCGGTGACCCCTTGTATGATTGTGAAGTCCCCGAAGACTTTCATACAGCGCGCACAAAAGATTGAATACACTGTTGGAGCCCTCCTTAAGCGCATATTTGGTGATTTAAGCGCTATTCAAGTAACTCCAGGACCTTTCTCTATATTCCGAAGAAAAGTGTTCGAAGATCTTGGACTCTACAAAAAGGCATACAATACTGAAGACTTCGAAATTGCACTCCGTATGCATAAACATGGCTACAAAATAGGCAATGCACCACGCGCGTTTGTATATACGACAACTCCTGCAACACCGTATACTCTATTTCGCCAACGACTTCGTTGGGTACAAGGAAATCTTCTCAATCTCATAGACTATCGGGAACTTTTCTTTAGGATTCAGTACGGACACCTCGGTATACTTATTCTCCCTATGGCAGTTGTTTATTACTTCATCGCACTTTTTATAAGCATGTACTCAATTATAAATTTGAGCCAATGGATTGGGGAACAAGTAGGAAAAGTAGGGATAACAGGAATTACGACACCTGACTTTAATTTTGACTGGTTCTACGTAAACACAAGCACCTTATCGCTTCTTGCAACCCTGCTTCTTATTATCACCCTTACTCTCATTAGTTTTGGCATTCGCATGACCCGCGAACGAGGCTCGCTCTTAGAGCTTGTATCGTTCTTTGTGGTTTACCCGATTCTTGCTCCTTTTTGGCTCTGGCGCGCAGGTATTGACCTTTTGCGTGGAAAGCATAATAGTTGGAGGTAATAGTATGCAAAAAACGAATAAGTAGTTTTTCTTTGGGTAGGGTAAGGTCTGGCAGAGAAAAACTACTTATGAGTGACGGGTTTACAAAAAATAATTCATAATTACAATCATGCAATTTTCAAAATACATTCTTTCATTCATTATTACCGCAAGTATCTTCGGGGGCGCATTTCTTCTTTCTGATTATCTAAGCAATAAAAAAACAGAAAATATTAAATCGATCGAACAACGCATCGCGCTTGACATTCTTTCATCAGAAACTCAATTTGATCTTTTACGCGAAGTACAATGCAATGATGTTGATAAATCAATCCTCTCTGGTGAACTCGGCACACTTGGTGACAAACTCACTCGACTTGAAAGCGAACGAGGTATCGCAGACAGTGAGACGTTGTACTTGAAACAATACTATTCACTTCTGCAAATTAAAGACTATCTTCTAAGTAAACGCCTTTCTGAAACATGTAGCAAAAGGACGGTCTTTCTTATCTACTTATACGGAAATAAGGAAAATTGCCCTACCTGTGAAAATCAGGGGTATGTACTCACCGAGGTCCGTAAAAACTACCCTGACCTTCGTGTGTACTCGTTTGATGCCGAACTCGACCTGTCTGCTATCAAAACACTCTTAAGTGTCTATAAGGTAGAAAATACCCTCCCCGCCTTCGTAATTCAAGGTAAGACATACTATGGATTCAAATCACTTGAGGAGATGAACGCCCTTCTTCCCCAGTCTCTCCGTGCCACATCAACTACCGCAACAAGCACACCCAAAAAGAAGTAGAAAAACATATCAAAAAGAAAAACACCCGTACGGGTGTTTTTCTTTTTGGAGCCGCTTGTCAGATTCGAACTGACGACCTACGGTTTACAAAACCGTTGCTCTACCAACTGAGCTAAAGCGGCGACTTGGCTATCCTTTTTGTTCCTTCTCAATCTGTTTTTTATACTCTTTTAAATGAGTCCAAAAAAATGAGACCGAAACCTTACTCTTCACCGCATTTTTCACGAACTGGTTTCTAGCAAATGCGTACGCGCCATTTGAGAAATCTTTTACGTAATAGAGTACTCGAACTAGTATATGGAAAATATACTGAAATGCAAGTTTTTTAAGTCCATCAGCAGTCCGTAAAATGTTCCTGTATATTGAGTACAGATACATATACACTTCTCCCAGACCTCCATATTCACCGTATAATTCTTCTACGGTGCCCACCTCAACAACTTTCGCACGCCGAGTAAGCATTACAGATAGAGTAACCAATACCGCGATGCCGCACCCAATAAAAATATATGGAAGCATACTGTGTTGTCGGACTCACTAGTTACCGTAGCGAGTCATGTGAGCCACGACAACATTCTCTCCAAATTTTTGAATCGCTTGCGCAACAAGGTTTTGAACGGTCATTTCAGGATTTTTAATGAACGGCTGTTCAAAAAGTGTAACTTCTTTTATCTTTGCTTCGATATCACCACCTTCTTCGAGCTCGGCCTTGAGTGTTGCCATCATATCCTCTGTGATATCTTCTCGTTTAACAACAAGAGGGTTCATCGAAGCAACTTGCATAGCAATATCCTTTGCAAGGGCTTTGATTTCTTCGTTCTGAGAAACAAAATCTGTCTCACACATCAAATCAACAAGCACTCCCATTCCTCCTGTTGGATGAATATACGCAGCGACAGCATGACTTCCGAGCTCTCGATCGGACTTCTTGGCCGCAGTAATTGCACTTCTCTCTTTAAGAAACTCAAGGGCCTTATCCATGTCTCCTTGTGTTTCTTCAAGTGCTTTACGACATTCTGCGATAGAAATACCTGTTTTCTCACGAAGTTCTTTTACCGCTTCAATAGAAATAGTCATAGAAATGTATTATACCGCAAAAATTACTTTGCTTCAGGTGTACGTGCGTCTTTGAGCGCATTTTCGATATGTGACAAGAAGAACTTAAGACTCGATTGTGATGCATCGTTTGCAACAATAGGATAATCGATCATGTTCACATTACAGTCTGTGTTTGAGATAGAGATAACAGGAATATGCATGAAGTTTGCTTCTTTTACCGCTGTGTCTTCAGCAAGTGAGTCAACAACAAAAAGCACTGCCGGGAGTTGTTTCATTTCAGAGAGACCGCCAAAACTCTGATCCATTTTTTCAATACTTCGGTCAATAAGTAACCGCTCCTTTTTTGTGTATACAGAAAGCTCCCCTTTTTCTTTTTTATCTAGAAGATCCTGTAGTTTTTCAATTCGCTTCTTAATTTCCCCAAAGTTTGTGAGAGTTCCGCCAATCCATCGATTAGTTGAATACGGCATACGGAGCGCAAGAGCAATCTCTTTTGTGATTTGCTGTGCTTCTGGTTTATTTCCAGAGAAAAGAATTTGTTTTCCTCCGCGAATAGCGTCTGCCATTACTTTAATTACTGTTTCGAGCTGTGTAGATGTTTTAGACAGGTCAATAAGATCACTACGGTCTTTTGTAGCGTACAAAAACTGTCGAATTGAAGGGTGTCGTCGGGTGCGGGTATAGCCGTAATGTGCCCCTGCAGCAACCATTTCATCGATAAGAGTTCCCTGTGTGTTCATATAATTATTGGGCAATAGTATCAGATATCTTGTCAAAATTCAAGGCTCACATGGACAACTTTCAAGCCGTCTGCGAAATACTTTTGAACCGTGTTTCGCAGACCGACGGGTCGAGAATCACCCAGTAGGTCATTCTACTGAATGAGCAATTTTCACGAAAACATATGCGACGGTTCAAAAGTATTTCGCAGACAGTGTTCCCAAACCTTATTCCTCACTTTCTTCAGCGCTTCCAACACCTCCATTTTGAGCAGCCGCACGAAGTGCTTCAAAAATAGGTCCTGCCTGCCCTTCCATAATCCGCGGCAATGAGTGCCACGACTCCTTAATTCTGTGGTCAGTAATACGATCCTGAAGATAATTGTATGTGCGAATCTTTTCAGACCGACTCCCTGTTCCCACTTGGGCACGTTTATCATCTGAAGATTTCTTTGCCTCATCCTCCGCCTTAAGTTGTTCGAGTTTAGCCAAGAGCATTTGCATCGCTCGTTCACGGTTCTTCAACTGGCTTCGTTCGATAGTACACCGCACCGCAAGACCAGTGGGCTTATGGATAAGTCGCACCGCGGTTTCAACTTTATTCACATTTTGCCCGCCCGCGCCGCCGGAACGTGATGTTTCCATCTCAATATCACCAGGAGGCACTACAAGTACCGACTTTTCTCGCACAGGAGTAATCGCAACCGTTACAGTTGAAGTGTGCACCCGTCCGTTTTTTTCTGTTTCCGGTACACGTTGTACCCGATGTACTCCTGTTTCGTATCGTAAATATTCATAGGCATCTTTTCCTTTAATTTCAATCGACACATCTTTGTAGCCTCCATTATCTGAAAGCGAACTATCTACAATATTTGTAGTCCATCCTTTCGTCTCAGCAAAGCCGGTATACATAGTTGTTAAATCGAGTGCAAAAAGCGCTGATTCATCTCCTCCCGCACCGGCAGCAATTTCCATGATAATAACCTTCGGAATCTCCTCCTCTTCTTTATCTTTATCAACAATCTGTTGCATTTGAGATAGAAGTTCTTTTTTACGTGAAGCTATGCGTGCTTTTTCTTCAGATACAAGCTCTCCCATAGACACATCGTTTGCAAGCAGCGATTCGAGTTCGCTCTCTTCCTTTTCTAATCGCACATACTCTTCTGCAAGATATGCTGTTTTAAAATTTTTCTTAAATTCGTCGATCATAATAATACAAAAATCGCCCCGAAAGAGAGCGATGTTTGTGAGTACGCACTTACTTTGATTTCTTTGCGTTAGTTGCTTCTTGTCGTTTCTTGAACTTGTCTACTCGTCCAGCAGTGTCAAGCACAACATCCTGTCCAGTATAAAAAGGGTGTGTCGAACTTGAAATTTCTACACGGCACACAGGATATTCTTTCTTGTCTTTTTCGTATACGCCAGTTTCTTTTGAATCAACTGTGGAACTAATCAAAAACTGAGCACCATTTGTGGTGTCAATAAAGAGTACCGGGCGAAAATTGTTTGGATGTACGTCTTTCTTCATGCGTGCCAATATACCACGAAACTAGAAGCCTTGCAACGGGTTAATCTGCTCAGCTTGAATCTTCTTGGCAAGGGCCACAACGCTATTTCCATACGAATTTGAAACACTCGAACATGACCGTCCTGAGTAGTATCGACAGGCAGCGTTACGTTCATCGGTCACGGCACCGTTATCTTTATGAAGAAAAGCAGATGCCATAATGGCGTCTCGTGGTAACCATGGGTTTGCTATTGCTTTACCTTCAGCGGCTGCAACCTTCGCCTTGTACCCGTTCCATGTTGATGCAATGAACTGTGCTGGTCCCATCGCGCCACCCCAACCAACATTAAGTGGGCACGAAATAAGTCGTTCGAACGGATCAAAACCAAGTTCCTTTGCAACTTCCAAATATGGAGGTACGTCACGCGTTGGACTCATGACATTTTTAAATACAGTGCCACTTGTGTTTACCCCAGAACCATCTACATTTTTCAAATAACAGCGTCCTGTATTTTTCCCTAAGTTTGATTCCTGAGTAAGGATAGCTAGAATAAATGCTGGGCGAACACCGGTAATCTCAAATGCTTCATTTGCATATGCAAGTGCGTCGCCAAACTTAATCGCACTTGCGTCACGAAGGGCAAAAAGAGCATTTCGAATTGCCGCAGCCTTTGCTTGTTTTTCTTTAAGATCTTTTTGGTACTCACTTTCCTTTCCTTGTGTTTCTTTTAGTACGACCGCTTTTACCTGTTTGTTTTGTTCAGCCTTTTTTCGTTCAACTTCTTGCTGAATCTTTAATTTTTCTTGCTCAGTTTTCTTTGTCTCAAGAGACTCTTTTACTTCCTGTGTTTCTTCTTTTGTTTCTTTTACTTCTTCAAAAGTATCTTTCATAGCAAGCTTTACTAAGCGATATTCCTCTGCTTGCGACACAAAATCAGAGAGTGTTTGTTTCCTGAGTGCGCCCTCAATAAGAGAAGTTTTTTCAATCTCTTCACTGCGACGTAGTATCTGAGCAAGTGCAGCACGCTGCCTGTCGAGCTTTTGATCAAGTTGCTGTATTGTACTTTGTTTCGTTGTAATCTCACCGCTGATCTTAGTAATGACAATACCGTGAGATTTAATCTTCAAAGCAGACTGATCTATCTTATTGTTCAACACCGAAATATCACCTTTTAGGGTTTTTGCCTCAGCCTGTGTCTCTTTAATTTGGCTTTGTTTCTCGGCAATTTCTGCTTCAACTTTTGCTAGTTCTTCACGCAATTTTGCCTCACAAATTTCCTTTTCAGGACTTGCTGTTGGACACGCTTGCTGGGCGTTTGAAAGCTTCGGAGAAAGAACGCTCGCAAACAAAAGTGCAATCAAAAAAACTTTCAAAGGAATATTCATAATTTTTAGTATAGCAAAACAGCCGTCTATACTCATAGTAACGGCTGTTTTTTATAGATGTGACCTAAAAACTTATTCCGCAGCGGGGGTTTCTGTGCCCTCTTCATCCTTCTTACCCTTCTTTTCTACTTCAATAGCCTCAAGATCAGGGCCTGCAACTGGAGCTGAAAGATCTTCTTCTTTTCCAACAGCAATTGATGCGATAACTTCTTCCGCAGATGCTTTTGCAACTACTCCGGATGGAAGTGTAAGGTCGGCAACGGTAATAACGCTATCGAGATTCTCGAGTTTCGAGATATCAACAACGATTTCATGAGGAAGATCTTTAGGAAGACACTTCACTTCAAGTTCATGTGCTACTTTCACCAATGTTCCACCAAGACTCTTCACTGCTTCAGAAACTCCGACGAACTCAAGTTTCACTCCAACTTCTAGTTTCTCGTTTGCATCAACTGCATAGAAGTCAACATGAAGCGCTCGGTCTGTTACTGGGTCAAACTGCACATCATGAATCAGGACTGATACTTTTTCAGAACCAGTATCAATAGTGATTAGCGTTGACTCTCCAGCATCTTTAAGAGTTTTAGTAAAAAGAGCTTGAGAAACAAAAATAGAAGTCGATGCTTTGTGTGAACCGTAAAATACAGCAGGAATGAATCCGGCTTCACGTGCTTTTTCGACTGATGGGAACGCGTCTCGCGTCGTGGCTGAAAGTGTAATCATGGGGCATATAATTACACAAAAACCACAAAAACACAAGTCTATAAAAGATCCCCCAGCGTTGCTTTTTCAAGCACCTGCTCCAACCCCCACCCATTCCCCCACCCCAACATCCCTTTGTAGGAAGCAACATTTTTCTCGGAGACATTCCGCATCATTTTCTTCATGCGTATACAGTATACAAAAAATCCCTTGGACCCTTCCGAAACAAATCGAAAGGGTCCAAGGGACAAAGATTCAAAGGTTTAGAGCAAAAAATCAAATGGTCTGTTGCGGTACCACCAACCGACGACGAAAGGCGGCACCCCAGACGCCGTCGTCCGAAACGCGGCGGACATCGGCGCAGAGCCTGCCGCCACCCACGATCACGTCGGCAACGAACAGCTTCTTGTCGACCTCGAAGAGGAAGAAAGTGCCGTAACCATCCTGACAGAGAAGGTGGCGGTGCGAAGCACAGAACTCACGAATCTGACCTTGTTGCCACACAAGGCTCGAGAGGTCGGCTCCGAACGAGTTGAAGAGAGCGACGAAAGTGCCGTCTTTCTTCATCTCGTAGATCAGTGCCGTTTGTCCCTGAGTATCGCTTCCCGACTTATCGGTGCCCCAATTCTTGAAGTTGAGGTCCACGTTAAAAATGTCGCTCGACTGAGCAAGTGTCACCTTGCCTGAAGTCGGGGCGAGCTCCACCGATTCGAGAAAGCGCAAGTGGGAAGTGTCATCGGCGAGCACATCCACTTTCATCGCGACGGCAGCTTTGATTGCTTCCTCGAGGGTCTTGCCCTCGAGAATCGTCTCGATGGCACGGAACTTTCGAGTGTCGGCTTGTCCGAGTGCCGTGACACACTCGGGGCCCCAACCCATCTTTTTCAATTTGTTGACGAGTTGGGCGACTTGTTCGAAAGAATAAGACATGTCTTTTCTCCATTTTGAAGCACGTGTGCTTCTGCTAGCGGACCTAAACTGCAATCTTGCAGGTTTGCCATAGCTTTAAACATTCAAAACTGAAACGAAGCAAGACACAAAGGAAATGCCTCGCGCAGATGAATTTTTAGTAGAAAATTCATCGAGCGGAGCGGCTCGCTTTGCAAAGCGAGAACGTGTGCATTTCCTTTGTGTTCCTGCGGAGTTTGAGTACTTAAAGCTAGGGCAAACCTTGTTTTAAAGAGCTTTTTGACTTCTTGTATTATAACATGGATATACGATACTTGTCAATACTTATGAAAGATCAACCTTGTACCTCCCCTCATTTTTTACAAACGCTTCAGTTGAAGACATTTTGTACTGATAATCATACATTTTTGTGATTTTTGAGCCGTCAACCGCAATCGGATATGAATACCCTTTCCAACTTCCCTCTGCTGTTGGAATTCTCCCTCGGGTTAGATGCCAAAAAAAGAAGAATGCACCCCGAATCAAATATGGATGAATACGCACAGGAGTCTTACCAACAATGCGAGCCATATCTTTGGCGAGAATCACACTACCAGATGGAGAGGCATTAAATGCTTCATATTCATGACTTACATTTCCAAATGAAAGAAGCTCGACAATATCAGTAATATCATCTTCATGAACATATTGGCGCAACCATTTTTTAGTTACTGGAACAAATACTGTTACATACGAAAGAGCTCGGTGAATGAAGCTTTGTTTGAGTTGATTTTTTAAAATACCATATAGCCCAAAACGAATACGTTCGTAACGACCCCGGGGGCCGGTGATAGCGGCTGGGCGAATAATCGAAACCTGAGGGAGTTTTTTCCCTTGTTTTTTGAGTTCTTGATATTTTTCTTGCAGATGTTCTTCTGCTATACGTTTCTCCTCAGCATATAGGTAGTTTGTTTTGCGAAATGATTCATTCTCAGTAAAACGATGCTCAAGTGTATTTTCGGCAAATGCACCATAGGAAGCCACTGTAGAAAAATGCGTAAGGCGCTCTACATATTCGTGTGAAAAAGCAAAATCAAACACCTTGTCCGACCCTTCAATATTCCATTTCCAAGAAAGTGGCCGATTGCCATAGATTTCGCGAATTTGCCAGGCGGTATGGATAATAATCGACGGCTTATGCTCATTAATAATAGTCTGCCACCCATCATCGGCGAGATTTTGTTGTATATACAAAATCTTTGCATTGCCTTTTGTCAGATCTGTTTCTGGTTCTTTGTCGATAGTGATAACTTTTTCGACATCAGCACGTTTGGAAAATTGGTCGCACAGCATTGCACCCACATATCCAGCACCGCCAGTAATAAAAATGGTCTTCCCTTGCATACTTCCAACTATACCATGGTGTATGTACAAGAAAACCACTACCTTTTTCCTTATTCCACATCTCCATAGTAACCATGTATACTAGAAATAACCTCACACCTGACACGTACTCACTAAAATTAAGGCCATGACAATGCCAAAGCAAAAAAAGATTCTTATTGCAATTACTGATTCAAACTGGGGCGGTGCCCAAAAATACGTTTTTGATATATCTGCATATTTGCAAAAAGAAGGACATTTAGTACGTGTTGTTGCTGGTGGCACAGGCTCACTCCTTGGCCACCTTCAAAAAGAGGCTGTGCAGACAATTCGCTTGCAGCATGGACAGCGAGATATTAATTTTTTAAAAGAAATTGGACTCCTATTTGAATTTTGGTCAATCTTAAAAACAGAAAAACCTGATGTGCTCCACATCAATAGTTCAAAAATAGGAGCGGTCGGCGCAATTCTTGGCAGACTCTGTGGTATTAAAAAAATCATCTTTACAAGCCATGGCTGGGTCTTTAAAGAATTGCATCGGCCTTGGATAACGCGTTTCATTTTTAAATGTATCTCATGGATAACCTGCATATCTTCTCATGTAGTTATTGTTACTGCCCAAAAAGAATTTGATGCCGTTGCCCATTGGTTTTTAGTGCAAAAAAAGTTAGTTGTCATACCTCTTGCAATACCTTCTCCCTTATTTTTATCCAAAGTGGATGCTCAAGAAAAATTGTTGTCTCTCATACAAGCTGCAAAAAAACATATTGATACGAGGAATAAAAAAAGGTTTTGCTCAATAAGTCTTTTAAACCAAAACAAAGGAATACGATATGCACTTGAAGCATTCGCTTTATATAAAAAAAGATATGGTGACACATTTGTGTATATAGTAATGGGAGACGGCGAGCTGCGTGAAGATTTAGAGTACCAAGTTAAAACTCTGGGACTAGAGCAAAATGTTTTTTTTGCTGGCTTTGTCCCCGACGCATCACAATATTTAAAAGCGTTTGATGCTTTAGTCTTACCGTCTATTAAGGAAGGATTTGTCTATGTTCTTCTTGAAGCGGGGCATGCAGGTATTGCGAGAGTCGCGACTTCGATTATTGCAGCACCGGAAATAATGAATAGAAATGTTGATATTCTTGTTCCGCCAAGTAATCCAGAAGCTTTGTGTGAAGCCATAAAACAAGTCGCCGACCTTTCGCAAGAACCTCAGCCTCATTATGGATTAATAACGTTTGAAAATATGGTTTCTATGACTAAAAATACTTACGGGCTTTAAAATTTACCTAACTTGTTGCGATAAAGGCAGCGACGTCGCTGGATAAAAAGAAGGTTCGTTTCAAACGTTTCCGACTCGCAACAAAAATACAGTTGCCTGCTGGATGAATTTTTATTGAATTTGGTTTCAAATTCTACCCGACTTGTCGCAAGGGAGGCAGCGACAGCGCTGGGTGATTTCAGGTGGGTTTGTTCCAAACCTTTCTGAAATCACATTCCTGTTCGTGAAAGCAAGGTTTTAATTGTTTTAAATCCAATATATAAATCAAGGCCCATGGAACGATACTTCACATAATAAAGATCGTATGCAAGGCGTTCTCGTGTTTCTTCGACAGATTGTGGTGGCTTCTCTTGATTTATTTGCGCCCAGCCAGAAAGTCCAGGCGTTACTGTATAGCGAAGATTGTAGTACGGAATAGCTTCTTCTAAACGAGAAACGAATCCTTCGAGATCAGGACGAGGGCCAATGAGCGAGAGTTCCCCTTTCAAAATATTCCACAACTGTGGTAATTCATCGATACGACTCTTGCGTAAAAAATATCCTACCCTTGTTACTTTGTTTTGGTTATCGCTTTCTTTCAGCCACTTCCCTGTATCACTTTGTGTCATGGTACGAAGTTTGAAAAGTGAAATACGCTTACCAAACTTTCCCAAACGAATCTGTGTGATGAAAACAGGTCCTCGATCTTCGAGTTTAATACACACAGCTGCAAGGACAATTAAAACAACACTGACAAACGAAAGAGGAATAGCCACACAAATATCTACCAGGCGTTTCCAAGCAATGAATATTTTTTTAGACGAAGAGAGTGGTTCAAAAAATACGCGATAATTAGCGTCACTCAATTCAACTTTTTTGAAAAGAGTTTCATACAGGTGTGTTTCATCAATAATCAGTGTTCCTTGTTTTACTTTTTCAAATAAGAGCTCTTGCAATTCTTCGCCTAAGTGGCGTTTTGTATTTATGACGACGCAATCAAAATGATCTTTGGTGTGTATTCGTAAATACTGGGCACTTGTTTCTAAAGGCACTAAATCATCAAAATGAATTGGAATGTGTGCATACGTATTCACGTGCGCATAGACATCATCAGATTCTGGACCAGTTGCAATAAGACACGCCCGCAATGTCTTTGTGCGTAAAAAAAGTGGCACAAGACTAAAACGAATCAAGGTAATGAATGAGGCCCCGAAAACCACAAACAAGAACAAAATGCTTTTTGGAGTTATGCCCTGATATGGATATGTGTAAAATATACCAACCGCAACAAAAGTTATGAACACAAACGACGAGGCAATGCGATACATTGTCCTTTGACGTACGAGATAGAGATCGTCCTCGTATAGATTACTGACAAAAAAAGCAGCTATGCTGAACAATACTATTGGACTAAAGGCAATAACATGGTCGAGATATTTCTGATAACTTACAATAGAAAAATCTCGCGCACTTAACGCAAGCCATATTGCAATAAAAAGCGCCGCAACATCAAGAAACACGATGAAGGATTTCTTAGTAGGTGTAAGTACGGATGACTGAAACATGGTATTATTATGGTTACCATTCTACTCTCCCTATGGATGATTCCAAAGCGCCGCCTAAGATACTTCATATAATTACAAAAGCTGCCTGGGGAGGTCCACAAGTCTATGTGTACGACCTTTTATACGAAGCAAAAACCCGAGGATTCGAAACAGGAATTATGTACAGCACGGAAGGTGAGCTTTCTGACAAAATCTCATTACTCAGTATTACGCGTATTCACGTTCCTTTGTTCGAACAAAAAGTGGGTCTTTGGGGAAATGTGCGCATCATTTTTACATTGCAAAAAATACTCAGAAAAGAACGTCCTGACATTGTTCATATCCATAGCTCAAAGGCAGGCGTGGTCGGAAGTTTAGCCGCGCGACTTGCGCGCATTCCAAAAATCATTTTCACTGCCCATGGTTGGCTACATAACGAAAGCTATCCTGAATGGCAGAAAATACTTTTTCGTTTTTTAGAGTGGCTAACCATTCTTTTCTCAACGAACATAATTACAGTTTCAGAGACCACACACGCACAAGCGCCAGATTTTTTACTCTCCAAAAAAGTTTCCACCATAAAAAATGGTCTCGATACATTTTCTATGTACGGCAAAGAAAACGCTCGGGTTGCACTCCATCTCCCCTTTCCACCACAAGCTTTTGTTTTCGGAACCATTGCTGATCTACACAAAAATAAAGGGCTCGACATTCTTATCCACGCATTTGCACAGATACACAAACAATATCCACACACAAAACTCTGCATTGTCGGTGGTGGCGAAGAACGGGCATCTCTAGAAAAAGTTATCTCCCAAGAAAAACTCACCCAAGACATTATCCTTTTAGGACACGTTCAGAATGCTAAGGAATACCTCAAGGCTTTTACAGTTTTTGTATTACCGTCGCGAACAGAAGCACTTGGCTACGCACTCCTTGAAGCAGGAATAGCCAAAATCCCTTGTATAGCAAGCAGAATCGGCGGAATCCCTGAAATCATCGAGCATCAAAAAACTGGTCTCCTAGTATCAAAAGAAGATGTTCGTGAACTTTCACTCGCGCTTTCATTTGCTGTCACAAACAAAGATATCATGGAATCCTATGCTCAGGCACTCTATGAAAAAGTCCTCCGTGAATATGCGAAGAAAGAAATGCTCGAAAAAATATTTATCCTTTACTCTACTCCTAAAAATTCGTAGTTAAGTTTGTCACGATGAGCAATACGTTCGTACTTTCGCATTCCCATCACCACGCCAAGTGCAATCCATTCTGTAAGCAAGTGTGATCCTCCATAGCTCATAAATGGAAGTGGAATTCCTGTTACCGGCATGATGCCAAGATTCATACCCACATTTACAACGATGTGAATTAAAAACAAAAAAATAATTCCAAGCACAGCAAAGAGCTCAAAGTTAGTCGCTGAAGTAAGGGCAATAGCAAGCAATCGCCACAAAAAAAGTAAGAACAATCCAAGTACGACAAAGACACCAATAAAACCCCACTCCTCCGCAAAAGCAGCAAAAATAAAGTCTGTTTGATGTTCTGGTAAAAACTCAAGACGTGACTGTGTTCCAAAACCTACTCCTTTGCCAAATACACCGCCTGAGCCGATAGCAATCTGCGACTGGTAGACATTGTAACCAGATCCACGAATATCAGAGAGTGGGTCAATAAAGGTCTTGATACGGTCTTTTTGATACGGAGCAAACACAAATACCCACGCAAGGACAAATGCAACAAAAGCCCCTCCGAGTACCAAAGCAAGGTGTTTTTTTGAAATGCCAGAAACCAGCACCAAACAAAACCATATTCCCGAAAGCACCAGCGCCGACCCTAAGTCTGGCTGCAAAAGCACAAGAACTGTGGGAATAAGCGCGTACAGCCCAGAAACAATAATATGCCGTATATGTGCGATTTCAACATGACGTTTTGCTAGATATTTTGCAAGCAAAAAAATCAGTGCAAGTTTCGCAAGATCAGTTGGCTGAAATGATGCGAACCCTAAACTAAACCAGCTCTGCGCACCTTTTACGACATTTCCAACTATAGTTACCAAAATAAGCAGCCCTACCGACACTCCAAACAGGCCAAGAACAACTCCCGTCTTCCGCAGTGTGCGATATTCAAATTGTGATGCCACAAAAAACACAACTAGAGAAATACTCAGCCACACAAGTTGTCTTTGTCCAAAATTGCTTTCCTCTGCAAAACCATACATGGTTACGATACCAAAAATAGTAATCGTGGCCGCAGCTCCGACGATAAGAAAATCTATATGCCGAACCTTTTCATACAACCATGCCCACATACTTTATTGCGCAAAAGGATTTCGTACGAGAATAAACTCAAACCGCGCCGGACTTGAAAATGGCGCCCGCCATGAAAAATATGCTTTTTCTTGTGACTGCCCTCTGATTGCTTCAATGTAGGTTTTATTTACCGCAATCACCGTATCCTCGCTATCATACAAAAGAACATACACATCAATATCTCGTACTGTATTGAAAAGTTTGTTTCCCACGGTAAGAGTTAGACGTGGTGTATTAGTTACATTATCGAATACCTGATCAACAACTTGAACATTTTTCAAAAGTTCCTGATTTGAATAACTATAAAAAGGACCTGTCTCTACAATTTCAAACCGTGTCCGAACAGGAACACGCGTGCCAACTGAAATATTTGGAACATAGAGCGGTGTGGCAGCGCCTGGTAAGATAAACGTTAGTCCTTCTTGCGTTGTGATAGTTGACCCGTTTCGATCTGAAAGCGTTACTTTAAAAGATACGAATGTTGGTATTGCAGTGTTATTTTTATTCACCAAATATGCAACAGCGTCGTATGTTTTTTCATCAACCTGCACCGAACGCTCCCAAAGAATTTGAAGAGGAATGATGTCACTTGCACACACCTGTCCACATGAGCCGCCGCAATCAACACCTGTTTCTGTACCATTTTTAACACCATCGGTACATGTAGAATCTTTGATAATAAAAGGAAGTGCAATAAAAGTTCCCACAACAAGAAAGAAAAGCGCGACAATAAAAGTAATGAATGTTTTTCGTTCGCGAGTCCATGACATATATGAGAGTATACCAAAAAATCCAAAGAGTTACCTTTGGATTTTTCGTATAAGTACTTTTCTTTAAGCGCACATCGTTGAATACTCTGTCTTGGCAGCAACCTACTTTTGCCCCGAAGGACTATCATCGGTTCAGCGGTGCTTAACGACTCTGTTCGGAATGGGAAGAGGTGTTTCCACCGTGACAAACCACCAAGACAGAACATTCAACATACACTCAAAGAAAAGTACTTGACTGTACTATATGAAGGAGACGAAGGGATTTTCACCCTCAACCCTCACGTGGGAACGCCACATGCGCTCTAAGTGTTGAGCTACGTCTCCCTATTCATAAAATCAAGATTTGGGTGGTGGAGCCGATGGGGATTGAACCCATGACCTTCCGCATGCGATGCGGACGCTCTCGCAACTGAGCTACGGCCCCACACAAAGAACAAAGAAGGGGGTGACTGGTGTTGAGCTTACACCCGACCGAGAGACATACGCACATGGCGGAGTCTCGTACGGAACACCAGTCCCTGAAGGAGGCATGCTCGTTTTTACTGACAATGGTTGTCATCAGAAGACCTTTTCCTCGCGGCATAGAAGCCTAGGAATACGGACATCGACAAGCAAACAGTAAAACCTTCGCTTCTTCCGCCCTCCACACAAAGTCTGCACATACACCTTGTGTGGAGGGCGGACCCTCCCTTCTTTTCATTTAAAACAATTTATCTGACATTGGTTTTCACATTTCCTAATAGGAATTCGGGTAATTAGTACTTCTCGGCTGAATGCATTACTGCACTTACACCTAAAGCCTATCAACGTAATCATCTCTTACGACCCTAATAACGATATCTTATCTTGGATGCGGCTTCCTTCTTAGATGCTTTCAGAAGTTATCCGTTCCGAACATAGCTACAGGGCGGTCCGGCTGGCGCCAGAGCCCTTACACCAGAGGTTCGTTCACTCCGGTCCTCTCGTACTAGGAGCAACTATCCTCAAATATCAACGCCTGCAGTAGATAGGAGACCAACCTGTCTCACGCATTTCAGTTTTATATCTTGCCGTGGTCTCGGTTGCAAGAACCTTCATTACTGAAGGGATCGGACTAGAGCTTGCACTTATTTTTTATGTAAGTGTGCCAACGTATAGTCTCTACGGGTCTTTATTTGCATAAAGTTCCCTCGGAATTGTCCTACGAATAGGATTTTCCCGATATTAGTTGACTTGTCATGTTGTATCACTACAACACACCGCCGTGATTGATGTCTTTTTGTTAAGTTTAGTCTTAACCCTCGGGTTCAAACTAAGAGAAGCCAATTACAAAAACTTGGAACGTCTTTGCAATTACCTCCTCTACGGTTTGAACCCAGCTCGCGTATCTTTTTAAATGGCGAACAGCCATACCCTTGGTAGCTTCTTCACCACCAGGATAAGATGAGCCGACATCGAGGTGCCGAACTCCGCCGTCGATATGAACTCTTAGGCGGAACTAGCCTGTTATCCCCAGAGTAGCTTCTATCCGTTAATCTTCGGTCGCGTCTAATGCGAACCATCGGTTCACTAGGTTCTGCTTTCGCAACTGCTTGACATGCCCGTCTTACAGTAAAGCCAGTTTATGCCCTTACACTATCGGTATGGTTTCCATTCACACCTAACTGACCTTAATAAACCCCTCCGTTACCCTTTAGGAGGGTACCGCCCCAGTAAAACTACCCGCCAGATACTGTCTGCGTAAAATTTTCTTAAACACGTTAGTGCATACCCGTTTGAAGAGTGGTATTTCATATTTCGAGTCCATCACAGCCGAGACCGTGACTTCAACCTCTCCCACCTATGCTACGCATCACAAACGTATTTTCAATATCAAGTTGCAGTAAAGCTCCTGGGGTCTTTTCGTCTAACTGCAGGTAACCGGCATCTTCACCGGTATTGTATTTTCACCGAGCTAATCCCCGAGACAGTTCCCCAGTCATTACACCATTCGTGCGCGTCTGAACTTACCAGACAAGGAACTTCGCTACCTTAGGACCGTTATAGTTACGGCCGACATTCACCAGGGCTTATATCAGTCAGCCTTGCGACCACCGATATTTGACCTTCTGGCATTGGTCAGGTGTCACCCCCTATACATACTCTTACGAGTTCGCAGGGAGCTGTGTTTTTGGTAAACAGTTGCCAGGGAAACTTTCGCTGCGGCCCGTATTGCTACGGGCAAGCCTTATTGCTAACTTACGGCTGCTTTTTTGCCGAGTTCCTTGGGGATCAATCACTCGTTCGTCTTGGTCTACTCGACCTGAACACCTGTGTCGGTTTGCGGTACGGTTTCACTATACATATTTCCCTTCTCATTTCACTCAATAAAGAGCGAAAAAAGAAGAGATTTCAACGGTATTATCGTTGAAGCTAGAGACTTTTCTTGGAAGCGCGCTCACATACATTCCTTTGGGTTGCCCCGCCGGTTTATGCATTGCTTGGAATCGATATTTAAATCAGCACCCGGATTTACCTAGAATGCTCCCTCACAATACAAACACAAATCCATTGATATGCGTATGTTACTGCCCTTCGTCCTCCCATCGCTGTATAAAGAAGTAAAGGAATATTAACCTTTTGTCCATCGGGTCCGGCGCGAGCCATTCCCTTAGGGCCGACTAACTCTTCGATGATTATCATGGCGAAGAAAACCTTGTTCTTTCGACGTGTGGGGATCTCACCCACATTGTGGTTACTTGTGCCAACATTTGTACTTCCGCACGCTCCATAGTGGGTCACCCCTTCTACTTCAACGCAGAGCGGAACACTCTCCTACCGCTTATAGATTTCATACAGGACACAACTATGCAGTTGTGACAGAATTTGTGTGAGTTCCGAATCGAACGGAAGCCTCCACTATTTTGTGACGTGCTATCCACTAACACTATGTCACACAAAATCCTGTATGAAATCTACAAGCCCTCAGTTTCGGTGATATGCTTGAGCCCCGATTATCTGTGGCGCAAAATCTCTCGATGAGTGAGCTGTTACGCTATCTTTCAATGATGGCTGCTTCTAAGCCAACATCCTCATTGTCTACGAAATTTCACCTCCTCACTTTGCACTTAGCATATACTTTGGGACCTTAACTGGAGATCAGGGCTGTTTCCCTTTTGACCTGTGAAGCTTCGCCCCCACGGTCTTACTGCCGCGTTCTTGACTACTGAGTATTCGGAGTTTGATAGGGTTCACGAGATTGCTCCCTGTTGAACCCTTCCAGTGCTCTACCCCTCAGAGGAACACGCGACGCTAGTCCTAAAACTATTTCGGAGAGAACCAGCTATTACCAGAATCGATTAGCTTTTCACTCCTTACCACAAGTCATCCCAAGAAGTTGAACGATCTACGGGTTCGGGCCTCCATACTTCTTTCGAAATACTTCACCCTGCTCATGGTAAGCTCTTCTGGCTTCGGGTCTTTTATGTGCAACTATAATTTCGCGCTATTAACACTCGGTTTCCCTGTGGCTCCAGAAGTTTCTCTTCCTTAGCCAGCTGCACATAAAAACTCGTTGGCTCATTCTTCAATAGGCACGCCATGACGGATATAAATATCCGCTCTGACTCCTTGTAGGCATACGGGTTCAGGTCTATTTCACTGTCCTTTCGGACTACTTTTCACCTTTCCCTCACGGTACTAGTTCACTATCGGTCTCTGACAATATTTAGCCTTACCAGTTAGTGCTGGTGGATTCATCCTAGCTATTCGTGTCTAGAATTACTCAGGAACAGAGACTAGAGAGACATGTGTTTTTCAAATACTGGGCTATCACCATCTATGGCGTGCCGTTCCAGGCACTTCTTTTAAACACACGTTTTGTAACTCTCCTCATAATTGACATCTCTGCCCTACAACCCCGCCTGTATTGCTACAAACGGTTTGGGCTTCTTCGCTTTCGCTCGCCGCTACTTACGAAATACTTGTTTAGTTTATTTTCCTCCGATTACTGAGATGTTTCACTTCATCGGGTTCGCTTCCCTTGCGGGATCACATGACATTACTCACATGGAGTTTCCTCATTCGGAAATTTCCGGATCAAAGGTTGTTTGGCACCTCCCCGAAACTTATCGCAGCCAGACTACGTCCTTCATCGCTCGTCAGAACCAAGGCATCCACCGTACGCCCATACATTCCTATTAGGAAATGTAAAAACCAAATGTACTTGTCTTGACCACTCAAGACGTATACATGTTCATTACAGATGTACCTTTTATTTTTTCATCTGTAATGCTTCTTACTTTGTTTTTATGAACCTGTTTCCTCGGGAGAAAAGACCCCAAATTGTTTTGGGATAAATACCCGAGGAACAGAATTGAATTGTCAAACAACGCACCACTTTTTTAGTAAAAGAAAAACCGCTCTTGCAAGCGGTACAACTCAAGAGACTTGAATCGTTAGGCGCTTGGTTGGTTTGGTTTTTCTTTTAACATTTTTGAGTGATAGAGCCTAGTATACACGAGCAAAAATAGATGTCAATAGGATTTATACACCCAAAAGAAGAGTCTCCTTTTTAAGCCCTTTTCTGCTCAAAAAGCAAACAAAAAAGACCCTTTTAGGGGCCTCTTTTGTCTTAAAAGTAAAGCTCTATTCAATATCCTTCTCTACCCGAGAAATATATCGAGCTGCAGCCTCCTTTCCGCCAAGACCAAATGAAATACCTAATGCAATAGCGACTGCCGCTACAACACCCGTAAGAAGACTTTGGAAAAGACTCACGAGGACATCAGCAACCTGAAGTTGTGCGAGGGCTGTTGTAATACCAACAATCCATACAAACCAGCGAGCTACTACTCCAAAAACCCCTGCTTTCTTTACTCCAGCCGCCTTAGCTCCACCCGTTGATAGTTTTTCAACAAATTCTGCAACGAGCGCAGTAATCATAAGAACTACTGCCGCTACAATAACGTTTGGAATATAACTCAAGATTTGAGCAAGAGACTCGTTAATCTGCGAAAGCCCTACCATATCGAAGGCAACAGTTGCCACAATAATGATAAGCATCCATTTCACAAATACGCCAAGTACGTGTCCGATGTTCAATCCAAATCCAGCACGACTTGCTAACTCACGAAGCCCTGTTGCACCAAGCGCATCATCAAGCTTAAGAGAACCAATAAGCGCTGCCACCACCTTACCAATCCATGAAGCTAAGAACCAACCGACAATAAAGAGAACTAACGCTACAATAACATTTGGAGCGTAGATAAGAACGTTCTCAAGCACACCATAGAAAGAGTCTTTGAGTGCGAAAATAAACTCTGATTGTGAATTCATAAAATGTTTAATAAAGAATATGCATATGCCTTATTCAGGCTTACATACAGTATACCTTTTGTACACTATAAATATGGTCCCCCATCCCCAGTTTTTAACTCTTACCGAACTATCATCTTTTCAATCAGGCGCACGTGTTCGAAATCCAAAATATCACGCACAAATTTGTCATACATCTGCACGCGGTAGAGGAAATCTTGTGTCTCAAAAAGAGCGTATGTTAAATCTTTTCCAATTTCAGCCTCAAGTTTACGTACTTCAGTTTCGACAAGTGCTCTATTAAGACTATCCCCCACTATCAAAATATCAACACGACTTTCTACATTATTAAGAAACACTCCCGCAACGGCAAAAAACTTCACACGGCCAACTCTCTTAAACCTATCAGCAATAGCGTTGCGATCGAGAAATTGAAAATCAAGTAAAACTTTCTTGAGCGTTTCTGCGTATTCAAAGTTTGGATTGATAGTGAATCCAACAACTTTCTTTTTTGCATACTCACTCACGGTCTTTTTGCCACGTTTTACTTTTTTCTCAAACTCTTTGACGTATATCTTTTCTTTTACAAAAGCAATCTTCATTAAAAGACCCAATTCTTTTTTTACATCAGCAAGTTTTGATTGCGTTCGTTTTGCAAGCGTAGCCCCATCGTATGCGACGCCTGGGTTGAAAAGAAATGTGCGCAAGAGCTTTACTCGCAACACACTTCCAAATAGTTTCCCTAAAATTTCCATATATAGGGAGTATATCAGATTGCCCTAAGTGCCAAAACTAAACTATATTTTTGTTGAGTTTGGGAAAAAACTCCGCACAGCCCGTATATTCAGAGGAAACTCTAAGACAACATGTAAAACGCTCAGAAAAGCAAGAACTGCCATACCTGTGATGTAATCATGGGTATACACAAACAGTGCTGAGAACCATAATAAGAGAATAATTATGAACGTTTTTTTAGGTATATTTCCCCATCCAATAACTCGTGTTTTTATAAACCAATTCAAGTAATGGTACGTGTACGCAAAGGCAAACAGTCGACTTATAGCCAACCCTTCTGGAGAAGAAAACAACTGTCGCACATTATGCAAACCACCAAAAAAACTACCTCCAATCTGAACAAATGTTTCAGAAAAACCAAAGTCTTGATTAAAGAAAACATTTTGTGCGTACACGCTACTTGCAAAATATCCACCGAAGGAACCATACACACATAACAATCCAAAAGATACGTGAAGGATTGGAGCAATCCAATATATCTTATGTTTATTTTTTAGAGCACCTTGAATCATAAACACAAGAGTAAAAAAGTACACATGAATTAGTGTGGGTATTAAAACACCAAGAAGTGCAACGATGGGACCCGCACGATAGAAAAGTGATACCCCTATAAGACCAAGTGCGCTCATCCATATGTATATACTTCTAGGAAAAACAAGGAGAAGCGAGAGAAGAAAGAGTGCTATGAGAAGAAAATTTGATACCGCAAGTGTGCTAGAAAATAGTGCCGCAACCCCAATACTCATACAAGTGACAAAAATAAACCGAGAGATAGTTGCTGCCGTGAAGTAATTTTTATCATGGAGCCACCTGATTTCAGTAAGATAATGAAGTGGCCCTAAAACCGCATATGCAAACAGAAATAAATCAAATGGTAGAATAAATGCTAAAACGAGTGCGACGAAAAGCATTAGTATGTTGTATATCTCTACCTTACTCATGATGAAAAATTTATTTGACTGTCACTGATTTTGCTAAATTACGAGGCTTGTCTGGATCAAGCCCTTTCTGCTTTGCGGTATGATACGCAAGAAGTTGAAAAGGAATCACAAACGTAATTTGATGAAGTGCACCTAAAGCTGGTAAGACTAGAATCCTTTCGCTTGGAACAGTATTCAACGGCACCCCTTCTTCACATACAACGTATACCCTTGCTCCTCGTGCTTCCACTTCACGCAAACTACCAAGCACTGCCTCTTCGGCACTATCATGTCGAACCAAAAGAATCACAGGAATATCATGCTCTACAAGTGCAATAGGTCCATGTTTAAGCTCCCCTGCCGCAAAACTCTCGGCGTGAATATAGCTAATCTCTTTTATTTTTAACGCACCTTCAACCGCAATAGGATACAGTGAATGTTTGCCTAAATAAAGCATCGTTTGAGCAGAAACTAATTCTTTTGCCCAAGACACCATCGAGGCGTCAACATTTTTAATTATTTCAGCGATATCAGAAAGACTCTGGATAATTTCATCTTTAGTAATTGTCTTTGAGAGCGCAAGCAAGCCAATCAAAGTGTGCGTAAAAGTTTTGCTTGCCGCAACACCAAACTCTGGACCAGCGCACACATCAAAAAGAAAGTCTGCTGTTTCTTTTATTGCTGAATATCTCTTGTTGGTAATTGCAATAACTTTCTGTACTCCTTGTCTTCTTGCATATGCAATTGCGCCAAGTACATCTTGCGTCGAGCCAGATTGTGAAAGCGCAACGAGCACAGCACCAGAAAGATCACGCATCACGCTTTCTATTTCACTTGCAATAATTACTTGAACAGGTTTTTGAAATACCTTCTCCCATTCTCTTGCAACACAAAGTCCAGCATTAAAGCTTGTCCCACAGGCAGTAAAAATAATTTCTTTTGTATCTCTGTGATGGAGAAGTGCGAAAATATCCTCGACAATCTCTTGTTGACTGCCAAGCCCTAAAACAAGAGCTTTCAATGTTTCATCTTGCCCGCGAATTTCTCGCCCCATCATTTCTCCATCTAAAATTTCAACCGGAAATACAACGCGTGGACGCACAGGATATAAAGATTCTTTACCGTCATTATCGAAAAAAGTAACCCCTCCCTCTTTAATTTCAGCCATAGAACCATTTGGTATTTCATAGACTTCTACTACAGATGCAGGAAGTGCTTGTTCATCGGAGGCAACGAAAATGCCGTCATCACTTATCCCGCACACCAGACCCTGCCCACTTCTCCGTATTGCAACGCACTCACCTGTGTCACGCAACACCACACTATTCCATTCTCCGCGTATATTTGGAATTATCCTCTCTAATATTTTTTGCAAAGACACTTCATCCTCACACACATTTTCAATATAGTGTGCCAGTACTTCTGTGTCTGTTTGCCCAGTAAGTTTACCTTCGTCAATAGATTTTTTAAGCTCTTGGTAATTTTCGATAATGCCATTGTGAACGAGAACGATTTTATTCTGAGGTCCTGCGTGCGGATGAGCATTCTCAACTGAAACTCCACCGTGAGTTGCCCACCGAGTGTGTGCAATACCAACATGAGCATCATTAAATACTGTATCGTGAGAAATAGCTGCGCTAAGAGCGTCAATATTTTTTGTCCCAATTTTCCGTTCTCTTTTAAAAACTCCCTCTTGCAAAACACCCACTCCAGAAGAATCGTACCCCCTATACTCTAGCTGCTTAAGCCCTTGTATTAAAAATGGCGTGACTGAGCGTTTAGTATTTCCTGCAATAATGCCACACATACAGTGATTGTATGCCTTAATTAGAACAAAACAAAACCCGCACATTTATGTGCGGGTTTTGTTTTTTGAAAAGAAAACTTATTTAAGTTCCACTTTGTCACGTATAATTTTCTGACGAAAATTTACGCGACCCCGCCTCATTCAGCAGAATGACCTACTGGGTCAGCGCCGACGCGCCTCCGGCTGAAAAGCGGCAAATAACTTCGTTATTTAAGTTCAACCTTTCCTCCAGCTTCTTCGATTTTCTTTTTGAGATCATCAGCTTCAGCTTTCTTGAGTCCCACTTTCACATCAATTGGTGCTCCGTCTACCATGTCTTTTGCTTCCTTAAGACCAAGACCGAGTGCTTCCTTGATTACTTTCATCACACCGATTTTAGCTTCGCCAGCTGAAACAAGGTGAAGTGTGTAAGCGTCTTTCGCCTCAGCCACTTCAGCTCCCGCAGCTTGCCCACCTGAAACTGCAACTGCTGCTGCAGAAACTCCGAAGTGATTTTCAAGTGTTTTTACTAATTCATGAAGATCGAGCACTGACATAGTCTCGATATTCTTTACCAAGTCTGCAAATTTTGCAGGTACTTCTTTTTTCATTTCGTCCATACTCTTTTTTTAATAGTTTACTAAAGTTAGTTTGTGGTTTCTTTCTGTTTTGCGATTTCGCCTACTGCCACCGCGAATCCACGAATTGGTGACTGAATAAGCATAAGAATCTGAGCGATGAGTGTCTCGCGTGAAGGGATAGTTGCGATTACAGACATTTCTGCCGCATTCATGTACTTTCCTTCAAACACACCACCGATTATAGAGAGCTCGTCTTTATGGGTTTTGTAAAATGCATGTACTTCGCGCGCTGGAGAAAGAAGATCTTTTCCGTACGCAATAGCAACTGCACCTTCCAAAGCTGGTTGTTCACCTGAGACTTTGTTGGCTTCCAAAGCACGATTCAAGAGTGATTTCTTTGTAACGGTAAAGTCTACTTGTTCTGCTTTGAGCTTCTTTCGAAGTTCATTTGCATCATTTACTTTAAGACCTTTAAATTTTACAAAGACAACAGATCCTGCATCACGCACCATGGTTGTCATACCCGAGACGAGTTCGCCTTTTTTTGTTCGTGATATTGCCATAATGTTGTAATAGTTCAAACGCAAAAGCAAAGCTTTTACGGTAAATCTTTTCTGAAGTAGGAGAAGTTGCAATAGTAAGGAATAAACCTTGATATTGCGAGCACCTCGGCAGGACTTATAAACGCCTGCTGTCTACGGATTTACTCGGACAATGTAACATAAAAGTCCAGAAATACAAAAGCCACCCAGTTTTGGGTGGCTACTCCTGAAATGAACACGGTCGCTCGTTAGTCATCAACTTACTGGAAACCGAGCAATAAGCCAATCGTCGTGCCCTATAGACAAATCAGTCCAAAACACTCCCAACTGATCTCCGTACTCCCGAAGAGATGGTGCGTAAAATTTTCCCTTGAGACTCGTAACAGACTTCAAGCAACATAGTGCACTACCAAGCCCGAACAAGTCTCGAAAAACACACGGACCTTTTTTCTGAATCTGCAATGCATCCTGGAGACCCAGACACCCCTTCAGACTCTCAACATCTTTGATAATAAGTAAGACGTCTGAGTTGGTGGACCGAGAAACCTTGATCTTCGCCAAATCATATCTTTGCGGTCCAAACCGCCAGAGTCGATCGTAGACCAATTCTTGATCAAGGGTAGACCAATTCTCGATCAATAAGATTGGGGGGACATCGGCAAAATAATGAGGAACACGAACACGGGTATTCATAGACTCTCCTTGGTTTTTTCGTGGTTTACTCGGTTACTGTTTTGGTAACCATAGCCAAAAACACCTAGCTTTTTATTTAGCGTTGTAATAGTTTTTTGACTATAGTCACTTGCAAGCTTGTATCAAAGAACTTTGTTATCAATTAAACACATTAATATAAACTTTGTCAAATACCACCTTAAAACAAGGTTTAGAATTTATATGATCACTCCGGCTAAAAAATTACTCAAACTTGAAAAACTTTTGAAGTGCACCTTCTTGCCCTGGCGCAGCACCTTGGTCGTAGTATCCAGAAACACCCAAAAGAAAAATAGTCGCCCCAATAATAAGAGCAAAGAAGAAAGACATTTTGAACACAGGATGGTCTAACATATCTTTTAGTATAGCGTAGCCTATTTCCTTGGCAAACAAGAAGAAGTTATTTGAAAAACCAGACCACAAGCGCAGCAACTGTCCCTGTCAAAAGTGCGCCCCATAAAATATCTGAGGCAGCAATAACGAATGGCCAATTTTTAAGAATGGCCATATTGGTGAGGGTAAATGTTGCGTATGCAAAAGCGCCGAGCAACGCTCCGTTTATAAATGCATTCAATATAGAACCTGATTTGAGAGCAGGCATAATTGCAAAATATACAATTCCAGCGATATAAATAATGTAAAAAGAAAGGGCTGGAAGAAGTGCGAATTTTGAAGCTAGAATTTCAGGAACTTTGGAACGATAGAACGGGGTGATGATGTAGGTGATGGCGAAAACATCGATTGCTGCAAATATTACAAATGCAGAAGCAAAGAGTGAAAGAAAATATGACATATATAGGCCTCTTGCATATCCTTCACTCACAAACATTTTTCTTTGCCAGACCTTCCCCTACTCAAAGAAAAATGTTGTTCGTTCTAAATATGCAGTCAGTCTAGTAAGTATACACCCCTGAGGACCTACGCGACTTTTTCTGTCAGCGCTTCGCTTACTTTATTCATCTCCCCTGCTCCAAGCGTGATAACAAGAGAATCGTCAGGGAGATTTTTCAGTATTTCAAAATGATCCTCGGTATACACGTGAGCATTCACACCTTTTTGTTGCAATGCAAAGACAAGGATTTCAGAAGATATATCCTGTGTATCTTCTTTTCGAGCGGCATATATGGGTGCCACATAGACTGTGCTTGCATCATAAAAAGATTCTACAAAGTCATTAAACAAAAGCTTCGTGCGTGAAAAAAGATGTGGCTGGAAAAGAACCACTATTTTTTTGTCAGCGTATTTCTCCTTGAAACCTTTCAAGGTTGCCTGTATTTCTGTGGGGTGATGGCCGTAATCATCAAAGACCATTGCTCCCGCAGTTGTGAGACCCACATATTGTGAACGCCGCCATGTGCCTGCAAATGTTTCTAAATACGTACGAGCATCAGAGTGAGCCACAGAAATAAGTTCTGCGACAGAGGCTGCGAGTCGCGCATTTTTTTTCATATGATCTCCAGGAACAAGCAAATTAAAATCAAAAGATTTTCCAGATACATCTATCACTGTGCCCCTGACAGAAGAAAGTATTTCTTCCATGTACGGAAGCGTGCGATCAACAACAACAAAACCATTCTCGGGAACTTTTTCAACAAATGTTTTGAAAGTAGCAACTAAATTTTCAATAGTACCGTAATAATCAAGATGGTCGTTGTCTATGTTTGTTACCACCGCAAGCCATGGATCAATCTCAAGAAACGATTTCTTGTACTCACACGATTCAACAATAAACAATTCGCCTTTTCCTGCGATGAAATTTGTTCCGTCTTTTGCAAGAAGACTACCGACAATGACCGTTGGATCAACTCGTGCCTCACGGAGAATATGCGCGATCATCGCGGTCGTACTTGTTTTCCCATGCGACCCGGCAACTGCAATTGTCTTTTTGTTTTTTGAAATCATGCCAAGTCCTTGGGCATAGGTAAAAGTTGGGATGCCAAGTTCTCGAGCACGGACAAGTTCAGGATCAGAATCTGGAAGGGCTGCTGTATAAAAAATTTGCTCGATGTCGCCTGTAATTAATTCCGGATGATGTCCTATGGCAACAGCAATCCCCCCCCTTCCCAAAAGAGCTGTTATTTTTGATTCTGTTTGATCCGTACCTGAGACTATATGTCCAAGATCTACAAAATATTGTGCCAAGGCAGAAAGCCCGATTCCTCCTATGCCGATGCAGTGTATTCTCCCCTTTTTCATACTACCTATTGTATACACAAATAAACGGATAGATATATTGACCAAAAACAGCTTTCAGAGTATAGTACGTAGCACTTAGTAACCTATTTCGTTCACCACTTTGAAAGACAAAGACAAAACAAGAATTAATGAGCAGATACGCGCTCGTGAAGTGCGAGTCATTGATCCGCAAGGTGGAAACTTGGGAGTTCTAAGTATCGAGGATGCGCTCGCGCGTGCTCGAGCATTACAGCTTGATCTTATTGAAGTTAGTCCTGGCGCCGTTCCCCCTATCGTAAAGATAACGGATTACGGTAAATACCAATACGACACATCAAAAAAGCTCAAGGATGTAAAGGCAAAAGCAAAAGTTACTGAGACCAAAAGTCTTCAGGTAAAACTAGGAACAGGAGATAACGATCTTGAAATAAAGGCACGCCAGGCATCAAAATGGCTCAAAGAAGGCCATCGAGTACAGTTTGACCTTTACCTTCGAGGACGAGAGAAGTATCTTGAAGAAAGTTTTCTCAGGGGAAGACTCGAGCGAGTACTCATCCTCCTCACTGAAGATTACAAAATTGCTGAGCCAATCAAAAAAACTCCAAAAGGAGGATTCATGGTTACCATTGAACGAAAAAAGTAGGCTACATCCGTATGAAAACAAACAAATCATATACAAAACGACTAAAAGTAACGAAGAACGGTAAAATCCTCGGACGAGCGCCAGGCTTTAATCACTACAACGCGAAACAAAAGCGAACAAAACAGCTTGCTGGTAAAAAGCCCGTTGCCTTCCCTATGACATCTCGAGAAAAGCGTCAGTTTCTCCCTGGACTCATAAAATAACTTATCTTTTAATAACAATATGCCACGAGTAAAAAAAGGAACCATAGGTGCAAAACGACGACGTTCAGTACTAAAAGCTGCTAAAGGATTTCGTAACGGACGAAGTACCAAGGAACGAGCAGCAAAAGTAGCGCTCACTAAAGCTGGCGCACATGCGTTTGCACACCGAAAAGACAAGAAGAATGACTTCCGTCGACTCTGGAGCGTTCGCCTCAATGCTGCCCTCCGAGAAAATGGCACAACATACAGTGCATTCATTGGTGCAGCAAAGAAAGCAAACGTTCTCCTCAATCGAAAAATGCTTTCAGAAATTGCCGCAGAGTATCCAGAGCTTTTCAAGAAGATTATCGCTCAGGTAAAAACAAAGTAAGATTCTCTACACATTAAAAAACACCTGCAACATGCAGGTGTTTTTTAATGTACCTCTTGCAAATCCTTCACTCACAAATAGTTTTTCTTTGCCAGACCTTCCCCCACCCAAAGAAAAACTATTATTCGCTCTAGATATGCAAGAGGTCTAGTGTGTATGATTATGAGTAGATTTTTGAAATGGCGTTTCTTTTCCATACAACATATGCGAAGCAATGAGTGTTGTGATGGGTACAGCAAGTATGAGCCCTATGCTTCCAATTAGTATACGTACGATTTCAGTAGCAAAAATCTCACTGTTTATAATAAAAAGGATCCCTGTCGTCGAATTTTGCATGAGCAAAAGAAGCGGTAAAGATGCACCAACATATGCAATCGCAAGCGTGTTAACCAATGCACCAATGTGCTCTCTACCAATCCGTATTCCCCGTTTGTAAACTTCTTTGCGCGTCAATTGTCTCCCCGCTCGAAATAGTTCCTCTATAGCAACGGCTTGCCCGATTGCAATATCGTACAGAACACCAAGAAGTCCGATCATAATTCCACCAAACAAAAGGCCAACCATATCGATACTTCCTTGTGTGTTTAGGTTCAGAAACATACTCTCCTCACTGTCATATCCACTCAGGTGTGCGACATCGACTATATAGTACGCAACAAGTCCAGTAAAAATGACCGTCAAAATCATCCCGAAAATAGCAGCTGTGGTGGTTCTATTGAAACCATGGGTAATGTACGATCCAACAATAATGATAAGAGAAGCAACTGTAATGCTTATGGCCACAGCATTGTATCCGCCATAGATTCCAGGTACGAGAATGTAAAATATGAGAAACAAGCTCCCAATAAGACTAGCAAAACCCCGCACCCCTTGAATACCTCCAAAGAGGCCAATGAGCACGATAAAAGCAATTAAAAGCCAGCCGAGAACATCCAACCTATACGGACTAGACACTGACCAATACTCATCGCCACTCAAAGAATCTTTTTGGTACCGAGCATAGAAACTATCACCTGCCGAAAGCTGAATGTAATCATTTTCAAAAGTAACCACTTTCCCCACATGGACCCCCTCAAGGATTTCAACTTTAAGTGTTTGTGTTGGTACCACGGTCTGTGTTCCGAGAATCGTAGTTACGTCTTGACTCTCTACTGTAAGTACTTTTGCTTTTTGAAAAACCTCAACGCCTGGGACTAAAATAGTTTCTTGCGCATATGAAAGTAGTGGTAAAAGTAGTGTTGTAAAAAGAGATGTTATTAAAACTTTCTTTACGTTCATCATACTAAGTAGTATATCTAAATATTTATTTATCACACTCTTTACAAATACCGAAGAATTCCAATGAGTGAGAATTGATAATTTTAAAACTTTTTGCAGACTTAAGGATTTCTTTTTGAAGAGAATCTTGATTGCAACTTTCAATATCTTCGATTTTTCCGCACTTTTCACACACAACATGATGATGGTGATGGTTAGCGTGAATAAACTCATAGTATGTCGCCGCATCTCGCAGACTAATCTTTGCAACAATTTTAGACTGAGCAAAATCCTCAAGAGCGCGATAAAGGGTCACCTTATCCATTGAGTACGGCATTTGTTTTTGTATGTCAGGAACAGAAAGGGGCTTTTCTTTGTGTTTTAAAAAAAGAAGAAGGGCCACCCTTCCTGGAGTCACCCGAAACTTATGTCCTTTGAGAATATCTTCACAGAAGGTTAAGTCTTTCGATTTCATAGTTGCATTAGTATGCCATTAATGCAACCGTATTGCAATAATATTGTATCTAAGTTAGTATTATAAACGCAATACTATTGCGTTTATATGAAAGCGGCATTTGTAGGAAAAGGGGGGAGCGGCAAAAGCTCTGTATCATGGCTTGCGGTTAAGACTATAGAAGATATGGGTTCTTTTGTGTTGGCGATTGATGCAGATCACAACATGGACCTAACGAGCAACTTAGGGCTTAATCCCGAGACCACTCTACTCATGCACAAAACCGAACAAGCGTTTATGGAATATGTCGGTGTGGCAAAAGTAAGTGGGGTACTTAATAAAGACACAAACACTCTCCCTTCTTTTACTACCAACCCCCAAGATTCGTATACATCTTCTATTGCTATATATGTAAGTGACAAAGTTTCACTCATAAACATTGGTCTTGGTGCACCTGATGTAATGTTTTCTGGTAAGTGTGCCCACGGACTCTCTAGTCCACTTAAGTATTATCTTGGACTTCTTGATGAGAAAGATGACTTTGTCGTTATAGATAGTGTTGCGGGAGCTGACATGCTCAATTACGGATTATACGCAGGAATAGATGCCGTGATTGGTGTTGTAGAACCACACAGAAACAGCATTAAGGTGTTTGAGCAGATTCAAGATATTTGTAGAAAGTCACTCATTCCTTGCTTTGCTGTAGTTAACAAGCCTACAGACAATGAATTCTATAAAGACTTTGTTGCGAAGAATGGCGAGAAAATATTAGGTGAGATTCCTTTTGATGAAAATGTTATGAATTATGACTATGTGAAAGTTAAAGATGCAACAAAACAAGCAATGGTTTCTGTTATTGAGGAAGTTAAGAAGTTAAAGAAAAGAGGAAACCTCTCGACTATTAAAGATTTTCAAGATATGAAATCTGGAAAGTAATGTTCTATACGCTTCACCTGTATTCATACAGGTGAAGCGTTCGAATGTTCCTTCATCATCAACCCCAATATCACTTAGGAGAACTGACATGTCCTTGCCTTCAATCGCTCACGTCGACACCACCGGAATGAGTGTCGAACAACTGGAAGATACACTCTACGGAGCAATCCAAAAAGACCTTCCTCTGGCATTCGCCTGGTTCAAAGGTCTGAGTATGGGTATCCACCACAAGGAAGACCCCGCAACTCCGCTTGCGGCACAAATCAAGCGTGTTGTTGCCGACGGCATGCGACACGTTCTCGAGAAAAAACTGTTCGACGGAAGACGGATTGTCTTCGCAAACTGTTGCGACGTGATCGTTGACCCTCCCAAAGACTTCAACCCTGTCTTGTTCCAATTCGAGACCCAGAATGGAGTACTCAACTATGCTGACTGCTAACCACCCGTTTAGCGACTTTCTTTCCGAAAACGCAGACCACCTGCTTGAACTTGCTCAAAAGGAAGGGTTCGTGTTCTTAGTAAAGGAAAGTTCGCGATGCGTAACCGTGCGATGCACGTTTCCTGATGGGCATGTTCGTTTTGTCGTCTTCGATGATCATCGTGACGAAAACTCTCACGGTGGTAAGCCACATGTGTGCAATCAGTGGCACAAAGCAGACGGCGACCCCATTTCGTTTACTGTGGGGAAACACATGGCCGACGCTTCACGGCTTCAGAATGTCTTGAGAGCTGTCGCTGTTATGTGTCTCACGCAAAGTGATGCATACAACGACATAAAAGCTCAGGTCTTCCATTAACTGGGACTTGTTCAAAAGGCGTCCCAGTGACGCCTTTTCCTTAGGAAAGAAAAAATGACTCATACTCATCGCCGATTGTTCTTTCAGTTGTTTCTCATCATCTATGGAGGATTCCTTCTCCTGCATATTTGGGAAATGGGTTTTGGTTCTTGGCAAATGTTCGGTGCGCTACTTGGAGGTCTGTCCGTCGCGCTTTTGGCGCATAAACGACATGGATACCTTCCGTCACTTTTCCTTGTCGGACACATGATAATTGAGTGGTACCATCATGCACTACATGGAAGTCACTACAATGGATCTGAAATCACTTTTCACGGAATACATGCACTCCTCGATATGGTATTCCTGTACGTAGAAGCGAAAGCGCACTATGGAAAGTTTGCGCGCTACATCACCATAGGTGCTCTTGTGACATTGACCGTAACGTTCGTCTATTACTACATACCAGCACCCCACTCAGAAACGTGGTCTGGAGTAATTCAAGAGAATCATTTTCATAGTGAGGGTGTGCTTAGCTCTGTGGTTGTTGGTGGGATACTAGGATGTATCTTGTCGCATTTGTTTTCCAAGACCAAGACAAAATAAAAAAGTGCCCAAAACACTCATGCAATACCCTACCTGCTTTTAGTCTGGTGGGGTTTTCTTTTGTTTATTTTCTAAATAACCCCTGCCGCTAAACGATCGACTTTAACAAGCTCTATCACTTTTTCCACCAAACGTTTTGGGTCTGTATCGAAAACAATCTTTGGATTAGGACGATTACCTTTTGCAATAATATTTTGAATAACTTCATCTGTGGCCCAATCGCCTTGCAAAACTCCAATCGGTTTATTGTCCTCAAACGCAATCGTAAACTCGTGAATAGTGCCAATACGTCCACAACCAATGAGTACCGCCTCGCATGAACGAATGAGTAACAAATCGCGTCCAGGAAAACCAAACCCTGTATAGACTACCAAGTCCATATAATCAGGCGGAAGCTTATACACCTCTTTGTGCTCTCTTACATTGGCCGCAGGAGAAAGTCCAATTGAAATGCCTCCTTCCGACTTTGTTCCCATTGCTGCCCACAAAGGAAACCCTGTAGTCGCGCCCGTTACCAACACCGCACCTTTTCTACCAATCTCTTTCCCAAGCTCTATTGCCTTTTCGCGCGCATCAATGCCACAGTGCCCAATGTCAGCTGCTCCAGAGACGCAAAGCACGATCGAGGTTTCTTTATGTATAGTCATGTTTGCTCTATTGTACCAGTGGCACGATTACTTTGTCACCCTTGTCAGGAACCGACACATCGACATTATAGGTATCTTTTATACGTTGTGCGAGAAAAAGAGAAGCTTTTAGTTCGCCCAAAATGACAAACACCTTTTTAAGTCGTCCAACCATTGGTTCGACAAAAGAAACAAGATCGTCAGAATCTTTATGTGCTGAATAGCCAGTAAGGGTTTCTACCCTAGCACGAACCGCAACTTCGATACCAAATATTCGAACTGTTTTTATACCGTCCACCAGAAGCCGTGCGAGTGTACCTGGCGCTTGATAGCCGACAACAAGGAGTGTTGCGTGAGGATTGTTAAGATAATTTTTTGCATGATGGATCACTCGCCCACCATTCATCATGCCAGCTCCTGCAATAATTATTTTTGGACCAGGAACTTCTTTTATTGCTTTTGACTCCTCACTATCAGCCACCCGAATGAGTCCTGGAAAATCAAAAATGTCATCAGATTTCATTCGTTCTTGCACACTTTTATTGAGATATTTTTTGTTTCGCTTAAAAACATCTGTTACTTTTATTGCAAGTGGTGAGTCAAGATATGTTGGTACCCGAGGGACCTCTTTGTTTTCAACCATATCATTCAACTCAAATAAGAGTTCCTGCGTACGTTCAACCGAAAATGCTGGAATGATGAGAATCCCTTTTTCTTTAACGGTGCGTAAAATTATATCTTGTAACTTTTGTTTTCGTTCAAAATGCATCTCGTGATTACGGTCACCATATACGCTTTCAATAGCAAGGTAATCAATATCGCGCATGATTTCAGTATCTGCCATAAGTGTCGAAGGTGTATTCCCGAGGTCGCCCGTAAACGCTATTTTTGTACCTCTATATGAAAAAACAACCATCGAAGAGCCTAGAATGTGCCCAGCGTCACGAAATGTAACTGTAAGCGGCTCTCCCTCGCAATCAAATATCATTGGTTCGTGATAATCTTTTGTATTCCAACGCGCAAGAGCATTATCTACATCTCCTTGTAAATAGAGTGGCTCTTTTTGATCCTCCTCAGCTGCCCTGTTTACAATTTTCATACTATCTATCATCACAAGCTCACCTATTTCTTTTGTTGGTGGTGTTGAATATATCTGACCTCGAAAACCATCTTTCACGAGTTTTCCAATTCTTCCTACATGATCTAAGTGTCCATGCGTTACAAAAAGCACGTCAATAGAGGATGGATCGTATGCAAACGGATCATGGTTTTGTTCATCAGCATACTTACTTCCTTGTTCGAGGCCACAATCAACCAAAAACTTTTTATTTCCAAACTCAATCAAAAAATTAGAGCCCGTTACTGAACGAGCGCCACTCTCGAATGAAATACTTACTTGTTTACTAGGCATACCAGTGTTTTTTGTAGGCTAGATACAGGGCAATTGTCCCACCTACTAAATCATTTACAAGATCTGCCATCGTATCTTGCAGGCTAAAATTTTTTAAATTAAATTCAAAGTTTAAATATAATTCAAACACTTCCCACAATGCCCCGCTTGAGAGCACAAATAAAAATACAAGAGCGTAGAGGACTTTAGGTGGTAGGTTTCTAAAGAAAAAGGAAATCGCTATCACCGCACAGAGTCCAACAGTAAACCCGCCAAAAAGATGCATGAAGATATCAAGTGTTGGATAAAAAAAATAGAGATGCTGCTTGAGTGCATACCAGTGCAAAAAAGAGAGAACGCCTACAGACAAGAAGGTGCTTCCATAGAGAGCTTTGGACATGCTCGTATTGTATCAGAGTGCACAAACAAAAAATACCACCCATTTCTGAGTGATATTTTTTATAGGTGCCAACAGGTGTACCTGAACTAAAAAATTCAAGTGGGATCGCTCATGTATATGCCACAGCACACACGGATATCGCATTCCCTTACCAAGTGTTAAGAAAGATACACGTGCGACACCTGTATCCAGTATATCTTCTACTCTTCTTCAGTCAATACCTTCAGATTATGTAGAAAGTTTTTTGCCTCCAATTCATTCACTTTTATCATCGCACTCATCTTTACTCGATCAAAAACATTCTCTGGCGGCTTATACGTAATGGTGAGAATAATATGTGTTACCCCCGCATCTTCCTGAAGTTCATAATTCCATTCACTTTCAGCATCACCAATAGTTCGTGCTGAATACATTTTTGGTGATTCAATTTGTTTTACCTCCCACACACCATCAAGTGTCACCCCGAGCATTTTATATTTATAGTTATATGTTGAGCCTTTCTTAAGTGGAAGTTCGGAGATATTTGTGTTCTCTATAGAACCAGTCATCGCCTTTGGTGTTTGTGTAGGATCAACAATAAAATCAAATACTTTTTGTATTGGAGCGTGAATCATTTCACTTACTTGTACAGTGAGGTGTTCCATGAATTATTCAAGAATGCCGTCAAGATTCACGTCGTAGAGAATAGCGTCTTGAATATGATTGTACGAAATGATTTCATTTTCTTTAAACCAAATAGGAATTTCTCGTAGCGCCTCTTCAGGACTCTCTGAACAATGTGCAAGGTTACGTACTGCGCGTGCATCAAAATTTGCAGCATCGTATGAATCTAAAGTAAGGTCGCCACGGATAGTTCCCACATCAGATGTTGTTGGCTCCGTGCCACCTACAAGCTTTGTCACCACAGCGACGGATTTATTTCCTTCAAATACAAGACAAATTGATGGGCCAGCTGTCATGTACTTTGCGAGTGCCCGTACAATATCTTTACCATACTCAATGGCAGGCTTTGTTGGCTCTACACCACGTGATTTCATATTTTCAACTACCTTTGCCCCCTTCTTTTCAAACCATGCGTCATCCTTATTATAGTGCGCAAAACACTGCTCTTCGGTTGCAACAACCATTTTCATTGCGACTGTTTTGAGTCCTGACTTTTCAAATCTGGAGAGAATATCTCCCACAAGTCCACGCTGAATAGCGTCTGGCTTTAAAATTACAAATGTACGCTCTTTCTTTGGGTGTGTCATATAGGCTGAAGTATAGCAAAAAGCTAGACGGGCGTGTACTTTTGAGCGATTTCCGCTTCAACCTCTGTTCTGTCTCGCCCAAATGTCATATATGAAAGCTGTTTAAGTTGCTCTACAATTTCTAGATTACCCTTCGCTGGAGGTAGAATACTAATATTAAATGGTTTCTGAGGAATACCCCGAGAAAGCATTTTGACATACGCATTATAGTTTTCAATTTTCAAAATATCATTCGCGGTAAAAATCGGCTCAAATTGTTTTGCCAAAAATTCAGCATCCTCGACACCAACCCGAAAGACTGCCATGGAACCCACGTTTCCAAACACGGCACCTTTAATATTTTCAGGGATTTGGCTAATGTACTGATGAGCTAAGTTGAGACTCAAACGATACTTTCGGGCTTCTGAGAGAATAGACTCGATGGAATCGGTCGTGACATTTTGAAACTCATCGATATAGAGATAAAAATCGTTCATCTTTTGTCCGTACATATCCACACGAGAAAGTGCGGCCATTTGGATCTTCCCAACCAAAATAAGTCCAATGAGATTCGCATTAATGTCACCGAGACGACCTTTCGAAAGATTGACGAGGAGTATCTTTTTCTGATCCATGATATCGCGGAAATTGAAAGCAGAGTGCTCTTGAGCAACTACCGGTCGCATGATTTCATTTGAAAGAAAATTGTCGAATTTATTAGTGATATACGGAACATAGTTCTGTAAACCTTGATCACCTGTTGTCTTTTCAGCGTTTGCCCAAAACTGCGACACAAGTGGATTTTGGCATTTAGAAAGCTTATAGGCTCGATAATTTTTATCAGAGAGCACACGTGAAATATCAAGAAGGGTATTTCCGCTTTCTGGATGTTCCATCACTAGAAGAGCTGAATTGCGGAAGTATTGTTCAAATGCCGGCCCGCCAGCAGTCTTCATATCAAAAAGTTTGTTGAAAATACTCAAGAGCTCATTAACTACAAATGTCTTCTGTTCAGGAAAACGAACATCGTATTCAAGCATATTGAGTCCCATCGGCCGTGCTGTGTATGCTGGGTCAAAATACACCACATCTTTTGCACGCTCTGGAGGGATACTTGCTAAGATATCTTGCACATCCGTACCGTGTGGATCTATAAAACAGCAACCATCACCATTTTGAATATCCTGAATAATCATGTTTTTCAAGATACTTGTCTTACCTGTTCCTGTCTGTCCTACAACATACATGTGACGCACCCGATCATCAGGAGTCATGAAAATCTTTGTCTCTGTGCTCCGATACTTGTTGACACCGATAAGCGTTCCTGACACTGGTAAATCAAGTGGCGCAGGCGCTTGTGCTGCTTGAGCAGTCTTAAGCTGATTTGAACCAACTGTAGAGCTTGGAAAGTGCGCAAGAGTTGTCAGCTCTTTTAAGTTAAGCGGCAACACTTCATTTTCTCGGAAAATACGGTAACTGAAGTCATGGAATAACCGAGTGTTCGCTTTAGCTTTTTTGACATCAAACGTCAGCTGATTGCCTTTTGTTTCAGTGAACTGGTGAAATCCAGAAATAACATCTTTAATAATCCCTTGTGCTCGCTCGACTGTCTCTGCTGAAGCAATGACACGTATGTTTACTTCCACGATGGTACTTTTTATTTTGTCCACAATCAGACGGGTTGCATCTTCTTCAACATGTGAAATAGTCACTTTCTCATCTTTCTTTTTTTCGCCACCAAAAACAAAATTAAGCGTCTTTTTGCCAACCAAATACGCAGTACTTTCTTCCTTCACTGCTTCTTTGAGCGTCATACCCTTCTTTATTTTATCGAGCATCTTTCCGTAGCGTTCAATGAACTTTGCGCCTGCTGGACGAATAAGAAACTGCACTGCCGCACCCTCACCAGTGTGTTTGAGTTTTGAGAACGAGCTCAAGATAACTTGTACAGGATCGGCCTCAAATTGCTCGTATGTTTTTATGGGGAGCGCCGCACTTTCGGTAAATTCTGCCGTCATCCCATATGAGGCACCCTCATTATTAAAAATATTATAATCATTCACCTGTTCTTTGAGACGAGCTTTTGGATATACACCAATGATCTGCTTTTCAAAAAGCTCCCGACGTTCGCGTGGCACTGCTGCATAAAAAATAATCTCATCACTTTCGGCTGAAAGTGCAATTTCAAGAGAGAAATAATTTTTATTTGAATTATCCTTGCCATCTGAAATAGCAAGCATCCCAGCATAGAACTGCTCCATTGACGCCACAAGTTCTTTAAACGACTTCGCTTTATCACTCGTCTCTTCTGCGGGAAGCGAGATTTCGTAAAGAACCATGTCCACTCCCTTCATTTCCTCTGGCACCTTGCGAACATCTTTTGGGTCTTGTCCTGAAGCAATGTATTGAACAAGGAAGCGATGAAAGTCGTCGTCGAGGCTTGGATTTTTCATTTGTTCAAGAACGCTCAGGGTATTCCGTAACCCTTTATCTAAAAAGATTCCCAAAAGCTCGCTTACTTTTTCATCCGTTGAGCGCGGCGTAAGATTAAGCACAATACCCCCCACCTCTCCCTGTGAAAGAGCGTATTGTGGAGTGAGAGCTTTTTCGACAGGAATCTGCTGATACCTATCCACTTCCACTTTCATAATCTCAGGAGCAGATAATTGCCCGCCAGTTTCCTTCATTTGTGTCTCACGCTCAAAAAGTTTTGAACGCAAATAGGCAATCTCTTCTTCAGGATTTTTAAATTGCTGCGGAAGAAACGATGGATTCATGCGTCCTTTAAGTATACCGCACCTTTGTATATAAAAAATAATCCTTTAGTGTCTCTATAAAAAACGAAAGCCCGAAAGCCGCACTGCGAGCTTTCGGAACTTGAAAAATCAGTACGGGATAAACACGGCGAGAAAAATTGCCGTGATTCCTCCGAGTAAATACCTTCTCAACACAATCTTTACCGCCTTTGGAAATAGCTCACTCTCTCCGTATTCATACAGATTAGGGGCGGTAATCATGCCAAACAGGGTCAGCAACCAAAGACCCACAATCATGAGTACCAACTTAACAATCACTACAATAACCATCATGACCCACTCCATGCTCCTCACACTGTGCGAGGTTTAACATATTCATACCGAGAAAGTGTATATATGTCAACTTTTCCCGAACTTTAAAAACCCGAATTACATATGCCTCGCACAGACGAATTTTCAGCAGAAAATTCTGTCGAGCGGAACGGCTCGCTTGGCAAAGCGAGAACGTGTGCATATATAACTCGGGTTTTTAAAAGACTTATATTCCAAAAACTCGTTTTCTATTTTCTTCAAATTGATTCTGCACTTCTAGAAGTGAGACACCTTTCAGCTCGGCTATTTTTTGATAAACAAGCCAAACATAAAGTGGAGTATTCGGCGTACCTCGATGTGGCACAGGAGTAGCGTACGGACTATCAGTTTCAGCCATGAGCATAGAAAGCGGAGCTATTTTTATCACTTCATCGTAATCATGTGTAAATGTAATCACTCCAGTAAATGATGTTGTGAATCCAAGATTCCAAAATTGCTCTGCAATAAACAAGTTACCTGCAAAAAAGTGCACATTACCCCGAACTTTGGCACCATGTACCTTTTGGCATTCTTTTAAAATCTCTAAAATATCTTCATACGCATCCATGGACTTCTTTGTCGGACGTCCATGAATCATAAGGGGAAGATTAAGTTCTACAGCAAGCTCTATTTGTTTTTGAAAAAGTTCCTTTTGTCGGGCTTTCTCTATCTCCTCTCCTGTTTTCCAATTGTCATGTGCCGGCCAATAGTAATCGAGTCCACACTCACCAATAGCAACAACTTTTTCGTTCAATGCGATTGTTTTCAGCCGATCATAATCAAAATCTAAAACACGATCAACTGGATGAATGCCAATTGTTGCAAAAACATGCTCATATTTTTGTGCACACAAAACTGCCTTTTCAGACTCTTCGTAGTCCGTACCCACAGTAATGATTCCTACTTTTTCCTGAGCACAAGAAGTCATCAGACCATCACGATCTGCGTCATATTCAGTGCCATGAATATGAGCATGAATATCAAAAAATTGATACTGCATAGTTATGGAAGGCGGTTAAAGAGAGGCTTGCTTGGCGTTTTGTTTGTACGGATACAAGACAATATTTCCGCAGATGTTTTTGGTAGAAATGGTTCAAGGTGTCTCGCAAGAATAGCGAGGTCGTACACCAAAGCTGTAATGAGCGCTTTTCCTTTTTCAGATTCAACTTTCACTACTTTAAATGGTTCTGTTTCCTGGATACGAGTATCGAGACGTTTTACAATTTGCATACAATACGCAATAGCGTCGCGAAGATCGTACCTTTCAAATGCATCTATGTATTCAGATGCAAAATGGGTTGCTTGTTCGTGAACAGGTTCAGTAAGATATGTCTCTGACAGCTTCATGATGCGACTTGTAAGATTACCGACACCGTTTGCAAGCTGTGCTGAGTATGAATTACGAATATACTCACGCGAAGCTGGGCTATCTTCGAAAGAAGAAAAATCATGCGTGACCACAAAACGAACCACCTCTTCTGGTGCATGAGCAAGATCTTTGAACTCATCAACAATCTCAAAAGGGTTAACTACATTTCCAATTGACTTACTCATCTTTTGTCCATCAGCACCCATGATAAAACCATTAATGATTATCTTTTGTGATGGGATTATTCCAACAGACATAAGCATTGCTTGCCACATTGCTGACTGCTGACGCGTATTGTCTTTTCCACAATATTGCACCACGCCACCTGACTCATTCCACCACTTTTCAAATTCCCCCATGTTATGAGGCCACCCAACTGCGGCAACGTAGTTTACGAGTGCATCAAACCACACATACATTACATGCTCTTCATCTCCTGGAACCGGAATACCCCATGACATTTTTGACGCGAGGCGAGAAATACTAAAATCTTCAAGACCCCGCTCAATGAACGCCTTCATTTCATTCAAACGAGATTCAGGAAGAACAAAATCTGGTCGGGCAGCATAAAGATCAAGTAACTTTTGACCATATTTTGAATAGCGGAAAAAGTAATTTTCTTCCTCGCGGATTTCAATGTCACGATTGGGATGGATTGGACACTTCCCCTCTACAAGTTCACTGTCCGTCTTTTCTAATTCACACCCGATACAATATTTTGTTTTGTAATTCTTTTTATAAATATCGCCATTTGCATCAGCTCTTTTCCAAAATTCTTGGGCAGCTAAAACATGATGCGCATCTGTGGTACGAATAAAGTTATTCGCAGAAATATTCAAAACAGATACAAGTTCCTTAAACCGTGCTGCGTAGCCATCAACATATTGCTGCGGAGTTACACCTTCTTTCTGTGCAGCTTCGTAGAGCTTCGCGCCGTGTTCATCAGTACCAGTATTAAAAAATACGTCATGACCTTGAATACGCTTAAATCGCGCAACGACATCGGCACGGATAATTTCCATGGCAAACCCAATATGCGGATCACTGTTAACGTATGGAAGGGTTGTTGTAATGTAAAAAGGTTTTTTCACAAAAATTATTGTTCGCTTAAAATATTTGCCATTGTGAGAGCCTTGTCCTTACGAGTAAGTACATCTCGTGTAAACTCAAGTATTGCAGCTGCAATTGGCACCGCAAGAATAAGACCCCAAAAACCAAGAAGACTTGCTCCGATTAGAAGCGCAAGGATAACCATAAGTGGTGGCACGCCAACTAACTGCTTATTCACCAACGGAACAAGGATATGATTCTCGAACTGCTGAAGGATAATATAAAAGCCAGTCACCAAGAGTCCTATTTCTGCTCCCCCAAAAGAAAAACCGAGGAAAATAGCCGGGATCATAGCGAGAATTGGACCGAAAAGCGGAATAAGTTCTGTGATTGAAATTAAAATAGCCAGAAAGAGTGCGTATTCTCGGAGTCCGATTACCCAGAGGCCGAAGAATGCGATTGTGCCCATGATAAGCGCAAGTATCATTTGTCCCTGCATCCACTTCCCTATTTTTGCCTGAGAACGTTTCCAGAGATCAATCGCGTATGCTTCATTTTTGAGCGGAATGATCACACGTAGAAAATTTTCGATTCCTTTTTCCTGAACGGCAAAATAAAAAGATATCACGGTAATTAGTACAAGTTGAGTAACTCCGTTAAAGAGTGCACCTGCGGTATGTATCACGCCCCCACCGACGCCAAAGAGTGCCGCTTTTACTGAAGAAATAATATCGACATTTTGTAATTGAGCTTGTATGTCCCCTAAAATATCAAGTTCAGTAAAGTAAGTATTTCCTTGTGTGAAGGCGCTCAAGCGTAACAAAAAATCTGGAATAGTGAGAATAAATCCTGAAAATTGCTCAATAAGCACTGGCACAAAAAGATAGATGACAGCCGTCACAATGGCAATAAGGGCCGAAAAGATTATTCCAACAGCAAAAGGCCGAGGGATGCGGATACGCTCAAGAAGTCTCGTCACAGGCTCAATGGCAGACGCAATAACAATAGAGGCAAGCACAATAATAACCAACTCTTTGAGAAGGAAAAGCGCATAAATAAAAAGCAAAAACACTACCGCCTTGATGATAGTGGCAAAACTAACGTTTACGGTCAGTGCTTTTTCAGATGGGTTCATACCCCTGATTGTACGCGATTTTTATTGAGATGCAATTATACACCACGAGCTATCATTTTGTGGGAATAGTCAGCACCTTTTGCTCATGAGGACCAACAACGACGACTATCATATTTTCTTTTTTGAAAATTGTTTTAGCAACACGCATAATATCTTTCTTAGAAATGGCCCTCATTTTCTTTTCCCATTCTTGCATAGTGATGTATGGTTCTTCAAAAATCTCAAACGAAGTAACATACCCGGCAATGGTTGTAGGCATTTCAAGTGACATAAGCATTGGATTCACATACGTCTCTTTTGCGCGATCCAACTCTTCGTCACTAACCGGTTCTTGGGTCATTTTCAAGCATTCTTCATATAACGCCTCAACAGTTTTTTGTACGTGATCTTTATAAACCCCTGCACCAAGAGTGAAGTAGCCGTATTGAAGCAAAGAGGCTTGGGATGCGTAATTATAATAACTCACTCCCATCTTCTGTCGAAGTCGCACAAAAAGACGTGACGACATGGTTCCGCCAAGAATTTCTCCCAGAAGTGATGCAATGCGCCGATCTTTATGTTTAGACGGCACACTTGTAAAAGCCATTCGCACATGAGTTTGTTCCGAATCTTTTGTTTGTACAAAAAGTTTCGTGGTATTTTTTGGCGCAGTATATTTTTGTGGTGAAATCTTTTTAACCTTTGGAAGATTGCCGAAAGCTTTTCGCACGAGTTGCAACGCTTTTTTGGGATCAAAGTTTCCCGCAAGCGTGACAATAGTTTTTCCTGCTACATAATGCGTGTCGCGATATTTCTTTATTTGTTCACGGGTAAATGATTGTACATGTTTCTTTGTGCCCGCCACATCTCGCCCAGCCGCTTGGTCACCAAAGAGTTTCTCAAGCATTAATTGCGAAGCAACACTACTTGGATCATCCGCATACATATCTATTTCATCACACACAACCCCCTTTTCTTTTTCTATTTCCTCCACAGGAAGAAGTGGATTTAAATAAAGATCGGAGACAATATCAAACACTTGTGTGAGATGTTTTGGACGCACCCGAACATAGTATTCTGTTTGATACCGATTTGTAGAAGCATTGTACATTGCACCAATAGAGTCCAATTCTCGAGAAATCCCAGTTGATTGTGGACGCCTTGTTGTACCCTTAAAACACATGTGTTCTAGAAAGTGTGAGATGCCGCTATCTTTTTCTGATTCGTAGTTCGAACCTGCTTGCACCGTTACAGACACAAGAACGCTCGTAGATTCTTTTTTAGGCACCAAAATAACCCGAAGCCCATTAGGGAGTACTTTTTTAATATGTTTCATGAATTATTTTTGTAAGAAATGAGAGAGATCTTCAATCGCAACTCGCGTCTGTGTTGCATCATCTCGCATACGCACTGTTACCGTGTCCTTTGTGTCCCCTTCTAATGTTTCAAAATCAACCGTAATACAAAATGGTGTACCAATTTCATCTTGACGACGATATCGCTTACCGATGTTTGAGTTGTCATCCCACATAACGCGACCAAATTCTTTTTTCAAACTTGCATACACCTCGCGAGCCTTTGCAACGAGTTCTGGTTTGTTTTTAAGGAGTGGCGATACGGCACATAAAACTGGAGCGAGTTCTGGTTTAAGTTTTAAAACCACACGTGTTTCTCCATCCATTTCATCTTCGTGATACGCATCGCAAAGAACCGCAAGAAATACGCGCCCCAAACCCATTGATGTCTCCAGAATCCACGGTATATATTTTTCTCCTGTTTCTTGATCAATATAGTTTAGATCAACTCCAGAAAACTTTTGATGTTGAGAGAGGTCATAATCAGTGCGATCATGAATACCTTCTATTTCATCAAACCCACTAGGAAATTCATACTCGATATCCCAAGCATCTTTAGCATAGAAAACGAGGTTTTCGTGCTGTTTAAAACGAAGTTTATTTTCTTGTATACCAAGCGAAAGATACCAATCGAAACGATCTTTTTTAATTGTCTCATACGCCTCTTTATTCTCATTTGGTTTGATGAAGTACTGAGTATCAGCTTGTTCAAATTCCCGTGTACGGAAGAGAAAATTTCTTGGCGAGATTTCGTTACGAAAAGCCTTACCTATTTGAGCAACACCAAATGGCATCTTGGGGTTCATTGAATTAACAATGTTTTTATAATTAAGGTATATCCCCTGACACGCCTCTCCCGGTAAATAGACTGGTTCATTACCTTCAGATGTGAAGTCTCCAAGATTAGATTGAACCAAAAGATTGAATGATTTCACTTGACTGAAATTTTTCTCACCACATGTTGGACACTTAATTTTGTCTCGATTCTGGTCAAAAAGTTCATTGATTTTTTGCTCAGACATTTTTTCATCAGCCGCAACACCAATAGACGCCAATTCTTTATCAACACGAACACGTGTATTACATTTTCGACATTCGGCAAGCGGATCGCTAAATCCTCCCACATGGCCACTTGCTTCCCATGTTCTTGGGTGCTTAAACATTCCACTATCAAGACCAAAATAGTTTTCCTTGTTGTAAACATTCGCTTTCCACCAGGATTGTTTAATATTATTTAACACCTCAACCCCACGTGGACCAAAGTCATATACTCCAGCAAGTCCCCCATATATTTCAGAGCCTTGAAACACAAACCCTCGGCGTTTGCAGAGCGAGATAATAGCCTCCATCTTGTCTTTTGATTCCATTTTTATACTCTAGCAAAAATAGTCTGAAAATATAAGCTCCATCCTTTACTCCACCCTACTGAGTAACAAGATCGTCCCCTTTCTTAAAACCATCACTAATTCGAAACTTTGTCGTAATAACACTCGGGCCTTTTGCACTCAGTGATGTCTTGGTAAATATATCAACTGCGGTCAGAGTAAAGTCTGTGGCAAGAGTAGAACTTTTCCCAACATCGACAAGTGACGGTATCACCGCAACATGCACATACAGCACTGGATCAACACCTCCACTTGATTTCACCACACTCCCCGCGGTCCACTTAATCTGTTTATCAAACTCACTATAGGTTACCGTTCCCTGGGTCGCCTCACCCGCAATAAACCGAACATTAAATGGAAGCTTGAATTTCACCTCTGCTCGATCGATCGGGTTAACGGTATTTTTAATTTGAGAAATGAGCACATACGATGTTTCTTGTTCTCCTTTTGGAGGTACAGGTCCGAAAACAGAGAATGATCCTCCACTACGCGCACTTTCTGCAACAAGAGCAACCCGAGTAACAACTCGCAAAAGTGTGCTCTGTGAGCTAACCACCGTTTCAGCAAGCTGACTTTCTCCTACCCGTCGAGCTTTTGCACTTACGTCTAGCTTTATTTCTTCATTGGTATCAAGCGAGATAGAGCTTTTTGTTTTAAATACAACAGAGAGTCTCCCTATCGCGCCTGGCTCAAGATTTGCAAGTTCCCGTACTGTAGACCTTGTCCACGTCACGGTATTTGTTCGTGAATCGTAAAAACCGCCATCTGCGCGGACAGTTTCTTCCATAATTGCATCACCGTTTAAAGTAAGTGCGATTTCTGCATTTTGAAGATCTTTATCGACATTGTTTTTATAGGAGACAAAAACAGAGACATCTGCACCAGAAGAAACTACATGTGTCGCCGCTTTTACATTTGCCACCAAAATGTCTGTCTGTAAAAATGGCTTTACAAGCGTATAGGAAAGATTAGATTCTGCAAAAAGTGACGCGATAGCAATTCCAGAGGCATCTTTTGAGCCAATCTGTGCACGAATCGCCCTTGATTCTCCATCCTCACCACGCGCAATACCAGAGACAGTAATTTCACGCACAACCCCGGGAGTAAGTACGCCCAAATCCCAAACATTATTACCTGTAGTTGGTACAACATCCGCACTCACAAATTCAAATCCTGTTGGATATGTAAGCTTGAGGAGAGAGCTTTGAATTGTTTTACCTCGAGTAGATTCGATACGCACCTTAACCTTCATGATCTGTCCTGGAGTAACCTCTTTTAAAGAATCCACCGTAAGCGTAAGAGGAGATGATTTTATTTCTACAACTTTTGTTTCTTTTTTTTCAAATGTGGCCGTTGATCCAGGAACACTATATCTTAAAGTTGTAGTAATTGGCTTGGTAGTACCTGGAACACCGTAAAGTGTGAGTGGGAACTTTTCTTGAACAACTGTATTTGGAAGAACCGTACCAACATCTTTCGTTGTTACAATTCGAGAGGTAGCAATGTCTTCAACTCCTTGCGGATAAGAGACCTCAAGATCAACAAGCTGCAACTCTGTGGTGTTCTGATTCGAAAGCGATACAATATAATCAAACTCTTCTCCCCCATCAATAAAGCCTGGCGCTTGAGATTCTAATGCGATGAGATTTTGAGACACTGCAGATGACTCTCCACTCAGTCGGTACCATGCAAATACTCCCGCCGCTATACACAAAACAAGAGAGAGAATCAGTACAAGAATAGGAATCTTTTTTGAATGATTCACTCGCTCTTCAGCAGGAATTTCGTTCAAAAGAGACTCTTGATCGTCGGCACCAGTCCAACCTTCGGGAACATCAAATTCACGTTCATGAATAATACGGCGCACGTTGCTTTTTGGCGCTTGGGTAGAATCATATAAGGATTCCTGTATTTCTTCGAGTTTAGAACTTTTATCCTCTGGTGCCATATACAGACAGTATACCGCAAAGAACACTAGAGAACGCTCTCACCAAGCCGTGTTTTGATATGGTGAAGCAAAGCCTCACCTCTTGCTTGATACGAGACACAAAATGATGCTGATAGTGGCGAAATTTCATCAAATTCACCAGTGTGTACTTGATCGAGCATACCCATGGTTGCGAGCAAGCGAGCTGTTATGAGTGTCTCCGCGGTGCGAAAGAGACGCTTGTCTTGGTAGACATCTTCGGTAAGTGAAACAAGTGCTCGTATGTGTTCGTAGACAAATGGGAGCGGCTCATCAAAAACAATACACGTTCGTAAAAGCTTATACACGCGCGGAAACGTTGCTTGAATAGATGTTGGCAATGGTGTAAGCAATGCACAGGTTGTAATTCTCCACAAAGCCTTGCCGCGTACAAGAGTAATACGAACCTTATTTCCTACCTGGAGCGCAAAACGTAGTTTTGATTTCAAAAGCCGTATACCTGTTGCGTGTGCAGCGATGAGCCCGAGTGTTTCAGTAAAGACAACATAGACCGCATCATTTTCCCCACGATCTTCTCGTTTAAGAATTACGCCTTCGGTTGTGTAGTGATGATAGCTCACAAAAACTATGCCAAATTAAGTTTCATCTGATACTCACCTACTTTTATTTCTTCACTCTCTATAGAATCTTTGTATGTAATCTCTGAAAGTAAGCACGCCTGAGTAAGTGCGTCCGTAATACTTTCAACAAACAACTTCACCTCTTCATTTCCTGAGTAAAAAAGTGCCGGTGTATCATTTGGTGTGAGTCCATTATTTTTACGCAAATCTTGTATTGCTCGAATAAGTTCTCGGGTATCACCTTCTTTTTTTAATTCTGGAGTAATGGAAAGATCCAGTGTCACAATATCTCCAAGAGATTCATCGAAAGTAACCTGTTTTACATTCACTTCATCTTGAATAAGACCAAGATACTGCTCTGCAATTTTTATTCCTGTTGTAAGGAGTGAGAGTGGCTGGCGAACCTTAATCGCATTTTTAACACGAACATCGAGTCCTTTAGAAACCACGTCTCTAACTTTTTTCATTTCTTCAACAATCTCAACCTTTATCTCACCTACCTCTCCCCAACTTTCAAGATGCACGCTTTCCTTTTCTCCTCCAACCGCCTTGTATACTCGCTCTGAAACAAATGGTGCAAATGGCGCAAACATTTTTGCAAATTGCAACAAGACATATTCAAAGGTAGAAAGTGCCGCAATTCTATCCTCCTCACCAGTGTCCCCCTTTAATCGTTCTCGACTTCGACGCACATACCAAACGGAAAGGTCATCAATAAAACCGTCGAAAGGCCGCGATGCCACATCAAGCATATTTGCATCAAGTCCAGACGTTGTCTGACTCAAAGTTTGATTGAGTCTACTTAACATCCACATATCAAGCATGTTCTGAGACTTGTATGGATCTATCCGAGTACTAGTTGTTCCCTTAAACATCTCATAAAATGCAAGTACATTTTCAAGACGTACAAATATTCTTCGATGCATTTCTTCTAAATCTTTGTCTACGAAATTTGAATTTTCTGCTTGTACAAGCGGGCTTGATACCAAATACAGTCTCATACTATCAGCGCCATACCTTTCTACGAGTTCCATTGGGTCAGTGAAGTTTTTCTTGCTCTTACTTACCTTTTGCCCATCGGCAGCCATTACAAGACCATTTACAATCACATTTCTGTAAGGAGCTTTGTCAAAAAGGGCGACACCTAGAACCATCAAAGAATAAAACCATCCGCGTGTCTGATCTAAACCTTCACCAATCCAGTCTGCAGGAAACCTATTTTTAAACAGCACTTCATTTTCGAACGGATAGTGAATTTCAGCATATGGCATTGACCCCGACTCGTACCAGCAGTCGAATACATACGGAACTCGTGTGTATTCTTTTCCATCAATAGTAAGTTTGACCTCGTCGATAAACGGACGGTGCACATCAAGTACGCCATTTCGATTTGGAAATGGTTTGAAGTTAATATCATATACCTTACCGTGCCCAAGACATCTTCCATGCTTATCGGCATGAGAGTCTTTGGTAAAGAAATTATGCGTTTCGGTATCACTCATAAGCTGTGCGCCAGTCACAAGCATACCGATTGGTCCACCATGAGTCACGATCAAGATTGTTTCTCCTTCATATTTCTTTTCGCAGTCAAATAGAACCTTCATCGCACGAGTCCGAGAATCTCTGTGACTTTCCCCCCCATCTGGTGCATAGTCTAAATTCTCTTGAAACTCAGGGTTTTGTGCGTACAAATCAGTTATCGTCTTTCGATTCCAAACACCTACATTAATTTCCTTTAATCGGTCATCAACCTCGAAAGAAACCCCGAGAATATCACTCAAGATTTGAGCTGTTTCTTGAGTTCGCAAGAAGGGTGAGGAAATTATTTTAGTGACACCAGAACCCTTTAGCTCTTTAGCAGCAGCCACAATCTGTTCCTTACCCTTTTCTGTCAAATGATTTTCCTGATCATCAAGTGAATCAAGAGTGTTTGTAACATTTGAATTTGCCTCTCCATGCCGAAGACCCATATATATGTTCTTCGCTTTCGGCATGTACTCACGCATTTCTGCAAAACTTCCAATAACCTTTACATCACCATCTTCGGACTTCCACACAGGAATAGGTGCGCCCCAATAACGTGATCGTGACACCGCCCATTCGTGTGCATTTTCGAGCCACTTTCCAAAACGACCTTCTTTAATATGTTCCGGTACCCACGTAACTCCCTTGTTTGCCTCAATAAGCTTGTCTTTAATTTTTGGAACATCCACAAACCACGAAGAAGTTGCGTAGTTTAAAAGGGGTGTGTCACATCGCCAACAGTGTGGGTATGAGTGAACGAGTTTTTCTTTTGCAAATAATTTGCCCTGATGCGCGAGATATTTTACAATCTCGATATCCGTTGACTGTGTGTCTCCAAACTTTTTTACATACAATTCTGGAAAATCAATAACTTCTTTAGTAAATTGCCCACTCATTGATACATGTTGAATAACAGGGATTTTGTTTACCTTTGCAAGATTCATGTCGTCAGCTCCAAAAGCTGGGGCAATGTGCACAATTCCCGTTCCTGTATCTAAAGTCACAAAGTCTCCCGCCCACACTTTATATATATTTTCTTTATTATCAAGTGAAGTATCTATGTAGTAAGGAAATACTGGTTTATATGATTTACCAACAAGATCTTTACCTTTCACTGTTTTTACTTTTTCATATATAAGCTCCTTGAAAACATTTTCAAGTCTTTCTTCTGCCACAACATACAGTGAACCTTCATGCTGAACGTATGCATATATTGCCTCAGTATTAAGAGCAAGCGCAGTATTCCCTGGAAGCGTCCACGGTGTTGTTGTCCACGCAAGTAAAAAAGTTCCTGGTTCACCTGCCTGCGCAGACGGGTCAACTAATTCAAACTTTGCCGTCACTGAAATATCTGTCACATCTTTATATCCTTGGGCTACTTCACTCTGCGCAAGTGTCGTCTCACAACGTGGACATATTTGCATTATTTTATATCCCTCGTACGCCAACTTTTTTTCATACAATTGCTTCCATGACCACCAAATACTCTCCGTATAGGTCGCGTCCATTGTTTTGTATGCACGCTCCATGTCCACCCATCGCCCCATACGAGGAACTACTTTTTTCCAATCTTTTTCATAGAGAAGCACTCTCTCGAAACATGCTTGATTAAACTTACCCAAACCAAACTCTTCAATTTCTTTTTTGTGATTCAAATTAAACTCTTTCTCAATAAGATTTTCAATTGGCAAACCATGACAATCCCAACCCCACACACGACGCACATACTCACCTTGCATCGTCTTGTAACGAGGAATAAGGTCTTTAATTGTCCCTGTGAGAAGATGCCCATGGTGCGGTACGCCGGTTGCAAATGGTGGGCCATCATAAAAAGTGAAGTTTTGTTTGGCAATTGCTCCTCCTGGTTTTTCAAGGCTTTTTTCAAAAATCTTGTTTTCTTGCCAGAACTGTAGAACGTCGAGCTCCTTTTCGGCTATCGACTTTTTTGGTGTAACAAGTTCTGATTTTTCACTCATAATGTCCAGTGTAACATAGAGCCCGAGGCCAGAAAAAATGCCTTACATTCGCTCTGGGGTTTGAATTCCAAGGAGGTAGAGACCATTTTTAAGTACCGTTCCAGTTGCTTTCGTAACAGCCAAACGATGGGCAGAAAGTTCTTTGTTGCTCTCATCAATCACTTTATTTGCTGCATACCAACTATTGAATGCTTGGGCAAGAAGAAGTAAGTGGTGTGCGATATGGTGCGGTGCATATTCTTGCGCGGCCTGAAGAGCAACTTCTTCGAATCGATATAACATTCTTTCAAGGTCTGTTGTAATATATTCCTTTGCTAATTGCGGGTGCATTCCTGAAGCCTCCCCTTTTTCAAGAAGTGCTCGAGTACGCACGTAAGTGTACTGAATGTATGGGCCAGAATCGCCTTCAAAGGAAAGCGCTTCTTCTGGATCAAAATTCACTGGCTTTCCAGGTGCAACTTTTAAAATCGAGAATTTAAGTGCGGCAATAGCAACCATGTCTGCAAATGCATCTGTATCCATTCCAATACTCCGTTCAGTAAACTTTTCTTTTGCAACCTCTTTAATAGTATTTAAAACTTCTTCCGCAGTAGGTACACCACCAAGACGCGAAGACATTTTGGCACCCTTAAATGTCATTCGTCCATGAGTGAGGTGAACTGTTTTTTCTTGCCACTCTTTATGTATCTCCCCTGCCGCAGTTCCAACAACTTTAAAATATGGGCCCTGTTCATGATCAGTAACAAAAATGGAAAGCTCAGGATTAAAACGTGAAAATTTTAAAGACAAAAGTCCAAGATCTTTTGCTTCGTAGGTCGGATTACCGTCTTTGTTTATAAAGACTCGTGTATGCAGACCTCGTGCCTCCCCATCAAAAATAATGGCACCTTCGCTTTGTATAAAAACATTGGGAATATTTTCCTCAACAAGTTGTTTACCAATAGGTCCTGTTTCAGATTCAAAAATAAAGCTGTCAAAAGATGACCTGAGTCTTTGGGTTACAAAATTAAAATAACGAATGTTCAATTGTTTGCATGTGTCAAAAATTTTGTATTCTTGAGAATCAAGATCCTTGTTATAAAGCTTGTTAGCAATTGCACGAACCTCTTTCTGAACTTGTTCACTTTCATCATACGCTTTAGTACCTTCAACATACGCAGGTCCAGCTTCAGAAATAAAATTTTGTATATCATCAATACCCTTAGTTGCTTTTACAATCCAATCCTCACCTCCTTTCTGCGTCACCACCCAGATCGCTTTTGCAATACCGAGCGAAATATCTGAAGGATACGAAATTACTGTTGTGTGTGCCCCAGTATTTTTTACAATCCGCGTCATCGCTTCACCAATGGTGTTATTCATCAAGTGTCCAATATGAAACGGCTTAAAAAGATTTGGCGATGAGTGCTCAACTAAAATCTTTTTTCCTGAGTGAAAATTATTTTTTCCGTATGTTTCTTCCTTCTCTAAAATATCCGCAAGTAATATAGAAAGTGCCTCTTGTGTGAGATGCAGATTTATAAACCCTGGACCAGCAGTAGTTACAGACGCAATGCGCGAATCACCCAACTCGCGAATTTTTCCCGCAATAGTTTCTGCCAACTCTTTTGAATTCTGTCTTAGATCCTTTGCGGCAGAAAGTGCGATGGAAGTAGCAAAATCGCCATGAGAAAGCTCCTGTGGGTGCTCTAAAACAACCCCTCGAGTTATCCCGAGCTCAGTGCAAATACCTTGTATTTTCGTTTGTAGGTCTTCCTTAATCACCCTTTGATACTATCATTTTGCACCCGTGCTTCCAAAAGCGCCCATTCCTCTGTCTGCATCGCCAAGTTCTGCAACCTCAACAATGTCTGGATGCTCAATTTTTTGTAATACCATTTGAGCAATCTTGTCGCCTGCATCAAAAGTAATCGTCTCTGAACCAAGATTTATAACTCCCACAAACACTTCACCTCGGTATCCAGCATCAACAACCCCACCAAGTGTTTTGAGACCCTTCTTATGTGAAAGTCCACTTTTATCCCAAATAAGTCCCACGTAGCCTTCAGGAATCTCAAATGCAATTCCTGTAGCAACCTGCACTCGGGACATAGGAGTAACTTCTAATGCTTGAAGAGTATACAAATCCATTCCAGCGTCAGTTACATGCGCGAAGGTAGGAATTTTCGCATCTGGGTGGAGTTTTTTAATTGATAGAGTCATAAATATTCTATTTTCTCATTGGGATTTTCTGAATCACTTCTTCTAGAATACGACCGTGAATCTCTTCAGGTGAAAGTGCCCTGCCATCTTGCACACCGTCAATTACAGTCCAGTTATCTTCCTGTGCATAGAAAACAGCAGACTGATGAGAATTACGTAAATAATTCTCATCGTCCTCTCCAACAGCTACATTCTGACCAAGCTCCTCAGCTCGTTTTTTTGCACGCGCTATTGAGACTTCAGCTGGAAGAGATAAGAAAAAAGTCAGATCAGGACGCGGAAAACCATTTTGATATTCAGTTCGTTCAATAAAGTTAGCGAATTCTCGACGCTCATCATCTGTTGCAAGTTTGCCACCCTGATGGATGAGATTAGAGGCAACGGCACGGTCGTACACAATGACATCATTTTCTACTGCAAGCTGATTGAGCCACGGAACAGACTCAAGACGATCAGCAGCATAAAGAAGTGATGCGGCTTGTGGTGAAGCAGTGAGAAAGTCGTAGTTGCTTCTTCGATCAGACTTTAACGCTTCCCAAAGAAGTTTTCCCGCCCATGTCTCGGTATACCGTGGAAAAGATACTTGGATAACTTTGTATCCTTTTCCTTTTAACATCTTCACTAGCAACTCCACCTGTGTCGCCTTCCCAGCACCATCACATCCTTCTATTGCAATACTAAATGCTTTCACAATATTAATCGTAGTTATTTCTGTAGGCGAATTATCTCCTTTCGCAATATAGAATCAATTCTTGCAGCGAGTTTTTCAAAATCTTTTTCTTTGAAGCCTCGTGTTGTTTCTGCGGCCGTACCGAGACGAAGTCCTGACGGATCCATCGGAGAACGAGTTTCTCCTGGGATAGTATTTTTGTTGACCACAATTCCCGCTTTCTCAAGTACCACACTTGCCGCGTCCCCTGGAAGCCCTTTACCATTCATCCATGTATCAACTAGTAGAAGATGTGAGTCTGTACCTCCTGTAACAATTCTCCAACCATGTTTTTGAAGCGCTCTGGCAAACGCTTTTGCGTTTATAATAATTTGCTTTGCATATGTCTTAAATTTTGGAAGAGATGCTTCTTTAAGTGCAACTGCAACAGCGGCAATCTGATTCATGTGCGGTCCACCTTGAATCCCTGGAAACACCGCTTTATCTATTTTTACTGATAAGTTTCGAGTATCAATTTTTGAAAAGATAAGTGCGCTTCGGGGTCCACGAAGTGTCTTGTGAGTTGTTGTGGTTACCACATCTGCGTATCCAAATGGTGCAGGATACGCTCCGCCAGCTACAAGTCCAGAAAGATGCGACATATCACATAAAAGTATCGCTCCACACGCATCCGCTATTTCCCGAAACTTTTTCCAATCCACTTTTCGAGGATACGCAGTATAACCAGCGATAATCAAATACGGCTTTTCTTTCAGCGCAATTGCTTTGATATTTTCATAATCAAACACTTCGGTTTTTTCATCAACACCGTATGGAACCTGTTTCCATAATTTTCCTGTTGCAGAAACACTGTGCCCATGCGTGAGGTGTCCTCCATGATCAAGACGAAGTCCCATTACTTTCTCACCAAGTGGCACAAGCGCAAGGAGTGTTGCGAGATTTGCAGGAGATCCAGAAAGCGCTTGAACATTCACTGCCCAATTTTTTGGAGAAAGGTGAAATGCTTTCAGCGCCCTCTCTTGGCAAAGTTTTTCTACCTTGTCGGCATTTTCCTGTCCACGATAGTAACGGCGTCCCGGATACCCTTCTGAGTATTTATTTACAATCTCCGAAGCAAGCGCTTCACGTACATCATCTGAACAATAATTTTCCGAAGCTATCAAAGTAACCGTTTTCTTTTGACGCATTTTTTCTGCATCGAGAATCTTTTTAAGCTCTTTGTCTTTCATCCAAAAACTATATCACTTTATCCACCCCTGACCAGTGCTTCACAAAAATTATAAAAAAGGTACCATTTTGGAATGAAACTTCCATTTGAAGGAAAGGGGGCGTTTAACGATACTGCAATACGTTTTTTGATAGATGAAAATCTTATTCAAAATACAGAAGCTGGGTCAGTAAAACCAAGTTCACTTGACCTCACTATTGTACGAGAGAGTCTCATGGAAGTTCCCTTCTGTTTTCAAGCATCAATCAAAAAATCAATTGCAGAAACCTTAAAAGAGTTCCGAGGGCGTAAACTTAAAGATTTTATTCTTGAACCTGGAAGAATGTACGTTGCCGAAGTTCGTGAGAAGATTATTCTCCCGAAAGAACTCGGGGTCTATGCCTACGCAAATCCAAAATCATCTACTGGCCGCGCCGATCTTCACGTTCGCCTTATGGCTGACTTTGTACAGGAATACGATACGATTCCAATTGGTTTTGAAGGAAAACTCTATGTATTCATTAAACCAAATTCGTTTCGCATACAATTTGATTCAGACTTTAGCTTAAACCAAATTCGGTTTTTTAATGGCGATACACGTCTCCAAGACGACACCTTGAAAACACTTGTGGACTCAAATATTATTTATTCAACAAAAGACGAACGGAATCTTTCTTACGATGAGGTTTGTACAGATCAAAAAACTGCTCTACTCACTATCGATCTTCGTGCTCATGAAGGTGCACCTGCTGGATTCATCGCAAAACGCCATGTATTCGAACCAGTGATTTGGAATGCCAAGAATGATGCGCATACTTTTTTTGAAGAGATTACTAAAGCCCATACCGACACTCCACTTATCTTTGAGAAAGACAGATTTTATATTCTATCCTCCCGAGAATACTGCAAGGTACCCGAAGAATATGCATGTGAAATGATTACAATAGATGAAAAGTTGGGTGAGTTCAGAAGTCACTATGCGGGCTTTCTTGATCCAGGATGGGGTGTGAACAATGAACATGGACGACCTTTCACTCTTGAAGTTAGGGCATTTGAAGATATTGCTATGTATCATGGTCAACCCGTAGCTCGTATTCGTTATGAAAAAATGATTGCAAAAGCTGAAGCGCACTACGACACCATAGGCTCAAACTATACCGACCAAATGACTGCTCGTCTTGGTAAAATGTTCATCTGGTAAAACTATAAAAAGAAAGCCGCCGAGCACAGAATGCACTCGGCGTAAAAGGTAGACCACCTTTTGTTTTTTCTACTTCGCGACAGGTGCCGCAATTTTTTCATGACTTTGATAGTCCAAAAGTTCCACGTCTTCGATGGTAAATTCCATAAGCCCCTCAAACCCTCGTCCCTTAAGACGGTCTGAAATCTTGACTGTTGGCGCCGAAAAAGGCTGCCGTCCAAGTTGTTCATTCACTTGATCGACATGGTTTTTATACACATGGAGATCACCAAATGAGTGAATGAATGTCCCTGGCGTAAGCCCATGCGTCCAAGCAAGCAACTCCAAAAGCAATGCGTAGGATGCAATATTGAAAGGCACCCCAAGAAAACTGTCCGCACTACGCTGATGAAGCTTAAGGTCAAGCACACCACCTTCGTGGACCTTGCACTGCCAGAGAGTATGACATGGCGGAAGTGCCACCTTGTCACACACTGCCGGATCCCAGCCAGTTACAATCAAACGACGGCTCCCAGAATCCTTGAGGAGCATACCGGAGAGTCGTTTGATCTGGTCAATCCCTTGACCTGAATAATCCGTCCACGCATCCTGGTATGAAGCACCGAAATGTCGCCACAAGAATCCATACACCGGACCGAGATCGCCTTCTTTGCGTCCAAACTTTGCACAAGCTTCGGTGGTCGCCCACTCATCCCAAATGGTGCACTTGTGCTCTTGGAGCCACTGTACATCTGTACGCCCTTGCAAGAACCAAACGAGTTCGTTCACGATGGATTTCCACGCCATCTTTTTTGTTGTAAGAAGTGGAAAACCCTCCGAAAGCGGGTATCGATACTCCCCACCAAACACAGAGTGTGTTCCTACTCCTGTACGATCAGCGTGGTTTCGCGCATTTCCAAGGATATCTTGCAACATTCCTTGATAGGTTACATCGTGTTGTGTTGTGTTCATGACTGTATTGTCTCCTTGGTTTACATGTTTTTGATAAACTTCTTCACCGTCCACCCATCACCTTTTCGAATGTCTTCAATGTAGGTAAATTGACTTTCAAACTCTGGAAAGAGTGTGTCTCCCTCAAATTCCCTACCGAGAAACGTGAGGTAAAGCTCGTCGGCGAGTGGAAGTGCATCGGTATAAAGCTGCGCACCACCGACGATCCACACATCTTTCCCTACAAGTGCCATATTAAACGCCTGCTTGAGTGTATGTGCGACAATAGCCCCAGGTAAAGCATCTTCTCCAAGAGATTGAGAGACAACGATATTGTCTCTTCCTGGAAGTGGGCGAAACCCTACCGGGAGTGAGTCCCAGGTCTTGCGACCCATAACTACCGTACAACCATCAGTCGCTTCCTGAAACCATTTGAGTTCCCCGGGAACATCTTTAGACTTCCAAGGAAGTTTTCCTTTGTTACCCATCACCCTTAACGGCGTCATTGCTGCAATGATTTTTATCATGACTTTTCCTTTGTGACTAAGAAATATTTCCCTAAAGATCAGGGTCTATACATATTCATATCACAAAATAAAGAGTCGCGCCGAGCTTTATTTTGCAAGGCTGTTTTTACCTCCCTTCCTCCACTTTTGCGACAAAAGGAATGTGCTGAAAATATCGTCCTCCATTCGAACAGGGAATGTATCAAGCTCGTCTTTCACTTTGTGCTCCTTTTGTACATTTTTTAAATCACGAACGATAACAACAGGCGTCGCTTCATTCGCCTCTCCCATTACAAGCACGGAAGCTGAAGCGATAGCATCCACAATATTAGCAAGGGTTACCTTTAACTTTCTACCAAAGACATCTGGTTTTCCACGATAATCTTTTGTTGGATGTATCCCCGCCCACGCAAGAGCAAACCCAAGAGCGCCTCGACGAAGCGGTACAGAGTAGGAATCAGTAACAATAACCCCAGTAAGCGTTACTCTATATTTTTTCTCAATAGCACGTTTCAATATCTGTGCAGTTTTCTTCGGATCCTTTGGCCACAAAATAAAGTGTCCATTGCCGTTACTCTCATCAATCCCAGCAGTACGAATGAGTACTCCGTTCGTCACTGTAAATACCGCCTTTCTATCGCGACCATACGGAAGTTCGACATATCTTTCAGCAAGTTTTTTAGCAAGTTCTTCTTTGTCTTCTCGAGTGCCCGCAGGTACACACACGCCTTCGTCTATCGCAAGCACCTTTGAAGAGATAGCGATTACATCTCCATTTTTTGGTTTAAATTTCTTCGCCGTAAAAAGCGCACCTAAAAAATCATCTTTCGGCGGGAGTATCTTTCGTGTTTGTATGGCAATACACTTCATAATAATTTGGTAAAAAGAAAAACCACCAAGTGGTGATTTTTCTTTTTGTATTTAGCCTACCACCTCGATACCCATTGAGCGACATGAGCCAGCAATAATCTTTGCTGCTTGCTCTACTGTGTGTGCATTCAAGTCTTTCATCTTTGAAGTTGCAATAGCCTGGAGCTGCGCTTGGGTGATTTTACCTACTTTCACCGTAGCATTTTTAGAAGATCCTTTCTCAAGATTAAGAGATTTCTTGATCATTGAAGTTGCAGTTGGAGAAACGATTTTGAAGTCGTATGAACGGTCTTCATATACATAGATACGAGCCGTTACCTTTCCTTGCATTCCTTGTGTCGCATCGTTAAATTTCTTTACGAATTCAGCAATATTAACACCGGCCTGACCAAGGGCAGGACCAAGTGGTGGGGCTGGAGTTGCCTTTGCTGCCTCGATTTGAACCTTTACGTATTTCTGTACTTTTTTAGCTGCCATACTTTTAGTTTTTATAGACTACCTTATATTTTCTTAACCTGCAAGAAGTCGAGCTCAACGGGAGTTTCTCGTCCAAACATTGATACAAGCACTTTTAATTTTCCGCGCTCCTTATCAACCCCTTCCACTTTACCTTCAAAATCTTTAAATGGACCGTCAACAATCTTTACCATATCTGTTTCTTCGATCTCAATGTCGTGTTCTGTCTTGGTTGACTTCATTTTCTCAAAAAGATACCCGAGCTCTTTCTCATTGAGTGGCACAGGGGTTGTTCCGGCGCCCACAAACCCCGTCACTCGAGGAGTGTTGCGAACAACATACCAAGAGTTTTCATCCACAATCATGTCTACAAGCACATATCCTGGATAAATCTTTTCTTCTACCTCAACTCGTTTTCCAGCCTTTACCTTTATTTTTTTTTCAATAGGAACAATCACTTCGAAAATTTTATTTTCCATATTAAGTGACTCGATGCGCTGTTTGAGATTTCGAAGTACTGCATTTTCATATCCAGCGTATGTATGCACCGCGTACCAGTGACGATCGCCTGATGTTTCTTGTTTAGACATACATTCAGTTTAAAAACTATTAAGAAGCGACGTTATTACTTTTTGAAAACTAAGATCAAGACCTGAAAGTCCCAGTCCAACGAGCACTGAAATCAAGACAACAAGTGTAGTATGTAGAATAGTTTCTTTTCTAGTTGGCCATTTGATATTTGCCATCTCAGCCCGAGTTTCTTTTAGATATTGTGTTATACGCATATTCTTATTAAAAACCGCCCTTCCGGGCTTCTTTATATGTTTGTCATAATACTACAAAGAAGCCCCTTGTGTCAAAGGCCTCCTCCACACAAAAACCACCTTTTTAAGGTGGTTTTTATTCATTAAATATCTTTTATACAACCTATTCTGTGGGAGTAGGCGGGGTGGTTGGAGCGGGAGTTGAAACTTGCTCTGGTACTATTACAGCCGTAGGAACGTCTTGCACCACAGGAGTCACGGGTTCTACAACAACAGGAGTTGACTCAACTTGCACTACAGGTATTACCTCTTCAACAATAGGATCAACTGGTTCATCTGTCGGTGGGACCACTGGCTCTTCTTCCACAACCGGAACTGGAGTTGGGTCAACTACAACTACTGGTACTGGTGCGGGAGTAACCGTCTGGATACCTGCACTTGCAGCAATCTGAGCAACTTGGTCACCTGAAAGACAAATCACAGTGCCGTCAGACTTAGGAAGACAGAGTTCCTTGATTGTCGCTTTGTCCGCGGTAATATCTTTGAATGCAAGTGTGAGGGTTTTAAACGCGTCAGTAAATCGTTTAAAGATTGTCGACTGAGCAAATTTCTCCGGAGTTGTTTCTTCTGAAAGATCGCCAAGATGCGCGTTGATTTCACTCACGGCCTTTACAGTAAGTGGAATGAGATTTCCAAATGCAACTGATTTAAGTCCTGTTTCAGAATCTGTTGTCACAAAGTCAGGGAATACTGCCTCAACTTCTTGGGCGATAAAACCGTACTGAAGTGGACTTCCCACTTCTTCAGTGTTCCAGTGATAATTCACAGGGTTCAACTTGGTGAAAGCTGCAAGTTTTGAATCAAGAGAAACAATATCTTTCTTCAGAGATTGATCGGAGAGACAATTGAAAGCGAGGAAGATTGAAGGATTGATGTTACAGGTTGCAGAACTGTTTTGGAAGCGAGCAACTTGTCCTGTTGTATTAATTGCAACATGGAGCTGTCGCGCAGGTGATGTTGTTCCAATGCCAAGACGTCCATCTGCGGTAAGCGCCATCTTAGTTGTAAAAGGTTGCAATGCTGAACCACTTGCTCCAACATCAGAAGTTTGGAATAAGAGAGATCCACCAACAGCGTTACCAGTTGCTGCACCACCTGCAAGAACCGCATTTGTACCAGACATATTTGTTCCAATAGAGTCTCCTGATTTGAAGGTAGCAAGCCCACCCATACCACTTGTAAGAGTTGCGTTACCTCCTCGAAGAATAAGATCTCCACCATTACCTACATTTCCATTATCAGCCCCCCGAAGAGTAATTGAATTTGATGTGTTGTTTTGAGGAAAGACACTCATGTTGCCACCAAGGAGCTGAATTCTGTTTCCAAATTCAACTCGAATACCAGATACACCACCTCCACTTTCAGCAAGCAACTCAACAGCACCTCCAACGCCACCTGTATTACCTACACTTCCTCCAAACGCAAAAGTGAGAGCTTGTTGGTACGCCATGTTCATTCCGCCATTTGGGTTTACACTAAGCACATTAGTTCCTGCGCTATTTTTCCATTCAGTAAGATTCGCCGACTGTGTTGATGTACCTTGAATACTGAATCTATTATTCACATTGTCCCAATTGAAATTTGAATTTGCTGCAAAAAGACCACCTTCATTAAACTGAATATTCCCTGTAATTCCAGCCGCTGATGTTGTCGCAAATGTAGACGGATCAAGTCCAGAGAGGACCACTTTCCCAAGCGCGTCTACAGTAAGGAAGTTAAGTGCCGTACCAACAAGGGTTGAAGTAGCATTGAGTTGCGAGAAAGCAAAACCGGAGTCGTTTGCAACACCGCTGTTCACCTCAAAACGTGTCGATGGAAGCACTGTCCCAACTCCTATATTTCCATTTTCAGTAATGGTCATTTCCGGAGTTCCTGTATCATTTGCTCCTGTAACAAATTTTAATTCGCGGCCTCCAATTAGGATAGGTGCTCGTACATTCCCAGGAAGCGGCGCATGCAATATTGTTGAAATTTTGTATGTATTTACTCCTGTTGGGTAGGAACCTGCGTAATTGTACTCAGTTTGTGAGCTTGCCTCCATACGAAGCTGCGAGATATTGTTTGGCCCCGTGTGATTTCCACCCACCACAAGGTGAGGAATGTGCACATCTGCGCCGCGGATTCCCATTGCAGAATTAAATCCGTACGATACAAAGTCTCCTGTTCCAAATCCTAAAATTCCCGCATCTGATCTGTTTTGCAAAAGCTTGTTATTTGCCTCGTCAAAGATTCCCCATCGTCCATCACTATGAATACCTTTTACCGTGATAGCAGAAGTTGTGTTCTGATCATTCGTGAAGAGTGAAAAATTTCCATTCGCTGCAAAACGTGCCCGTTCGATATTGTTTGTTTTTATAACAACATCCTGTGCATCCGTTGTGCCAAAGAAGTTTACCGTATCATCAATACCACTATTTCCATTCAAGCCCCACGCATTAATTGTTGATGTTGAGGATGTCCCAATAATGTTACTGATTGTTTCGTAGCGAAGTTGTCCTGCGCCATTTGTAGTAAGGAGCGTGTTTGTTGTGCCGTCCATTCGGGGAAATGAGTACCCCCCTTCACTTGAATTAAACTCGACCCCTCCCGTTGCCGTAACTTTAATTCCAGTAGAAGAGGCGCTGTCAAATGCTGAAATCTGTACCTCACTTACATCAATAGAAAGCTCTGCCGTACTTGTACCATTGGTCACACCTGTTTCGATACCACCAGATTCTACAGTTGAATAACCTTCTTTATTCGTGGCAGAATCAAACGCTCGTACTTCATATATTGGAAACAAAGAAGTTGCGCGTCGGAAAAGTCCTGCAAAAATATTTTGTGTTCCTTCTGTTCCAGAAAGACCTGTGAATGTTGTATTTTCAGTTGAAGTACTTGCACCAGGAACAGTTGTTGTCCCTTGATTAAAGAACCCGAAACCTAATCGGTTAAGACCAAAATTAAAAACATCCTGAAGAATAGTTGTGTCTTCCGTAAGAGAGCCACCTAATTTGAGAGTTGTTGAAGTAGAAGTAGTTGCGAGATTAAGACCATTTGTTGCAGAAAGGTCAGTGAGTGATCCTAATATAGAAGGCGTACTCGTTGTCCCTGGAAGGGTAACGAACTGCCACTCAGCGGTTCCTGACGCGTTGGTACTCAATACTTGCCCAGGAAGTGCACCTCCAGGAAGTGGTGAGATTGAGTTATTAACAATTGTTTGTGTTGAACCACCTCCCGCACCACCCCCGCTCCAAAATACCAAAGGCATGTTAGGGAATGTCGGTGCTGGACCTGTTGAGCCAGCAGGACCTTGTGGACCCTGAGGGCCAGGTGCTCCCTGCACTACCACTGTTCGCTCAACAACTGGTGAATTAATTCCTGGAGTTGTTGGGTTACCTTGTGGCGTTCCTGTTCCAGATGGAGTCTCTGATCCAACACCGAGATCTACTGCTCCAATAGCCGCAGCGTTAATCGCACCTGTTTTTGTTAAATCGAAACACTTGTCATTATTTGCACCAAAAAGTGTGGAGAAACTACAGTATGTTCGAAGCGCAATACCTCGAATACCTGTCACCTTTCCTGCAACCTCAACGTTTTGAGCAAAAGAGATTGATGTCGCACCAAATAGCACAAGAGCCATGAGCACGAACGCATAGTTTTTCTTCATATATATAAAATAATTGTAATAAACCGCAACTACCTGTACTTCAATACAGATAAGGTGAACTATGTCACACGTATATAGTTATGGCAAGAATACATGTCGAAAAGGTGGGGATAACAAAAACCTGAAGTTGCCTGCCTATTTCCCCTGCTTTATATACAAATCATCCCTGAAACGCTTCCTAACCTAGAATTAAGAACGAACGTTTTAGTATTTGATTCTGAAAATGAGTACTTATCAGCCTCTTTCGTCATAGAGATTTCATACCTTACCTATTACAAATAGGTAAGGTCATACACTTAAAAAACTACCTAGTGTCTCTAGTCTTTTAGAAATGAGTTTTTTAGAAATTAAATACTCTACTATCTCCAACAAACCTCCTGATATTTCTAAGCCTCCGATGAGGAGAAATCTTAATGCTTTAATTTTATTCCTATCTGCAGAATAAAAAATATCTTTACAATTAAACTTGCTCGCGTTAAATTCTTCAATAAAAAAGATAAGTGCATCTATAACTTCCTGATCAAGTTTTTCGATATTGGAATAGTCTGGCTGATTTAAAGCATTGTAAAACGCTTCAGCTTTTTCGAAGGGTATTTTTAGTTTTAAAAACAGAGATAGCAATTCTACATCATTATTAAGACCTTTTTGTATATCTTCTCTATTTACTTTCGCAAAATATAATCTTAATGAAATACCATAATCCTCATCACTAATACCAGACAAAATTTTTCTATTTATACTAACTAATTTTTTAAAATCAAACCTTCCATTATTTTGTCTTACTCTCTTATAATCAAATCTCTCTATAATGGCATCTATCGACTCATACACCATATCAGGGTCGCCATAACCTGATGAAATCATATAGGATAACATCGCTTGAGGTAAAATACCTTTTTTAATAAAAGAATCATATAAAACATCTCCCTTTAATAAACCGCCTTCATCGTCCAACATGAGCGGTGTGTGCATAAATTTTTTAGGTTCCAATTCAAGAGCAATTCTTACCATTTCTTGATACTGTGCAACAGAAAGCTTATCAGTCCCTCGTACAACATGCGTAACACCGAGAAGATCGTCGTCAGTAACAGAAGCTAAGTGATATAACACAGAGCCATTTGATCTCACTAAGGGGAAAAACTTTTGTTTATCTAAAAGCTTTTTTAATTTTAATGTCACGTCACCTCTCACGAGATCATGAAATTGAATTATTTCTCCGTGAATATCAATAAACTTTTCAATATCAAAAAGAGTTAAGCCAGACTCCTTATCCAAAAATACCACACCTATATCAAATAACTTCTCTAAATACTCGCGATATAAATCAACTCTTTCAGACTGAAAGATCATTCGACTACCATCTTCGTGCTGATCAAATACCATTCCTAAGGTTTCTGAAAAAAAACAAAAAAGTTTATCAGACATTTCCCTGTCTCCTTTCTCTTGATTTGAGTCGTCGACTCGAAAATAAACTTTGGAATCTTTATTTTTTAATTTTTCATTACTGGCATAAATATAGTTATACAAATGTGATCGAAGAGGGCCAATACGAAAATTTGCCTTTACAGGTGAGACACCCAGACGAAAAATGCTTTCTTTATTGTCTTCATCATCAAAACCATTAGGTATTTTCTCCCTTTTCTCCATGACTTACTTCATAAATAAAAACCAACATGTCGGAACAAATTCTTTCTCATTTGTAATATGAATTAGATTTTTAATTACTTTTTCAAAAAAATCATTTTCATTTAAAGTTTCTTTTGGCGTAGTAATTTTATTATATTCTTCTCTAATCATTTTTTTATAGTCATTTAATAACTTTTGGGCATTTACTCCTTGAACTATGTAATAAGCAGATTTTCCGGTTGTTAAGTAATCGATTAATTTTAATTTCCATGATATTCCATATTTTCTATCATCATCTCTTTGTTTGAAAATATCATAATAAATACCAAAGATTTTATCTCTATCTAAAATAGAAGAGTCTTCGAATATAATCTTTAACGATCTTTCGCTACAGTAAGACAAAAAATCATATTTTTTGTCTTCCGGAAAATCAGGTTTAAGAAGCACAATTACACTATCTTCGATACTATTATCATAATTTTTAGAAAATATCTCCAGAAAATTTAAAACATGACTATTTGCTTTCATATAATACAATAAAACTACCTTCTCTTATAGGGAGAGTTGGTAATCCGTTTGATTCTGCCAACTTTTTTAATTTATCGTTCATGCCATCTTTAAAATGACAAAACGTGTTTATCTTTAAAAGATTAGCGCCTACGGCAAATTCATTTCTATCATTAGAATAATAGGAAGTTGCTAAAAAATTAGCACCTGCAGATGTTGCAATTATTACCTTATTATCAAAATTAGCACCTGAAAGAGTCGGTAGATTCTTTGCGAGACTCAACTCACTACCCCCACAGATAATAATAAGTTCTGAATCAACCAGTTGTTTCAAAAAAACATCATGAATCCTGCTTGGACATACAAACGAGTAATTGTAACCCTCATGGGCATATTTAGTTACATTCTTATTGTATACAGCATCCCAATCCTCTTCATGTCTCGCAAATGGAATGACCATCGTCTTAATATTTGTTGATTTTAAAAAACCTGAAGTAGACTCTTCTTTTATTTTTAAAAGGGTGTCTTCAGTTAATTCTCCGCCACCAATTAGTATTACTTTAAGCATAGATAAAAATGTTTTTAAAATCAGTGACAGGATTACGCAATATTATGGAAGAAGAAAGTTTATCGATTTCACTAAAGATTGTTTTAATATATTCCTTGATTACTAAATCGTCTTCTTTATTCAAAGTGAACCCTTTGTTATCAAAACGAATCACAACCATAGTGGGATTATTCAGAAGTCTACCATTATCAGTAGTAATAATAACCTGACAGGGTTCACCTGTTTTCTCGTAGACAAAAGAAGCTACTGCATACGACAAAACTGTATACAATTTACCACTATGATTTCGAGAATTTTTTCCATTAACAGCTTCAACATTCGTACCACGATTTACCGAAATAACACCCGAGTATCTATTCCCTCTTCCAACAGCACCATAATCTCCTTTATCCACAGCCGAGCCAAATGCAACAAGATAAGCAAGGTTATCTTTATCCTTTGTATTTAAATAGATTTCATAGCTATCTTCAATAGAGAAAAAATTGCTACTTTTAAGATACTCGCTTATTTCCTTTTTAATTTCATTTTTTGAATTTAAATAAAATTCATGGGATTGTGTTTTATTGGCAATAAAAGGAATGCAGATTGTTATTCTATAAGAAGAATTCTCACGAATAATTAAAACCTTTACGTCCCAACCCGTTGCATTATATTTATTTTTGAATGAGGTTGAGTTAAGAAAGTTTTCAATAGCAATACAAATAGTCTCAGTTTTTGTATAAGGGGCATACCCATGACAGACAACAGTATCATTTGCAGTAAAATTCTCATACGTTTTTAACGAACCGATAGAATCTGGGGAATAGTACGTTCTTTCATGATCAGCGCCGATAGCACTATTTACGTCAAAGAAAAAATTGATTGATTCCTTTGGATAAGAGTCTCCGAAAATTTGATCAAAAACACCGAAACAGCTTTCTTTAAACATGGCTTCGACAGGTATCTTATGATCAGCAAATTTTGTAGTTACTCTACCAAATAAATATATTGTTATTGGTTTTAAAATACTACACCTACCAAAACCTAAATCACAGACACCCCCTGAAAGGGTCACCTTGTCAAACCAATAGTTTAAAACAGTACCAAACTGCTCTAAACAGAATAACGAGTACCTATTTGAAAAATCCTCAGCAATTATATCTGCCAACGAGTCGGGGTGACCTATACCTTTACGTTCAACTACTTCTATATCCAAAGGATTTTTTGAAGTATCAATAAAAGTATTCATAATCTAAAGTCTAGCAAAAAATGATCTAACTCCAAAACTTATTCAAGATATCAATATTGCTTGTTATCTTAAAATCCCAAGGAGTTAAAAATCCGCAAAAACAAAACCAGCATCTCTGCTGGTTTTTATTTGTAGCCTCCCCTCTTCTATTAAAACTCTCCAATCTTTATCACTGATATTGTTGCTGCACGTGATGTGCCACCGCAAGATAGCGTAAAGGTCGTCTTGTTTTGAATATCCGTAACAGGATACTTTTGTTCTCCGTCGCTACTTTCTGAACCTGACACTCCAATAGAAAGTCCGTCTCGAAGAAGTTCCCAAGCAACAGGATTGCCTTTATCTTGACTCACGCATCCAGTTACTTCATATGAGATCTGTGATGATCCTCCTTGACGCACGAGTTGCGGATTTGCAGAAATTCGAAGCACTGCACCAGTTGCGTCATTTTCATCATCATCTTGTGGATTACATGCCCCACCACCTCCGTTTCCGTCTGGATAACATCCAGGATCTTCAGCTCCTGTTGTACAATCTGTTAAACCATCAATATCATTATCCACTCCATCACTACATCGGGGCGGAGCCACGGTGACATTCCCTGTCCCATTTACAAAACATGTCGATCCAAAAGGAACTCCGTTTTCTTGCATTCTAAAGGTGAGAATAAAATCTGTTACCGAAGAAACATATGGTGCGGTAAGAGCAAAACTTGGAGTAAAGACCCCTGATGCTGGAGTACCTGGAATAGCATACGAAAGACCTTGGGTGAGACCGTTCCATCCTGTGCTTACTTGGGCGGATGAACGAGCAAGATACGACATCGTCTGCGAAGGAGTCCAGACCTTACTCCCTGTGTTTGTAAACGGCACATTCACGGTAAATTGCTGTCCTGAACGTACGGTCGGAACACTCGGACTAGTAAGGCACGCCGCGTCAAGTGTCCCACTACCTGCGCAAGCTCCACAATCCTGTGGACAACTACTGCACGTCTCATTTCCGTTACAAATATTATTACCACAACTCGGCACTTGGTTCACGGTAAGTGTTGCCACATTTGAAGCAATGGTTCCTCCAGAAGTTCTTGTACATGTCATCGTGTAGGTGAAAGATGATACGCCTGCAGTTGCCCCCCATGGCGCAGAAAGACTTCCTGATTGAAATGTCTGTGTTGCTTGCGTAGAAGCATTCGCGGCAGGAAGTCCGCCCGTTGGACTTTGTGTAATGGTACAAGAATTTGCTACAACATTTTCAACACCGTAATAAAGATTCGTTGTTTGACCAGAATTAATAGTTTTTGTTGGCTCCGTAACGCTATTTCCAACGACATTAAATCCAAGCGCTGCAGTTGCTACCGGTCCACTTTGAATAGTCAACGTTGCTGTTGCGCTTATTAAATTTCCACCTGATGACTGTGCACAAATGTGTCGAAATGGATATGTTCCCACCGCCCAGTTTGTGGCAGTATTTCCACCCACCGCTCCTGTCCAGCCATTATCGTACCAAGTTGAACCACCGTTATCAGAACGTTGAATGCGACAATTTGTAAGTCCTGTACCAGATGATGTCCAGTTAAGTTGGGCATTCGTTCCTTGTGAGATAGTGAGATTTTTTGCAAAGCCTGCTCCTGTAGGATTACCAAATCCAACATCATTTGTTGCGGCTGGCGGCGTTACAGCACAAGACTCCCCTACTGCTGTACAGCTTCCCCCAGTACTATCGCAGGCAACGCCTGTTGATCCCCCACACGCCTGACATGAATTACTTGCACATTTAAATGATGTTGCTCCTGGACATCCATCAGTTGTACCACTTACACTCACCGTATCTTTAAGTTCATTTACTCCACCTGTTGTACGATACAAACTGAATGTGTATGGAGTGCCAAGTGAAATATAGTTTGCTGATTGTGAGCCATTACCTGTTCCATTACTAAAAAGTGTCCCGTTCACATCCACCCGCACACTCTCGCCGCTTGGTGCTACCCAAGAAATATTACTTGCTCCTGTAGTTGCTGGGCTACAAATTTGCACAGGATTCGGCGCAGCAGAGATGTCGTAAGTACCAGAGCCTGAAGGTACACAATTTGTTGGTTTAACAATAGTACACGTATCTGTCATCTGTGGTGGAGTGCCTGAGAGCGGTACGCCTTGGAAAGAATAGAGACTTGTTCCATTTGGAATACTGTCTGCAGAAATCCGTATCCAGCCATTACTCGCGCTCGGCTCAGCTTGAGAAGTACACTGCGAAGATCCTGACCAACCCGCCCCACCAACCTCACACAACTGAGGAGTTTGCCCCGTTGAAGTCCAACTTAATTCTAAATCCTGAGTACAAGAAAGATTAATAGTTCCGCAGGCTGCGTATGAAATGTTAAACATTCCAAACGTAATAAGCAGTGCGAACGAGAGAAGAGATAAAAATTTAGTCATAGTGCTATACAAAAAGTATATCAAAGATGTAGATATAAAAAAGAGCCCTACACACAGGTGCTTGCATGCAGGACTTAGAGATCATTATTTATTAACCTTACTTATTTAGTCAGTTCCCTACTCACATTTTTGACAGATAAAAAAATTGAAAAATACTCTAAAAAATGGTATACACATGTATATGGATAACATCGAGCAAGCTAAAGAATTTGCTACTAGAAAATTCTCCGAGGTTAACATTGAGAATCATTTTTTAGAGGTTTATTTTTTATTAAAAGAAGATTTTAAAGTAGAAGATACCAATATCTTGATTGCTGGACTTTTACACGATGTTTTAGAGGATACTAATGCAACAAACGAAGAAATTATTGAAAAATTTGGACTAGATGTTTTAAATTTGATTTTAGAGGTATCGCATGTAAAAGACTGGAAAGACTCGACGAGGCCTGAACTGACAAAACAAGATTTGATGACAGAATATTATGAACACATTAGAAGAATTTCTGATGGAGCAAAATTGATTAAGATTGCTGACTTCACCTCACATATGGGTAACTTTATTAAAATTTATCAAAAGAATGAGCAGCATTTGTACCCAAAATTCGTTAACAATGATAAATATGTTGCTCAAATTCAAAATTTCTTAGATTCTTGCGAGGATTCTTTGGCAAAAAAGTATTTATGGAAACTAACCGAAGAGCTGAAATCGTTTCTCTAAAAGCTTGACTTTTATCTGTAGAGTGTTATAAAAAGAAAAGTAAGCTCTTTACAGAAGGAGATTCCTGTGTGTACACAAAACAGATTTATCGTTCTGGAAGGAATTATGGGAAGTGGTAAAACTACACTCGCAAAAATGCTTGCAGAAAGACTTGGTGGTGTTTACTACAATACTCCGGCAAGTTTTCGAGAAATACGTTCACTAGCAGATAGAAGTTTATCAATTGAAGCAAGATATTACTTTTATTTATCACTCAATCTACAAGTATCCTCAGAAGTTAGCGAAATACTGAGAGAGAAGCCTGTCATTTGTGATAAATACATTTGGTCAACTTTTTGCTATCACAAAACACTCGGCTTAGATCTTTCTTGCTTCCCACAACTTAACATTCTTATGCCTGACTTTTGTTTCTTAATTTTTTGCGAAAATCAGATCAGGTTGGAACGAATTTCCAAAAGAGACCCCATTAATGACTACAGTAAAGATTATATAAGACAGGAGTCAGAAAGAAGGTGTTTAGAGGAATTTAAGAGAGTTCTACCGGATGTAATAATTGATAATTCCTCTGATAATCCACAAAACGCTTTTTCCAAAATACTTACTATAATTGAATGAGAGCACGCCCTATTTGCTCTCATTTTTCTTTTTTGAGACATAAAAACCAACGCACCTCGCTATAACACAGATAGATTCAAAAAACTTAAACTGAAACAGTTTTGAAAAAATAAACTCCAAAAAGCTCCGCCCAAATTGAATCTCGTGTCTATCAAAAAATCTATCTATACCAACCTTTTGTATAAAAATAAAATCTGAATATCCTTGCCAATATAATCGTTTTAACATATATTTTACGTTCAACCGTTTTTCATCGATTTCTCCATAAACTACAGCATCTTTTATAAAGAAAATATTTTCTTTAGGTAATCTCCCTATGAATTCTGTATCCCCACAAGATAAAAGCTTATTCGCAACTCTATCGAGTTTTTTATCAAACAGTCCATATTTTTCAAAAATATCTTTTCTAAATGACATATTTGCACCAACTAGAAAATACGGGGCGATAATTTGCCCAGTATGTTCCGGGAATTCCGTTGGAAATAAAAAACGTAGAAAATAATTTGTTAACCATTTTTTATCTTTAATAATTTCCATATTTGTCATAGTGACTTTTCCACCAGCACACCAAACACTGCTATTTTCATAAGCATCCAAAATGTTTTTTGCCCAAGTTTCTGAAACCCAAACGTCATCATCCATAAAAGCGATAATGTCGCCGTTACTACTTTTTACACCTGTATTCCTAGCAATATTCAAACCAATTTCATTTTCAATAATAAAGAAAATTTTTGAATGTATTGCTAATAAATCACTTTTTTCACTTTCAGAAAGAGAGCCTCCATTATCCACAATGATTATTTCTAGCAACAAATCATCATTTTCTTTTTTTGATAAAGATAGAGCGATTTTTTTTAACCCCAGAATTCTGTTTTGATGTCTATAAGTAGAGATAATTACAGATAATTTGTTCATAGAATTTCTTTCATGACTTCGTTTTCAACTTCTAAAATTGTTTTGTTGCTAGTATCCACAAAAATAGGTTTAACTTCTAGGAGTTTTGGTAATTCATTGTGATAGAAATCACTAAAATTTACTAAAAACTTTTGATCAAACCATTTTCTGTATTCAATAATATTTTGAAATCTTTTTCGTCTTTTAATACTTTCTTTAATCGAGCAATCTAAAACAATAATTTTAGTTGGCCATAAAATTTCGTACTTAATATTTCCCAACAATTTTAGTATTTTCTTATAATCAGTCATCACATTATTTGTTTTACAATCAGCATACGAATACGCCAAAGTAGATATAAAACTTCGGTCCAAAACTATTTTTTCTTTTTTTTGGTAAAACTTGCTATTTATTTTATACTTGTTTTTTTCAGATAATATATACAGTCTCTGAATTTCAAAATTGCTTTTAATATTTTTAGGAATCTTTATATGCCACTCCTTTATAGTTTTTACCTTTTTAAATTGCAAATTATTCACAAAAGTTGTTTTACCCGCCCCCGGCATTCCTTCAATTGCAATAATATTTTTCAATATAAAGTTTTCAACCTTACCGTTTGACACCTTTGAAAAGGAGAAGCCTCTTGGTAGTTTTTGAATTAACTTGTATCTACCTTTACTAATCAATTCTCTTAACCAAGCTGGTTTTTGTAAAATTTCTACACCCTCTGTCTTGTTTTTAGTCTTTTTATTTAAAACTTTTCTATAGACCCTAATAACTTGCTTAGCAATTTTTTGCCAAGAATAATCTTGCTCAATTAATTTTCTGCTATTTTTTGAAATCTTAACGAGTCTATCATCGTTAAAAAGATGAACTATTTTTTCGGCATACCTATCAATATTATCTTCGATAATAAAGTTACTTTTGTTTAGAAAACCATTAGTTGCAATTCGTGTTGTTAAAACCGGAATACCGCCCGACATAAAATTCAAAAACTTGATTCTAATTCCGGTGCCCTCAAAAATCGGTGCGACACATATACTAGCTTTTGCAAAAAGAAAATTCAAATCTTTCACTGTTCCAATAAAATCAAAGTTTTTATCACTCAATTTCGTTTTTAATTTTATTGGGCAATCGCCCGCCACTATAAACGAAAAACCATGATCTAATAATTTTGGATATATTTTATCTTTTAAAACCTTAACCGCATCTTCGTTTGGTTTAAAATATAAATTACCTAAAAAAACTATGGTTTTGTCTCTCAAATTCGGAGAATGATAATTATTCTCACTTAAATCAACGCCACTTGAAATCACGGTCAATTCGTTTTCTTTAATTCGTAAGTTTTTAATTGAGTCTTTTTTGTCATCACCACTTAGACAAATTGCGTAGTCAATGTTTTTTCCAACCTTGCTTTGGTTTTTTATAATACTGTTGATGATCTCGTCTTTTTCACCAAGTGTTTTTGCTAATTGTGCAGAATTGTAATGAATTTCGTAAACTAATTTTGTATTAGTCATTTTTGACAATTTTACCCCTTGATACAAAATCGGTTCTAAATCATTGAATTGTAAAATATCAATCTGTTCTTTCTGAATTAGAATTGCTAATAATTCCAAATTATTATAATAGTTTTCTTCGGAAACAAGGTAAGTTGTAAAAAGTTGACCTTTCACTAATTTAATATCTGTATACCCACGATGGCAATGAAAAATTACAACATCAACTTTTCCAGATAACTGTAAAAACTTTGATAGATACTGGAAGCGATTATTAGCACCGTCATATGCTGGTAGAAATTTCCCCTCTACAAAAATTCCAACTTTGATTTTCTTTTTCATTATATTCAAATAAGTATACTCCATAGACATAATACGTATTCCTTCCATACCCTACATCCTTATAGAAAAGAGCCCTACACACATACTAGTGCATAGGGACTCTGAGACTCTGTTCATCAAATTCAATCCTTGAACTCGACTGCCATCGCCGTCGGCTGCTTCTGCGTCTGCAACCGGGCGACTTCGGCAAAGTTTGAAACATTCACGACCGAGATCGTGCTCGGCACGCTCACGTTGTTACCTGACACTGTTGCGTTGTTGGTCACCGCGACATATGTACCTGTCGAAGTTGGAAGGATCGCAACACTCCACGGGTACACTTGAAGGGTCACCTGTCGAGCGATCTGCTTGGTAGCAAGATCGATCTCGTACAGGCTTCCGTCAACAAATGGTGTCGAAGCACCTTGCCACACGGGACGAAACTTCGCGATACTCACGTACAGCTTGTTTCGCAGCGAATCAACCTTGACGTCCGTCGCTCCTACCGCCACCCCCGCTTCTTGCGGAATTGGGAAGTCGGCAAAGACACCAGTATCAAGATCAAGCTCTCCGAGCGAACCGTCATAGATGGTAGCAAACCACAAACTATTGGTATTGGGATCGAAAGACATCTGAGGACGTGCCCCAAAAACCCCTCCCCCATTTGCCAACTGCTTGTTGATGATGTACGTCGCGCGTTGCGCGCGATCTGGGATGTCGTACACCTCAACCTTCGTCTGCGTATAATTGTTGATACCAATCACGCGGAAGAAGGTGTTGCCAAAAATCGCACCTTGAATGTGCCCATCGACAGTTGTATCCAGATTAGGGACCACTCCCGTTGCAGGAATGAAGTCCCAAATTGTATCAGTCTTCGGATTCCACACAAAGACCCGATTGCCGTAATCAGACCCAGCAAGATGAAACACCTCGCCAGTTCGCTCATACACAAGCGCTGCTAAGCGAGTGTCAGGGACCATAGCCACATGAGTGACCGTGGGGCCCGTAGATTTCGCCTGGAACGTACGGAAACTACCTCGCGGCATATAGGCGACATCGCGGGAATTGTCAAAATCGACACTCCGCGACTTGCCCGACACCGAGACGTCAACACGCGCACTGGCTGCCCAGTTTTGCGTGTCCATGTTGAACACCGACAGGTAGTTGCCCGTCAGCCCGTACACTGGATCGTTCACGACTCCGTCGGGAGTTTGGTTTGCCACCCACACCGACTTCGCATCCGCTGGTATCAAGAACTTACCAGCATTCGGATCAGTACTTGCATCCGCGTCAATCCGTGCCAACTCCCAACCAGGGAGTAGCTGCGTCTCTTCCCATCGAACCCAGTTGAAAATAAATCTCCAATTGGGATCATTCTCGAGATAAGCAACCGGCACGGTCAACTGACCGCGTTTGAAAGCGGCGCCGTTGTATGCACGGTAGGCCATGCGTGTGCCTGTGAGCGGATATCCGTTGACTGGAATCTTGACCCCGAAGCTTGCGCCGTTGTCCTTGTAGATTTGATTACCGGCACCGTCGCGCTGGCGCACGAGCCAGGCGATTGCGTTCTCACCATAGAGCAGGTCGACTTCAGTAATCCACAGATGTGAACAAAACTGAACGGCCTGAATGCGGTGCATTGCAACCGTGCCCGGTGTACCAAGCTTCCATGCCTCAAAGTTGTTTCCAGTCCGATACCACGGGCCAGCGATGCCAGCGTCCAACAGTTCGATTTCTCGCCCCGTCGGAATCTGATCTCGCAGAGATTGTGGCAACTGCGCCCAAAGCACGGGATCGATAACTTTGACATCATCGATCATCGTGTAGTGGTTTTTGGCGATGGTAGGACCACCACAGCCAGTGCCGTCCGCACCGCCGATCTGATCGATTTTGAACTCGACCACAGTCAGACGGTCACTTGCAACTTGTGCCTGCGCCTGGGTCGAGCCCAAGAACAGGGCGAGTGTGGCGATCAGGGACGCCACGAACCCGAACAAGGTATTGTTCATTTTCGTCTCCTTATCAAAGATCAGTGAGCAATACGCAGCTCACCTGGGCGCCCCGCCGGAATGACGAGAATTTATTGTCCGCACACACCCTCACCGGGAGATTACGGACCTAATATCATAATATATCCGTGTACATGTCAAGTCAATCCCCGTTATCCACAGGTATAATGGAGTCAGAGTTTTACCCTTATTTTTTCACCTTTATATGCAAATCCTTCATTAATTAGGCAATATCCACACCTTTAGTATTTCTACCGAAGTTAGATTTAAGGAACTTACAATATGGAATATCTGTCACCTAGAAACATTACAAATAGTTATTTCTTTTTCAGAATCACTCTGAAAATATGCCAATTCTTTATGCCTCCACCCATAGTCTTCCCTTCAAAAATTTCCTCAGCAAAATATTTCAAATCAAAAAGATTTTTATACTCTTCTAAAATTTTATCGATTTCTAATCGTTTTAAAGTTTTTATCTTGTCATCTTGACCCCAGATTTCCTTATCTCCAAAATATGTAAAAAATACCACGCCGCCTTTAACTATATTTTTATTCAATTTATTTAAAAGCATCTCTAATTTACTATCACAGAAAGGAAAAACATTTCTAGAAAAAATTATATCGAACTTCTCTTTTGTTTCAAAAGTATCAATACTTGCTTCCTGAAAGGCAAAACTAGAATTTTCCTTCACACCTGTACTTACATTATCTATTTTATCAATAGCAAATACGTGCGCACCTTTACTTATGAAGAAATCAGCGAATTTACCACCAGCACATCCAATATCAAAAACTTTTTTATTTTTTATTTCTATATATTGGGAAATCAAATGTATATCTTGCATTTACAGATTATAGTATAAAGAAAAATAAATGGGCCGGCATTAGCCGGCCCAAAGTGGAAAAGTGGCGAGATCAACCTTCGCTACAGTGACTGCATCCACCAGGAGAGTTGCTGCAGTTACCGCCGTCGCAACACGAACTAGAACTTCCCATCAACCAATTCTTGCCAGAAAGACCGAGGGAAGCAATCAGGTTCAGGGTGTTTTGGTGCGCTGAGGTGCGTGTTGATTCACTCTCCTCAGATTGACACACCCCGTCAAATGGCACGTGATGCACAAAACGCCCACAGAAGCCCTGACAAAAGCTGGCGTATTCCTTGGTGAACAGGACAAAATTGTGCCAAGCTTCGTCAATGATTTTCGGGGGACTGAGCGGCTTGTCGGAGACAGCGCACAAGAACATCCAGGTCTTCAAATCAGTAAAGAGTTGCTGAGCTTCTTCAGCCCGGATTCCAAGCTCGCGCTGCAGACGTACAAGCAAAGGCTTGAACTGGTAACCCTGAAACTTCTGGTAAAGCGCGCTACGGAGCGCCATTGCTGAAACCAGTGAGTCAGTTGCTACATCAGCGATAGCGGTTTGGGTTTGCATTGTGATTCTCCATGGAGTAAATGTACAAATCTATCTAGATATGCGCATACCGAAGACAGACTGAGGGTTCAGAACACGACCGTGAACTGTAAACTCTCTACCCGCACCCTACCTCCCCTGCATCATTTAGTCAAGTAATTATGCCCACACAAAAAAATTCAAACGATGATAGACTCATCGTTTTTATTTCTTAACCTGTTACTTCCTACACCTTCCTTCGCAAAAGACTCACGATATACCCGAGTACAATAATTGCAAGAACAATGATTCCTCCCCATCCTGCTGCTGCACTACCGCTCTTTTCAAATGGAGATGCGTATGGGACCGTCTTCTCTGCAAGCACCGTACCACTTGCATCTGTAATATTTACAATCACTGCATCTGGCTGACGGAAACCTTTGTATGTAAATGAAACATCGGTGCGCGGACGAGTAAAAGCTGTGGAACTTTGTGCAAGTTCTTTACCATTTCTTGTAAGTAACACTTTTACCGTCTTTGCTTCTCTTGCAAGAGAAAGCGAGATAACACCAACTGAAAACATTTTTTTATCCGCTTGTTCTACAAACACACTGTCTATAGTTACCCCCTTACCTTCGATATCGTATTCATAGGCAATGTGTGAAAGAGGAGTCTGTCCTTGCACTAGGGTCACATCAAGCGCGTGCATTCCTGGTTCTCGAGAAATTGGAAAAGTTGCTGTTGCAAAACCTTTTGCGTCAAAAGTGAGGTTGGCAATTTGCTGTGTGCCCGTAGTTGCCCCAAACATACCGCCATTTCTCGTGTTCACCGCAAGAAGTGTGTCACTCGGAGATACCTTGTCCCTGTTACCCGCTATACATGTTGCTGTAAACGCTGTTGTATCGAAAGTACATTCTTTAATAAAAGAGTTTGTGTCACGACTTTTGGTAAATGCGTAGCTTCCAAGTTTTTTTGTAGCAAGAGGGATATTTGAATCAGTTGCCACAACAAGATATACATCATGCTCACCTCCGAGCGTTACCGGTGCAGTATACGAAAGAGTCTTATACGCATATTCTGCATATTTAAGCGTGATCGTTTCTCCTCCTGCCACCGTGTCTACAACTTCCTGTGTATCTTTCTTTTTTATTACAAGACCATACAGTACTCCTCCTTGTGCACCAAGATCAGATTTAAGAGTAAAGCCAGCTTCAATAGTGTTTATCTTTGTTTCTTTGATTGCGCCACTGTAAATTCCTACACTTGCAATAACTCCTCCGTTTGAAGTTGCCTGTCTGTCACTTGATACCTGTTGCGTTTCTTGGGCTACAGCCTTATCGGTAAAAAAAGCAACTAAAGAATTAAAAAGTGACGCTGAACGACCAGTGAGGTTTAGTGTTGGGGCTGGACATGATCCTACTTGAGTTGTTTCACTTGTATGTGTTGGAACGTATGATGCGGCGTTGTTTACATTACAGTCAGAGTGACATTGTGGATCGGCACTATCGGCACCTTGAGCACTATCATTGTTGAGAGAGTCGGAGCAGGCAGTTGCGCTCACAGTAAAATTTACTTGCGCATATGAAAAAGGTGTTACTCCACAAACTTGAGCACCTGTTGAGCCAGTACAAAATCCAGCACTCACTGGGTCTTCAGAAAAATATGCAGCAAAACCCATCTTGTATGTCCCGGGTGTGCTTGGGGCAGCAAAAGTTCCACTTCCTGTCACGCCACCACTATTTGAACTTGAAAGTCCAATACCTGGATGTCCAGAAACAAAAGAAGAATCACATCCAACCCCCTGCGGACACTCATGCGTTCCTCCTGGTCGCGCATTAAAGTAATACCCTGACCGCGACGCTGTGCCTTGTGCGTAAAAAGTTTCACCCGGAGTAAGAGTCGTCGGCGCAGTGGTGGTAAACTGTGCCGTTGCTCTGTACTGAGGAGCATCTTCTTCGTAATTGTAGTTAAACCAATCTTTTTCTACATACACAGTTTGATCTGCATACGTATACACCGAAGAAATAAGGACTGCTGCGAGAATAAATACTATTTTTTTCATATATTCTTAATGTCTTTAATTGTACCATCAAAACAATCTCGAGGTAACCTTGCTTTACGCACTCCGGTGTACAATAGAGAGTATGTTTCCGTCTTTTCTTCGATTTAGCCCTGCCCAAAAGCTCGCCCTAAAGAAACTAGGGATTGTGTCGACACAGGATTTTCTGTACCACTTCCCTGTGCGCTATGCTGATATTCGAGAATTAGGAGACACCGCAACTCTTGAAGCAGGTACGCAGGTAACTTTATACGGAAAATTAACTGGGGTAAAACTCCGTAAGGCATGGAAAAGTAAAGTGCCGATGGCAGAAGCATACCTTGAAGACCATCGTGGGCGAATAAAGATTATTTGGTTCAACCAAGCCTACATTGCAAAAATGTATCCTGAGGGAAGCCTGGTGAAACTATCGGGGAAAATTTCAAGTGGCACGCAAGGGCTTTTTCTTTCAAATCCTGAGATCGCAAGAATTGCCGACATGCCTATCGACACCCATGATTCTCTTTTCGCACAAAAAGAAACAAGTACCCAAACACAAGAAGGAAAAGACGGTGGTGATTTTCTCACTCCTGTATACAAAGAGACGAAAGGTATTTCTTCCCGACTTATTTCATACACTATTCAAAAGATAATCACCCAAGGTGCACTTGAAAACATTGAAGACCCTATTCCTGAAACAATTCTTGAAAAATATCATCTGCCTGAGCTCAAAAAAGCCCTCACCTATATTCACTTTCCTAAGACACAAGACCATGTAACTGCCGCACGCAAACGTTTTGCTTTCGAAGAAATATTTTTCATTCAGCTTATAAAAGCAAAAGATCGTGCCAAAACACAAGAGACTCCAGCATATAGCATTAAAAGTAGTAGAAAGAGCGCGCTCGCCTTTTTGAAAGAAAAAGGAATACACCCAACAGGGGCACAAGAAAGAGCGGTTAGCTATATTGTGGACGATATTCAAAAAACTCATCCAATGTCACGACTTCTTGAAGGAGACGTAGGTTCTGGAAAAACTGCCGTTGCTGCCGCGTGTGCATATACAACTATCACGACGCGTCCGAGTTTTGTTGATCAAAAAGGAAAACAAGTGGACCAAAGTTTTGGCACACTTCAGGTTGCATACATGGCTCCAACAGAAATATTGGCTCGCCAACACTTTGCATCATTTTGTGACTTTTTTAAAGGAACAGGAATATCACTCGGACTCATTACTGGAGAGACATGTTTAAAGTATCCATCAAAAGCACGCCCAGGTGAAGCAACCAAGATTTCTAAAACACAGCTTCTCAAGTGGGTGGACAATGGCGAGATTGCTATTGTTATCGGTACCCACGCACTCATTCAGAAAAAAGTTAGTTTCAAACATTTAGGACTCGTGATTGTAGATGAACAACATCGCTTTGGTATCAAGCAAAGAAAAGAGTTGGCCCAAAAGTCAAACGACTTTGGAAAAGTAGCCCACCTCCTTTCCATGACCGCAACCCCTATTCCTCGCACGCTTGCGCTCACTATTTATGGCGACCTTGATTTAACAATATTAGACGAAATGCCTCCAGGCAGAAAAAAAATTATCACAGAGGTTATCCCGCCACATGCCCGAGACCGCATGTATGACGCTGTGAAAAAAGAACTCGCGGATGGCCGACAAGCATACGTTATTTGTCCTCGCATTGATGAGCCCGACGAAGAAGAGTCTCAAAAGAAAACACAGAAGGCTGTCGTAACAGAAGCGAAACGTCTGCAAGAAAATATCTTCCAGAAATGGGAAGTTGGGGTGCTCCATGGGAAAATGCGACCACTCGAAAAAGAAAAAGTAATGAAAGACTTTACTGACAAGAAAATAGACATCCTTGTTTCAACTACAGTTATTGAAGTAGGGGTTAATGTACCAAACGCCTCAGTGATTATGATTGAAGGCGCAGAGCGTTTTGGGCTTTCACAATTACATCAGCTTCGAGGACGAGTGCTCCGCGGAACACATCAGCCATATTGCTACATCATAAGTGACACCGAGAGCGAGCATTCAGTCCAAAGACTTCTTGCGCTACAAAAAAGTTCAAACGGGTTTGAGCTCGCCGAACAAGATCTCCTCTTCCGAGGAGCAGGTGAGCTTACTGGTGGTAAGCAGTCCGGCATCACCGACATTGGCATGGAGGCAATAAAAAATATCAAACTCGTAGAAGCGGCTCGTAACGAGGCACACGATATAATAAAAAGAGATGCCGAGCTCCAGACACTTCCACGTGTTCGCGCTGAAATAGCAAAACGAGAATCAATTCACCTTGAATAGAAAAACCCCCACGATAAGATGAGGGTTTTTCTATTGTTACCAATGTATTAATAATCCGTGCTTGAACCGTTACTTGTTACTTGATATTTAACCGCGTTTGAAACAAGTCCATTTATTGTCTCTGCTTTTACTTCATACGTGCCAAGCGGTGTTGGTGTATATATAGCAAGACATTCTTCTCCAGGTTTTGAATTACATTGAAACAATGTTTTTGGAACCGTGAAAACCAATACATTTGCTGCCTTTATACTTCTATCTGGAGTAATTTTGACATCGCCAAACCACACAAAATCAGAAGATGAGGAAAGACCTTGGCCGTACAAGGTTACTGAAGTTCCAGTACCACCTGAAGCAGGACTGATGCTTGAAATTGTATTTGGAGAACCCGTTACTTCAAATGAAAGCGTGTTCGAGATGCCATTTTTATTTACAACGACTACGTCATATTTTCCTGGGGTCACTGGTATTGATGCAATTTTACAGAAATTTTCATTACCAACACCACACGGCGTTATGAATTCAGGAACACGGAAAAAAGGTATCGTACCAACAATATCTCCCGACACAGAGGACGATATTGTGTACACAGACGGCACAAGTGAACCGCCAAAATAAATCTTGTTCTCAGCACCATTAAGACCGGTACCTCGAATACCTACTTCTGTACCAACCCCTCCTCTAGATGGAGCAAGTGAGGTAATTTCTGGTTTTGGATTAGTAACCACCCCAACAACATTGAATGACAGTGTGTTTGAAAGTCCGTTCTTATTTTTTACAACAATGTCGTACTTCCCTGGAGTCACCATCTGCGCCATCATACGACACATAATACCGTCTTCATAGCCACACGGAGTAATATATTCTGGAATCTTAAATCGAACCATTCCTCTTCGATCAGTAGCAAGTGAGGTTGATGGAACTTGCGAGCCACCGAAGTAAATCTTTTCTAATCCACTGTTAAGATTTTCACCAAATACGTACACCTCGCTTCCCACAACACCTTGTGTTGGGTTTGAATACTGTAGATATGGCTTTCCGCCCACAACTACGTCTCCAAGGACCTCAAACTTAACTGCGGCGCGGCCATATTTATTATCAACAGCAAGCTCATATCCACCTGGGGTTACTTTTCTTCCAAGTCCTGCCGTACAAACAAAATCACTACACGATGAAAGATAGCTTGGGACCGTAAACTCAAGTGCAGAATTAAAATCCCCAAATCGTTTTGTGTAGATAGGTTTACCTTTGATACTCATACCGTCAAAAAGAATTCTTGTTTCTGGACGGAAAAGATTGTATCCGTAAATCACCACAGAAGCACCCACCTTCGCCGCAGATGGTTCAACAAAAGAAATAGAAATCTTGTCATTCACAGCAACTGTTCCATCAGTAATGGTAAGAGTAACTGTATTTGATCTTCCAACATTATTTACAACTTGAATTGAATACGTGCCTGGAAGAACTTTTTCGGGAGCGGGTTGTGGGCATGGTGCGGTAATACAATAAATTGTTTTTGATAGTATCTCCGGCACAGTGAAACTCACTCTGTTTGCAACTTTTAAGGCATGTGTCTCGACTTGATAACCGCCAAACAGAATGTAATCTCCGCCTGCATTTAGTCCTGGTCCGGAAAGTGTAATAGTCTCACCCACCTTTGCGGTTTTGGGATCAAGAGTGGTGATAGTTGGAGCCGTTACCACCCCACCATTACAAAGAAGTTCTTTTATCTTTGCGCGTGTAATCGGACCCATGTATCCTCGAGCAGGAAAGACTCCATTATCTTTTTGAAACTGTGCAAGCGCAGCACGAGTTAAGCTATAAAAGGCGCCCGTTGGTTTAACTTTTAAGTACTGTGGGTACAGAAAGTTTTGTATGAGGGAAACTTCGCCTTGGGTTGTAGTATCAGTTGCCCCGATATCAAAATTAAACTTAAGGTCCGTACAAATAGGCGGAAGCGGTTTAGTTTCACCAGGACAAGCAGCAAACGCACAGCTTGGACCAACACGGCCAACGTATGTCACGCCATCTGGGCACAGCTTCGCATCCATAGTACATGCTACTGGTTCAGTAACAGCAAAAGAGAATGCGGGGACAAGAAAAGCGAGTAAAACTATAATATTTTTCATATAAGGATAGATGTATTTATTATAACGCCTTTATACCCTTTCCGTGACGGTAATACACAAAAACCACTCAAAATGAGTGGTTTTTGTGTATATTAAATATCTTGCATATCTAGAACGAATAAGAGTTTTTCTTTGAGTGAGGGAAGGTTTGGCAAAGAAAAACTACTTATAAGTGGAAGATGCGCCAAGAGAGACTTAGTCTTTCTTGAAAGGAATCTGGAGAAGTTCGAAAAATCGAGTCGCCTCTTTCTTTGATTTTGCCGTTGTTACGATAGTAATTGCAAAGCCGAATACGTCCTTCAATTCTTCGTCTTTAATTTCTGGGAAAATGGTGTGCTCTTTGATACCGATTGTCATGTTGCCCATCACATCGATTGCTTCTTTCTTGAGTCCTCGGAAGTCTTTTGTTCGAGGGATTGCAACAGTAAGAAGTTTGTCGAGGAATGCATACATACGAGCACCACGGAGCGTTACCATAACACCAATTGGATCACCTTGGCGGATTTTGAATGCCGCAACAGATTGTTTTGCCTGACGAGTTACTGGTTTTTGTCCGGCAATCTTTGAAAGACGGTCGATGATAAAGTCGTTCTTATGTCGGTCAGCCTTCATCTTTGTACCTGTCGCTGCGGAGATACTTACCTTTAAGATTCGAGGAGCTTGTAACTTTGCTTTATATCCGAACTCTTTTTGTAAAATTGAATATGAAGCGTCTTGTCGTTCTTTAATTGTTTGCATATTGCATAATGCACGATTGTCTTCTTTTTACGGAAGATATACGTCGCATTGGATTAAAATAAATAAGCTTGTAAAAAGTGTTACTTTTCTACGAAGTTTCCATACTGTAGCACAGATTTATAAAATGTAAAAATAACAAAAAGCCCACCGAAACAGGCTTCTTGTTTCTGCGGGCCCCACTTTACCATTGATACTTTGGATCAAAAAAAACTTCCTCCTTGACCCTTTGAAGCAATTCGGGATCAGGGTCAACAAGCTCCCTTTGACCAACGAATTCGATGACCAAAAAGCCTGGTATTTCCACGCCAGGCAACCTGGAAAAATTGCCCTCGGGATCCTTTTTCCACCCCTCAACAGACTGTAAGGAATGGTGGAATGTTACACCGAAAGAGTCCCTAGAATCATCAATTCGACTCTCAGCTTCCCAAAAAACAATATAAGCCATTCTGACTCTCCATACCCGCACCGCGCGAGCTATTCTAATTCGTACTATGGAAATGTATGCGTGTCAATATTTTAGTTATGAAGCAAACGAATTTCTACTGTGCCTCGCGCAGATGGATAACCGAGCGTGACCCGGTCGGCTCATTCAATTCAATAGAATGAGCAAAAATTCAGAAAAATTTTATGTGCGCATATCGGAAGTCTAGTTGTGAAGTATTTAAAAATCCCTAATCCTCTATTTGCTCCCGATCATGCAGAGCAGAAGTTGTGGTATTAATATCGTTAGGATGAATTTTAGAGTAGTCCACTTTTGGCGCACCTCTGTAGTCAATCAGGTCGACTAAAACTTCCGAACGTAACGGGTGTCGTAGTTTTCGCAAAGCATCAACTTCTATCTGACGAGGTCTTTCGCGTGATACATCGAAATCTCTTCCAACACTTTCTAAACTTTGATCCTGATCATATTGGTCACCATCTTTAATGCCAAAACGACGACGTAAGACTTCTTTTTGTCTCGGCATAAGACTTCCGATCGCCTCTCTTATGAGCTTCTTTAACTCCTCTTGCTCTGCATACTCTTCTGGAGAAGACGCCTCATTATCTGCCAGAATTTCTACATACTTTTCTATTTCTTCGAGTTTCTGATGATAGAGAGTGTTGTGTAATCGTACGGCAACTATCTTCGGATCCAATTCGAGAGCGGCTGCAACATCGCGGATATTTGGATTTTCAGAATCTATTTGCATTTGACGTTCAGCGATTCGGCGCATTTTTGAACGTAATTGTTGGGTTTGAGGTGGTATACGCACCAAATCGTCACCATCAATAAACGTTCTCATTTCACCCTCAATACAAACAACAGCATAGGTGCTAAATGCCCCGATATTACTATCATGTAATTCAATAGCCCGTTGTAAAGCAATCATTCCTTCTTGTAAAACATCTTCAAGAGATCTCACCCGCAAACCATGGTAAAGCATGTTATTAAGTACAAAATACACAAGCCCTACATTCATCTCAACCGCCTGATTCATTGCATTTTTATCTCCCTCTTTTGCTAATGCAAGTGTTTTCTGACGTTCCTCTTTTGAGATCTCTTGTCCGTCTTTTTTACGAAACAACCTTTTGTTCCCCTCACTGTCTAACCGCCACCGATAATGCGACTGATTACGGAGAAAGTTAAAACCTTTTACTGTATCAATGTTTGTATACAGGCCCGGTGTTTCTTTCAATAAAAGCTCTGTGAGATATTCATCATAAAATCCTTCATTTCGTATATACTCGTCAACAGAGCCCGTGATTTCATCTTCCACCTTCATTGTTACACTCTCATCTAGTACAACCGCATCTTTTTTTCTATTTTGATTTTTCTGAGCAGAAGCTAGTTTGAAGCCACCAAAAATAGGTGGGTCAAGATCATAATCTTTATGTTCTGGATGTTCTGATCCTTCATCATTTGAACCGTATTCGACAATTCCCATGAGAACAAGTTTTTCGATATCCCACTTGGAATCCATGGTGAGGCTGTTTCTCGATTCGTTCTCCCAAGGAAAGATATCTATAAGGTCAAGAAGTATTTTTGCTTTCTCTTTATCCCGGTCTGTCCCAAAAGATACAGTAAGGAACTCCTTGCCGCTTGGACGATCTACTTTTGGATGTACTCCCTCAAAATAAGTCCTGAGTTCTCTTGCTGCTTCAAGAGTTATTTTTACCCCTTCAATCTCGTTCATTCTTTCCTGACTCTCAAGCCCAGAATGCTGTCTATTTAATCCCGGTGATGTTTCGTTCATAAAGCTATCCTATCAAAAAAGATACTTTTTGGGAAAAACAAACCCCACACATTTCTGTGTGGGGTTTGTTAGCTTTTTGTATAAAGTTACTCAGCCTTTTTTGTTGTTTTCTTTGCAACTTTAGCTTTTGGCGCTTTTGCAGTTTTTACAACTTTCTCTGTTGGTCGAACATTAGATACAGAGAGTGGGTGTGCTACTTCGATAGTCTTTCCTTTCTCATTTCGAGTTGGCTTTACGTGTTTCTTTTTGAGATTCACTCCTGCCAAAATAACTTGATTTGTTTTAGGAAGCGCTTTAGCAACAACACCTGTTTTACCTTTGTGTGCTCCACGAATGACCTCTACTGTTTGTCCTTTTTTTACATGCATACTCATATTGATTTAGATTACTTCTGGAGCAAGTGATGCGATCTTTTTGAAGCCATCAATAGTACTTTCAGAAAATTCTTTTGGAATCGGGCCAAACACACGACCTGCTTTTGGATCTTTCTTTGCCTTGTCTACAATCACAACAGCATTTTCGTCAAAATAGATATATGATCCATCCTTTCGGCGAAACTGTTTGCGTTGTCGCACCACAACTCCACAGACAACATCTTTCTTCTTTGTTGCTTTGCGAGGTTCAGCAACCTTGATAGAGAGAATCACGAGGTCACCAATCTCTGCGTATCGTCGCTTTGATCCCCCGAGTACTTTGAACACACGTCCAAATTTTGCTCCTGAGTTGTCTGCGATTTTTACATTTGTTCCTACTTGAATCATACTCTATTTATAATGTATTAAACTTTACTAATAACAACAAAGTGTTTGTCCTTTGAAATTGGTCGAGTTTCCTCAATGATAACCCTATCACCTACTTTGTACTCACCCTTTTCATCGTGTGCTTTGTGTTTTTTGTCTACTGTGTAGAACTTTTTGTACTTCGGATGTTGGATATATCGAGATACAGACACCACAACGGTCTTCTGCATCTTGTTAGATACCACCTTTCCCTGTAACTGCTTTTTTGTAGATTGTTTCTTTTCCATATACGTTTTAGTCGCGAGCGATTATTTTAGTCTTTACTGGCAACTTTGTTCCCGCCTTTCGAAGCGCTTCTTTTGCAACTTCCGGGGTTACGCCATCAACTTCAAATATCATACGCCCTGGACGAACATCGAAGCAATAGCCCTTGAGGTCACCTTTACCTTTACCCATCGGTACTTCGGCCGCTTTTTCGGTAATTGGTCGGTCAGGGAAAATACGTGTCCATGATTTTGCAGTTTTACCAAGTTCACGTGCCATAGCACGACGAGCCGCTTCAAGCTGATTTGAAAATACTCGTGCCTGAGACTGAGCCTTCAAACCAAAAGATCCGAACGCAAGTGTTGTTCCGCGAGTTTCTGGCTTCACAAGTTTCTCTGTGCCCTTTCGGTCACTGTGCCACTTTCTGAATTTTACTTTTTTAGGAAATAACATACTCGTTTTCTAATTTTTTGGCTGATTCTTTTGTGCAAGGTCTTTTTCGAAGACTTCACCCTTATAAATCCAAACCTTGATACCAATAATACCGTAGGTCATAAGTGCTCGTTCACGCGCGAAGTCAATATCGGCACGAAGTGTCTGAAGCGGAATGTTTCCTTTAAGAACTTTTTCCGTTCGAGCCATATCTGCTCCACCGAGCCGTCCACCGATTTCGATTTTTGCCCCCTTCACGTTGCGATTCTGCATTACTTTTTCAAGTGTCTGTTTGAGTACGCGACGGAACGGAAACCGTTTTTCAAGACCTTCAACAACCATGAGGGCAACAATTTTTGCGTCAGCCTCTGGTTCTCGAACTTCAACAACATCGATTTTGAAATCCTGAATCTTGCCGAGCTTCATTCGCTTCATGTACTTTTCAAGATCTGTTTTAATCTTTGTCATTCCTTCTCCACTACGGCCAATGATGAGTCCTGGTCGTGCAGTTGCAATAATAATACGAGAAGACTTTGAACCACGCTCAATTTCAACTGATGAGACATGCATTGTGCGAAGTTTCTTTACAAGATACTCGCGAAGAAATACGTCACTTCGAAGGAGTGTCTTGAAATCTTTTGTGTCGGCAAACCATCGGCTTCTCCAGTCTCGAAGAATACCAAGTCGGTGTGCGTAGGGATGTACTGTATGTGGCATATTATTTTTGTTCTAAGTCTAAGGTGACTGTACTTGACCGCTTTAATATCTGAGCGCCGGATCCTCGTGCTCGAGGCATCATACGTTTCAATACTGTGCCGGCATCAACACGAATATTCTTTACAAAGAGACTTCCCTCTTGAGTGGATGTTGTGTTTTTGGCGTTTGCAATAGCAGAGCGAAGAAGTTGGGCGATTGGAAGAGCAGCACGTTTTGGTAAAAATGCGAGCTGTTCAAGAGCAACAGATACTTTTTTCCCTTTAATAAGATCCGCAACGAGGCGAACTTTTCGTGGAGCTTGTCTATAATTTGTAAGTTGAGCTTTCATAGATTATTTCTTAGGTTTAGCGTCGGTTGTTGCCTTTGCTGTCTTAGCTGAATCTATTTCGGCCTGCTTCTTCTTCTGGTCAAGCTCTTTCTGCATCTTACCTCCGTGACGGGTGAACTTTCGAGTAGGAGAAAACTCTCCAAGCTTGTGTCCAACCATGTCTTCAGTAACAAGTACATCGATAAAGTTCTTACCGTTGTATACCTGAAATGTGAACCCAACCATTTCTGGAGAGATATCGCTTCGTCTGATCCATGTTTTAATAGGCCCTGTAGTTTCAGGTCGTTTGCCAAGTACTTTATTGAGTACTCGTTCGTCAACGAATGGGCCTTTTTTGAGTGATCGTGTCATGAGTAGAAAAATGAGCCTAGGCAGGCTCTCTGCTTGCTAGAATAGCACGCAAAGACCCAGGCGTCAAAGGTTATTTTCGTAATTTCTTTGCTCGACGCGTCACGATGTGAACGTTTGAGTATTTCTTTGGAGTACGTGTTTTTCGACCACCTGTCACCTTACCCCATTGGGTCTTCGGTCGACGGGTTCCACGTCCTTGTCGTCCTTCACCACCACCGTATGGGTGATCAACTGGGTTCATGACCGAACCTCGCACAGTCGGTCGAATACCGAGCCATCGAGATCGTCCGGCTTTACCGAGGTTCGTAAGACGATATTCGTCGTTTGAAACTTCACCAATAGATGCCCAACATGCATCAGGCACTTTTCGAACCTCTGAAGAAGGAAGTTTAAGCGATGCATACCCAAGGTCATGCGCCACTACTTCAATATAGTTTCCCGCCGATCGGCCAAGTTTTGCTCCAGCGCCAGGCTTGAGCTCAACATTGTATACGAATGTACCTACGGGAATATTCTTAAGAGTTGTTCTGTTTCCAAAAGTTAGTGGTGCTGTTTCTGAGACGATGAACGTTGTGCCAACCTTTGTGTTCTTAGAAGACACGACATACCGACGCTCTCCGTCTCGGTAACAAACAAGTGAGATGAATGCTGATCGGTTTGGATCATATTCAACTGTTTCGATACGAGCAGGAATATCTTTTTTATCGTATACGAAATCTACCTCTCGGTAATTTCGCTTATGCCCAGCTCCCTTATGGCGAGTTGTAATGCGACCAAACGCATTACGTCCCGATCCACGTCTAAAACCAGTCGTGAGAGCCTTGTGTGGCTCATTCACTGTTAAGTATTTTCGGTATGGTACCGATACTCGATTTCGTTGTGATGGCGTTACAGGATTATATGTTTTCATAGATATTATGCTGCAAATGCAATAGTCTCACCCTTCTTAAGATACACGACTACTTTTTTGTATCCTGATTGCATGCCACGCTTACCACTCTTAAATACATTCTGTGGAGCCATGCGAACGATGTGAAGCTTTGTTGGATTCTTCTTGTATTTTGCAACAAAAGCTTTTTTAATTTCAAGCTTATTTGCAGTAACAGGGACATCAAATGTGTACACAGATTTGTCAGTAAGAATCGAAGTTTTTTCTGTCACACGAGGAATAAGAGTCAACGCATTCGTTGCTGCAACCTCTTTTGTTTCTTTTTTTGTTCGTGCCATATTATTTTTCGATTCGAGCTTGTAATACACCAACTGCTGCTTCAGCATCAGTTACGATAACGTATCGACTCATTACGATATCTTGCGGGGAAAGCTGCCGAGCACTTACCAAAGTAATCTGTGGAAGATTTCGGAAGCTGTTTATCAATGCGCGAGGGGCTTCGGCTACCACAAGACAAACGCGAGCGTCTTTTCGTGTGATATTTTTTGCTCCATCGATTTTTGAAAGAGTTGCAAGAATACCTGCAGCGTCTTTTGTTTTCGCATCAGTAAGATTCACTTTCTCAGTGAAAAGCACGGTATCGCCTTTTACTTTTCGAGAAAGAACACTCGCGAGTGCAACATTCTTCACTGCCTGAGTAATTGTCTTCTTGTAGTTTCGTTCATTTCGAGGGCCATGCGTTACACCTCCACCTTTCCAGATTGGGGAACGCTTGTCACCATGACGAGCACGTCCTGTTCCTTTTTGTTTCCATGGTTTTGCACGTGAACCTTCTACTTCACCACGGTTTTGTGTGTGAGCAGTATTTGCACGCTGATTAGACTCCATAGAAGTAATAACCTGATGCACAAGGTCAGCATTCCATTTTGCTTCGAAAAGAGAGCTTGGGAGTGTGATACTGCCTGCCTTCGTTCCTTTTATTGAATATAGTGTTTTTTCCATATTATTATAGTGATCGAAGTTCGATAATATCGCCTCGCTTTCCAGGAACGGCACCCTTCAAAAGGATAACGCCGTTTTCTTTGTCTGTTGCAAGAACGGTAAGGTTTTTAATGGTGACTCGATCGCCACCCATTCGGCCGGCCATACGCATACCTTTCGCTACACGTCCTCCAGCGCGTCCACCTCCACCAATAGAACCCGCCTCACGTTCAGAGTGCTTCTGTCCGTGTGATCGAGGCCCTCCTTTGAATCCATGGCGTTTAACCACACCTTGGAAACCTTTTCCTTTAGAAACTCCGGTTGCTGCGATAACTTCCCCTGGGGCAAAGGTATCAGCAGTAAAGACATCACCAACATTCATAGTTGGAGTGTCGATTCGAAATTCTTGCACACGTTCGTAGGCTTTGCCTCCAAGATTTCCAAGAGCTGCCTTTGAAGTGTTTTTTGTTCGTTTTTCAAACGAAGCAACTTGGACTGCGGAGTAACCGTTTTTTTCAACAGTTCGAATTGCAGTCACAAGGTTGTTGTCTACCGTGAGTACGGTAGCGGGAAACGCAGTTCCATGAGAATCATAGAACTGTGTCATATGCATTTTTTTTGTAAGTAAGAATTTCATATAGCGCAGAGGAACCGCTCGGAGGCGGTTCATACGAATTAATAGGTTTGTAATGGTCTCTTCTTACATCATCTTCACATCAATATCAACACCTGATGGAAGTGTAAGATTCGTAAGTGCTTCAACAAGTTTTTGTGAAGGGTTTACGATATCAAGCATTCGCTTGTGAATTCGCATTTCGAATTGCTCACGTGCATCTTTGTACACAAAGGTTGCTCGGTTTACGGTGTACTTCTTAATATCTGTTGGAAGTGGCACAGGACCAAGAACTTGAGCTTCGTATCGTTCAGCAACATCCATGATTTGCTTTATAGACATATCAAGAATCTTGTGCTCGTAGGCTCGAATGCGAATGCGCAGCTTGTTTTCCACGCCTGCTTTTGGCGCTTTTGTTTTAGGAGTAGCTGTTTTTGCTGTTACTGTCATAGTACAAAGGGGTACGCAGTCGCCGTTTCAAAGAGGAAACCTCTTCAAGATACGGTTTTGCTTTAGGCGATAATTTTTGTTACCACACCGGCTCCTACAGTTTTACCTCCTTCTCGGATCGCAAAACGTCCTTGCTCTTCGAGAGCGATAGGCGCAACGAGCTTAACAGTAAATTTAACATTGTCACCAGGCATAACCATTTCTGTGCCAGCGGCGAGTGTTACGTCTCCTGTTACGTCTGTTGTTCGAACGTAGAACTGAGGTTTGTAACCATTGAAGAATGGTGTATGTCGTCCACCTTCTTCCTTTTTAAGTACATATACTTCGCATTCGAAGTCTGTATGAGGCTTCACACTTCCTGGCTTCGCGAGAACTTGTCCACGAGTGATATCTTCTTTCTTAGCGCCTCGAAGAAGGATGCCGGCGTTGTCACCTGCCATACCTTCATTCAAAGTTTTGTTGAACATTTCAATACCTGTAACTGTTGTTTTCATTGTGTCCTTAAGACCAACGATTTCAATTTCTTCACCAACTTTTACGATACCTCGCTCAATTTTTCCTGTTACTACAGTTCCACGACCTTCAATAGTGAAGATGTCTTCTACTGGCATAAGGAATGGCTTTGTGGTATCTCGTTCTGGCACTTCAATCCATGTATCTACTGCATTCATAAGTTCCAAAACTTTCTGTGCCCATGGGTCATTGAGATCTTTTGCTTCAAGAGCCTTGAGACCTGAACCTCGGATGATAGGAGTGTTTGCGCCGTCAAACCCTTGTTTTGTAAGGAGTTCTCGGATTTCCTCTTCCACCAACATGATCATTTCTTCATCATCTACCATGTCACACTTGTTCAAGAACACCACCATTCGAGGAACACCTACCTGCTTTGCAAGAAGGATGTGTTCTCGAGTCTGTGGCATTGGTCCGTCTGTCGCAGCACACACCAAGATAGCACCGTCCATTTGAGCGGCACCGGTGATCATGTTTTTGATGTAGTCAGCGTGACCTGGAGCATCAATATGCGCATAGTGTCGAGATGCTGTTTCATACTCATTGTGTGAGAGTGAAATAGTAATACCTCGCGCCTTTTCCTCAGGAGCCTTGTCAATTTCGTCAATTCCTCGAAGCTTTACTGTATTACCAGCAAGTCCAAGAACATTCAAGATAGCCGCGGTAAGAGTAGTCTTTCCGTGGTCTACGTGACCAATGGTACCCACATTTAAGTGTGGTTTTGATCGATTAAATTCTGCCATAATGTACTATTTGTTTTTATTAAACCTATTAATTTTAAGCTAAGCCAGCACTCATCTATTCGAATGCGGACGCAAAAACACGCATATAACGCGATGCCGACAATTATACAGGAAAAAGACCTGGAGTCAATAAATTATTAGAATATAGTATTAAAAAATGTCCCCTTAGCCTGAAGCCCCTTCTAATTAATAATCTCCTCGCTCGGTACAGTTGCAGAAATAGGATCTTCTCCTACGATATCTTCACCCGGAAGAGGAGTTGTTTCTTCTACAACAGCAGGCCCAGAACTGATTTCGGTACTGGAATTAGGATTCGTTTCTTCAACAGCAACAAGCTCAGCGCTGGCTTCAGTACTAGGATCAGTCACCACAGCCTCAGTTGTACTTGCTGTGGTAGCTGCTTCCGTTACAAGAATCTGAGTCTCTTGAGTAACCATACTGTCAAGAGGGGGCTGGACTGAAACAGATGGTGCGCCCACACTAGTAACCCCACTATTTTGGAGCAATCGAATAAATTCACTCTCCGTTACACAAGCACTACCAACACAAAGTAATTGTGTCTTCACTTCCTTTGCTGAGAACTTCTCTGCAACAACATCTTTAAACGTCACTAATCCTTGCGATATTTTTACTCCAAAAGATTCAAATGTTAACACAATCTTTTTCCAAATAAGTGACGCGCTAAACTGTGTGCTGTCGCTATTCTCACTACTCAAATCTCCTAGCTTAGCATTAAGTTCACGTATAGCTTCCAGTGCGTAGTATACAAGTGGCTGACTATCAACAACTTTATACCCGTCACTGTTTAGTGAAACAAGATGCGGAAAGACGGTTTCTACATCCTGTGCGATAAGTCCAGTAATAGATGTGCTCGCTGTATATTTGTATTTATTTACTGCCACTTCATTCCATGAATACGTAGACGCCTTAAGAGCAATTACTTTCCCTAGCACATTATCTAAATAGGTAATATCTTTTTTTAGATTCTGGTCGGATGTACACGTACCGGCCAGTGCTGCGCCATCGAAACGTTGCACACAACCATTGGTACCACTATCGCCAACACGGACATCACCAAAAACCTGGAGTTTTACGGCCGGACTTGTTGTTCCGATACCAACATTACCTTGGGTAACAGTCCCTGTATGTGCAAGTATGACATTTCCTGTTGTACCTGTTCCAGAACCGAGACCACCAAACACAAATACGCTACCAGCATTAGAATTTGTTCCACCTGCATAATTTTCTCCTCCCCGTAAGTACAAATTTCCCGCGGTCTGACTATTCGTGTATGTTCCACCACTAGAAATGGTAAGGTCTGATAAATAACTACTGTGTAGCGGTCCAAAAATCGCAACACCACCACCGATTGAGGTTGGTCCACCTTGAGTATTACCTATAATAATCCCCGAATTTACGCCGTCTGTAGATCTGAAACTCACCTGATTGCCCGCAGGTAAAGAAATGTAACCATAAGAGCTACCAAAGTCTATTTTTCCAAGAGCATTATTATGAAAAGAAAGTTGTCCAGCCGAATTCAAGGATAATAATGTTGAGCCAGTAGACGATGAGATGAGTAACGAACTAGTCGCACCCACACCTTGGATGTGAAGGGACGCCATTGGAGTTGTTGTGCCGATACCGACACTACCTGTTGTTAAGACTCCGCCAGTTACAGTTAATCTGTCTGTGGTCTTATTATATGTAAATCCGGAGTCACCTCCGAAAGCGCCCCCATCGTTAAATTGCACCTGCGTATCAGAGCCCGCAACACCACCACCTCCCACACAAACTCCTGCAATGGCAAAACATCCACCATTACTCAAATTAATACCATTACCTTGGAATGTTGAGGTAGCTGTCGATGAAGCAAAAATGTTTCCTGCAATACCAAGAGTGGCGGATGGGGTTGTTGTTCCAATACCCAATCTTCCTGTCTCAGTCAAGCGCATTTTTTCTGAAAAATCAGTAAAGAAAATAAGCGGCTTAGCATCTATTGTTCCAATAATAGAATTATCTGCGCCCTGGAAGGCAAGCATCCCGAGTCTTTGGTTGTTAAAGCCTGCTGTGGTACCCAAACCATTTGGGCCATAATACTGAAGCCGAACAGAGTTAGGAGTTGTATCATAGTCAGAACCTTCGAGCTCGATTACCGCTTGATCGCTCACTCCTGGGTCACCACGAACATCAACATTTGCGCCATTGCCACCACCATACACAAACAAACGACTATTATTATTCGGAATACTACTTGACCCAATGGCCATGTTGCCGTCGGTCTGAATCATCAGAGGTGTAGTGCTGTTAGTAAGATTAAATATTTTAAATGTGTTATCACCAAGATCACTACTTACTCCATTTCTAATCTGATATGTTTGTCCATTGAACGAATTTCGTAATGTGATTGCAGGTTGTCGTGTTGAGATTGCTAATACCGACATTGGACTTGTAGTACCAATACCCAGTCGTCCATTGGCAGAGTTGTCCCACACCAATGTTGATGTTGCTCCAAAAACTCCTCCGTTATTAAACTGTAGCTGTGTATCCGAACCAGCAGGAGTACCTCCGCCTCCACCCACACAAACTCCTGCAATCGCAAAACATCCACCACTCGTTAAATTGATGCCATTGCCTTGGAATGTTGAAGTGGCGGTTGATGAGGCGAAGAGATTTCCTGCAATTCCAAGCGTAGCCACCGGTGTAGTGGTGCCGATGCCGATACTACCAACTAGCAAAGTCCCTGCAAAACTTCCAGCTGCGCCTGTTCCAATTCCAATTACTCCGGCAGAAATTCGAGAGAGACTGGTGTCATTAGATCCAAATGTGAGACGTCCTTTCGAAATACCCAAAATGCCATTTCCAATATCAAAATTAAACTCTCCGAATTCAGACCCCTCAGAACCTATCTCAAATCCAAGTCCGCCGTATGAAGTTCTTTGTTTAATGAACGGTAAGTATGAAACGTTACCCGATGGGAAATTAAGTATTCCTGTTGGGTCAGCATTGGTCCCAAAGTACGCCGGTCCAACAACGTGCAGCCTACCGCTTGGACTTGTTGTTCCAATACCTAATCGTCCATTGGCAGAGTTGTCCCAGACCAATGTTGATGTTGCTCCGAAAGCTCCGCCGTTATTAAACTGCAACTGTGTATTTGAACCGGCAGGCAAACTTGATATTCCAAGCGAAGAAGTTGCTACAAGATTGTATCCACCTAATCCATCACCAATAAGAAGTTGTCCAAGTGTCGGAGCTGTGGATGTTCCCGTTCCTCCATTCACAGCGGCAAGAACTCCACTTACTTGCGATGTAAGATTTATAAGTCCTGGAAGATCTGCTAGAGAAAGTGTTGTTGTTCCCACCACTCCATTTACATCGCTCGTGAGTATCCCTGTTGAAGTCGCGAAAGAAAATGTGTTGTTCCCAATCACACTACTGGTTGCCACTACACCATTAATAGTTGTGGTGAGCACATTCCCTGAGAGGCTTTGAGTGAAAGTATTGACAATCGACGCGGCAACAGAAGCAATACCATTTACGGTTGCAGTTAAGGTGTTAGCAAGTGATGTGAGAACATTCGAAGTGATAACTGTTGTGGTAGCAGTGATACTGTTTACGGTAGTGGTGATGATATTACCTGAGGTTGAGGCGAGGTTTGTAATTGTTGAAGTAAGACCTAAAGAAGAAGTGGCGACCCACGTTGGTGTTCCATTCAGAACGGATAAAACCGTACCTGTTGCGCCAGCAGCATAGGGCGATGCGAAATTTGAAACGTTTCCAATAAGCAAGCTTCCAAAACTCAGTGGTAAAGTTGGAAGTGCTGAAAAAGTAGTTGTGCTTAATGTAGTAATCCCAGTTACATTAAAATTATTAAAGAGGGAGAGATTAGTCCCTGTTGCATTACCAAAAATTAGATTGTCAAAATTTGCGTTACTTGAATATAAATTTGTTGTCGTTGCATTTGTTGCAAGCAGATTCAGTGTTGTTATTGTCCCCGTAGCAGAAATGTTTTCTGTCGAACTTGCAACCACGTAAATAGTCGTTGTTGTTCCGTCGGCACCTGCAGGTCCAGCAGGTCCAGTAGCCCCCACACTTCCACCACCAGTTGACCCAAGTCCAACCCAAAAGGGTAGAGTAGCTGCGCTAAAAGTAGCATCTTTGCCTGAAACACCAGAAAGGCCTGTGGCCCCTTGTTCGCCTTGCGGACCAGCAGGACCTTGAATATAACTAACTGTTTCAACAGGTTTTTCAATGACTCTTTGGACTACCTGTTGAATTACTTGAATTGGAGGAACAGATTGCGAAACACCAGGTGATGCCAGTGTCCGACCTCCAATAAGATTGAAATTTAACTTTTCTGTTTCATTGAGAGCGCATCTTTCTATATCCTGACTAAAAACTATTCCCATTCGACAATAAAATCGAAAGGCGACACTATCAAGAAGAGACATCCTGTCATTTACAAGTGCCCCAACTGATGAGGTAAGTATTACGAGTAAAAAAAAGACAGAAAATAAATACCGCATATTAAAGCACTTGGTAGAGTTTTAAAAACCTTTGTGAGAAAGAAATCGATAGCAAAAAGTGCAATGTCTTATAAGGCCAAAGGTTAACCATCTCATCATTATATATAAGGCTATAATAAAAGACAACTAAAATGTCTTTTATTATATGTGGATAAGTCCAAACACCATTTTTAAGTAGTCAGAAAATTGAAGACAGTGTGTACTAAAGGAGAAATAACTGGCCAAATATTAAAAGCAATGATGAGTGAAAAAAAGATCCACATTGGGTTGTCAAAAATAGCAAATTTGTTTCGTGAAACTCCAAATCCTTGGGCAAAACTTGTTATGATTCGTAATCCGTCAAAAGGTGGAAAAGGAAGGAGATTAAACACAGCAAGACCTATATTTATGTAGATAATGGTTAAAAATACTTCATAATAGCCTCCTGAGATAATTTCATATGGTAAAAACTGTAAAATACCAGCAAAGGAGATCGCGATAAGTAAATTCATCAGAATACCCGCTGATGCTACAAAGAGCTCCGCAAAACGCCCTTGTAGCATATAGGGATTATACGGAACAGGCTTTGCCCAGCCCGCAATGCCTCCAGAAGTCAAGAAAAATATAACAGGAACAACAAAAGAGCCAATAAAATCGAGATGTTTTAAGGGGTTTGGAGTCAAACGACCTGCAATTTTTGCAGTTGGATCGCCACAAAGGAGAGCTGCATACCCATGAGAAACTTCATGGGCAACAATAGAAAGTATCAAAATGAGTAGAGTTAGAATTTGAATAGGTTCCATGAAACAAAATTAGGTGTTTTGCACTATTATTCTTGCAATTGGTCAAACTCTATGATACCATTGTGAAATCAAAAAACCTATGGCAAGTAAATGTATTCTTTGTGAAAAAGGCACCCAAGTAGCGGGCGGATACTCAAATCGCGTGCGTGCTACTAAGTTTACTCCTACTGGCGCAAAACGCCGCTACCCAAACCTCCAATGGGCTCAAGTCCCTGGTGCGTCTCGAATCAAAATCTGCACACGCTGTATAAAGGCGAAAAAACATCTAGCACTTGCGGCATAGGCATTTTTGTCACATCACGGTATACTTCTCGTTATAATCTGTGACGGGAGATAATATACAACGTAACGAATATCTCTGGGAATTGCTTTCTCGAGCAAAATCTGGAGAAACCATTGCATTCAATGAGTTTTTTAACGAACTCTATACTCCTGTATATCGATATTTGCTCATTCGACTTAAACATAAGGAGACAGCAGAGGATTGCGCTCAGATAACATTTTCAAAAGTTTTTCAAAATATTCAAAGAATTGAAGAGACTGCAACTTCCCCCCTTCAGTATCTCTTTACTGTTGCACGAAACACTCTCATCGATGAAAAACGCAAAAAACAAGCGGAAACAATGCCTGATGAGCTCTGGGGAACATTCATTTCTGAAGAAAATACGCAAAAAACTGTAGAAAACCAGTTACTTTATGTATCTATTCTTGAAAGCATAGAAGAACTTGAGGAAGAGGAAAAAGATCTTCTAACTTTCCGACTCTTAGAAAATCTTTCCCATGCAGAAATTGCAGAAATGCTTGAAAAATCAGATGTTTCTGTTCGAAAAGCCTTTTCAAGAGCTCTTGAAAAGTTACGGCTGAGCTTAAAAAACAAAGGTATAGACTATGAAATATAACCACCAAGAACCACAAACAAGAGACAGTGCGCTTATCGTTGCGGTTACTTCGGCGTTTCGTTCTATTAATCCTTCTTATACAAATACTCATGCTTGGTACACAAAACAAGCCCCTGTAATCGCAACACCCTCTTCTTCACCTCGATCAGTAAAATCAAGATACTATTTACCAATTTTTGGAAGTGTTTTTGCATCTGCCCTCGCACTTGTTATGATTCTTACATCTCAAAATAACCACCTTCCAACAGGAACGGTTGCACTCAAAACGACGTCAAATGCTCCTGAAGTACGTTCATTTTCGGTTTCTTCTGATGTAGCACCAGAAGCAGAGGAGAGACGGCTTCTTGCAAAAATAGATGCCCAATCTAAAGCAACTTCCAGAACACAAGCTGATGAATCTTTCACTGAGTCACTAAATGTGGAAACTTCATTGCAAGATTTATTTGAATAACAATATGAAAACAATGCTAAAAATTTTTACACTCGCCCTTATTTTTGTTTTTAGTATACAAAGCGTGTTTGCAGAAACGTGTCTGGATTTAGAAAAGGGGAAAGAAAATCAACTGAAACGTTTAGAGACCGCAAAGGTGAAAATTTTTGAACAAGATGCCATTTCATTAAAAGCAGTCAAGGAAAAACAAGCTGAGAAAGTTGCACATATTCGAGAGAAAACAGCTGCTCGAGTACTTGAACTCGAAATTATTCTTAATGATCTGCAAGCACTTCCTGATCAATCAGAAACAATACAAAACACAATAAAAACAATTTCTGAAAATCTTACTCTGTACTCAAAAAATACTGAGAGTTCGCTTGAGGTATTCTCTTCTGGAGTAGACAAAACACTAGATGAAAAAACAAAGGCTATCAAGAATGTCGTCCAGCAATATGAAGCTGGGGTTATTCAACTTTATGATAAAGCACTTGTTTCGTGCAAAAAGTCCGACTACAGTCAGGATGTTTTTGATCAAGATTTAAAAGCAGTACAAAAACGTGTTCTTGATGCTGAAAAAAATTCAAAGCGAATTCTTCAAGGAATCGACTCTTTGTACGCCTCTCTCTCTCTTGAGCTTGATAAAAGCGACATATCCCTGAACCTTGTATTAAAATCTATTCAGGTCTCTTTACTTGAAAATCCTCCGAAAGGCCTAAAACCTTTATCCCTTTTCCGTTTGTGGAAAATGTTATAGTTCCAAGTTCTGCAGTTGAAAGTATTTTGATATTGAAGCGTTCTGCCCGTTCAAGCACATCCGTGTGTGGGTGACCATATTGATTATTTTTCCCCGCACTTACAATTCCATACATAGGACGAACATTTTCTAAAAAAGGAATACTTGTTGATGTATCTGACCCATGATGACCAAATTTAAGAACGGACGATTGAAGGCGTGTATCATCAGTTCCCACGAGAATAAGTTCTGATGAAACAGGAGCATCTCCTGTTAACAAGAAAGAGTCTTCGCCATATGAGAGCTTCACGATAAGCGATCCCGCATTTGATTCTTCCTTCGATACATCTTTGTGCGGATATAAAACACTAAGTAAAACACCTGCCCCGAGGTTGTACACATCTCCACGTTTTGTAATTTTCCTCTGAATATTTTTTTGAACCAGAGTACGCTCAAGCGCGTCTTGAACTCCGTTTTCGTTCTGCGCACCAGACTCAAGAAATACTCCTACACGAAACTTTTTTACAACATCAATAAGCCCACCTATATGATCTGCGTCTGGATGAGTGGCAACAACAACATCAATTGATCTATCAAAAAATGGCATCACCTTATGAAGTTCTTCCAAAACAGATGCATCCTTACCCCCGTCAATAAGTACCTGAATACCACTTGGACTTTGTATAAAAATTGCATCTCCCTGCCCTACATCAAGAAAAGATATTTGAAGCTTCTCAGGAACAGACGCTTCGCGTACCACATACACAGAACTTATCGCAAAAACGATACATGCAATTGGTACAAATATCTTTTTCATATTTTTCTATATTTCTGAATCCATAGTATCAAGAAAATATATGCTGTACTTAATCCTAATATACCTATGGAAAAATGAATCGGGGTTGCAACAAGGCTCATCTTTTTAACCAGAAGTAGTACGAAGTCTGAAATAATATTGGTACCTGCCCCCACAACAATTGCCACACTTGGAATGATGGAGGTTGCCAACACGACCGTTCCCAACAACATAAGGAGCGGGATAAACGGTAAAACAACTACATTTGCAAATAAAGAAATCGAGGAAACACTTCCAAAATAAAAAGTTGCAGTGGCAAAACTGCAAGTTGAGCTGATGTAGTGTCGCGAACAAGCTCACTTAAAAGTTTCGGGAAATGAACAAGATAGGTTTCGATGATAGGCGCAACATACACCAGTCCATACGTTGCGGCCACACTAAGTTGAAATGAAACATCGTATAAAAGGTAGAATGGATTGTAAAGAAGCATGATAAAAACAGTGCCCGACAAAAAATATGCTGTATCTTTTTGCCGTAAAAGAACGGAGGAAAGAGCGACGATGAGCACAAGTATCCCTGCGCGGATTGCAGGTGCTTCTGCACCCGAAACAAGCACGAGAGTGATCACACTCAGTGCTCCAAAAGTATTTTGCAAAACAAATGAAGTCCGCCGCAAAAGAGTTCGTGTCCACGCAAAAAGGACTGCGAGATTGTACCCGGAAAGCACAATGATATGCGTCAGTCCAATTGCCGTAAATGCGCCGTACCACTCTTTCGAGAGTCCATGTTTTTCACCAATTAAAATTCCATTGATAAAGCCAGCGCTTGGTTCTCCAATATACCGAGTGATTGTTTCCTGTATCAAATCGTGAAGTCTAATCGTGTATCGTTTTAACAAATTCCCACCAGTGTTTCTAAGAATACTGATCTGTGGAGACTCCATCTCATACAACACACCCTTTCGCACAAGCGTCTCACCTACTCGTGCGTATGTTTCATTGTTCGACACAATACTATTTATTTTTCCCTCAACTACAATAACGTCACCGTATGAAACGCTCGAAAACCTATCTGTTGTTATCCGTATGTTCGGAATACGTTCTCTCTTACTTCCACTCTCATCTATAGGTTCAACAATAAATCGAAGTGAATTTTCACGTACGTCTAAGGCTGACACAACTTTAACCACAAGTGTCTGCGTCCCTTGTATTCGCTCATCTGGTAATGCATGAGGAATAGTTTCATACGCATACTGCACACGAAGTAATCCAATAATGCTGAAACCAAAAAAGAGAAGGGTTGTGTAGAAAAAAGGTGTTCGTACTTTTGGATCAAAAAAATATACTAGGGCGAGACCGCAAAAAATTGCAAGAAATATATATACAAATGCGTCCGAAATGTTTTGCCACTCGGCACATGTGATACCAAGACAAAGCCCTATGAGGCCAACGAATGCAACCCGTTTCACATTATGTATGTCTTAAAAATTTCTCTTCCTCTTCTTTGTTAGCTACTTTTTTAAAACGAACCCCTTTCGCGCCTTTCACCTCCCTTTCACACTCAATCCATGTTTCATATCGTGAAAGCATGCCATTTTTTACAACAATATAATACCCTGCTTTCGATGCCTTACTCTTTGAGCTTGTGCGTTTCACAATACTTGAAACACTGACATCGTATGGATACATCTCAATCATACCTAAAAAAAGAATCTCTGGTTTTCCGTCCGCAAATGAAGTAGCGATCACATCCGTTCGTTCGTTTAATGGGACACCAGAGTGCCCAGGAACATACAGCCACTCAATGTCCTTATCGGAAGACACTCTCACAAGCTCTTGCCACAATCGGACATTTTCAACGTCTTTTTTCTGACTTGTTTGCCAACCATTTTTTTGCCACGTCTTCACCCACTGTTTCATGCCACGAATAACGTATGAAGAATCGGTATAGAGAGCTATCTTTTGACCTTTATATTTTTTATCTTGTGAAACAAAGGAGAGGGCTTCAGCCGCGCCTGTGAGTTCCATTTGATTATTAGTTGCGTGTGGTGAAGCGCCTCCAAGCTCAGTAACCATTTTCTGATCCGTATCAACAATCACTACTCCCCAACCTGCTTTACCTGGATTATTTCGTGCTGCGCCATCGGTATAGATGTGTACCATAATATAGAATTCTATCATTTCAAATGTTGATACATCTCTGTACAAAATGTTTTTTTGTGACAATATGAACGTACCCCCACTGCAACCAGGAGGTTGCCATGAAAACCCTGCTCTTTGTTTTCCTTGTTTTATGTAGCGCGGCAACCGTTGCACAACCAGTAGTGTTCGTGCAGCAGTCCCCGACCCAACAGACTGGCACGATTCTTTCAGATTCTTCCGAAGAAATGTGCCAACTGTGGTTCACCCCGAATGTCCCGTTTCATGGGGCAACGACGCTCGACCGCTTGAAGGTTACGATTCGCCGTGGTGGCCCAAATAATATCTCTCCGTTAAACTGGAACGATGCAGCAGCGGAGGGTGGACTGGTCCTGGATAGCACCTTTAAAAATCTCAGGGTCGTCGACGAGCTTGGGAATCAGTTGATTTTGATTCCCAAGCTGAGTGACTGTGCCATGATGACTCTGACCACAGATATCTACTCGTGCGAAGTCACATTCCCAGCAATTACCTTCATTCCAACAAAAACGTTGACGACGAAGGTGGACATCGCACCGGATGCCGGACGGTTCGGAGGTATGACGCTGTTCCCTGACTTGCGATGTGGATGTGAACAAACTTCAGTACCGAACGCTGTTGGAGGAAACACTGGCACTACTGCCTTCGCTCCAAGCTTTACCTTGTACGGAGCAATCCGCCCGTATGAGTGGCGAGAACCACTTCACAAGGATGGTTTTGAGTAGCTTGTAGGTAGTCCACGAGAACCGGCGACGCATGTGATGCGTCGCCGACTTTTTATTTGCTACACAACATCAACAATCCGTACTTTAATATTTTTACGTGAACCAAAAAGTTCTCGTTCAAGTTGACCAACAACAGAAATGACTTTTCCCACTTCAAGGGGTCCGACATTTTTTTCGAAGCTATGTGTGCCAATAAAATATCCGTATGCTTTGAATTCTCCATCTGCTCTTTTTAAGGTAAGTTCGAGATGATTTTTCTCTTTACCAAAATGCCGCACCTCCATGATTTCAAGATCTCGCAATAAAAAAGTTGGTTTCTGATTTCCTATTCCGTACGGTGCCAAGCTATCAACAGTGTCCATTGTTTTGTAGTGCACATACGAAAGCGGAAGTTCGCAATCTACAAAAATATTTTTTGCTGCAACAAACTCAATTTTCCTTACAGTCTCATATCCACGTACGAGTTGATTTTCAAGAACGTGAATGTGTTCTTTGAATACCGAAAATCCTCCTGCAAGTTCGTGGCCTCCCATGTGTGCAAATACATTTGACTCAACAGCGAGCATCAAATCGACAAGATTCACCGAGCCATCACTTCGACACGAACCCTTGAATTGATTTTCTTCCTCCGCTCTCCCCCAGACAAAAACAGGTTTGCTATACATGTCGAGCACTTTACTCGCGATTAATCCAAGTACGCCTGGCGACCACATCGGATTACCAATGACTATGACACTTCCAAGATCTTGCTTACTCAAATCTTTGTAGACTTCTTTCATGATCGAACCAACACTCTCTTTGCGATTTGTATTAAGTGCATTTAAAGTCTTCGCAAGTTCATACGCCTCGGCAGGATTATCAGTAGACAGAAGCCGAAACGCAAGTTCAGGAGTATCCATTCGTGATGCTGCATTTAAGCGAGGAGCAATAGTAAAAGCAATATCATCCTCTGTGAGACCCTCTTGATTTGCACGAGCGCTTGTCAGCAAGGCTCGAAGTCCTGGACGTTTACTCTTACGCAAAACCTTTAATCCATACAAAGCAAGAACCCTATTCTCTCCAGTCAGTGGCACCATGTCTGCAATTGTTGAAAGCCCTACCATATCAAGCGACCATTTTTCCCAACCTTCGGGAATCTGACTGATCTTCTCTCCCCACTCACCCACCTCATCTTTTGTGTGACTTCTTGTGTGTGCTAAAAGCGCACAGACAACTTTCCACGCAGTGGCACAACCACACAACATTGTCTCTGGATATGTTTCACCTGTTTTCTTTAGATTGATCACCTCATACGCAGGTGGAAGAATTTGTTTTTCAATACCGTCTACCATTTCAACGTGTGGCAAGTGGTGGTCGGTGACGATAACATCAATGCCTTTGCTTTTCGCGTATGCAACTTCTTTGATGTTTGTAATACCGAGATCCACTGTAATCATCAAAGTGACTCCTTTTTCAGACAAAGAATCTATGGCTGTGATATTTAAACCATATCCCTCTTTATGTCTATGTGGAATGTAGAAAGTAACTTTTTCATAGTCAATCTTTTTAAAAAAATCAGAAAAAACCACGGCTCCCGGTATACCGTCGCAATCATAATCGGAATAAATAGCAATATGTTCTCCGGTGTTCAGTGCTTGTAGAATTCTTTCTACAACTCGAAGCATTCCTGAAATTTGTAGAGGATCGTGAATGCTTTTTTCATAGTCAGGACGTGAAAAAGAATCAAACGTATCCGCAATCCCTCTATTATTAAGCAAAAGTGCAAGAAGTGGCGTTGCTCCCTTTTGCCACTCCGCATTCCCCAATACGTTCCGTACCTGATAGTTCATGTAATTTCAGCCAGTATACCATGTTCACTTTTTATACCCCGCAATGAAAATTAAAAGACAAGAAAAATTTTGTTATTGTCCTTAAATCACTTGTCCTAAGCACCTCGTTGTCACTAGTTACGTTTTTCTAATTATCTACTTAGAAACATTATGTTTCATGTGTAACTTTTTTACCTCATCATCTTCCACTTCATCTTTTTTTATTTTTCCTTTCTCTCCCATACGTTTCAAGTCCTCTACCTCAAAAGTCATGAGCTCTATTGCTTTCTGTGTTAAGTACTCAACGGTGTTCTTTTCTGGATTTTCCAAAACTTCCTCAAGTAAAGCGTGCAGAACATAACCAACCTTAGGCCCAGGAGTTTCATGTGTAACATCCATTATCTGTTTCCCATCAATTTTAAGCATTTTTACAGAAATTGGATCACGTAGAGCCTGTTCAACCATTGCTTTGTACTTTCTGAAACGATAAGGATTTTCTTTAGGACGACCTGTGCCTATTCTGTCGCATATGCGAAGATTCATTAAATCCCATATATTTTGCTCTCCAACGTGCGAAACAATGCGTCTAACAGCAGAAAGTGTAATTTGTTCTGTATCGGAAAAAAACATGTGCCAGCGAACTAAAGTAGAAACTTTGTCTATCATTTCACGTGAAAACTTCATTCTAAACATGATTTCACGTGTAACCTTGCCACCAACTACTTCATGGCCATGAAAAGTGTAGTCACTCTTCTCTTTAGACCATCGTCGAGTATGCGGTTTAGCAATATCATGGAAAAGACCTGCTAACCTTAAATCAAGACCCCATTTTTTGTCCGCCGCATGCTGGCATGTTCGTAAATTATGACCCCAAACATCAAAACTATGAGCTTGATTTTGTTTCACGTGAACCCCCATCTCAAGTTCTGGCAAGAAATGTTGCAATAGCCCCAATGCGTTACACATGAAAAGTCCTAACATTGGACTGTCTGAAAGCAATATTTTAATGAATTCATCTCTAATTCGTTCAATAGAGATCAAAGAAAGTTTCCCGTGTAACACTTTTATGGCCTCCTGAGTGCTATTTTCTATAGAAAAATCAAGCTGAGCACTAAAACGAACAGCTCTTATAAGACGTAGGGCGTCTTCATTAAATCTTTCTTCTGGGTTCCCGACTGTCCGTATAATCTTGTCTTTTATGTCCTTTTCACCACCAAATGGGTCTTTTATCGTATCTTTGATTGGGTCGTATGCAATTGCATTTACTGTAAAGTCTCGTCGAGATAAATCTTCTTCTAACAACTGTACGAAAGTAACTGTCTCAGGGTGTCGACTATCGACGTATTTCTCTTCTGTACGGTACGGTGTCACCTCAACCACTCGCAATGTATCTGGCTTTGCATCAAGTAATGCATCATCTGTTTCAGTTACAACACCAACTGTACCAAACGTATTCTCATATACTGTACGTGGGAAAATATTTTGAATCTGTAATGGATTTGCATTTGTTGTAACATCCCAATCCTTTGGATTTCGAGCCATGATAAGATCTCGAACTGACCCACCTACTATATATGCTTCAAAACCATTGTTTTGTAATGTTTTTACGGTATTAAGCACCTCTTCTGGTATTGTGAACTTCATAGAGATATTCACAGATTTTGATTTACTTTGGTGCTCCCGGAGGGATTCGAACCCCCAATAATGGTTCCGAAGACCATTGTGATATCCATTTCACCACAGGAGCATATATCTGTGATGGAAAGAGTATACGCTTTATTGTAAAAAAAAGCCATATATCGTATACTACTCTCACATAAAGCGGGTATGGTTTAGTGGTAGAACACGTCCTTGCCAAGGATGAGACGGGAGTTCGATTCTCCCTACCCGCACAAACGCGTTAAAAATCTCCGACTACTCGAAGATTTTAGCGTTTGTGAGGCGGAAGTATATTTTGCATCCCAATGCAAAATACTGAGCCGGGGTCGCGGAATTTTCGGAGCGACGGCGAGAAAATATCTGTGACCAAAACATAAATCAGAAACCTGTACTGTTCCCACAAGAAAAGATTCTCTTTTTATCATAAAAACATATTAAAGGACTTTTAAAGACAAGTATAAAGAACAACCAGTTATCCACCAAAAAAATCCTTATTTTTTAAGAAAACTGTGGATAAAGCTGTGGGTATTGTTGATAACATAGGACATTTTTGTATAGAATATATACATACTTAGTCTTTAATTGTAAAAATACCTTGATAAATAACAATATTCTTAAGACAATATAAATAATTGCTTTCAAGTCTTTAAAATCAAATAAAAAGTTACACGTGAAACATTTATGGAAAAACGCATAGGTAGAAATAAATCAAACACTGGGGTACTGGGAGAAGACATCGCCTTAAAATGGCTTATTTCTAAAGGTTTTTTTCTTGTTACACAGAATTTTAAAACATATCACGGGGAAATTGATGCTGTTGTTCGAAAAGGTAGTGAAACATATTTTGTTGAAGTTAAATCAATTGATATTTCACGTGGAACATTCGGGGACATAGATCCTAGAGATAATTTTACTCGCATTAAGTCAGAAAAAATGGGGAAGGTGATAGAGTACTACTTGATGAAACATCCGCGAATAAAGTCTTTTAAAACAATTCTGCTTTGTATTTACATTGATCAGGCAACCAAACAAGCAAAAGTGCGCTATTTAGAAAATCCTATCCTAAACTAAAAGATTGATTCTTCAAGGTTTCGTGCTATCATTCGTACATTCGGAGTGTGGTGTAACGGCTAACATTTTGGTTTTGGGTACCAAAGACTCAGGGTTCGAATCCCTGCACTCCGACAAATACGTAAAAACCCCCATATTTTAGGGGTTTTTACGTATTTGTCGGAGTGAGAATGTGAACAATTTCACATTCGTCAGGGATTCGAAGAACCTTTTCTTTATTTTTGAGAAGCTCTGCTTTGAGAAAATAGAAAAGGTGCACAGCGCCTGTAAGGCGAGAATCCCTCCTAAAACTGAACCCGTACTGATCCTGTGACTGAGCACAATCACCTACTGGGTAAGAATCGAATCCAGATGCTGTAAAAACTAGAAAAAGATTTAGAACTGTAGTAGTATGTGCCTATCGCGGGATTGGTTTAGTGGTAGAATACCTGCCTTCCAAGCAGGGGACAAGAGTTCGATTCTCTTATCCCGCACAATAAAACGAAGTATTTGCAGAGAATTGAAAAGGTTCTCCCATATTTTCGAAAAGCTCTCCTTTGAGAAAATGGGAAACCTGTACTGCGTCTGTAAGACGAGATTCTCTTATCCCGCACAAAAACGTGAAGAAAAAGCTATCTTCATTAGCTTTTTTAGTTTTTGTGAAGCGGACCCAGTAGATCATTCCGCTGAATGAACGATGTTTTTGTTTGAGTGCAACGAAAGGCAAAAACCGCGAGCTGGGGTCGAACAAATTTTTGTCAGAAAATTATGGGTGACCAAAATAGACGAGTTAAAGTAAAAGATTCTTCGGAGCGACGTGCAGATATTATCTGTGACCAAAATATGTTTGTTTAAAAAGTGCATACTTCTAATTTAAACTTTTGTTTTGATGGTAGAATAAAGGCAGAAGAGATACATATTGACAACTATTATAATTTATAGTATACTATACACATATGACATTCGAAATGCCTAAAAATTTAGATAGCACTGGAGGTATTAGTGAGCAAAATGGTGAGTTTTTTGTTACTGACCAAGAAACACTCCAAACTCTCGAAGCTCGTGAGCAAGCGCTCGAAAAAAATATCGCAACCTTAGAATCAAAGATCGAAGATATCACGACGACTCTTTCTTCGCCAGAAAACGAGAAGATGAGCTCAAGACTTATCGACATTTATACCAAGATTCTGGAAGACGCACTAGAAAAGGTCGCTGAGCTGAAGAGAAAAAGAAGTGCTCAAACTATTCATTAAAATATTATGGAAAACACAAATCACGAAAATGGTATTGATTTTAATCCAGGGGCTGATTACCTAGGAGAACAGATTGCAGATGTTCACAATCGTCCTTTCCGATACTTGACCGTTCAGGCACTAAAAACAGAACTTCTAAAAGCGCTCAACGAAAATGACGATCCAACAGCTAACGCTATTACAAAAGAATTGCAATCTCGAAACCCTAATGAAGACGGAGCATTTGGTGATAGAAGTCTCGGTACAAATGAACGTAAGCATGCGCCACGATAATTCACATTCTTAGTACGCATAATAAAAACCGTTGCAAGGCAACGGTTTTTATTATTTCCTAAAATTTACTTTACTGCATCCTTAAGCGCTTTCGCTGCTCGGAACTTTGGAACTTTTGTTGCAGGAACTTTTACTTGTTCACCTGTCTTTGGATTTCGCGCCATTCGTGCTGCGCGAGGTTTTACTGAAAAAATTCCAAGACCAGCAATTGATACTTCGTCACCTTTCTTAAGTGTTTTTACAATAGCCTCAACTACAGTATCAACAACTTGCTCTGATTGTACTTTTGTACCTTGGAGTACACCGTGTACTGCTTCAACGAGATCTGCTTTATTCATATTTTTGTTTTGATACTCTCATGAGACCACTTTTAATGCGGATATCAAGAAGAGTTATGTAATAAGTATAGATAATAGAGGTTTTTTTGCAATAGGGGAGAAC